>WBUN01000130.1 GCA_008933705.1 Hyphomicrobiaceae bacterium
CAAACCGACCATCCAACACGGACGTCATGCCCGCGTCGCACACCCCGCTCCGCCCTGAGCGCGTCGAAGGGCGGCCGCGCCGGCCGTGGTTCGACAGGCTCACCACGGAGGACCGTTCCAACCGGAAGGGGCCCCTCACGTGACGTCATGCCCGCGTAGGCGGGCACCCAGATCACGTCTCAACTCAGGTGTGCGTGTCGCTGAAATATCGCGCGCAGCCGCGGGGGTGATCTGCGGCGAACGTGGCCCGCCCGGCCCGGTGACCTGGCCCCCCGCCTTCGCGGGGGTGACGTCGGAGGGTGGGGCTCGCGAGTGCCTCGCCATCGCAGTGAAATCCGAACCGATCGTCCAACACGGACGTCATGCCCGCGTCGCACACCCCGCTCCGCCCTGAGCGCGTCGAAGGGCGGCCGTGCCGGCCGTGGTTCGACAGGCTCACCACGGAGGACCGTTCCAATCGGAAGGGGCACCTCACGTGACGTCATTCCCGGCCCGCATCGCACACCCCGCTCCGCCCTGAGCGCGTCGAAGGGCGGCCGCGCCGGCCGTGGTTCGACAGGCTCACCACGGAGGACCGTTCCAGCCGGAAGGGGAACCTCACGTGACGTCATTCCCGCGCAGGCGGGAACCCAGGACACTTCGCAACGGAGGTGTGCGGGCCGCTGGAATGCCGCGCGCGGCTGCGGGCGTGATCTGCGGCGAGCATTGCCCGCGCGGCCCGGTGACCTGGGCCCACCCGTCAAATCAGGCCCAGCTCGGCCAGCTCCTTGCGCAGCCGGGGCGGCATGGCGCCGACGTCGCCGGCCGACCTGCCGACCAGATCCTCGGGCGCCTCGTCGGGACTGAGGTAGCGCCAGCCCTGGAAGGCGCGCCGCGGCACAGGCCGCACCGGCACCAGCTCGTTCTTGAAGACGAGCAGGCAGCACGGCGTGCCATCGTCCCTGGTGCCTTCGGCGATATCGAGCAGCGGCTGGCGCACCTGCACGATGCCCTTGATCACCCAATAGAGCGAGCCGCCGTCCAGCAGCTCGGCACGTCGCTTCGGCGTCTGAAAGGTGCGATGGAACAGTCGCGGCTTCTTCTCGCCGGCCTTCTTCATCTGCTTGAGGCGCTCCGCCTGCCAGGCGGCAAGGTCCTCGATGGAGTCCGCCCCCACGCACAGCTTGATGAGATGCAGCGGCATGCACGCTCCTATGCTTCCTCACGCTCCGCCGTGCGTCCGGTTTAGCCGATCCTTGCGCGCTGGGCGAGCGGCGTTGCGTCATAAGCTGGGGAAGAGGCGGCGCAGCCGCCGCCCGGACGATCAGCGCCCTTGATAGGACGGCGTGTGCACCACCAGGCCGTCGAGATCGTCGGTGACCTTGATCTGGCACGACAGGCGCGAGTTCGGCCGCACGTCGAAAGCGAAGTCGAGCATGTCCTCCTCCTCCGCCGAGCGTTCCCCCGTACGCCCCGCCCAGGCGTCGTCGACATGCACGAGGCACGTCGCGCACGTGCAGGAGCCGCCGCATTCCGCGACGATCCCGCCGACGCTGTTGCGCAGCGCCGTCTCCATCACCGTCGCACCGATCTCGGCGTCCACGGTGTGCACGGTTCCATCGTGCGCGATGAAGGTGATCTTCGGCATATCAGGACGCGGTCCTGGTGCTGGCGGATGCAGGTGCGGAGCCATCGCCGATTGTTTGAGCGGCAAACTGTTTTTGCCGCCAACCGAGGCCTGTCGTCAAGCGCAACAGTGCGTAAGGGCCAGGCGGCCCCTCATGCCTCGCTCAAGGCCGCGACCAGCGCGCCCTGCATGACCTGCTGGTCCTCCTTGACGGCGACCTTGGTCACGATGCCGTCGCGCACCGCGTGCAGCACGTGCTCCATCTTCATCGCCTCGACCACGGCGATGCGGTCTCCCTTGGCGACCGCATCGCCCTCCTTGACGAAGATCTTGGCCACGCGGCCGACGATGGGCGCCCGCACCGTGCTGCCGTCGCCGTTGTCCTCGACCGCGCTGGCATCGAACGTCGGCCGCCGCAGCTCGATCTGGTGCATGGCGTAGAGCACGTGCACGGCATCGCCGTGCCTGATGGCGCGCGCCTTGCCCGCCACCCCCGCCGTGGCTTCGACGCCGTCGACGCGGGCGATCGGCCCGTCCGGCCCCCAGCGCACATCCGCCTTCATCGCCGCACCGTCGACGAGCACGGTCATCTCCTGCCGGCGCGGGGGCCCGAGCTGGAAGGCATCCTGCACGCCCCACGGAGAGGGCGGTTCGCTCCCGGCCGCACCCTGCAGCATGTGCGCAACGCCGAAGGCTGCCGCCTCCGCATCGAACCCCTTCGGCGCGAGGCGATCGAGCTCACGGGCGATGAGGCCCGTATCCATCTCTGCGCTCTTGAAGGCAGGATGCGTCGCCAGCGCGTGCAGGAACGCGGCATTGGTCTTCGGCCCGGCGACCACCGTGCCCTCGAGCGCCGCCGCCAGCCGCGCGATGGCCGCCTGCCGATCCGGACCGAAGCCGATCAGCTTGGCGATCATGGAGTCGTAGTAGGGCGAGATCACCGAGCCGGTCTCGACCCCCGTCTCCACGCGCAGGCCCTGCATGTCGGGCGTGGCGAACGCGATGATCTCCCCGGTCGCCGGCAGGAAGCCGCTGGCGGGGTCTTCCGCGTTGAGCCGCGCCTCGATGGCGTGGCCGGAGAGCCTGATCTGGCTCTGCGTCAGCGGCAGCTTCTCCCCGGAGGCCACGCGGAGCTGCCATTCCACAAGGTCGAGCCCGGTCACCTCCTCGGTGACGGGGTGCTCCACCTGCAGGCGTGTATTCATCTCGATGAAGTACCAGGGCGCGTCCGCCGATAGCGTGCCCCCTTCGACGAGAAACTCCACCGTGCCCGCGCCCTCGTACTTCACGGCCCGGGCGCACGCCACCGCCGCCGACGTGATCTTCGCGCGCAGCTCGGGTGACATGCCGGGCGCCGGCGCCTCCTCGAGAACCTTCTGGTTGCGGCGCTGCAGGGAGCAGTCGCGCTCGAACAGGTGCACGACGTTGCCGTGCCGGTCGCCGAACACCTGCACCTCGATGTGCCGCGGCCGCACGACCACCTTCTCGATCAGGATGCGCCTGTCGCCGAAGGCCGCCTGCGCCTCGCGCTGCGCGCTCTCGAGTGCGGCGGCAAGGTCCTCCTCGCGCTCGACCAGGCGCATGCCGCGCCCGCCGCCGCCGGCCACGGCCTTGATCATGACGGGGTAGCCGATGCGCTTGGCCTCCTTGGCGAGCGCCTTGGCGGTCTGGCTCTCGCCCTGGTAGCCCGGCACCACCGGCACGCCGGCGGCAGCCGCAATGGTCTTGGCCTCGGCCTTGCCGCCCATGCGGCGCATGGCATCCGGCGAGGGCCCGATGAAGGCGATGCCGGCCTTGCCGACCGCCTCGGCGAAGTCGGCGTTCTCGGCCAGGAAGCCGTAGCCCGGATGGATGGCGTCCGCCCCCGTTGCCTTGGCAGCCGCGATGATCTTGTCGACCCGCAGATAGCTCTCGCCGGCGGGACCAGGGCCGATCTCGACCCCCTCGTCCGCCATCTGGGCGAACATCGAACTGCGGTCGGCCTCGGAGAACACGGCGACGGTCTTCACCCCGAGCCTGTGCGCGGTGCGAATGATACGGACGGCGATCTCGCCGCGATTGGCGATCAGGATCTTTTTCAGCATGGCGGGGAAGCTTATGGCATCCCGCCTCCCGTGCCGGCAATCACCCTGTGCAGGGGCCCCCGCCTTACCCTATGATCCGCCTCGGCAAGGAAATGACCCCCCATGCATGTGCTGGCCCGCGGCGACGTGTTGCAGCGGCTGAGGCTGATCACCGGCCTCATCCTCTTCACCTTTGTCGCCACTCACTTTTTCAACCATGCGCTCGGCCTCGTCAGCCTCGAGGCGATGAACGCCATGCAGGGCTGGCGCAAGGTCGTGACGCGCTCGTGGCTGGGCTCGGGCATTCTGCTGTTCGCCTTCCTGACGCACATCGGCCTGGCCCTCTACAAGCTCTCCCTGCGGCTGACCTGGAAGCTGCCGGTCTGGGAGGCCCTGCAGATCGTCTCGGGCTTGTCCGTCCCGCTCCTGCTCCTCACGCACGTCATCTACAATCGCGGCGCCGCCACGCTGGCCGGCACCGAGGACACCTACACCTTCGAGCTCGCCAACATCTGGCCGGCTTTCGCGTGGATGTTCTCGACGATGCTCGTCATCGTGTGGGTGCACGCCTGCATCGGCCTGCACTATTGGCTGGGGCTCGCCTCCTGGTACCGCCAGGTGCGCCCGGTGCTGTTTGCGCTCGCCGTGGCGCTGCCCGTTGCGGCGCTGGCGGGGTTCTCTGTGGCCGGCCGGCAGGTTGCCGCCGAGGTCTCCGATTCCGCCCGTTGGCATGATCTGCAGGCGGCCTCGCGCGCGCCCGATGCCGCCGCCGGCACCCGCCTGTCGGTCCTTCACGATCGGCTGACGGTGGGCTTCCTCCTCCTGCTCGGGCTGGCGCTGTCCGTGCCCGTCGCGCGGACCCTGTGGCGCAGGGCCGGCGCCAAGGTGGAGGTGACCTATCGCGGCGGGCCGGTCGTGCGCGTGCCGTGCGGGCCGACGCTGCTCGAGATCAGCCGCATGAAGGACGTGCCGCATACCTCGGTGTGCGGCGGGCGCGCCCGCTGCTCGACCTGCAGGG
>WBUN01000050.1 GCA_008933705.1 Hyphomicrobiaceae bacterium
CCCTCGGGCACGGCCGGCGCCGCCGCGACCGGCGGCACGGGGACGGCCGCGATCGCACCGCCGCCCACGGCCTCCTCGTCCGTCAGGATGCGTGCGAGCGGCGTGCCGACCGGCACCTTGCTGTCGATGTCGACAAGGATGCGCTCAACCTTCCCCGCGTCGAAGATCTCGATCTCGATGGCGCCCTTCTGCGTCTCCACCACCGCAACAACATCGCCGCGCTTCACCACGTCGCCCGGCTTGACCAGCCACTCGACCAGCGTGCCGGCCTCCATATCGGCACCAAGCGAGGGCATGCGGAAGTCGACCATGGCCGCTCACGCCCGCCCGAGCGCGGCCTTCGCCGCCGCGATGATCTTGGGCGCCTGTGGGATGGCCGCTTCCTCGAGATGGCGGGGATAGGGGATCGGCACCTCCTCGCTGCACACCCGCCCGACCGGCGCATCGAGCTCCCAGAACGCCTGCTCGACGATGCGCGTGCAGATCTCGGCGGCCAGGGAGCCGGTGCGCCAGCCCTCGTCGACGATCACCGCCCGGCGGGTCTTGCTCACCGACGCCATCACCGTCGCGTCGTCGAGCGGCCGCAGGCTGCGCAGGTCGATCACCTCGGCATCGATGCCTTCTGCCGCAAGCGCATCGGCGGCTTGCAGCGTCTTCCACAGCGAGCCGCCGTACGTGACGAGCGAGATGTCCTTGCCGGCGCGGCGCACCACGGCCTTGTCGATGTCGACCGGGCCGGCGTCGGCCGCCAGCTTGCCGGTCATGTTGTAGAGCATCACGTTCTCGAAGATCAGCACCGGGTCCGGATCCTGCAGGGCCGTCCACAGCATGCCGCGTGCGTCATCGAGCGTTGCCGGAGCCAGCACCTTGATGCCGGGGATGTGCGCATACCATCCCTCCAGGCTGTGCGAATGCTGGGCGGCGAGCTGTCGTCCGGCGCCGGTCGCCATGCGGATGACCACCGGCGCACCGAACTGGTTGCCCGACATGTGCCGCACGGTTGCCGCGGTATTCAGGATCTGGTCAAGCGCAAGGAGACTGAAGTTCACCGTCATCAGCTCGACGATCGGGCGCATGCCGGCCATGGCAGCGCCGATGCCGGCGCCGGTGAAGCCCGACTCCGATAGCGGCGTATCGCGTATCCGCTCGGGTCCGAACTCGGCCAGCAGGCCCTTGCTCACGGCATAGCAGCCGCCGTAGCGGCCGACGTCCTCGCCCATCAGGAACACGCGATCGTCGCGTTTCAGCGCGTCGCGGATCGCCTCGCGCACGGCCTCACGATAGGTGATCTCGATCGTCTGAGCCTTGGCCTGTGCGGTTGCCATGGTGTGCTCAAGCGGCCTTGTCCGCGTAGGTGAAGCGCGTGAGCTGGTCGAGCGGCTCCCAGGTGCCCGACTCGGCGAAGGCCACCGCCTCGGCAATCTCCGCGGCGATCTCCGCCTCGATGCGCACGAGATCATCCGCGTGGATCATGCGGTTGGCCTCCAACCATCCCTGGAAGCGCACGATCGGCTCCTTCAGGCGCCAGGCCTCCACCTCCGCCTTGTCGCGATAGAGCTGGGCATCGAACATGGAATGCGCGCGCAGGCGATACGTGCGGCATTCGAGAAAATAGGGCTTGCCGGTCTCGCGCACCGCGTGCACCGCGCGGCGGCCGGCGGCCTCCACGGCAACCACGTCCATGCCGTCCACGGCTTCCGCCTGGATGCGATAGCAGGCCGCCTTGCGCTGGATATCTGTCTCCGACTCCGACAGCGCCAGCGCCGTTCCCATGGCATAGAGGTTGTTCTCGCACACGAACAGAACCGGCAATCCCCACAGCGCGGCCAGGTTGAGGCTCTCGTGGAACTCGCCTTCGGCCACCGCGCCCTCGCCGAAGAAGCACGCGGTGACGACCGGCTCGCCCCGCATGCGATCGGCAAGGGCGAGCCCGGCCGCCAGCGGCAGCCCCCCGCCGACGATGGCGTTGCCGCCGTAGAAGTTGCTGGCGTGGTCGAACAGGTGCATGGAGCCGCCGCGGCCCCGGCTGCAGCCCTCCAGCCTGCCGTACATCTCGGCAAGCACCGCCGTCATCGGCACGCCGCGCACCAGCGCGTGGCCGTGCTCGCGGTAGGTGGCGACCACCCGATCGCGCTTCTCGAGCACGGGGATGACGCCCACGGCGACCGCCTCCTCGCCGTCGTAGAGGTGCAGAAAGCCCCTGATCTTCTCCCGGGTGTAGAGCTCGGCGCACTTGTCCTCGAACCGGCGTATGCGGATCATCTGCTTGAGCAGATCCAGCACGTGCGCCCGTGACAGGCGCGGCTTGTCGGCGGCTGCGCTCATCGTTCCTCACTTTCGAGCGTGGAGACGTCGCCTTCCGGCAACCCGAGCTCGCGCGCCTTGAGCAGGCGGCGCATGATCTTGCCGCTGCGCGTCTTCGGCAGGTTCGCGCGGAACGCGATGTCCTTCGGCGCCACCGCCGGGCCAAGGCGCTTGCGCGCGTGGCCAAGCAGCTCCTTGCGCAGCGCCTCGGTCGGCTCGACACCGTTCTTCAGGGCCACGAATGCCTTGACGATCTCTCCCGCTGTCGGGTCGGGAACGCCGATCACCCCGGCCTCGGCGACGGCCGGATGCTCCATCAGCGCGCTCTCGACCTCGAACGGGCCGATCAGGTGGCCGGCGCTCTTGATCACGTCGTCGGCGCGGCCCACGAACCAGTAGTAGCCTTCGTCGTCGCGCATGGCCAGGTCGCCGGTCAGGTACCAGCCGCCGGCGAAGCATTTGCGATACCGCTCCTCCTCGTTGAGGTAGGCGCGCATCATGGATGGCCAGCCCGGGCGCAGCGCCAGCTCGCCCATGGCCATGGGCCGCTCGATCTCGCGGATTCCCCCATCCGCGGTGTGCTCGAGCACGGCGGCGGTGACGCCCGGCAGAGGCCGGCCCATCGATCCGGGCTTGACGTCCATCGCGGGGTAGTTGGCGATCATGATGCCGCCGGTCTCCGTCTGCCACCAGTTGTCGTGGAACGGCTTGCCGAAGGCCTCCATGCCCCAGACGACGGCCTCCGGATTGAGCGGCTCGCCGACGCTCGCCATGAAGCGCAGCTTGGACAGATCGAAGCGCCTGGTCGTATCCGCGCCGATCTTCATGAGCATGCGGATGGCGGTCGGCGCCGTGTACCACACGGTCACCTTCTGGTCCTGCAGTATGCGATACCAGCGCTCGGCATCGAACTCGGCCTGGTCGACGATCAGCGTCGCGCCATTGGTGAGCGGCGAGATGATGCCGTAGGAGGTGCCGGTCACCCAGCCTGGATCGGCCGTGCACCAGAAGACGTCCTCTGGATGGAGGTCGAGCGCGAGGCGGCCGGTGATGTGGTGGGCAACCACGGCCTCATGCACGTGCACTGCACCTTTCGGCCGCCCGGTCGTGCCGCTGGTGAAATGCAGCAGGGCCATGTCCCCGGGGGCGGTCGGCACGATCGCAAAGGCATCCGGGGACGCGGCCATGGCGGCGGCGAGATCCGTCGTGCCGGCCGGCGGCGTCTTCGAGCAGTCGGTCAGGAACACCTGCTGCAGGCTCGCCAGCTCCTTGCGCCATGGCTCCACCTTGCGCCGGTAGAATGCCTCGGTGGTGACGAGCGCCTTGGCCTCGCCGATCGTCATGCGGGCCTTGATCGGCTCCGGCCCGAAAGCCGAGAACAGCGGGCTGAAGACGCTGCCGTTCTTCAGCGTGCCGAGCGCGGCGAAGTACAGCTCCGGCACGCGCCCGAGCAGTGAGAACACCCGGTCGCCCTTGCCGACACCGAGCTGCGCCAGGAGGCTGGCAAACCGGTTGCTCTGCGCACGCAGCGCCGCGTAGGTGAAATCGCTCGCTTGCCCGTCACGCCCGATCCAGCGCAGGGCAAGCCTGTCGCCCCTGCCGGCATCGACATGGCGATCGACGGCTTCGTGGGCAATGTTGAGCGCGCCCCCCGGCAGGCCGTCCAGCATTGCCCTCGCCTGCGACCAGGCAAAGGTGCCGGCATACCCCTCGTAATCCTGGAGATTGGCGCCGATGCAGTCCTCGGGCCGCTTGCGGATTCGTTGCCATGCCATCGTGGGGACCTGCGCCGGAGTCTCGAGCTCGCCACGGCTTCAGCATGCTGCAAGCTCATCATCGTCAGCCTTGATGCGCATCAACCCGACCGACTGCGCCGGCCTTGAGCGAAGTCAAAGCCAACGCCATGCCGCTCGCCTTGGATTGGCGCACAAGGAGAGATGATGGTGCCGAACCCGAGCAAGATCCGCTGGTTCCGTGAAACCGGCCTGGGCGACGTGGCGCTGGTCGGAGGCAAGACGGCATCGCTGGGGGAGTTGTACTCGGTCCTGTCCCAACAGGGCGTGAGGGTGCCCAACGGCTTCGCGCTGACGGCGCAGGCCTATCGCGACGCGCTGACGGCGGCCGGTGCGTGGGATCGCCTGCACGCGCTGCTCGATGGGCTCGACAAGCGTCAGGTCGATACGCTCGCCGCTTGCGCCGCCCAGGCGCGGAAAATCGTATTCGACGCGACCGGCGGCGAGGAGCTTCGGCGGCTGATCACGGATGCCTACCGGGAGCTGGAGGCCTGCTGCCAGCCCAACGTCGCCGTGGCGGTGCGCAGCTCGGCCACGGCCGAGGACCTGCCGACGGCGAGCTTTGCAGGCCAGCACGACAGCTTTCTCAACGTCCGCGGGGCCGATGCCCTGGTGGAGGCGTGCCGTCGCTGCTTCGCCTCGATCTTCACCGACCGGGCGATCTCCTATCGCATCGACAACGGCTTCGACCATTTCAAGGTGGCTCTGTCGGTCGGGATCATGAAGATGGTCAGGGCCGACGGCGCCTCGAGCGGCGTCGCCTTCACGCTCGACACCGAGTCCGGCTTTCGCGATGTCGTCTTCATCACCGGCGCGTACGGACTCGGCGAGAACATCGTGCAGGGCGCCGTCGATCCCGACGAATTCTACGTTCACAAGCCGACCTTTCGCCTCGGCCACCGCGCCGTCCTGAGCCGCTCGCTGGGGCGCAAGCAGATGCGCATGGTGTATGCCGGCGGCCAGGGCGGCACGACGAACCTTCCCGTTCCCGCCGCCGAACGCGAGCGCTTCTGCCTCACCGACGCCGAGGTGCTGGAGCTTGCCGATCTCGCCATCAAGATCGAGGAGCACTACTCGCGTCATGCCGGGCATCCCATGCCGATGGACATCGAATGGGCCAAGGACGCCGATGACGGGCGGATCTACGTCATTCAGGCCCGGCCGGAGACCGTGGCCTCTCAGCGTGCGGCGGCCGCGTTCGACACCTATTCGCTCAAAGGGCGCGGGCCGGTGCTGGCCACGGGACGCGCCGTGGGGGAGAAGATCGCGGCAGGCCGGGTGCGCGTCGTCACGGGCGACCTTGCGCTCTTTGAGCCCGGCGAGGTTCTTGTCGCGCAATCGACGAGCCCGGACTGGGAGCCCGTCATGAAGATCGCATCCGCGATCGTCACCGAGCGCGGCGGGCGCACCTGCCACGCGGCCATCGTCGCGCGCGAGCTCGGCGTGCCGGCTGTCGTCGGCGCCGAAGGAGCGAAAGGTGTGCTGAAGACGGGCCAGGTCGTCACGGTGTCGTGCGCGGAGGGGGATATCGGTCGCGTCTACGACGGCCGGCTGCCGTTCGAGACGACGCGGGTCGATGCGAGCACGCTCAAGCGGCCGCGCACGGCCATCATGCTCAATCTCGGCAATCCGGAGCTGGCGTTCCGCACGGCCATGCTGCCCAACGACGGTGTGGGCCTGGCGCGCATGGAGTTCATCATCAGCGAGCACATCGGCGTGCACCCGATGGCGCTCGTCGACCCGGAGCGGGTGACGTCGCCGGAGGCGCGCTCGGCCATCGGGCACTTGGTGCGCAACTACCCTCGCCCGGCCGACTACTTCATCGAGAAGCTTGCCGAGGGCGTCGGCATGATCGCGGCCGCCTTCTATCCGAGGCCGGTCATCGTCCGCCTGTCCGATTTCAAGACCAACGAGTACGCCCGCCTCCTCGGCGGCGAGGGCTTCGAGCCCAAGGAAGAGAACCCGATGCTCGGCTTTCGAGGCGCGGCCCGCTACGCGCACCCTGCCTACGCGGCGGGCTTCGCGCTCGAGTGCGCGGCGCTCAGGCGCGTGCGCGAGGACATGGGGCTGACCAATCTGCGCATCATGATCCCCTTCTGCCGGCGGGTCGAGGAAGCGCGGCGGGTGCTCGAGGCGATGGCGAACCACGGCTTGAAGCGTGGACAGAACGACCTCGAGATCTACGTCATGTGCGAGATCCCCAACAACGTCATCCTGATCGACGCGTTCTCCGAGCTGTTCGACGGATTCTCCATCGGCTCCAACGATCTGACCCAGCTTACGCTCGGCGTGGACCGCGACTCCGAGATCGTGGCGTTCGATTTCGACGAGCGCGATCCCGGCATGCTGGAGATGCTCAAGCTCGCCGTGTTCGGCGCCAAGCGCAACGGCCGTCACGTGGGCATCTGCGGCGAGGCGCCGGCCAACTATCCGGAGATCGCCCGCTACCTGACCGAGCTCGGCATCGACTCGATCAGCGTCAATCCGTCGAGCATTCTGCGCACCATGGAGGCGGTCGCCGACGCGGAGGCAAGTGCGAAGCGCAGGGACACCGCAACCAAGGCGACAGAGCAGGCCTCTGCAGGGTGAGGAGCGGCATGGCGAACAGGATCGACCTCGATGGACGCCTTGCCGTGGTCACCGGCGGGGCACAGGGCATTGGACGCGCGATCGTCGAGCGCTTTCTCGACTCGGGCGCCGCCGTCGCCATCTGGGACCGCGACCATCGCCTCGCCGAGGCGACCCGGCAGGAGCTGAAAGGCCGCGGCCGGGTCGCGGCGTTTGCCGCCGATGTGGCCGACCATGCGAGCGTCGCGCAGGCGCGTGACGCGACCCTGGCGGCGTTCGCCCGCATCGACATTCTCGTCAACAACGCCGGCATCGGCGGGCCGACCTGCAGCACGTGGGAATATCCGCTCGAGGCCTGGCGGCAGGTCATGGCGGTCAATCTCGACGGCCCGTTTCACTGCTGCCGCGCCATCGTTCCCCACATGATCGCCAACAACTACGGCCGCATCGTCAACATCGCCTCCATCGCCGGCAAGGAGGGCAATCCGAGGGCGCCCGCCTATTCGGCCTCCAAAGCCGGCCTGATCTCGCTGACCAAGTCGCTCGGCAAGGAGCTGGCGAGCTACGACATCGCCGTCAACTGCATCACGCCGTCGTCGGCCAAGACCCGCCTGCTCGAGCAGTTCTCCGATGACTTCGTCAAGGCGATGCTGGCCAAGGTGCCCCGCGGCCGCTTCGTCCGCCTGGACGAGATCGCCGCCATGGCGGCCTTCTGCGCCTCGGCCGACTGCTCCTTCACCACCGGCGCGGTGTTCGATATTTCGGGCGGACGCGCGACCTATTAGTGGCGGCGGGACGGGACCACGGAAGGGTCATGACAACTGCGGCGATCATCGGCGGCGGCGCGTTCGGAACGGCCATGGCCTGCGCGGCGCGCCGCGCGGGGCTTCAGGTGAGGCTCTGGGCGCGCGAGCCCGAGGTGGCGGACGCCATCAACCGCGGGCAGGACAATCCCTTCTTTCTCGCCGGTGTGCCCCTCGAGCCCGGCATCGCGGCGACCTCGAGCCTCACCGAAGCTGTCGCCGCGGCGGACTTCATCCTGCTCGCCGTGCCCGCCCAATTCCTGCGCGGCGTCGCCATGGCGATGGCCCAGGCCGTGCCCCCGGGCCTGCCGGTGGTGTCGTGCTCCAAGGGCATCGAGCGCGGCAGCTGCGCACTGATGCCGGAGGTGATTGCCGAGGCGCTGCCCCAGGCCCGGGTCGCCGTGCTCGCGGGGCCCTCCTTCGCCAAGGAGGTCGCGACCGGCCTGGCGACTGGCGTCACGCTCGCCAGCAGCAGCCGGCCCCTGGCGGGCGAGCTGGCGCAGGCGCTCACCAGCTCCCGCTTCCGCGTCTACACCTCCGACGATCCCGTGAGCGCAACCATCGGCGGCGCCTTCAAGAACGTGCTTGCCATCGCCTGCGGCATCGCCATTGCCCGCAACATGGGCGAGAATGTGCGTGGGCTGCTGATCGCGCGCGGCCTCCACGAGATGGCGTGCATCGCACGTGCCAAGGGCGGCCATCCGGTCAACCTGCTGGGCCTCGCCGGCAGCGGCGACGTCACCTTGACCTGCATGGGGACGCAGTCGCGCAACACCACCTTCGGCATCGCCATCGGGGAAGGGCGCTCACCCAAAGACGTCCTCGCCGAGCGCAAGGTCGTCACCGAAGGGGTCCACAGCGCCCAATCCATCAGCGAGCTTGGCAGCCGCCTCGGCGTCAAGGTGCCGATCGCCCAGTCGGTGCACCAGATCGTGAACGAAGGCGCCGCGGTCGACGCCACCTTCGCCCGCCTCCTGGCGCAGCCCGCCGGCCCCGAGCTCGCCGACCTTGTCTGAGACGGCCCGCCGTGCCCGGTGCTGCCAACCCTGGTACAGCCGAACATCAACCGTTGCGGTAGATGTAGCTATACGCGTTGATGGCCGGTACTCCACCCAGATGCGCGTAGAGGACCTTCGAGTCCGCCGGAAAATACCCCTTGCGCACGAGATCGATCATGCCCTGCATGGACTTCCCTTCGTACACGGGATCGCACATCATGCCTTCCGTGCGCGCCGCCAAGCGGATGGCATCATTCGTCGCCGCGGAGGGCACCCCGTAGGCGGGGTAGGCATAGTCTCCTATGAGGACGAGATCATCGTCGGTGATCTTTCGGCCAAGCTCCACGAGGTCGGCCGTGTTGCGTGCGATGTCGAGAACCTGGGCGCGGGTCTGCTCCAAGGTGCCGGATGCATCGATGCCGATCACCTTGCGCGAGCGGCCGTCCTTGGCGAAGCCGACAAGCATGCCGGCATGCGTCGAACCGGTCACTGTGCAGACGATGATGTAGTCGAACTTGAAGCCAAGCTCGGCCTCCTGAGCGCGGACCTCTTCGGCAAATCCGACAAAGCCCAGGCCGCCGAATTTGTGCACCGAGGCGCCGGCAGGGATTGCATAAGGCTTCCCTCCCTTGGCCTTGACGTCCTCGATAGCCCGCTCCCAGCTTTGGCGGATGCCGATATCGAAGCCCTCGTTGACGAGCTCGATCTCGGCGCCCATGACACGGCTCATCAGGATGTTGCCGACGCGGTCATAGACGGCGTCCTCGAAGGGTACCCAGCTCTCCTGAACGAGCCGGCATTTCATGCCGAGCTTGGCCGCAACCGCGGCGACCTGGCGCGTGTGGTTCGACTGAACGCCGCCGATGGTCACCAGCGTGTCGGCGTTCGAGGCGATGGCATCCGGCACGATGTATTCGAGCTTGCGGATCTTGTTGCCGCCGAAAGCCAGGCCGGAGTTGCAGTCCTCGCGCTTGGCATAGATCTCCACGCGACCCCCGAGGTGCTCGGACAGGCGCTTGAGCTTCTCGATGGGCGTTGGGCCGAAGGTGAGGGGATAGCGCTCGAACTTCTCCAGCATGGTGTTTCTCCCGGGCCGGTTATCGTGCCGGCAGCCTAACCCAATGGGCGCGAGAGGTGCTTTCAACTCTCATCCCGGAATTGGTGCGACGCGTTATGTTCAACGCTATAGTTGGAAGAAGTTACCCATGCTCCTGCTCGCAGAGAGAGATCCTTTCGTGCCCGTTGAGCTCAGTCGCGTGGATCGCCGCCTTCTCCGCCTTCTGCAATCCAATGGACGGCTCACAAACGCCGAGCTCGCCAAGAAGGTCAACGTGAGCCCGGCGACGTGCCACCGCAGAACACAGCGGCTGTTCCAAGAGGGCTATGTACGCGCTGTCCGGGCCATGGTGGCCCCCGAGCGTGTCGAGCGCGGCACGTTGGTCGTGGTTGGCGTCGTCCTGGACCGTTCGACGCCTGAAAGCTTCGGCGCGTTCGAGGCATCGATCCGGAAGCTGCCGTTCATTCTCGATTGCCATCTCGTGGCCGGTGACTTCGACTACTTCCTCAAGGTCAGGGTGCGCGACATCGCCGACTTCAACCGCCTGCACGGCGAGCAGCTCATCGCCCTTCCCGGCGTCCGCCAGACTCGAACGTTCTTCGTTATGAAGGAGGTCATCGACAACGCTCCGCTCGAGTTTTGACCAGATGCCGGTGCTCCGTCGCCGACAGAGCTGCCCGGGTCGTCCCCTGGCCCGAGCGCCAGGCGGTTGGCCAGATCATGAGCGAAGGCGCTGCGGTCGATGCCGCGTTCGCCGCCTCCTGCCAACCCATTGAGCAACGTCAATGTCTCGCAAGCGGGTGCGCACGAGAGTGCGGTGCCGCACGGGGATCCGCCATGCCTTCACCACCGATCAGTTCTTCGAGGTCTTTGCGAGGTATAACCATGCCATCTGGCCGGCGCAGATCGCCGCGTACGTGCTTGCGGCGATTGCCTTGTTGGCGGTGTTCATGGGACGGCCGTGGCGCGGCCGCGTGGTGGCGGCCGTTCTCGCGCTATTCTGGTTGTGGAACGGTGTCGCTTATCACCTGGCCTTCTTCGCGGCGATCAATCCGGCGGCCTACGCCTTTGCGGCGATGTTCATCCTCCAGGGGCTTCTTTTTCTGGTCTACGGCATCATTGGCGACCGCTTCGCTCTCGCACAGGGGATTGGGTGGAAAGGCATCGTTGGCCTGGTCCTCATCGTCTACGCAATGATCGTCTACGGCCTTCTTGGCCATATATCGGGCCACGCCTGGCCAAGGGCACCCGTGTTCGGCGTCGCGCCATGTCCGACGACGATCTTCACGTTCGGGCTCTTGCTGCTGACGACGCGGACGACGCCGCTGTGGCTTCTGGTCGTCCCGCTCGCCTGGGCAGCCATCGGCTCCACCGCGGCGGTCCTGCTGGCGGTCCGAGAGGATCTTGGGCTGCTCGTTGCTGCGCTCGCCGCGCTAGCACTGCTTCCGCGCTGGGGAGGCAGGCATCTGCCTGCAGGCGCATAGGACGGCGCCGCGCCGGCAATTTCGGTCAAGACCTTGAAGCGCCCTCCCACGCATGCGACACTCGCGTTGCCCAGCTCCAGGGAGGGCAGCAGCAGGTCAGTCCCCGGTCTTCTCTCGATCTCAATTGCGGGGACTGACCACATCGAGCGAGAGGGGAGGTCCGGCCAAGCGTTGAGCAACCGGCCTCATGGCCGTGTTCGAAATCACCGTCGTTCTGGTGCTCGTCGCCCTCAATGGGCTGTTTGCCCTGTCCGAGCTTGCTGTCGTCTCCGCCCGCCGGTCGCGGCTGAGGGCTCTTGCACAAGAGGGGCGCAAGGGAGCCAACCGAGCCCTGGCGCTCGCGGCCGAGCCGGGGCGCTTCCTGTCGACCGTCCAGATCGGCATCACCGCGGTCGGGCTTATTGCCGGTGCCTATTCGGGTGCGACGCTGACCGCCGATCTCGGATGGTTCTTGCGGAGCCAGGGCATGCCTGATGGCGCCGCTGACTGGCTCGCCTATGTCGCCGTGTTCTCCGCCATCACTTATCTCTCTCTGATCATTGGCGAGCTCGTCCCCAAGAACCTGGCTCTGCGTAACGCCGAAAGCATCGCCTGTGCGGTCGCTCCGCTGATGACGACGCTCTCCCGCATCGCCGCCCCGGCCGTCTGGTTGCTGGATGTCTCGACCAAGACCGTATTCTTCCTGCTGCGCCACAAGGCGCCCCCTCAGAGCACCGTGACCGAGGAGGAGATCAAGGCTCTCATCGCGGAAGCCGAGCGCGTCGGCGTGCTCGAGACCGGCGAGCATCGCATGATCGCCGGCGTGCTGCGGCTTGGGGATCGTCCCGTTCGCGGCCTCATGACGCCACGCACGGACGTGGACTGGCTGGATGTCACGGCCGACGCCGATGCCATCCGCGAGCGCATCCTCACCACGACGCACTCGCGCCTGCCTGCCGGCGAAGGCTCGCCCGACAAGCTCATCGGCGTTGTGACGACCCGAGAGCTTCTGGCGTTGGTCGCGTCGGGCAAGCCGCTCGACGCGAGAGCGCATGTGCGCAAGGCCCCGGTCATCCCCGAGACGACCGACGCCCTCGATACCCTCGAGCTGCTGCGCGATGCCGAGGTGCCGGTAGCGCTGGTCCACGACGAATACGGCGACTTCGAGGGCCTCGTAACCCCGGCAGACGTACTGGAGGCCATCGCCGGCGCTTTCCGCTCCGACACTGCCGGCGAGGAACCGGCAGCCATTCCAAGAGACGACGGCTCATGGTTTCTGGCGGGCTGGATGCCCGCCGACGAGATGGCCGACCAGCTCGGCATCACCCTTCCCCAGAGGCGTGACTACCAGACCGTCGCAGGCTTTGTGCTGGTGCACCTCGGACGGCTGCCCGCTGTCGGCGAGCGCGTCGATGTCTCCGGCTGGCGTTTCGAGGTCGTCGATCTCGATGGCCGCCGCATCGACAAGGTGCTGGCGAGCCGCATTCCCGTGACACGGCGCCAGCTTTGATGGCCAGCTTTGATGGCCAGCTTTGATGGAAAGGGTGGAACAACGAGCGCCAGGCTGCTGATGGCGTTCCTGATCGCGGCTCTTGTCGATACTCCCCAGACGCCCTGAGGGTGAGGCATAAGCTGTTGTTGGCTGTATGGAAACTCCGCTTATCGCAGCGTCGAACCAGCTTGACACGCTCCCTCCAAGCGCAAGAAGCTGTCGGCAGCAAGACACTTGCGCCGCTCCAATCGAGCCAACAAGCGCCCCCGATGATGGGGCCTGAGAAGTGGCCGCATGGGCGATGGGGAAGGAAATGGCGGAGGAGTAGAATGCCAAATCCACACAAGCTGGCCTGCGTGACACTGGCGGTCCTGTCGCTCGGCATGGCGACGGCCGCGTCGGCCGCCTATCCGGAGAAGCCGATCACGCTCATCGTGCCGTTCTCGCCGGGTGGAGCTTCCGACCAGGCCGCCCGTGCGCTCGCGGCCGCTACCTCCGCGAGGCTGGGCGCCAACCAGATCATCGTCGTCAATAAGGACGGCGCCGGAGGCCTGATCGGCTCGAGCGAGGTCTACAAAGCCAAGCCCGACGGCTACACCCTGCTGCTCGCGCGCGTCGCCACGCACACGACCGTTCCGGCCGTGCGCGAGGTGCCCTACGACCCGATGAACTGGGCTGTGCTCGGCATGCTCGAAACCAACCCGGTGACGTGTGCCACTTCGAAAGACAAGCCCTACAAGACCTTCAAGGAGCTCATTGCTGCGATCAAGGCGTCGCCTGAGAAGATCACCTACAGCTCGGCCGGCCCCGGCACCATCCTGCACCTGGCCGCCGTCATGCTGATTGAAAAATCGAAAATCGGTGACCCGCAGAAGATCGCAACCCACATCCCCTACAAGGGCGGCGGACCGGCCGCGCTCGCTGCGGTCAAAGGCGAGGTCGATTTCGTCTGCCAGAGCTACAACGAGATGAGTGCGCACATCAAGAGCGGAGCGTTGCGCGCGCTGATCGTGCTGGGCAACGAGCGGCTCGCCGATGTTCCCGACGCGCCGACCTCCAAGGAGCTTGGCATCGACGGCATGGAGATAGCCGTCGGCTGGAGCGGGCTGATGGGCCCGCCCGGCATGGACCCTGAGGCGGTCAAGTTCTGGGTGAGCCTGCTCGGCGAGGTGAAGAACAACAAGGCTTGGCAGGATGGCGTCAAGCGACTGGGCTCCGTCCCCTCCATTTGGTCACCCGCCGAGACCGTCAGCTTCATGAAGAACGCGCTCGAGAAGATGAAGCAGATCGCCAAGGAGCTCGGCATCAAACTGTGAGGTATTCCGCTCGCCGCAGAGAGGGGACGCTCGCGGCACGTCACACCAGCAGCAGCAAGTGGATGAGCCGGTGAGGAACCCGAAGGACTTTTGGGCCGGTCTGCTGTTCCTGGGCATCGGCGGCGCGTTCATCGCAGTCGCGCTGGCGGGCGGCTATGAGCTCGGCAGCGCGCGCAGGATGGGGCCGGGCTACTTCCCCGTATGGCTCGGCGGTGGCCTCTCTCTGACCGGCTTGATGCTCGCGTGGCGGGGCCTTGCCACCTCGGGTGCACCCATCGGCCGCTGGGCGCTGATGCCGCTCGGGTTGGTCACCCTCGGCACGATCCTGTTCGGACTCATCGTCAACGTCGCCGGCCTTGCGCCCGCGATTGTCGTGCTGGTCCTCCTCGCTGCATTTGCAAGCATTCATTTCCGCGTGAGCCAGGCCATAGCGCTGGCGGTCGGCCTCGCAGCCATTTCCGTGCTCGTCTTCATCAAGGGGCTTGGCATTACAGTGCCGGTCATGCCGCACGTGCTCGGCTACTAGGGGGCGGCGTTGGACATCATCAACAATCTGATGATCGGCTTCGCCACGGCGCTGTCGCCGGCCAACCTTGCCTATTGCTTCATGGGCGTGCTGCTCGGCACGCTGATCGGCGTGCTTCCGGGAATTGGGCCGGTATCGGCGATCGCGATGCTGCTTCCCGCCACGTATGCGCTGCCGCCGGTCGCTTCCCTCATCATGCTCGCCGGCATCTACTACGGCGCGCAGTACGGCGGTTCGACGACCGCGATTTTGATCAACCTGCCGGGCGAATCCGCCTCGGTCGTCACCACGCTCGACGGCCACCAGATGGCACGGCAGGGCCGCGCGGGCGTGGCGCTCGCGACGGCCGCACTGGCGTCGTTCTTCGCCGGCACGATCGCGACGCTGATCCTCGCTCTGTTTGCGCCGCCGCTGGCTACGCTGGCGCTGAAATTCAACTCGCACGAGTATTTTTCGCTGATGGTGCTTGGGCTCGTGGGCTCAATCGTGCTTGCAAGCGGCTCGCTCTTGAAGGGTGTCGGCATGGTGTTCCTCGGCCTGCTGCTGGGCTGCGTCGGCACTGATGTCGAAACGGCGAAGGAACGCTTCACCTTCGGCATTCCCGAGCTCTCGGACGGCTTCGGCTTTGTCATCCTGGCGATGGGCATCTTCGGTCTCGGCGAGGTGATCAGGAACCTCGAGGACCAGCGCGTGCGCGAGGTCGTGTCGCGCAAGATCGCGGGCCTGATGCCGACGCGAACCGATCTCAAGCGCATGATCGGGTCGAGCGTCCGCGGCACCGCGCTCGGATCCGTGCTCGGCGTGCTTCCGGGTGGCGGAGCCGTGCTCGCGTCCTTTGCGGCCTACTCCCTCGAGAGCCGTGTCGCCAAGCCGCCCGAGGGGTTCGGCAATGGTGCGATCGAGGGTGTCGCGGCGCCTGAGGCCGCAAACAACGCAGGCGCACAAACCTCTTTCATTCCGATGCTCACGCTCGGAATTCCCTCTAATCCCGTGATGGCGCTGATGATCGGAGCGATGCTGATCCAAGGCATCCAGCCCGGGCCGCTGGTCATCCAGCAGCAACCGGGCCTGTTCTGGGGCATCATCGCCTCGATGTGGATTGGCAACATGATGCTGCTGGTCCTCAACCTGCCGCTCGTCGGCATGTGGGCGCGCGTGATCACGGCGCCCTATCACCTGCTGTATCCGGCAATCCTGGTGTTCAGCGCCATCGGGGTGCTGACCATCTCCAACAAGGAGGTGGACGTCTACTTCATGGCGCTGTTCGGGGTGCTGGGATACGTGTTCGCCAAGCTCGAATGCGAGCCGGCGCCGCTGCTGCTGGCGTTCATCCTCGGGCCGATGATGGAGGAGAACTTCCGCCGCGCGATGCAGCTCTCGCAGGGTGATCCGACATCGTTCCTCACGCGGCCGATCAGCGCGACGCTGCTCGTCATTGCGGTCCTGGGACTGCTGACGGCGATCAGCCCGGCCATCAGCCGTAAGCGCGAGGAAGCATTCAAGGAGCAGCCATGAGCAGAGCTCGGCGACCATCGCTTTCCCGGCACCACGCACATCCCAGAACCCGCGAGTTCCCCTCCCACTAAGGAACCTCCATGCCAGCAGACGTTGCCATTGTCGGCTACGGCCGAACACCTTACAGCCGCGCCAAGCCGGGCGAGCGCGTGTACACGGTCGACGAGTACATCGCCTGGGCCGCCGATCTCGCCTTGCAGAAGGCCGGCATGTCGAAGAACGACTTCAACGACCAGGGCCTTGGCGTCGCACATGCGGAGGCCGCGCACACGGTCAACTGGTCGGCATCCGTCGCCGAGACCCTGGGCATCAGTCCACAAGTGCTGATCCGCGCCGACCAGGGAGGCGCCTCGGCCTCGGCCATGTTGATCCGCGCGACTGCGCTGATCCGTGCCGGCATTATCGACCGGGCACTGATCGTGGGGGCCGATACGCCGCTGAGCATCCCGTCTGCCGCACCCGGCCTGCCACTATCGCCGGAGCGCACGCGTGGTCCCTACTGGGATTTCCAGGGGCCGTTTGGCGTGATGGGCGCGACGGCGCAGTTTGCACTCGTGCAGATGCGCTATCAGCATCAGTTCAAGCTCGCGTCGGAGCAGCTCGGCAAAATTGCGGTGACGACGCGCCATCACGCGTCGCTGAACCCCGAGGCGATCTACCGCAAGCCGATCACCATGCAGGAATATCTCGACTCGCGAGTGCTCTCGGACCCGATTCGGCTTCTCGACTGCGTGCCGATCGTCAACGGCGGACTGGCCTACATCGTCACGTCGGCGAAGACGGCGCGCACTCTGACAACCAAGCCCGTCTACCTCAAGGGCTTCGGCGAGGCGAACAACTACTATCACGGCTCGCGCACGCTTCCCGACGTGACCACCACCGGCTTCGCCAAGGCTGCGCCGCAGGCGCTGGCCATGGCCGGCGTGAAGCATACGGACATCGATTTCTTCGAGCCCTACGACGACTATCCCTTCGTCGTCATGATGACGATCGAGGACTGGGGCTTCTGCAGGAAAGGCGAGGGCGGGCGCTTCGTGGAGGAGCGCAACCTGCGCTTCGACGGCGACTTTCCGCTCTCGACCGACGGCGGACAATTGTCGGGCGGGCAGCCGGGTGGCGCTATCGGCGGATTTATGCCCCTGATCGAGGTCGTCACCCAGCTGCGCGGCGAAGCGGGCGCACGGCAGGTGCGCAATGCTGCGATCGGTGCGTCCTGCGGATTTGGCGGCATTCCCTATGGGCGCCCCGGGCGCAGCTGCGTTTCCCTCATCTTCGGCGCGGAGGCCTGACCCATGCTGACCTCGAAGACCACGAACAAACCGCTGCCCGAGATCACTGATCAGACGCGGCCGTTCTGGACGGCGGCCAAGAGCCGCAAGCTCGTGCTGCAGAGGTGCGCGCGCTGCGACACGTTCAACTTTCACCCCAAGCCCTGGTGCGTCGAATGCGGTTGCCGCGACCTTGCGTGGACCGAGGCGAAGCCCACGGGCACGGTCTACTCGTTCACCATCTCGCGCGCCGTGGCGATGAACCTGCCCGGCTGGCAGGGCGAGCTCCCCGTTCTCATGTGCCTGATTGATCTCGATGATGGCGCGCGCTTGTACGGCCAGGTCGTGCACTGCATGCCGGAGGAGATCAAGATCGGCATGCGCGTCGAGATCCTGTTCGAGGACATCAGCGAGGAGGCGGCGATCCCGAAATTCCGGCCAGCGAAGTGAGGTCGGATGCATTGATCAGCGAACGGGGCCTTCGCGCATGAGCCACCCACAACCAGATGCCGATCTATTGCGCCGGGCGGGCATGCAGGCTGTGCCCTTCGACTGGCAGGATCCGCTGCGCCTTGATGAGCTGCTCACGCCCGACGAGGTGATGATCCGGGATGCTGCGCGCGCCTACGCGCAGGGCAAGCTGATGCCGCGCATCCTCGAGGCAAACCGCCATGAGACATTCGACATCGAGGTCATGCGCGAGATGGCCGAGCTCGGCTTCCTCGGCGCTCCCATCCACGGCTTCGACTGCGCCGGCATCAACTATGTCAGCTATGGTCTCATCGCACGCGAGTTCGAGCGCGTCGACACCTGCTTCCGCTCGGCTCTGGGCACCCAGACGACGCTCAGCATGATGCCGATCTACCTGTTCGGCAGCCAGGCGCAGCGCGAGCGCTATCTCCCCGCCATGGCGCGCGCCGAGAAGCTCGGCTGTTTCGGGTTGACCGAGCCCGACCATGGCTCGGATCCCGGAAGCATGATCTCGCGTGCGCGAAGGGTCGATGGCGGCTGGTCGCTCTCCGGCACCAAGACGTGGATCACGCATGCCCCCATTGCCGATATGATGATCGTGTGGGCAAAGGATGACGAGGGACTGATACGCGGCTTCATCCTGGAGCGCGGGATGAAGGGGCTCGGGACGACCAAGATCGAGGGAAAGTTCTCGGTACGCGCCTCACCCACCGGACAGATCATCATGGACGACGTGTTCGTGCCGGAGGAGCAGCGCCTGCCGGGTGCGCGAGGCCTGGCTGCGCCCTTCGCCTGTCTCAACAATGCGCGCTTCGGCATCTGCTGGGGCGCGATGGGGGCGGCCGAGTTCTGCTGGCATGCGGCGCGCCAATACGCGCTCGACCGCAAGCAGTTCGGACGGCCCCTTGCCGCCAATCAGCTCATCCAGAAGAAGCTTGCCGACATGCAGACGGAGATTGCGCTCGGACTCACAGCCTGCCTGCATCTGAGCCGATTGCGCGATCAGGGAAAGGCGAGCCCCGAGATGGTCTCGCTGCTGAAGCGCAACTGCGCCGGCAAGGCGCTCGACATCGCCAGGGCCTCCCGTGACATCCACGGCGGCAATGGCATCTCCGACGGCTACCACATCATCCGCCATGTCATGAATCTCGAAACCGTCAATACGCTCGAAGGCACCCACGACATCCATGCGCTCGTTCTGGGACGCGCGCAGACCGGCATCTCAGCATTCGCGAACTGAACGACATGAAGATCAAGCCCCACGATCGCGCGCGCATCGTCGCGCGCCTCATCAGTCCGCGCTCGGTCGCGATGATCGGTGCGTCAGCGGATTTCAACAAGCTCAATGGCCGGCCGCTGAAGCACCTGATCGAGAAGGGCTATGCGGGGCGCGTATTTCCCGTCAATCCAAAGTACAAGGACATTGCAGGGCTCGCCTGCTATCCCACGATCGAGAGCCTGCCGGAGGCGGCCGACGTTGCCATCGTCGCCGTGCCGGCGGCCGAGGTGATTGCCGCCATCGAGGCGTTGGGCAGGCGCGGCGTGTCTGCAGCCGTGGTCTACAGCTCGGGCTTCGGCGAGACCGGCGCCGAGGGCAAGGCGCTCGAGGCGCGATTGGTCGAGACCGCACAACGGTCGGGCGTCTTGTTGTGCGGGCCGAACTGCCTCGGCTTCGTGAACGCATTCGACAATCTCTACGCCACGTTCAGCCAGTATGCCGACGGCGATGTCGGTGCGGGGCCGATCGCATTCGTCACGCAATCGGGTGCATTCGGCACGGCGACGGCCGCTCTCATTCGCCAGCGCGGCCTCGGTCTTGGCTATTTCATCAGCACGGGCAACGAAGCCGACCTCGCGTTCAGCGAGCTCATGACGGCCGTTGTCGAGGACCCGCGCATCAGGGTGGCGGCGGGCTATCTGGAAGGCCTTGACGACGGTGCCGCCCTTGTTCGCCTTGCGCTGCGCTGCCACGAGCTTGGCAAGCCGCTCATCCTCACCAAGGTCGGGCGAAAAGCCTCGGGTCAGCGCGCGGCGGCCTCGCATACGGGCGCGCTTGCAGTCGAGGACACGGTGCTCGACGCGGTGCTGCGCCAGTACGGCATGCTGCGCGCCCGCAACGAGGAGCAGATGCTCGATATGCTGGAGGCGCTGAGCCAACCGCGCGTTGCCCACGGCAATGGTCTCGGCATCGCCACCATGTCAGGGGGCGCAGGGGTTATGATGGCCGATCGCGCCGATGAGGTCGGGCTGACGGTGCCCGAGCTCACCTCCGCGACGCGTGCGCGAATTGCCGAAGTGATGCCCGCATTCGGCGCCTCCGCCAATCCGGTCGACGTGACAGGCCAGTTCATTGCCAATCCGGCACTGTTGCGTGAATCGGTCGTGGCGATGATGGACGATCCCAACGTCCACGTCGGCATTGTCTGGCTGCAGCTCATGGCTGCGCACGTCGAGAAGCTGGTCGGGCTCTTCTGCGAGATTCGCGACCGTACGACGAAACCGCTGTTCGTGTGCTGGACCGGCGCGCCGGCCGAGGCAGTGCGGCGGCTGCGCGAGGAGGGCATCACCGTGTTCGGCGCGGGCGAGCGCGCCGTGGAGGCTGCGGCAGCGCTGGTGCGTGCACACGCCGACCGCGCACGAACCCTGTCGCGTCCGTTGCCTGCAGCGCTGCCCGCCGCTCAACTGCCGGCTCACGTGACGTATGGCGTGCAAGCCAGCGTTCAGGCGGCGGACTGGCTGCGGGCGGCGGGGGTGCCGATGGCATCCGTTTCGCTGGCTCGCAGTGCGGACGAAGCGGTCGCGCACTGGCGCGAGGCGTGCGGACCCGTCGCCCTCAAGATCGAGTCGCCCGACATCACGCACAAGACCGAGATGGGCGGCGTTCTACTGTCGCTGAACAGCGAGATGGCGATACGCGAAGGCTACCGGGCGCTGATGGACGGGGCAGCCAGGGCCATGCCGGCTGCGCGCATCGATGGTGTTATCGTGCAAGGCATGGCCAGTGGCCACGTGGAGTTGGTCGTGGGCGTGCAGCGCAGCCCCGTGTTCGGCATGGTCGTGATGGTGGGGCTTGGCGGCATTCTGGTCGAAGTTCTGAAGGACGTCGTGTTCCGCCGCGCGCCTTTCGGCGTCGAGGAGGCGCGGGACATGCTGAAGGAGCTGCGCGCGACGGCAATTCTAGACGGTGTGCGGGGCAAGCCCGGCGTCGATCGAGGCGCCGTTGCGCTCATGCTCTCGCGGCTGTCGCAATGGGCGGCCGGAATGGAGCCTCTCCTCGCCGAGCTTGACCTCAACCCCGTGCTGGTCGGTCCGGACAGCCCGATCGCCGTCGACTGCGTCATGGTCTTGCGCAATTAGCGGGGACGAGGCGGCCGCCGGGGCGGCGCTATTTGGTCTTCACGATACGGCGAAGGACGTGCGGCGCGCCGGCCATGAACTCGTGAGTGGCATCGGCAATGACATCGTCGAGCTTGTCCGGCACTGGCGTGCCGTACACGAACTTGCGGATCGCGATATAGAAGATCCGGCCGTGCAGGCCCCAGAACAGCTCTCTTTCCCGCTCTGTGATCGGCACGCGGGCGGGCGGGGGCAGGCCGAGCTCCTTGCGAGCCTCGATGACCGCCGGAACGATGATCCTCTCGGCCACGATAGCCAGGTAGCGGCTCGTGATATCGAACGACTTCATGCCCGAGAACACGAAGATGCGCACCCATTCATAGTTGAATATCCGCTCCGCGTACTCGCGGTAGAACTGGGCAAGGCGGGCCTCCAGGGGGCGTGATCTGTCCTTGATCAGCGTGGCCCAGTGGTCCTGCCAGCGGCTCAGGTAGACGTGCTCGTAGACGCGCTCGATGAGCGCTTCCTTGCTCGGGAAGTGTCGGTAGATCGCCGAGTGGGTGATGCCTATCCGCTTGGCCAGCTCGCGCGTCTGCCCCCCGAAGCCGTGCTCGGCGAAAAAGCCGATTGCAGCCTCAAGGATCACCTTTTCCCGATCTGCCGAGCGCAGGTTCTTTCGCCTCCTGGCAGGCTTCTTCGCCGGCTGTCTGGCTACCTTGGCAGTCTGAGCATGCATTCCGCGTTTGTACCTCCCGGTGTCAAACAATGCTTATCGCACAACGAGGACCATCCGAACCCCGGAAAATGAGACCAATTGGTAATTTGTGTTGACATGTCGCCTTCGACGGCCCTAATTGAGACCAATTGGTCACAAACTAGAAGAACCAATATGCCTGGGAGGCAAGGTGAAGGCCCGCGCATTCGAGTATGCGAAAGCCACGTCGCTGCAGGACGCCTTCGATGCGTTCGCGCGGGCATCCGGCGACTGCTGCTACCTCGCCGGCGGGCAGAGCCTGATCCCATCGCTCTCCTTGCGCCTGCAGGCGCCCAGCCTGCTGATTGATATTTCCGGCATCGGGGATATGCGGGGCGTGGGCATCGTGGATGGCATGCTTCGCATCGGCGCGCTGACGCGCCACGCGGAGATGCTGACCTCTCCAGAGATCGCGCGCCACGCGCCACTGCTGCGGCTTGCTGCCCCCCACGTCGCGCACCCTGCAATCCGCAACAAGGGCACGATCGGCGGCACGATTGCGCTTGCGGATCCGGCGGCGGAGTTTCCAGCCGTCGTGCTCGCGCTCGATGCCGAGCTTGAGATTGCGGGGCCGGGCGGCCGGCGCCGCACGAAGGCCGACGGCTTCTTCAAGGGACTCTACGAGACCGGCCTCGAGCCCGGCGAGATCCTGACGGCCATCCTGGTGCGACCATTCGACAAGCGCGACCGCTGTGCCTTCGACGAGCTGGCGCGGCGCAGAGGCGACTACGCCATCGTGGGCGCCGGCGTGCAGGGCCGCTTCCATGCCGAGCAAGTAGAGGCGCTGCGCATCGCGTTCCTGTCCGTGGGCCCGGCGCCGGTACGTGCCCGCAACGCGGAGTCCGCAGTTCGCGGCAGGACGCTCTCGCCGGCTGTCATCGCCGATGCGCAGGCCACCCTCCACCTCGATCTCGATCCTGCCGAGGATGCCCAGACCAGCCGCGCGACGCGCCTGCATCTGGCGCGTGTGCTGCTCGGACGCCTGCTCGGCAAGCTGGCCCGCGAGGCGCGCAACGAGGGAGGGCGCGCATGAGCGGCCGGGTTCCCGTCTCCATGTCCGTGGATGGGCGGACCGTTGACGCGCTCGTCGAGCCGCGGACTTCGCTCGGCGATTTCCTGCGCAATGACCTGGGCCTGACCGGCACCCATCTCGGATGCGAGATGGGCGTGTGCGGCGCCTGCCTCGTGCTGCTGGACGGACAAGCCATCCATTCCTGCCTGATGTACGCGGTGCAGGCCAATGGCCGCGCCGTCGAGACCGTGGAAGGTCTGACGGAGCGCCGCGCCATTGCCGACATCCAGAAGGCCTTTCACGAGCGCAATGCCCTGCAGTGCGGCTTCTGTACGCCCGGCATGCTGGTCACTGCCTACGAATTGCTGAGCCACGGCGGAGCTCCGAGCCGCGCCGAGATCCGCGATGCGCTCTCAGGCAACTACTGCCGTTGCACGGGCTATGAAGCCATCGTCGACGCCGTCGATCAGACAGCGAAGGAACGCCAGAAGCAGGCCGGATGCCCGCAAGACGGCAGAGCGGCGGCGCCAGGCGGCACCAAGGACAACGCGGCATGACCGGCGCTCTCAGCTCCCTCGATCGCCCCAATACCTACATCGGCCGCTCGGTGAGCCGGCCCAACGCGAAGCGGCTGCTGGCGGGCCGGGGCCGCTACGTCACCGACCTTCAGCTCCCCCGCATGCTGCACGCCGCATTCGTGCGCAGCCCCTACGCGCACGCCAACATCAGATCGATCGATGCCAGCCAGGCAGCGGCCATGACCGGCGTGCACCTCATCGCCACGGGCGTGGACCTGGCTAAGCTGTGCAAGCCCTGGGTCGGCACGCTCGATCATTTTGCCGGCATGAAATCCTCGCCGCAGCTTCCGCTGGCCGTCGGCAAGGTCGTGTGGGCCGGACAGCCGGTCGTGGCGGTCGTTGCGGAGACGCGTGCGCTGGCCGAGGACGCCGCGGAGCTGGTCGCCGTTGAGTTCGAGGAGATCGATCCGGTAACCGATGTCGATGCCGCGCGCGCCCCCGGAGCGACGCTCATCAACCCCGAGCTTGGCGGCAATGTCGCGTTCCATACCAGGATCGAGTCCGGCAAGGTCGATGAAGCGTTCCGGGGCGCGGCAGCGGTGGTCGAGGAGACCCTCCTCTTCGGCCGCCACACGGCAGTGACGCTCGAGCCGCGCGCGATCATCGCCGACTATGATCCGAGCGAGGAGCGCCTGACCGTGCATCACGGCACGCAGACGCCGTACCAGTTCCAGGATATCTACAGCCGCCACTACGGCCTGCGCGAAGCCCGCGTGCGGGTCGTCGCGCCCGACATCGGCGGCTCTTTCGGCATGAAGCTGCATGTCTATCACGAGGACATGGCGGTCGTCGGCCTCAGCATGTTGCTGGGTCGTCCCGTGAAGTTCGTTGCTGATCGACTCGAGGCCTTCGTCTCGGACATCCACGCCCGTGACCACCGCGTCACGGCACGCATCGCCGTGGCGGCCGACGGAACCATTCGCGGCATGGAGGCGGATGACGTCACGGCCATCGGCCCGTACTCCACCTATCCGCGTACCAGCGTGGTGGAAGGCAACCAGGTCGTACGCCTGATCGGCGCGCCCTATCGCTTCCGCGACTACCGCGCCGACCTCAACGTCGTGTTCCAGAACAAGGTGCAGACCAGCCAGTACCGCGCCGTCGGGCATCCGATCGCCTGTGCCGTCACCGAGACGCTGGTGGATCGCGCGGCGCGCAAGCTCGGGATCGACCCGTTCGAGATCCGGCGGCGCAACATCATCACGCAGGACATGTATCCCTACACGTCCCCTACGGGATACACGTTCGAGCGCCTGTCGCACGAAGCCTGCCTCGACAAGCTGCATGCGCTTATGGACTACCCGCGCCTGCGCCTGGAGCAGGAGGCGCTGCGCAAGCAGGGCATACATCGCGGTATCGGCATCGCGATGTTCGTGGAGATCACCAACCCCTCGCCTGCCTTCTACGGCGTCGGCGGCGCCCGTATCTCCGCGCAGGACGGCGCCATCGTGAAGATCACGCCCTCCGGCGAGGTGCATTGCCTCATCAGCGTCGGCGAGCACGGCCAGGGAACGGAGACGATCGTCGGACAGATCGTCGCTGATGGACTCGGCGTGGATCACGGGGCGGTGCGCGTCTTCACCGGCGACACGGACGTGACACCGCACGGGGGAGCGAACTGGGCCTGCAGAGGCGCCGGCATCGGCGGCGAGACGGCGTTGCAGGCCTCCCGCACCCTCAAACGCAACATTCTCTCTGTGGCTGCTGCCATCCTCCAGGCTCGCCCCGACGACCTCGATCTGCGCAACGGCGAGATCGTTGACGCGGCGACCGGCAGCGCCCGCCTGAGCCTCGGCGAGATCGCCCGCATCGCCTACTTCCGCTCGGACACGCTGCCCGGCGGCGTCAGTCCGCAGCTCACCGCCTCGCACCACTACACCCCGAAGGGCTTTCCTTTCGCCTTTACGAACGGTGTGCAAGCCTGCCACGTGGAGGTCGACGTCGAGACCGGCTTCATCAAGATCCTCAAGGTCTGGGTGGTGGAGGACTGCGGCCGCATCATCAATCCGATGCTGGTCGAGGAGCAGGTGCGCGGCGGCGTCGTGCAGGGCCTCGGGGCGGCCTTCTTCGAGGAATGCCTCTACAGTGAGAACGGCCAGCTCCAGAACGGCTCGCTAGCCGACTACCTTGTGCCGATGGCGTGCGAGATGCCCGACATCGAGATTGCGCACGTCGAGACGCCGACGCAGGACACCGAGCTCGGCGCCAAGGGCTGCGGTGAAGCCGGTACTGCCGCCGCCTCAGCCGCGGCCATCAATGCCGTCAACGATGCCATCAGCCCGCTCGGCGCATCGATCTCTCAGATCCCCATGACCCCGCAGCGCCTGCTGCGCGCGCTCGGGCATGCGTGAGGCGGAACTTTGCAGCAACCTTCAACGAGACCAGGGAGGAAGACATGAAAGGCAAGCACGACAAGTTCAAGTCACCGACGCGCCGCCAGGTCATCGGCGGCATCGGAATGGGAACGGCGACGGCCCTGCTCGGAATGCCGCTCGTTGCGCGCGCCCAGAGCGAGCCGATCCGCATCGGCTTTCCGACGCCGCTGACGGGGCCCTTCGGGGCCGAGGCACGCGATCAGGTCAAGAGCGCCGAGCTCGCCGTCAAGCAGTTCAACGATGCCGGAGGCCTCGGCGGGCGCAAGGCGGAGCTGCTGGTGCGCGACGACAAGCTCAACGCCGGCGAGGCCGCCACGCGTACGCTCGAGCTGATCGAGAAGGACAAGGTACACGCCGTGGTCGGCGCGCTGTCGAGCGCCGTGCAGCTCGCGGTCAACCAGGTGACCCGCGCCCGCAGCACGCTCTACATCTCCATAAGCCAGTCCGATACCATCAACGAGGTCAAGGACTGGAGCCGCTATACCTTCCACGAGGCGCTCAACCCGCACATGACCACCGCAGCGGTTGCCAAGCACACGTTCAAGAAGGGTATGAAGATCGCCTACCTCGCCGCCGACTACGCCTACGGCCACGAGATGCTGCGCGGGTTCAAGCGCGCACAGGCCGCCATCGGCGCCGCGAGCGTCGGCGAGATCCTGCATCCGTTAGGCGCACCGGACTATTCGACGTTCCTGCCCCGCATCAGCGCCATGAAGCCGGACATCCTCTGCATCTGCAATTTCGGCCGCGACCAGGCGAACTCCATCAAGCAGGCGGTCGAGTTCGGCATGAAGCAGCAGATGAAGATCGTGGTGCCCGTGCTGCTGCACAACCAGCGCCTCGCCGTCGGCCCTGAGGTGTTCGAAGGCGTCGTCGGCGGCGCCAACTACTACTGGGGCCTGGAGGAGACGATCCCGTCCGCCAAGGCCTTCAACAACGCCTTCCGCGCGGCCAACAATGGCGCAATCCCCACCGATTACGGCGCTTACGGCTATACTGGGGTAAAGTCGCTGCTGCAGGCGATCACGGCAGCGGGCGGCACCGAGACCGACAAGGTCGTCGCGGCTCTCGAGGGCCTGAAGTATGACGTCGCCAAGGGACCGCAGAGCTATCGCAAGTGCGACCACCAGTCGATCCAGTCGGTTCTCGTCCTGGAATCGAAGAAGAAGGCCGACATGAAGAGCGACGTCGACCTGTTCCGCGTCGTGGCCACCGAGCAGAGCGGCGAAGCCATGCTGCGCACCTGCGCGGAGCTGGGCTTCCCGGCCTGAGCCTGCCACGCGTGAGGCCGGGGGCCGCGTCATGGACCTGCAGCTGATTGCCATGCAGCTTCTGTCGGGAGCCGTGCTTGGCGCTGTGCTCGTCATGACGGCCCTCGGCTTCACCATCATCTTCGGCATGCTGGGCGTCGTGAACTTCGCCCACGGTGCCCTGTTCATGGTCGGCGCCTATGCCGGCGTCGCCGTGGCGATGCAGACGGGGAGCTTCTGGTGGGCTCTCTTGGTGGCGCCGATCGCCGTCGGCGCCATCGGCCTCCTGATCGAGCGCTTGCTGATCCGCCCGCTGTACAGCCGCCCGCCCGACGATCCGATCCTGCTCACCTTCGGGCTCGGCTACGTGCTGGTGGAGGGCGTGCGCATCGTGTTCGGCAATGACGGCATTCCCTTCTCGACGCCGTCCGCGCTGGTCGGCGTGGTCAACCTCGGCATCGGCTACTTTCCAATCTACCGCCTGTTCGTGATCGGCGTCGTTGCGTTCATCCTGCTGCTCCTCTGGCTCGGGCTGGAGAAGACAAGGTTCGGCCTCATCGTGCGGGCAGGCGCTCGCGACCCGCAGATCATGCGCGTGCTGGGCGTCGACATGCGCCGCCTGTGGTTCCTGGTCTTCGGGCTCGGCATAGGCCTTACCGCCCTCGGCGGCGTGCTGGCTGCACCGATGCGTAACGTCAGCCCGGAGATGGGCACGATCGTTCTTGCCGAGGCCTTCGTGGTGACGGTGATCGGAGGTCTCGGCTCGATCGCCGGCGCCGTGGTGGCGGGCATCCTGGTTGGGCTTGTCGTCAGCATGACCTCGTTGTTCGCGCCCGAGATGGCGACCATTTCCATGTTCGCGTTGATGGCGCTCGTCCTCCTGATCAGGCCGCAGGGCCTGTTCGGCCGGGCCGGCGTCTAGGCTGGGGAGGACCATGACGATCCAACCCATCGACAGCACGTCATCGGCGAAGCGGCCGCGGTTGGCCATCGACGGGCTGATGCGGACGGCATCGGCCTGGAGAATGCCCCTGACCGTGCTCGTGCTCTGCACGCTGCCCTGGGTGCTCCCCTCCAAGGCCCTTGCGGTGAACGTGCTCATCTACGGCACCTTCGCCGTCGGCTACAATTTGCTGTTTGGGTACACTGGCCTGCTGTCGTTCGGCCATGCCGCGTTCTTCGGAGGGGGCGCCTATCTGACCGGCATGTCCATCGTGCATTTCGGCTTCGCCTGGTACACCGCTTTGAGCACGGGCATTCTCGGAGCGCTGCTTCTGTCGCTGGTGATGGGCGTCCTGTCGATTCGAACGCGCGGCATCTACTTCTCGATGGTCACGCTGGCGCTCGCGCAGCTCGCCTACTACACGGCGCTGCAGGCTTCGTCATGGACCGGAGGCGAGAACGGCCTGCGGGGCTTCACGGTATCCAAGATCGACGTGCTCAGCCTGCAGATCGACTTCCTCAACCCGCTGCACAAGTACTACGTGGTGCTGCTGTTCACCGCCCTGGCGCTCTGGCTGGTCTCGCGCGTGCTCAAGTCGTCGTTCGGCGCGGTGATTGAGGCCATACGCGAGAACGAGGTAAGGGCCCGGGCCTGCGGCTACAACGTCGAGCGCACGAAGCTGCTGTCCTTCGTTCTCTCCGGCGGCATCTGCGGGCTTGCCGGCGGGCTGTCAGCGCTGCACCTGGCGATCGTTCCCCTCGATACCCTGCACTACCATACATCGGGACTGGTCGTGATGATGACCCTGCTTGGCGGCATGGGCAGCTTCTTCGGCCCCTTCGTCGGGGCGCTGGCGTTCCTGGTTATGGAGGATGTCCTGTCCCTGTGGACGTCCCACTGGCAGCTGTTCGTCGGAGCGATCTTCATCCTGTTCGTTCTGTTCCTCCCCAAGGGTATCTGGGGCACGATCATGGGGCTCGGCGACCGATGAGCACCACTCCGCTGCTCGCCGTCGAGAACGTCAGTAAACGTTTCAACGGCTTCGTTGCCCTGGAAGGCATTTCGGCGACCTTCGGCGGCAACCGTGTCACCGCCGTCATCGGCCCCAACGGCGCCGGCAAGAGCACGTTCTTCAACGTCCTGTCCGGCGCGATCAGGCCGAGCACGGGTCGCATTCTGTTCGAGGGCAGGGATCTGACAGCCGTGCCCCAGCACGAATTCGCGCACTACGGCATCGCCCGCTCCTACCAGATCACCACCATCTTCCCGCAGCTCAGCGTGCACGAGAATGTACGCGTCAGCGGTCAGGCCTTCCGCAGCCGCTACAATATCTGGTGCAACCGCGATCTCGATCGCGCGCTGATCGACAAGGCCGATGCGGCACTCCTCGCCGTCGGCCTGCACGGCAAGCGCGATCGCATCGCCAAGTTCCTCTCCCACGGCGAGCAGAGGGCGCTGGAGATCGCCATCGCGCTCGTCGCCGATCCCAAGCTGCTGCTGCTCGATGAGCCGACGGCCGGAATGGGGCCGGAGGAGACCAGGGACATGGTGGCGCTGATCGAGCGCCTGGCCGCGGCCCGCACCATCCTGCTCGTGGAGCACAAGATGAAGATGATCCTCGGCCTCAGCGATCGCGTTCTCGTGCTGCACCACGGCCGGCTGATCGCCGACGGCACGCCGGCCGAGATCCAGTCCGACAGCGAGGTACGCCGCATCTATCTGGGGCAATCGCATGGCGCTGCTTGAAATCGAGGATCTCAACGCCTGGTACGGTGCCAGCCACATCATTCATGGCCTGTCCTTGTCGGTCGAGCAGGGCGAGATCCTGGCGCTCGTAGGCCGGAACGGCGCAGGCAAGACTTCCACCATCAAGGCCATCATGGGCCTGATGCCCAAGGCCACGGGACGGGTGAGCTTCAGCGGCCGCGAATTGCTCCCGCTGCCTGCGCACGCGCGCTTCCGGCTGGGCCTCGGCTACGTGCCGGAAGAGCGCAGGATCGTGCCGGGCCTCACGGTCAAGGAGAATCTGCAGATCGGCCTCGTGTCGGCGCGGTTGTCGATCGACGAGGCGGAAGCGATCGACGAGATCGCCAGGAGCTTTCCGCGACTCAAGGAGCGGCTGGACCAGCAGGGCACGACCATGTCCGGTGGCGAGCAGCAGATGCTCGCCATCGCACGCGCCATGATCTCGCGGCCGCAGATGATCCTGCTCGACGAGCCCTCCGAAGGCATCATGCCGGTGCTTGTCGAGGAGATGGGCGCGCTGTTCCGCAAGCTCAAGGAGAGCGGCGTCACGCTTCTGCTTGTCGAGCAGAACGTGGAATGGGCGCTGAAGCTCGCCGACCGCGCGGTGATCATCGACCAGGGGACGGTCGTGCATCGCGCGAGCGCGGCCAGCCTGCTGGCGGATGCAGAAATCCAGGAACGCTACTGCGCGGTCTGACCGCGACACCTCAAGGACACGGCACGATGGACCTGACCGGCGAATACACCCTTGCTGCCTCCAAGGAGAGCGTCTGGGCGGGTCTCAACGATCCGGACGTCCTGAAGCGTTGCATACCGGGCTGCAAGGAACTCGAGCAGCAATCCCCGACCCGGTTCACGGCCACAGTCGCTCTCAAGATCGGCCCGGTGTCCGCCACCTTCAAGGGAAGCGTCGAGCTGCAGGACATGAACCCTCCGAACGGCTATCGGATCGTTGGACAGGGCAGCGGAGGCATCGCAGGGTTTGCCAAGGGCGGCGCGACCGTTTGGTTGACGGAAAACGAGGGCGGGACGGTGCTGACCTATACGGCCAACGCCGAGGTCGGCGGCAAGCTTGCGTCGCTGGGAGCCCGGCTCATCCAGTCGACCTCGAAGAAGCTGGCGGATCAGTTCTTCTCGGCGTTCGCCAACGAAATGTCGCGAAGCGAGGTCGGGATCGTGCAACTACAGATTTGACCACTCGTTCCGGGTGGATGCGGCGCCGCACCTGCCTGATGCGACACGAAGCCGCAAGAGCGCAGCGCCGACCTTCATTTCAAAGTCTACCGGTGGAGGTAGCAGTCACGAAGTTCGCCAAGTCGCCCAGCCGCCCGCCGTCCTGTTGTATAATGCGCAACGACCGGGCGCGAGGCGGGTTCCTGCGCGAGGCAGGTTTGCGCGACGGCGCGCGGCTGCCAGGGCGGCGTCTTTCCCGGTGCAGCGAATCAGGCGCTCGATAGCCGCGGGTCAGGGACGCAGATACGAAGACATAGGAGCATGCCTTGCGCCGCCGTGAACATCTTCCCCTTGTCTATTCCTGCTCCGGCTGTTCGAGCGCTGCACAACTCGCCAACCATCTGGCCGTTCGTCTGGACCGGGGCGGACATGCCGAGATGTCCTGCATCGCAGGGGTCGGCGGCGATGTCCCCTCGCTGGTTCGCATCGCAACCTCCGGACGCCCGATCGTCGCCATTGACGGCTGCAAGCTGAGATGCGTTCAGAACAGCCTGGCGCGTCACGGAGTCCAGCCGAAGATTCAATATGATCTGACTTTCTATGGTGTGAGAAAGCGGTTCCATGAGGATTTCGATCCGGAACAGGCAAGCGAATTGCTGGCGCAGATCATCCACGACCTGGCGGAGGCGGCCGAAACACCACCCGCGGCGAAGTCGTGACCAAGTAAACGGGCCCGCAGGAAAGCTGACGGGGCGCCGTCGTCCAGTTTCGCATCGTGCCAGGGACGTCGCTGATGTGGCGAGACTCGCGGCGAGCCGGCGGCCACCGTCGGTCCGCAGAAGCAGCGCAAACATCATCTCATCGTCTTCGCTCGCTTGCGCCGTCGATCTGTGACATTGCCTCGCACCCCTCCGAGCAGGTGGCCGACGGCCCTGTGAAACCTCCGGCAGAGCTCGAGAGCGCGTTGTTCAGGAACATTGGTGAATGAGAGCAGCAGGCCGCGCGGCGGTCGGCGCGCGATGCTGAGGCTTGACAGCGCATGGACGGCCAGTGCCGCCTCCGTCGACGCCGCCGCAATCTCGGTGTCGGAGACTCCGGTTCGCAAACGCCCCAGCAAATGCATTCCACCCGGCTCGATGTCTATGGGGAGCGCGTCGCCGAATGTCCTCGCCATCGCCTCGGCGAGTGCGGCACGTCGGCTCGCATAGAGCCGGCGCATGCGCTGAAGATGGCGTGCATAATGTCCCTCGTCCATGAAGGCAGCGACAACCGCCTGCATGAACGAGCCCGGCATCGACGCCTGCAGCCGGGCCGCCTCGTCGAGCCTGTCGACCAGGTCCCCAGGTGCAACGAGAAAGCCAAGCCGCAGCTCGGGATGCAGCGTCTTGCTGAAGCTCCCCGCGTAGATCACACGGTGCTGCCGGTCGAGACTCTTGAGCGCCGGCAGCGGCCGCCCGCCATAGTGGAACTCGCCATCATAGTCGTCCTCCACGATCCAGGCGCCGGTCTTCGCCGCCCATTCGAGCAGCGCGAGGCGGCGCGGCAGGGATAGCGCCACGCACGTTGGGCACTGATGCGACGGCGTCGTCACGGCAAGCCGCGCGCACGGCGCTGCGGCGATCCCGTCCGTCACGCGCAGCCCGCAGCGATCCACGCCGACGGGCACAATTCGCGCGCCGGTGCGGGCGAGTGCCAGTCGCGCGGGCACATAGCCCGGCTCCTCGATCCAAGCATCATCACCCAGCCTCAGCAGGCTCCGTGCGATCAGATCGATGGCGCCCTGGTAGCCGTTGGTGATCAGGATCTGATCGGGCGAGCATACGACGCCGCGCGAGAGGGCCAGATAGCGGGCGATGGCAGACCGCAACGGGGCATGGCCCCGGCCGCCCAACTGCCGGCCAACCGGCCGCCTGGCCTGCCGCACGAGGAGGCGCGACCACAGCTTTGCAGGGAAAGCGTCGAGTGCCGGCTGGCCGAGCCGGAACGGCGATGGAGCCCGCTCCTTGGCGAGCGCAGGCGAGAGGTTCCCTCCAACCTGCAGCGGCAGCAGATAAGGCGGCAACGCGCTGTCGTGCCCGAGAGCGGGCGCGACCACGCTACCTGCCGGGCCGCGACGCTCGACGTAGCCTTCCGCCGCAAGCAAAGCATAGGCGTCCTCGATCGTGCCACGCGCGACACCGAGCTCGTCGGCGAGCGCGCGCTCTGATGGAAGCCGCGCGCCCGGCTGGAATGTCCTGTTGGCGATGCCGACGCGCACGCGATCGTAGACTTGACGGAACAACGGCACCGCCAGCGTGCGATCGACGGTAATCGCCGATTGGGCGGATTGCCGATCGAGGCCGCGTGCCATGGCCTACTCCGTTTGCGTGATCTTGGCCCTTCTGAGAGAGCCATGTGCCTTATATCGTTGCGCTCGATCTGCCGCAACCAGGGGATTGCCCATGTTCAAGCCACGCCTCAGCTACGCCAAAGTCGCCCCCGCCGCCCTGGAAGCGGTCATGACCGTCGAGACCTACGTTCGGGCCTGCGGCCTTGAGAAGCGCCTCATCGAGCTCGTGAAGCTCAGGGCCTCGCAGATCAACCGATGCGCCTTCTGCATCGACATGCACGCCAAGGATGCGCGGCGTGCCGGCGAGACGCCGCAGCGCCTCGATTTGCTGCCGGCATGGCACGAGTCGCCGATATACAGTGATCGCGAGCGCGCGGCCCTGGCCTGGACGGAGAGCCTGACCCGCTTGAGCGACGACGGCGCGCCCGACCAGTTCTTCGAGCGATTGAAGGACCACTTCACCGACAAGGAGATCGTCGACCTGACCGTCCTGGTCGGCCTCATCAACCTCTGGAATCGGTTCAGTGTCGGTTTCCGTCTCCAGCATCCGGCTGCCGACCATGCCTGATCGACACGCAGCCGTTGACCAGCTGGAATTCCGTCACGCGAACAGCCGCACCGAGATTGCGGCCTGCTATCCCGTCATGCGCGAGCTTCGGCCGCGGCTCACAGGCGAGAAGGAGTTCGTCGAGCGCATCGAACGGCAGATGGCGGCCGGCTACCGATTGCTCGCTGCCTGGGACGGGCCACGTGCGATCGGCCTTGCCGGCTACAGGCCCGAGGAGAACCTTATCTACGGCAGCTTCATATACGTTGACGATCTCGTCGTCGTGGGCGCTGGCCGCTCGAAAGGAATCGGCGGGCGCCTTCTCGACGGCGTCAGCAACGAGTGCCGCCGCCTCGATATTCCGATGCTCGTGCTCGACACGGCCATCGACAACAGTCTGGGCCAGCGCTTCTACTTCCGGCACGGCATGCTGGCCCGCGGGCTTCGCTTCTCCAAGCGGGTGAGCTGATGCCGACGCTCCTTTGCATCGCTGATGATGCCAGTCCGCAGCGCAGTGGGCTCACGACGTTCGGCCGTGATGCCGGCGATGGCCCGCCACGACCGGCCCGCTTGCTCCCTTGGGCCATCGCGAGGATCTGCCCCCGAGTCCACATGTGGCACTGCGCCGGAACGACCGGCCGTGCCGAAACCACAGGAGACCGTCCATGTCATCCATCCGCATGATGTCCATTGCTGTCGCGGCGCTCGCCGTCTGCACCCCTTCGGCCTTCGCCGGCGGCGACGCGGTGACTGCCGCGTTTGAGCGCATGCTCAAGCCTGCACCTGGGCCGGCGAAGTCAATGTCGAGCGACGACCCCGTGCTGGCGAGCTTCCAGCGCATGCTGACCCACCAGCCCAGCCGGCTGGCGCCCCCCATCCCGGCCGGCATCGAGAGCGATCCTCTGATCGCAGCCGTCGTCTTGCCGTTGCTGCGCTCCGGCCATGTGCAGGTCGTCGGCAACCGGTTGCTCAAAGAACCTCAGACCAACTGACCACCCAAGCCCGCCGCCGCCGACGTTGGTGGTGGCGGCTTTGCCTCCGATTCTTGCGATGGCAAGGGGGGAGGCATGCTTGACATCGGTCAAGGAGTGCCGGCGCTCGGAGGGTGGAAAATTCGCTCTGATGCGTCGGGGCGCCGAAGTGCAATTGTCGCGTCACAAGATGGCGAAATACGCATTGGACTTGGCCATGGCTCCCCTTGGCCTTGAAGTCCGCAGGCGTGAGCACGACTTCAGTGACACGCGGAATTTCATTCCATTCCATAGTACTCTTCAGGCGGCCGAGCGCGCCGGTCTGTCAATCGGCGACTATATCGATTCGGTTTTGAACAAGACCCCGGGCGCCACCCAGGCGACAATTGACGGCATGAGGGCGCTCGGGGTCTTCGCGCGCCCTGTCGACTCGGTCGTCGAGATTGGCTCTGGTTCTGGTCGATATGTGGAGAAGACGATCGCTGCATGTGCTCCCAAACGGTACGAAATTTATGAAACGTCGAAAGTCTGGGCGGATTACGTCGGGAGCAAATATGGCGTTGTCGTTCGCCCGACGGATGGGAAGACGCTGAGTTCGACATCCGCCGGCGGCACGGATCTCGTACAGGCGCATAAGGTCTTTTCCGGCATACCATCCCTGCCAACCTGGATATATTGGACAGAAATGTCCCGTGTCTGCCGAAAGGGCGGCCATGTAGTCTTCGACATCCTCACCGAGGCCTGCCTGGATTTGGGAACGCTGGAAAAATGGGTCAATTCAGGAATAGAGAACGGAGCTTATCCGGCAGCCATGCCGAGATCCCTCGCTCTCGATTATTTCTCAGACCGCGGCTTCGATATTGCAGGTACGTTTCTTGTTCCGATGGGATTGGGCCGCACAACAGAGGTATTTGTGTTCCGCAAGGGTTAGAGCAGATTCAGCTTGACCGTACATAGCCTGAATGGCGGAGGTAGTTTGCGCATTCACCGGGCTCAAACGTGCTCGTGAGCTGGCCGATGGCGGTCCACAGGGCCTCGACGGAGCGAGCGGCGAT
>WBUN01000051.1 GCA_008933705.1 Hyphomicrobiaceae bacterium
GTACAGAGGCAATGATCTCAACTTGCGGTCGGGCAGACTGCGGCCGATGCGCGATCCGGCCATCGGCGAGGACGGCAGCGGCAGTTGGGGCGGACCCCTTGCCAGGGCCGCCGATGACCCTATCCAGGTCGACGAACTGATGCTTGCGTGCTGCAATGCGGCCTACGACATCGCCGTGTTCCACGGCGCGCGCGAGGTGCGGCACGAGCACCTGCTGCACGCGCTGACGCGGGTGCCCGCTGCGGCCGACATCCTCGAGCACACCGGCATCCGCACGGCGCACCTGCGGCGTGAGACGGCGGTGGCGATCGCTTCCGACATGCCGGCCGGCACCGGCGAGGGCCGAGGCGCGCCGCGCACGTCGGCCGAGGTCGCAGAGACGCTGCGCCAAGCCGCCGAGCAGGCATGGGCCCGGCATGCGCCGGCCTCGATTGCCGATCTGCTGCGCGTGCTGCTCGGCGGCGGGCAAGACGCGCCGGCGGCTGCGCTGCTGATGCAGGCCGCCGTGGACGCGCAGGAGCTGGAGCGCTGGCGCGACGATCCTTTCTCGTCATTGCAGCTCGCCTCGCTGGAGACGCAGTCCCGCGGCGGGCAGCCCGGCATCGCAGAAACCATCATGAAGCGCCTCGATGGTCTCGAATCCGCGCTGCAGGCCATGCAGGCCGAGCTTGCGGCGGAGCGCAAGGCGACCGGCGACCTTCTGCGCGAGATGCACGCCGGCATCGGCGCCATGCAGGCCGCGCCTGCGGCCCCCGAGCACATGCAGATGCTCGCCGCGACGCTCGAGAGCAAGCTCGACGAGATGGGCAAGACGGTCGCCGGCGCGGCAGGAACGGACCTGCAAACGCAGGTGGAGGCGTTCGCCTGTCGCCTCTCGCAGTCCGAGAGCAGCCTGCAGCGCCTCACCGACGACAGCGCGCACAACTGGGGCACGGCAACCGAGCGCCTTGGATCGCTTGAGACGGCAATCCAGTCGCAGCTCGCCCAGGCCGACGAGGCCGGCAAGGCGCACGAGCGCGACCTCACCGAGATCTACGAGGCGCTGGTCAAGCTCGGCACCAACCAGCAGACGCTCGGCAACAACCTCAACACCTGGCGGATCGAGAACAGCGGCGACGTCAGCATCGTCAGCAACCGGCTCGCGGAGATCGAGAAGGCGATGCTCGGCACGCTCGGCGGCCTCAGCGCGGAGATGCAGATGCTGCGCCGGCAGATCGCGTCATCCGCCGGCATCGGCAGCGGTCTCAAGCGCTGGCTGTACGGCACCGACCGCGTGCTGGCGGCAAGCTGGCGCGAGGAGACCGACTCCATGCGCGGCGAGCCACCCCCTGCGGGAGCGGTGTTGGGCAAGGACAACGGCAAGGAGCGCTAGGCCTGATCGGGTGCACCGTCCTCATGTGGGTGGGGCCGAGTCCTTCCGATTCCGGGCGAAGCGCGCAACGTCGGAACCCGACGGGCCGCAAAGCAGGCCCCGCCCTGAGCGCGTCGAAGGGTTGCGGGGAGGCGCTGTCTTGGCTCCATGGTTCGACGGGGCTCACCATGGAGAGATGCGGGAGCATTGCTGGGGCCCAGATATGCTGCTCTCCGCTGAATGGCCGGATGACAGTTGAAGGGTCGGCAATCCCGTCTCGCCCGAAACGACGCTAACGCCGGTCGCCGCGCTTGGCCGGATCGATCCACTTCTCGATCGAGACGCTGCTGCCGGCCGCATAGCCGAGCCCGTCGTAGAAGCCGAGCACGCCTTCGTTGTCCGTGCGCACGAGCAGGTTGACCTTCCACACGCCGCGCTCCTTGAGCCAGGCTTCGGCCGCGGTCACCATGTGCCGGCCGAACCCGCGGCCGCGCAGCGCCGGGTCGACGCCGACGTAGTACATGGTGCCGCGGTGGCCGTCGTGGCCCACCATGGCGCTGGCGACGATGATGCCGTCTGCGAGACCCACCAGGACGTCCGAGTTGGGCTTGCCGCGCGCAAAGGCCAGATCCTGCGCCGCGTCGTTCCAGGGGCGCGTGAGCCCGCACGCCTGCCACAGGGCAAGGACGGCGGCCTCCTCGCCGTCGGCGATGGGGCGGATGGTGAGGGAGTGCTCGGTCATGCTGCCTGTCATACCGGGGCTCGTCGCCAGTATCCAGCCATCGACACGCGCTGGCGCTCTCTATGCGCTCCGCACGCTTTGCCGCTCCTTACGGGAGTGCAAGGGACGAGCCGGATGAGCGGGGCCGGGGTGTTCGGGATGGCAACGGCGCAGCAGCGGCCTTTCACACCACCTTGCCGGGATTGAGGATGCCCTTGGGGTCGAGGGCGGCCTTGATGCGGCGCATCAGGTCCATCTGCACCTCGCCCTTCACACGCGCCAGCTCCGCGCGCTTCATGAAGCCGATGCCGTGCTCGGCCGAGATCGAGCCGCCGTAGGCGACGACGATGTCGTGCACGGCGCGCACGATGGTGTCCCAATGCGCCAGGAATGCCTCCTTCGCCATGCCGACGGGCTGGGCGATGTTGTAGTGCACGTTGCCGTCGCCGAAGTGGCCGAGCGGCAGCGGCCGGGCGCCGGGGCAGATGCGCTCGACGGCGGCGTTGGCCTCGGCGATGAAGGCCGGGATCTTGGAGATCGGCACCGATACGTCGTTCTTGATGTTGCCGCCCTCGGGCTTCTGCGCCTCGGAGATGGATTCGCGCAGACGCCAGAAATCGCGCGCCTGGGTCAGCGAGCCGGCGAGCACTGCATCGAGGATGAGCCCTTGTTCCGTCGCCGTCTCGAGTGCGCCGGTCAGCAGCCCCTCCGCCGAGCCGTCGGCCTTCAGCGCCGAGGTTTCGATCAGAACGTACCAGGGATGGCGCGCAGAGAAGGGATCGCGCGCGTTCGGCACGTGCTTCAGCACGAAGTCGAGCACGATGCGCGGCATGAACTCGAAGGCGGTGAGGCTGGTGCCGGCCGTCTCCTGCGCGAGGCTGAAGAGGGAGAGCGCGGCGCCGATGTCGGGGAGGGCGAGCAAGGCGGTGGCCTTCTCGACAGGCCTCGGAAAGAGCTTGAGGACGGCCGCCGTGATGATGCCGAGCGTGCCTTCCGAGCCGATGAAGAGATCCTTCAAGTCGTACCCGGTGTTGTCCTTCTTCAGCGCATTGAGGCCGTTCCAGATGCGGCCGTCGGCCAGCACCACCTCCAGGCCCAGCACGAGCTGGCGCGCATTGCCGTAGGCCAGCACGCCGACGCCGCCGGCGTTGGTGCCGAGGTTGCCGCCGATCTGGCAGGTGCCTTCGGAGGGAAGGCTAAGGGGGAAGAAGCGGTTGGCTGCCTCGGCGGCGGCCTGCGCCTCGGCCAGCGTAAGGCCGCTCTCGACCGTCATGGTGTAGCCGATGGCATCGACGTTGCGCACGCGCTTGAGACGGCCGACCGAGAGCAGGATCTCGCCGTTCATGGGCATCTGGCCGCCGACGAGGCCGGTGTTGCCGGCCTGCGGCACGACGGGAATGGCATGCGCGTGCGCAAGCGCCAGGATTTTCGACACCTCCTCGGCGGAGCCCGGCCGCAGCACCACGCCGGCGCGGCCCTCGTACATGTCGCGCCACTCGCGCAGGTAGGGGAGCTGCTGGTCGGGGTCGGTGAGCGCGTGTGCCGGGCCGACGATGGCGCGCAATCGCTCGATCAGCGCAGGGGTGAGACTGGTCGGAGAGGGGGGGTCGCTCATAAGTTCCTCGCGGCGCGCCGCAGGCGGTCGTTGATGGCTTCGCCGAGGCCGGTGTCGGGTATCGGCATGACGGCGATGGCCGTGGCACCTGCGGCATCGAGCGTGCGCAGGGCCGAGAACAGGTTGGCCGCGGCCTCGACGAGATCGCCGCCGGGGCTGAGGTTGACCATCGGGCCCGCGTGATGCGGCACCTGGGCACCGAATGCGAGCAGCGCCTCGCCGGGCACTGCCCCGCGTGCATCGAGCCTGATCCTTGTTGCCGGCGCGTAGTGGCGTGCGAGCATGCCGGGCGAGGCGGGGCGCGAGGTCTCCTCGCCGCCCGCAATCTCCACCCGCCCGCCGGCGACCCGGGCGATGTCGGCGCGCGTGACGCCGCCGGGACGCAGGATGACCGGCGTGCCTCCGGTCGCATCCACCACGGTCGATTCGAGGCCGACGGGCGTCGCCCCGCCATCGAGGATGAGCGCGACCTTGTCGCCGAGGTCGGCGTCCACGTGCTGGGCGGTGGTGGGGCTCACATGGCCCGAGCGGTTGGCGCTCGGGCCGGCGATGGGCAGATCGGCGGCCTGCAGCAGAGCGCGCGCGATCGGATGCGCCGGCACGCGCACGGCGATGGTGTCGAGGCCGGCAGTGGCGAGATCGGCGATGGGGCAATCCGGCTGCTTTACCAGCACCAGGCTCAGCGGCCCGGGCCAGAATGCAGCGGCCAGCCGCCGGGCGAGCGGCGTGAGGTGGGCCAGCCTGGATGCTGCGCCGGCATCGGCCACGTGCACGATCAGCGGATTGAACGAAGGCCGCCCCTTGGCCGCGAAGATGGCTGCCACTGCCCGGCCGTTGGTGGCGTCGCCGCCGAGGCCGTAGACCGTCTCGGTCGGGAATGCCACCAGCCCGCCGTCGCGCAGGATGGCGGCTGCGTCATGGATCGTCTCGGGGGTCGCCTTCACAATGGTCATGGTGTCCCTACGTCTGCCACGAACATGGGGCGGGGGGCCAGCCCTCGCGGACAAAGGGCGGATGCGAGGCTATGATCGGCGCGACCTGCCGCCCACCTCACTTCGGACAGACGCCCATGATCGCCTTCAAGACCATTCGCGCCCGTGCCGCCAAGCGAAAGGGCGGGGAAGCGGCCCTCCAGTCCCTGCTGCCGAAGCCGCCGGCCGCCAAGGCTCTGGCCCGCCTCACCGATGACCGCGTGCTGGCCGAGATGGCCAGGTGCATCTTCTCGGCCGGCTTCGTGTGGAGCGTCATCGAGAAGAAGTGGCCGGGCTTCGAGGAGGCGTTCCTCGGCTTCGACCCGAAGCGCCTCATGTTCCAGCCCGACGAGTTCTTGGAGGGCCTGCACGGCGATGCGCGCATCGTGCGCAACCCCCAGAAGATCAAGGCTGTGCGCGACAACGCCCGCTTCGTTGCCGACATCGCCCGCGAGCACGGCAGCTTCGGCAAGTTCCTGGCGCAGTGGCCCGCCAGCGATCAGATCGGTCTGCTCGAGGTGCTGGGCAAGCGCGGCGCGCGCCTCGGCGGGCGGACGGGGCAGTACTTCCTCCGCTTCATCGGCAAGGACGGCTTTGTCACGTCGACCGACGTGATCGCCTGCCTGCGCGACGCCGGCCTCGATATCTCGGGGGAGGCAACGTCCAAGAAGGACCTGCGCAAGATCCAGGACCAGTTCAACGCCTGGGCCGAGGAGACCGGGCTTGCCTATATCCATTTGTCGCGCATCTGTGCCATGTCGATCGGCGAGAACTACGACGCCGAGACGCTGCGCAGCCGCGGCGGTCGCATGGAAGAATAGGGCAGAGACGAATAGGACGCTTCCGGGCAGGCGGCTTTCGGCCTAAGCTGCCGTAAACGTCAAGTCGGGAACGTGCCGGGAAGGAAGCCCGGAAAACGCCAAGGAGCAGACGAACCATGGCCTATCAGGCTCCAGTAGACGATATCATGCACGCGCTGAAGACGGCGGCGGGGCTCGACAGCCTCGTTGCGCAGGGCGTGCTCGACGGGGTCGACGAGGACACCATCCGTGCGGTGATCGAGGAGGCGGGCAAGTTCGGCGCGGAGGTGCTCGAGCCCCTGAGCACGCCCGGCGACCGCACCGGCTCCAAGCTAGTGGACGGCAAGGTGGTGACGCCGCCCGGGTGGAAGGAGGCCTACAAGCAGTTCTCCGAGGGCGGATGGGGCGCGCTGCCGTGCCCGACCGAGTTCGGCGGGCAGAACCTGCCGCAGGTGGTGGCGACGGCGGCGGGCGAGATCTGGAACGCGGCGAACCTTTCATTCGGCCTGTGCCCGCTCCTGACGCAGGGCGCCATCGACGCGCTCGAGGCGCAGGGCAGCGAGGAGCTCAAGCGCACCTATCTCCCGAAGATGGTGACCGGCGAGTGGACCGGCACCATGAACCTGACCGAGCCGCATGCGGGCTCGGATCTCGGCGTCCTCAAGGCGCGGGCCGAGCGGAAGGCGGACGGCACCTATCGCATCTTCGGCACCAAGATCTTCATCACCTACGGCGACCACGAGATGACCGACAACATCGTGCATCTCGTGCTTGCGCGCCTGCCCGATGCGCCCCCCGGCACGCGCGGCATCTCGCTGTTCGTGGTGCCGAAATACCTCGTCAACAAGGACGGCTCGCTCGGCGCGCGCAACGACGTCGTCTGCGCTGGCCTCGAGCACAAGCTCGGCATCCACGCGAGCCCGACCTGCGTGATGAAGTACGGCGAGAAGGACGGCGCCATCGGCTGGCTCGTCGGCGAGGAGAACCGCGGCCTCAACGTCATGTTCATCATGATGAACGCGGCGCGGCTCGCCGTCGGCGTGCAGGGCGTGGCGGTGGCCGAGCGGGCGACGCAGCGGGCGATCGCCTACGCCAAGGAGCGCCGGCAGGGTCGCACCGCCGCGAGCAAGGGCGCGGAGATGGCACCGATCATCGAGCACGCCGACATCCGCCGCAATCTGATGACCATGCGGGCGCTGACGCAGGCCGCGCGCGCCATCTGCCTCGTCACGGCGCGCGAGACCGACGTGTCGCGCCGCGCCAAGGATGCGGGACAGCGGGCGGCGGCGGCCAACCGCGTGGCGCTGCTGACACCGATCGCGAAGGCCTTCTCCACCGACATCGGCTGCGAGGTCGCCTCCATCGGCATTCAGGTGCACGGCGGCATGGGCTTCATCGAGGAGACGGGGGCGGCGCAGATCTATCGCGATGCACGCATCCTGCCGATCTACGAGGGCACCAACGGCATCCAGGCCATCGACCTCGTCACGCGCAAGCTTCCACTGGAAGGCGGCAAGGTGGTGGAGGGCTACATCGCCGAGCTGAAGCAGACGGTGGACGAGGTGCGCGCCTCCAACCGGCCCGAGTTCGGCCGCATGGCCGAGCGTCTCGGCGAGACCGTTGCCGCGCTGGCGGAGGCGTCGCGCTGGATCGGCGGTGCGCTGATGAAGAATCCGGACGCCGCGCTGGCGGGGGCCGCTCCCTATCTGCGGCTGTTCGGGCTGGCCGCCGGCGGCGTCTACCTGGCCAGGGGTGCCCTGGCCGCCGTGCGCAACGGGTCGGGTGCCCAGATGCAGCCCATCGCCCTTGCGCGCTTCTTCGCCGAGAACCTGGCAACCGCTGCGACCGGATTGAAGGAGACGGTCATTGGGGGTGCCGACTCGACGCTCGCACTGGGGCCCGACGCGCTGTCGGCGTGACAGGCGCTTTGTAAGCGCCAGGGTGTCACAGGAGGCGTCGCTCCGGCTTTCGCCGGGATGACGTTCGCCGGCCGCGTGCGGAACCAACAAACTTGGTGAGGAGAAACGATGACCCAGGAAATCGAGATCAAGGTCGAGGGCGGCGTGCAGGTGATCCGCTTCCTGCGGGCCGACAAGAAGAACGCGTTCACGGGGCCGATGTACAACGCCATGTCGGAGGCGCTGGACGGGGCCGAGCGCAACGACGCGATCGGCGTCACCATGTTCATCGGCTCGGGCGGCGTGTTCTCCGCCGGCAATGACATCAATGACTTCATGCGCCGCGCGCAGGCGGGCGCGACAAGCCCCGAGGCGGCCAAGGGCATCCCCGCGCCGTCGCTCGATTTCATCCGGCGACTGCCGAAGGCGACGAAGCCCATGGTCGCCGCCGTCGACGGCCTCGCCATCGGCGTCGGCACCACCATGCTGCTGCACTGCGATCTCGTGTACGCCACGCCGGCGGCGAGCCTGCGCACGCCGTTCCTGGATCTCGGACTGGTGCCGGAGGCGGGCTCGAGCCTGCTCGGACCGGAGCGCATGGGCCATGCGCGCGCCTTCGAGCTGCTGATCCTGGGCGAGCCCTTCAGCGCCGAGCGGGCGCTGCAGGCCGGCATCGTCAATGCCGTGGTGCCGGCGGACCAGCTCGAGGCCACGGCCCTGAAGGCTGCCAAGCGGCTTGCCGCCAAGCCGCGCGAGGCGCTCTTGACGGCGCGCCGGCTGATGCGCCAGGACCCCGGCCGCATCGCGGCGATGATCGACGCGGAGTCAAAGGCTTATCAGACGCTGATGCGCTCGCCCGAGGCCAAAGAGGCGTTCACGGCCTTTCTCGAGAAGCGTCCGCCGGATTTCGCCAAGGCACGCCGGCAAGCGAAAGGCTGATGTTCGCCCAAAATCCGGGGTAGGCTGGCCGCATGGCTCGGCTCATGTTGCCTTCTTCCGCTCAGGCCCGCAGATGGATGCCGCGGCTCTCGGCTGGGGTGCTGATGCTGCTGGCTGCGCTGGTGCTGCGACCGGCCGCGGTGAGTGCAAACTGGCTCACCAAGATCGTCGGCACGGCGGAGCATGTGGGCGCGCGCACGGCGCGCCATGGCGCCGGCGCGCTCGACAACGTGGCGCAGCACGTCAAGGCGCTGCCGCCCAAGTCGGGCGCAGCCGTGCTGGCGGCGCACGCGACGCAGGTGGGGCACTGGCGCTTCGTCAACCGGGCGGGCGAAACCTTCACCGCCGGCACGCCGGACGAGCTCAAGCGCGTCGCTTCCGTCCTGCTGCCCGAGGCCGGCGCCGACGTGAAGCTCACGCTCTACCTGACCGAGGACACGATCTTCGCGCAGCGCGCCCTGCTCAAGGACCTGCCGAAGGGCACGGACCTTCATGTTCTGGTGCGCGGCGAGAGCTATCGCATCCTCAGGAGCGGTGAGGGCGTCGCGGAGCGGCTGTTCGCGGAGATCAGGCCCAACCTGCTGGTCGAGGTCGCCGAGCGGCGGCTGTTCGAGGAGGCCGTTTGGCAGCTTGCGCGGCCGCTCAACAAGGCCAACGTGCGCGTGCTGGCGCTGGAGCCCGGCGGCCCGCCGACGCTCAGCTCGGCGCCCCGGCTCGATCCGGCAACCAAGCGGGCGCTGGTCGACACCATCGATCCGGCGAGCCTTCCTGCTGCGCTCGGCTCCGTGCGCGGACAGACGGTGGTGGTGACGGGCCGCGTCGACGGGCAGCTCCTGTACGTCAAGCCCTCGAGCGGGCCGGAGAGGAGCCTGCTGATCAAGGACCTGTTCGCGGCGGCAGAAGCGACCGACGTCAATCTCGTGGTGCTGCAGTCCGCCTCCACCCCGCGCCAGCCCGGCGGGCGCAACTGGCTCTGGCAGAAGGTGCAGGTGAAGGGTCTCGACGAGGCGCTGCAGCGCGCCCGCGTCGCCGACTTCCTCAACGCCCTCGGCGGACCCAGCGGGCGCCTGGCGGTGACGGCGACGCCGGGCGGGGCCATGCGTACTGTGCTCGACGTGCGGCCAGTGGCCGGTCTGCCCGGCGGGCCCGTGACGCGGCCGATCGGCGACGTGTTCTCCGAGATCATGTCGGACGTCACGGGCAAGGTCATCACGGCGTCGGTGCAGGCCAACGTGCGCAGCGCCGAGCGCCAGCAGGAGCTGGACCAGCGCATCATTCCCGGCGTGCCGGCGGCGCTGCAGACGAGCTATCTGGTGTTTCTCGTTTTCGGGCTGTTCGGCCTGCCGGTGTCGCGCGCCTGGTGGCAGCGCATCTGGCCGCGGGAGGCCGCGCAGGACTATGCGGGGCGCACGGGCTACTGGGCCGCGCGGCTTGTGCGCGGCGCAAGCTTCCTGTTCGTGTTCATGCCGCTGACGGCGCCGGTCAGTGCGCCGCTGCAGATGCTGAAGGCGATGTGGGATGCCGTGACAGCGCCGCTGCGCTGGTGGCGCTGGTTGTTCGGACGCAGCGCCTCGGCAGGCGCGTGATAGATTTGTCGCCCCGGACCTCGTGTCCGGCATCGGCGGCGTATGGAATGCTCCAGCCCGTGCGACGGCTGGCTGACAACAAGGGCTGAGGAGACGCAGATGGCAACGCTCAAGGGAAAGACGCTCTTCATCAGCGGCGCGAGCCGCGGTATCGGCCTCGCCATTGCGTTGCGGGCCGCGCGTGACGGGGCCAGCATCGCGCTCGCCGCCAAGACGGCGGAGCCCCATCCCAAGCTCGAAGGCACCATCTACACGGCGGCCGCCGAGATCGAGAAGGCCGGCGGCAAGGCGCTGCCGATCGTGTGCGACATCCGCTCCGAGGAGCAGGTGCAGGCGGCCGTCGCCAAGACGGTGGACACGTTCGGGGGCATCGACATCTGCGTCAACAACGCTAGCGCGATCTCGCTGACGCCGACGACGGCGACCGACATGAAGCGCTACGACCTGATGCACGGCATCAACGCGCGCGGCACCTTCCTCGTCTCCAAGACCTGCATCCCGCATCTCAAGAAGGGCTCGAACCCGCACATCCTGATGCTGTCGCCGCCGCTCGACATGAACGTCAGGTGGTTCGCCCCGCACGTCGCCTACACGATGGCGAAGTTCAACATGAGCATCATCGCGCTCGGGCTTTCGGGCGAGCTGAAGGCCGACGGCATCGCCGCCAACGCGCTGTGGCCGCGCACGACGATCGCCACCGCCGCCGTGCGCAACCTGCTCGGCGGAGACGAGCTGATGCGGCGCAGCCGGACCCCCGAGATCATGGGCGATGCCGCGCACCTGATCCTGACGCAGGATGCCAGGACCTTCACGGGGCGCTTCTGCATCGACGACACCCTGCTCTACGAGCACGGCGTGCGCGACTTCGACAAATACCGCGTCGATCCCTCCGTGGAGCTGGCGCCGGACTTCTTCGTGCCCGACAGCATTCCACCGCCGCCCGGTGTGGCGCTGGCCGCCCGCACGCGGTGAGGCAGCCATGACAGCCAGCATCGAAGTCACCGGCATCCGCATCCGCCCGGCGCTGGTGCCGGTGAAGCGCACGCTCGCCACGCGGGTCGGCACGTTCACGCGCGCGCCGATGCTGCTGATCGATGTCGAGCTCAAGGGCGGCGGTGCCGGCCGCGTGCTCGGCATGACATTCATTCCGCTCGGGCAGAAGCTGGTGCCGACCGTTCTCGAGGAGCTTGTGGCCGGCATCAGGGGACGCCCCATCGCGCGCGAGGAGCTGGGCGAGGTGCACGACGCGGGCCAGAAGCGGCTCACGCATCTGGGGCACGAGGGCGTCACGCAGATGGCGCTGTCGCTGTTCGACATGGCGCTTCACGACGCCATGGCGCGGGCGGCCGGCGTGCCGCTCTACCGGCTGCTCGGCGGCAGGCCGGACCCTATCCCCACCTACAACAGCTGCGGTCTCGGCATCATGGAGCCCGTGCAGGCGGCGCACGAGGCCAGGGAGCTCGTCGCCGAGCACGGGGGGTTTGCGCATGTGAAGCTGCGCATGGGCCGCGCGCATGCCGCCGACGAGGTTGCGGCCTACAAGGCCGTGCGCAGCGCCGTTGGGCCGGACGTGCTGATCTCTGTCGACTTCAATCAGGGCCTGACCGCGGCAGCCGCGCTCGAGACCTGCCGCGCCATCGACGGTCTCGGGCTTGCCTGGATCGAGGAGCCCGTCGCCTACGACGACTACGACACCCAGGTGCGGCTGGCGACCAAGCTCGCCACGCCGATCCAGATCGGCGAGAACTGGTGGAGCTGGCGCGTCGGCAAGGCCGCCATCGAGATGGGTGCGTGCGACTACATCATGCCCGACCTGATGCGCATCGGCGGCGCCACCGGCTGGATGCGGCTTGCCCGCATCGCCGAGGCGCGCGCCGTGCCGTTCTCCTCGCACCTGTCGCCCGATTTCTCTGCACACGTTCTGGCGGCGACGCCGACGCGGCACTGGCTGGAATACATGGACTGGGGCCAGGACCTGATGGTGGACCCGCTGGTGCCCGCAAGAGGCATGACCACGCCGCGCGAAGCGCCGGGCACGGGCGTGGAGTGGAACGAGAAGATGGTGGAGAAGTGTCTCGTGCGGGGCTGAGCGCTGATCGAGCCCGATTGCAGAGTGCCACACACAAAACGTGCCTTGAAGCACAAGGGAGGACGCAATGCCGATCGATCGCCGGACCTACACCCGCCGCAGCGTGCTGCGCGGCGCAGCCAGCCTGCCTCTCGCATCGGCCGCAGGGGTGCTCTCCACGCCGGCCGTCTTCGCGCAAGAGGCCTGGCCGAAGGGCAACATCACCATGATCGTTCCCTTCCCGCCGGGCGGCCAGGCGGACCTTGCTGCGCGCCCGGTGGCGGATGCGCTGCAGCGCATTCTCAAGGCTACGGTGGTGGTGGAGAACCGCTCGGGCGCCGGCGGCGCGGTCGGCAACGCGGCAGCCGCCAAGGCTGCGCCCGACGGGCAGACGCTGCTGATGACGCTTTCCTCGCTGGCGGTGCTGCCGGTGGCGGCGCGCCTGGCCGAGCGTCCGCCGCTCTACGAGACCAACCAGCTGCGCCCCATCGCGCGCGTGCTGGCGGACCCGACGCTCCTCGCCGTGCCGGCATCCGCGCCGTGGAAGAGCGTCAAGGATCTGGTCGAGGACGTCAAGAAGCGCCCGGGCACCATTCCTTACGGCACGTCGGGGCCCTACGGCACGCTGCACGTCGCCATGGAGATGTTCTCCGCCGCGGCCGGCATCAAGATGAATGCAGTGCATTATCGCGGGGCGGGGCCTGCCCTGAACGACCTGCTGGCCGGCCAGATCCAGGCGATGGCGTCGGCGCCCGGCACGCTCAAGCAGCACGTCGATGCGGGCAAGCTGCGCGTGCTGGCGAACTGGGGCGCCAAGCGCGTTCCGGGCTTTACCGACCTGCCGACATTCATGGAGCTCGGCTACAAGGACGTGGAGTTCTACATCTGGGCTGGCCTGTTCGTGCCGTCAGCGACGCCGGAGCCGGTCGTGGCGCGCCTGCGCGAGGCGATGCGCGAGGCCATGGCCAGCAAGGACGTGGTGGCCGTGTTCGAGAAGGCTGGCAGCCCGCCCGCCTACCAGGATGCGCCGGCATTTGCCGCCTTCGTCGAGGCCGACAGCGCCCGCCTCATTGCCGCCGTGCAGAAGATCGGCAAGGTCGCCGACAAGTGAGCGGACGCGCGCTTCCTCAGAGAAGCACGTTGGGCAGCACCGCAAGGAGGCCCGCGCCCGCCGCGCTCAGGACCACGACGAGCCAGGGCGTGACCTGCCACATGTAGAGCAGCAGGAAGGCCGTGATTGCGAGCGCAAAGTCCTTGGCGTTGGTGATGCCGGCCGTCCACACCGGATGATAGAGCGCGGCCAGCAGCAGGCCGACGACGGCGGCGTTGACGCCACGCAGAGCCGACTGCGCGGCCGGCGCGCTGCGGATCGCCTCCCAGAATGGCAGCGCCCCGATCACCAGCAGCAACGAAGGCAGAAAGACGGCGATCAGACACAGGGCGGCCGTGCCCCATCCGCCGATCACCGCTCCGAGATAGGCAGCGAACGTGAACAGCGGGCCCGGCACCGCCTGGGCGGCGCCGTAGCCGGCCAGGAACTGGTCGTTCGTGACCCAGCCGTTGGGTACGACCTCGGCCTGCAGCAGGGGCAGCACGACGTGGCCGCCGCCGAACACCAGGGAGCCGGCACGGTAGAAGGCGTCGAAAAGGTCGATCGGCCGGCTCATCGTTGCCGACGCCAGCACGGGAAGGCCGATGAGCAGACCGAAGAAGGCCACAAGCGCCAGCGCACCGGCGACGCGCCCGACCGGCAGCGGCAATGAGACGTGGTCGGTCGGAGCGGGCCCGCGCAGCAGGGCGAAGCCGACAACGGCTCCGAGCGCGATGGCGCCGACCTGGCCCCAGGCGGTCGGGATGAACAGCGCAATGGCAGCGGCGGCAACGGCGAGGGTGGCCCGCGCCTTGTCGGGTGCGAGCGAGCGCATCATGCCGAGCACCGCCTGCGCCACCACCGCCACGGCTGCGACCTTGAGCCCGTGCAGCCAGGCGCTGCCGAGCGCATCGCCGAGCGCGGCAAGGCCGAACGCGAACAGCGCCAGCGCGATGGCCGAGGGCAACGTGAAGCCGACCCAGGCTGCCAAGGCACCGAGGTAGCCCGCGCGCGACAGCCCGAGCGCGAGGCCGACCTGGCTGCTGGCGGGGCCGGGCAGGAACTGGCACAGGGCGACGAGGTCGGCGTAGGCGCGCTCGTCCAGCCATTTGCGGCGGGCGACGAACTCCTCGCGGAAGTAGCCAAGATGGGCAACGGGGCCGCCGAACGAGGTCAGCCCCAGCCGCAAGAAGACCAGGAAAACGTGGGCGACATCCGTGCGCTCGATGCTGCGATCTGCGGCAACTTCGTCCATCATCGCATCCGCCTTTGCATTGCCTGCGGGATCCTGCTTCTCTCCCATATACGACTGTTGATCCGCATCAATGCGAAATTGCACATATCCGTCGTGTGTGGCGCTTCCCAGCGCAGTGGTTGTGAGGCCGGTCCGATGAATGCGAGCAGAGCAGCGTCCCAGCCGGCATCGACCGCCGGGCAGATGCGTGCCTATGCCGGGCCGGCGATCCTCAGCTACGGCTTCCGCCCGTTCTTTCTTGCGGGCGCGGTTTGGGCGGCGACCGCGGTCGCGCTCTGGCTGCCGATGCTCGCCGGGCGGCTGACGCTGCCGACCCTGTTCGCGCCGATCGAGTGGCACGTGCACGAGCTGATCTACGGCTACGTGCCGGCCATCGTTGCCGGCTTCCTGCTGACGGCGGTGCCGAACTGGACGGGGCGGCTGCCGGTGATCGGCACGCCCCTGCTCGCCCTGTTCCTGACGTGGGTCGCCGGCCGGCTTGCCATCCTCGTCTCGGCCTGGATCGGAGCGGGCGCGGCGGCGGCTGTCGACCTCCTGTTCCTGCCGGTGCTTGCGGCCGTCATCGCGCGGGAGATCGTCGCGGGCGACAACACGCGCAACCTCAAGGTGCTGGCGATGGTGGCGCTGCTCTTCGCCGGCAACGCGACGTTCCACGTCGAGGCCGCCTTCGGCACGGGCAACGGTTACGGCGTGCGTATCGGCATCGGCGCGGCGGTCCTGCTGATCACCCTGATCGGCGGGCGCATCGTCCCGAGCTTCACGCGCAACTGGCTGGCACGGCAGGGCCCGGGGCGTCTGCCCGAGCCGTTCGGCCGCTTCGACGCTGCGGTCATGGTTGCCAACGGCGTGACGCTGGCGAGCTGGGTCGCAGCTCCGCAGCATGCAGCGACGGCCCTGCTGGCTGTCGCCGCGGGCGGGCTCAACGCCGTCCGCCTGGGGCGCTGGGCGGGCGACCGGACGGCGGCCGAGCCGCTGGTGCTCGTCCTGCATGTCGCCTACGCGTTCGTGCCGATCGGCTTCGGGTTGCTCGCGCTCGGCATCGCCGCGCCAACCTTGATTGCCCCCTCCGGTGCGCTGCATAGCTGGACCGCCGGCGCCATCGGCCTCATGACGCTGGCGGTGATGACGCGGGCAAGTCTCGGCCATACCGGCCGCCCGCTCACGGCCACGCCGTCGATCCAGCTCATCTACATTGCGGCGCTGACGGCCGCGCTGGCGCGCATCCTTGCCGCCTTCGACATCGCGCGGGAGGCGATGCTGCACCTGTCGGCGACGGCGTGGGTGCTGGCCTTCGCCGGTTTCGCCGTCGTCTACGCCCCCCTCCTCATGCGGCGCAGGCCGTAGGCGGGCGGGAAAGGCGTGCGCGCTTGCCGTCTCGAGCGTGGATCGGCGTGCCTCTTGTTGTGCGCAGGCCGGACGGCGGCTACCCTGTTCATTGAGCTTGCCTTTTGAACCTTGCCCCTGAGCGCCGCGGCGAGGGTAGGAACCTGCCGCGGCCCGCACGCCAACACCCACCATGACGACGGTGCAATGACCACACTCCTCCTCACCCACCCCTGCTTTGTCGAGCACGATACCGGCTACGGCCATCCGGAGCGGCCCGACCGCATGCGGGCGATCGACAAGGTGCTGAGCCACGAGATGTTCAACGGCCTGAAGCGGGAGGAGGCGCCGCTCAGGGACGACGTGGAGGAGTGGATCGCCCTCGCCCATCCCCGCGCATACATCGAGTGGGTCAAGAGCGCGCGACCGGCGGAGGGCGAGGAGCCGGTCCGGCTCGATCCCGATACGGTGCTGTCGCCCAAGTCGTGGGAGCCGGCCCTGCGCGCGGTCGGCGCCGGCCTCGCTGCCGTCGACGCCGTCATCGAGCATCGCGCCGGCATCAGGAATGCCTTCGCCCAGGTGCGCCCGTGCGGGCACCACGCCGAGCGCGAGCGGGCGATGGGCTTCTGCATCTTCAACAACGTGGCGATCGCCAGCCTCTATGCGCGCAAGAAGCACGGCGCCGAGCGCATTGCCGTCGTCGATTTCGACGTCCACCACGGCAACGGCACGCAGGACATCTTCTGGAACGACAAGGATCTTTTCTTTGCCTCCACGCACCAGATGCCGCTCTATCCGGGCACGGGGGCGCTTTCCGAGACCGGTGTGGGCAACATCTGGAACGCGCCGCTGAGGCCCGGCGACGGCGGCGACCCGTTCAAGGAGGCGTTCGAATCACGCATCCTGCCGTCGCTGCGCAACTTCGGGCCCGACCTCGTGCTCATCTCGGCCGGCTTCGACGCCCACCAGGACGATCCGCTCGCCAATCTGCGCCTGCAGGAGCCCGATTTCGCCTGGGCCACGGCCAAGATAGCCGAGGTGGCCGAGAAGCACGCCAACGGGCGGCTGGTGTCGATGCTCGAAGGGGGCTACAACCTCACCGCGCTGGCGAGATCGGTGGGCGTGCACGTCAGGGCGCTGATGGATGCCGCAGCCTGAAGGGCGATCGTCCGGAGCCCGCGCTTCGGAGCGCGCCGGCCCGGCAAAACGGTCAATGCGAGACGGTGGACATGAACATGGCGAAGCCTGCCGCGAAGCACCCCGACATCAAGGACCTGTCGTTCGAGAAGGCGCTGAAGGAGCTGGAGAGCATCGTCGGGCGGCTGGAGCGGGGGGATGTCGAGCTCGAGGAGAGCATCAACATCTACGAGCGTGGCGAGGCGCTGAAGGAGCATTGTGACCGGCTGCTCAAGCAGGCCGAGGCCAAGGTGGAGAAGATCACGCTGGGCCCCAACGGGGAGCCGGCCGGAACCGAGCCCTTCAAGGCACAGGAATAGGGGCCGAAAGTCGACCTCGACGCTTGGTCTTTCCCGTCCCACAGTGTCATAGAGTATAGAAGTATAGTCGGACGGTTGTCCGGCCCCCGGCGGAGCCGCGCCGGGACAGGCCTTCGGCGGCCGCAGCCTGCGGCGACAGCATTGGATTGAAACGCGTGGACAGCGCAACCAAGACCCCACTTCTCGACCAGGTTCTGACCCCGGAGGATTTGCGCCGCCTGCCGGAGAAGGATCTGCGCCAGCTCGTCGACGAGCTGCGGCGCGAGACCATCGACGCGGTCTCGGTGACCGGCGGACATCTGGGCGCCGGCCTCGGCGTGGTTGAGCTGACCGTGGCGCTGCACCGCGTGTTTGACACGCCCCGCGACCGGCTGATCTGGGACGTCGGGCATCAGGCCTATCCGCACAAGATTCTGACCGGGCGGCGCAATCGCATCCGCACGCTGCGCATGGGCGGGGGGCTGTCGGGCTTCACGCGGCGCGACGAGAGCGAATACGACCCCTTCGGCGCCGCGCATTCGTCGACCTCCATCTCCGCCGGCCTCGGCATGGCGGTGGCGCGCGATCTTGCCGGCAAGACCAACAACGTCGTGTGCGTGATCGGCGACGGCGCCATGAGCGCGGGCATGGCGTACGAGGCCATGAACAACGCGGGTGCTCGCAACGAGCGCCTGGTCGTCATCCTCAACGACAACGACATGTCGATCGCGCCGCCCGTCGGCGCGCTCTCGACCTACTTGGCCCGCATCTCATCGAGCGGCACCTACCTGCACCTGCGCGACATCGCCAAGCAGCTCGCCAAGAAGCTTCCCAAGAACTGGGAGCGCCGCGCCGCCCGCGCCGAGGAGTACACCCGCACCTACTGGACCGGCGGCACACTGTTCGAGGAGCTGGGCTTCTACTATGTCGGGCCGATCGACGGCCACGATCTCAACGCGCTGCTGCCCGTGCTCAAGAACGTGCGCGACGCGCGCCAGGGGCCGATCCTCGTGCATGTGGTGACAAAGAAGGGCAAGGGCTATCCGCCGGCGGAGGCGTCCGACGACAAGTATCACGGCGTCAACCGGTTCAATGTCATCACCGGCGCGCAGGTGAAGCCGAAGCCAAACGCGCCGAGCTACACGCGCGTGTTTGCCGAAAGCCTGATCCAGGAGGCGCGCAAGGACGACAAGATCGTTGCCGTCACCGCGGCCATGCCGTCGGGGACCGGGCTCGATCTGTTCGGTGAGATCTTCCCGGAGCGCACCTTCGACGTCGGCATCGCCGAGCAGCACGGCGTGACCTTCGCGGCCGGTCTCGCCGCCGAGGGGTTCAAGCCGTTCGCGGCGATCTACTCGACCTTCCTGCAGCGGGCATACGATCAGGTGGTGCACGATGTTGCCATCCAGCGGCTGCCCGTGCGCTTTGCCATCGATCGTGCAGGCCTGGTGGGCGCCGACGGGCCGACGCACGCGGGCTCCTTCGACCTCGCCTATCTTGCTTGCCTGCCGGGCTTCGTGCTGATGGCGGCGGCGGACGAGGCCGAGCTCAAGCACATGGTGGCGACGGCGGCCGCTATCGACGATGCGCCGTCGGCCTTCCGCTATCCGCGCGGGGAGGGTGTCGGCGTCGAGCTTCCTCTCGAGGGCAGGCCGCTCGAGATCGGCAAGGGCCGCGTGGTGCGCGAGGGCTCTGCGGTCGCCATCCTGTCGCTCGGGACGCGCCTGCAGGAGAGCTTGAAGGCCGCCGACCAGCTCGCCGGCTTCGGGCTGTCGGCGACGGTGGCCGATGCGCGCTTCGCCAAGCCGCTCGACCGTGATCTCGTGCGCCGGCTGGCGCAGAACCACGAGGTGCTCGTCACTGTCGAGGAAGGCTCGATCGGCGGCTTCGGCAGCCATGTGCTGCAGTACCTGGCGGGCGAGGGTCTGCTCGACGGCGGGCTGAAGGTGCGCCAGATGACGCTGCCCGACATCTTCATCGATCACGATAAGCCCGAGAGGATGTACGACAAGGCGGGCCTCAACGCAGCCGGCATCGTTGCCACCGTGCTGGCGGCGCTCGGTCGCGAGGCGCTCGCCAACGAGGCGAGCCGCGCCTGAGGCGTGCAGCCGCCGCTGAGTCTAACAACACACAACGGTCAGCGAATCTCCGGCGTCGAGCGGCCTTTGCTGCCCGTCCACAGGGTATCCACAAAAATCTTGAAGCAAGGCGGGGCGTGGTTGCGAAATGACGTAGACGTCCGAATCGGACGTGCTAAGCACGGAATGTCCCTAGACGAACTTTTCCCCTGCCCCTCTTTTCCCCCATCCGGCAGCGGGATAAAGCCCTGGCGTCGCGCGCCAGGGCTTCCTTTTTTCGTCGAGCGCCATATGCGCGCCTTGGGGTCAGGCCCGCCAGCAGCAACGATGCTATGCGGATAGGGGACCACATTTCCGTCTGCCCCGAACGCTTCATCTCACGCCATCGCCGCCTTGAAGTTGGCCGCCACCTTGTCCCAGTTCACGACGTTCCACCACGCCTCGATGTAGTCGCCGCGCCGATACTGGTGCTTGAGGTAGTAGGCGTGCTCCCACACGTCGATGCCGAGGATCGGCTTGGCGCCGACATCCATGTGCGGGGTGTCCTGGTAAGGCGTGTTGAAGACGGTGAGCTTCCTGTTCTTGTCGACGGCGAGCCAGGCCCAGCCCGAGCCGAAGCGCGTGAGGCCCGCCTGCTTGAAGGCGGCCTTCATCTTGTCGACGTCGCCGAAGGCGCCGTCGATGGCGCTCTTGACCTCAGCGGTCGGAGCCTTGGCGCCGCCGGGCGTCATGAGCTGCCAGAAATAGGTGTGGTTCCAGTGTCCGCCGAGGTTGTTGCGGACCGGCGTGCGCACGGCGTCGGGCACGGCCGAGAGGTTGGACAGGATGTCCTCGATTTTCTTGGTGGCGAGGTCGGGGTACTTGTCGACGAGGCCGTTGAGATTGCCGATGAAGGCGTTGTGGTGGTTCTTGTGGTGGAAGCCCATCGTCGCCGTGTCGATGTGCGGCTCGAGCGCGCTGTAGTCGTAGCCGAGCGGCGGCAGCTTGAATGCCGGCGTGGCTTGGGCGAAGGCCGCGCCGCGCCCGAGAATGCCGGCCGAGGTGGCGAAGGCAGTGGCTCCGAGCACGAATTTCAGAGTATCTCTTCGGTTCATGATCTCCTCCGTGGACTCCCAAGGGCGATGCGCGACCCGGATGGGATGGCGTGATGGTACACTCCGCGCAGCTTCACAGGTATGGCAGCGTGGACCGTGCAGTGCTTACGGAGGCGAGCGACCGGCGGATGCAGCAGGGGCGGCGGCCGAGGATCAAATAAGCGTGAACGATGATGCCGAGCCAGCCGGCGACGCCAAGCGGCGCGTGCGCCTGGACGTGCGGATGGTGGGGCTCGGGCTCGCCCCGTCGCGGGCACGTGCGCGGGACCTGATCCTGCGCGGCGAGGTGGAGGTGGATGGCGCGATTGTCTCGAAGCCCGGCGCGGGCGTCGGGGCACAGGCCTCGATCCGTCTGGTCGCGGGCGCGCCCGACTATGTGTCGCGCGGTGCGCTGAAGCTGGCGGCGGCCCTGTCGCATTTCGGCTTTCGCGCGACGGGCGTCGTGGCGCTCGATGTCGGTGCCTCCACCGGCGGCTTCACCGAGGTGCTGCTGCGCGAAGGCGCCAGGCGCGTCTACGCGGTCGATGTCGGGCATGGGCAGCTTGCCGCGCAGCTCGCCGAGGATGAGCGCGTGGTCGCACTGCAGGGCTGCGACGCGCGCCGCCTCGACCGCACGCTGATCGCGGAGCCGGTCGGCGCGATCGTGGCGGACGTCAGCTTCATCTCGCTCACCAAGGCGCTGCCGGCGGCCCTGGCGCTTGCGGACGAAGGCGCGTGGCTCATCGCCTTGATCAAGCCCCAGTTCGAGGCGGGCCGCGATGCGGTCGGCAGGGGCGGCATCGTGCGCGATGCGGCGGCGCGGCAGCGGGCGGTCGATCTGGTGCGCGACTGGGTGGCCGGACAGCCGGGGTGGCGGGTCGTGGGCGTCATCGTCTCGCCGATCACCGGCGGATCGGGCAACGAGGAATTCCTGCTGGGGGCCATCCGTGCCGATTGAGGCTGGATCCGAAGCGCTGACGATCACGCGTCTTGGCGCGCAGGGCGACGGCATCGCCGAGACGGCGGAGGGCCCGAGGTTCGTGCCGTTCGCTCTGCCGGGTGAGCGCGTGCGTCTCGGCGCGGCGGAGATGCCGGAGGTGCTGCCTCCTGCGAGCCCTGAGCGGCAGGCGCCGATCTGCCGCCACTTCGGGGCGTGCGGCGGCTGCGTCGCCCAGCATATGAGCGCCCGCCTCTACGGCGACTGGAAGCGCGGCATCGTCGTCGAGGCATTCCGCCAGCGCGGACTTGCGCCGGAGGTGGCGCCGCTGGTGCGCGTTGCGCTGGGCTCGCGCCGGCGCGCCGTGCTGACGGCGCAGCGTCGGGGCGGCGAGATCGTGCTCGGCTATCACCGGCGCCGCAGCGGCGAACTGCTCGATCTGGGCGAATGCCCCGTGCTGGTGCCGGAGATTTCGGCGCAGTTGGCGGCACTTCGCGCGGTCGCCGGCGCCCTGGCCGAACCCGAGCTGCGCCTGACCGTGGTGGCGAGCTCAGTCGGCCTCGATATCGCCGTGGAAGGCGGCGGCCGCTGCGACGGCAAGGCGGCGGCGTCGATCGGGCGTCTGGCCGCTGAGCATCGCATTGCGCGGATCAGCGTGAGTGGCGAGACCCTGATCGAGCGGGCCAAGCCGGTGCTTCCGATTGCCGGCGTGGATCTTGTGCCGCCGGCAGGTGTGTTCGTGCAGGCGGTGGCCGACGCCGAGCACGCGATGGCGGGCCTGGTGACGGCTGCGGCCGGCAAGGCGCGCCGCGTGGTCGACCTGTTCGCCGGCGTCGGCACGTTCACCTTCCCTCTGGCCCGGCGTGCGCGCGTGCTGGCGGTCGATGGGGAGGCCGAGGCGCTCGCCGCGCTCAGCGCAGCCGCGCGCGGCGCCAGCGGGTTGAAACCCATCGAGACGAAGCAGCGCGATCTCTACCGCGAGCCGCTGGCCGCGCTGGAGCTGAAGGAGTTCGACGCGGCCGTTCTCGATCCGCCGCGTGCGGGGGCCAGAGCGCAATGCGAAGCACTGGCGCGCTCGGCCGTTCCGGTGGTCATGTACGTGTCGTGCGATCCGGCAACGCTGGCGCGCGATGTACGCACGCTCGTCGGCGCCGGCTACCGGCTTGAGGCCGTGACGCCCATCGACCAGTTCCTGTTCTCGGCGCACGTCGAGGTGGTGGCGGTGCTGCGGCGTGACCGCTAGCGGATCGACTCTAACGCTTGCTTCCCGCGTTTGACAGCGGCGAGGACTTTGTCCGGTTGTGCGGTCCAGACGAAGGGCTTGGGGCTTTTGTTGGTCTCGGCGAGGAGACGGTTGATGGCGGCCTGCAGGTCGGTGAGGGAGCAGAACACGCCCCTCTTGAGACGGCGCCTGGTGAGCTTTGCGAAGAAGCCCTCGACCGCGTTGAGCCAGGAAGCAGAAGTCGGCGTGAAGTGGAACGTCCAGCGCGGATGCCGGGCTAAGCTAAGCGGATCGCCGCTCGTGTTCCCGGCGCGCGGCTATCTGGACCGCGCCTATTCGGGCTGCTCCAAGGGCAAGCGAGAGCTCGACGCACTCGCCGGCCAGCATGACTGGAGGCTGCACGACCTGCGGCGCACGGCCGCGACCGGCATGGCCAAGGCCGGCGTGCCGTCGCACGTCAATCCCGTGCGCGCCCGCGGCAAGGACTACTATTACTTCCACCCCGCACGAGGCACCCCGCACGCGGGCAAGCCCATTCGCATTCCCGGCTGCCCGGCCGACGCGGATGGCTCTCCCAACGAGGAATGGTGGAACGCCTACCGCAAGCTCGCACGCCGCCGCGCTGGCGCAATATTCGGGTCAGCGCCTCTCCGACGTGCTCAAGGTCAAATGGGGCGACATCAACAACGGCCAGATCTCCGTGCGGCAGGGCAAGACCGGCAAGTTCGTCTGGATGCCCGTCCACCGCAAGCTCGCCAGCATCCTCGCCGTGCTGCCGCGCGACAGCATCCATGTGCTGACCAGCAGCCGCGGCCGCCCCTGGACGCTGGATGGCTTCAAGGCTTCCTGGTCGGCGGAGCTCAACCGCGATGCAATGAAACCGCTGCGCGACAAGCGCCTCGTTTTTCACGGCCTGCGCAAGAGCGCCGTCGTGATGCTGCTTGAGGCAGGCGCCACCGATGCCGAGGTGTCCGCCATCACCGGCCAGTCCCGCGACATGGTCGAGCACTATTCCCGCCAGGTGAACCAGCGCCGCCTTGCGGCCGCCGCCATCCTCAAGTGGGAGACCGCCGACGCCGCGCGCACGGCCAAGGATAAGACAGCGAAGGGCACCAAGGGGCCGCAGGGGGGCGGGTTTGTACAACCGGCCTCAGAATTTGTACAACACGACCAGCTGGAGAGAGCTAAGTCCTCGGAAATATTGGTCGGAGCGGGGAGATTTGAACTCCCGACCCCCAGTCCCCCAGAATTCGTGTCTTTCTAGGTTGTTGAAATCATTACATAAATCTCTCTGACGCTCATCGCGAGCCTCGCAGACGCGTTTTTCCACCTGCTTCGCGAGGCGGCAACGGCAAGGTTTCTGAGGGATTTCCTCCGTGCTCGCGCGCCAAGGTGATACGTGCTCGTGACCCCGAATGTGAAGTGTCGCAGCGAGGCCGCGCGGTGGTGCATTCGCTAGTACGGCAGCTAGATCTTCTTTCGGGCCTCGCCACCGGTCAGCACGGGCTTCAGTTGGCTGAGGCAGTAGTCGAAAAACGCCGCGATGCGCGGAATCTTTCGCAGGTCGCGATGGGTGAACAGGTATGTGGGATAGTCGAGCTCGGGAATAGGGCCGATCACCTGTACGAGGTCTTGGTCCATGTCGGCGAGGGGTGCCGGCAATGGCGCGAGCCCGACGCCCGATTTCACCGCAAGAAGCACGCTCGGAACGTTGCTCGCTTGCCCCGAGATGCGGGCCTGCGGAGCTTTCGACGGCAGCCAGCGCGCCGCGGCGAGAGCGGCAATCTCGCCGATGAATTCGATGATCCCGTGGTTGTTGATGTCCTCCGGCGTTCTCGGGGTGCCGTTGCGCGCGACATATGACCGGCTCGCATAGACTGCCCAGGGCACATCGCCGATCCTTTTTCCGACCAATGCTTCCTCTCGGGCCTCGCCGCCGCGAATGGCAACATCGGCCTCACCCTTCGAAAGGTCCAAGACGCGCTCGGTCATGAGCAGCTCGACCTTGATGCCCGGATACTGCTTATGGAAAGCGTCGATCAGCTGTGACCGCATCAGGCGGTGGGCAACGGCCGTGGAGCAGGTCAGCCGGACGGTGCCGCTCATACCCTTGTCGAACGTGGCGGCGTGGCGCTGAAGGGCGCTCGCTGCATCCTCGATCCGTTCGGCGTAGGGCTGCAATTCCTTGCCATAGACCGTCAGCCTGTAGCCGGTCGGATGACGTTCCACCAGCGGACAGCCAAGGCGCTTCTCCAACTCGCCTAGCCGCCGATGGACTGTCGATTGATTGACGCGCAAGGCTCTTGCTGCCGCGAGGCTACTACCTTCCCGCGCAACCGCCAGGAAGTATCGGACATCGCTCCAGTCGAACATGGTCAGGTTATGCATTCTTGCCCGCCCACCGCGCAACCTTGCTGCTCCATGGCGATTGCGCGCGATGGTATCGAGACTTGCCCGCGACAACCACGGGCTTGTTCCAACGCATTAGGAGCGAATCACACGCCATGCCCACGCACCAGACCTACATCTTTTGCAGCCCCTGCCTTGGCATCGGGCCAATTGCGGTGGACTCGCCCCATTACTTCTTCGGGTTTCAGTTTGCTGTGAGTGTAGCGTCAATGCTGGCCTTGCTGCTGGTATCCTGACAAGCACGAGCCAGCTGCAAGCGCCATCCGCGGGGAGGAGAACGAGCCCATGCCACGCCATGACGAGATCGAGTTCTGGTTCTCGATTGGCAGCACATACACCTACCTGACGGTGTCGCGATTGCACCAGGTGGCGGCAGCACGAGGGGTGCGCTTCAGGTGGCGGCCTTTCAGCGTCCGGGCGATCATGCAGGAGATGAACAACGTCCCGTTCGCCACCAAGCCGATCAAACTCGACTACATGTGGCGCGACGTCGAACGCCGCGCCTCGCTGTACGGTCTGCCCATCAGGGTGCCGGCGCCCTACCCGCTCAAGGAGTTCGATCTCGCCAATCGCGTCGCCGTCTTGGGTCAGGCGGAAGGGTGGTGCGCCGACTATGTTCGCGCGGCCTATCGGCGCTGGTTCGTCGAGGGCAAGGAGGCCGGCAGCGAGCCGAACCTGTCGGAAAGCCTTGCCGAGATCGGCCAGGTGCCGTCGCGCGTCATCCCGCTGGCCCGATCCGATGCCATCGGTCAGGCTTATGCCACCGCCACCGAGGAGGCACGGCGCCTGAAAATCTTCGGCGCGCCCACGTTCGTGACGCGTGGCGAGGTTTTTTGGGGCGACGACAGACTGGACGACGCCGTTGCCTGGCATGCGCACGGCAAGCTGTCGCCTGTCACCTGACGTGAAATTCCGGGTCTGAACCTGTCTCGAGGGATCGCCTCCATGTCCAAAATGCTGCCGACCATCGAGGCCCCGTTGACATTCGTTGTCCGCACGAATGAAAGGCCGCGCGTGGTCATGTCGGCCAATCACGCCGAAGCCAACAAGCCGATCGGAGAATACCGATCGATGCCTATGAGCATAGCGGACGCCCGCGCCCTGCCTGAGCCCGCGACCTTGGATCGCGAGGGCTTTGCCCTTTTTCGTCACGAAACAAGAGTGTCGGACTTCTACGACCCGAAAGCCATCGAAGGCGTCTACTATCCCGAGGTCATCACACTGCTGAAGCAAGCTATAGGCGCTACCGAAGTGCACATCTTCGACCACACGTTGCGTGTCGAGGATGAGGCCAAGCGCCGGGCCCACGGCACACGGCTGCCAGTCTCCATCGTGCACAACGACTACACGGAACGGTCGGGACCGCAGCGTGTACGTGACCTGCTCTTGCCCGAAGCGGCGGAACGCTTCCTTTCGAACCGCTTTGCGATGGTCAATGTTTGGCGGTCGTTCGGAGCTTCGGCCGAGCGCTTTCCGCTTGCCGCTGCCGACGGCCGCACTGTGACGCAGGCCGACTATGTGGCCGTGGATCTCGTCTATCCGGATCGCACAGGCGAGATTTATCAGAACGCCCACTCTGAGGCGCAGCGCTGGTACTATTTCTCTAGGATGCAGCGCGACGAAGCCATGCTTCTCAAGTGCTTCGACACGTCGGGCGACGGGCGCACGCGCTATACGGCGCATTCCGGTTTCGCCAACCCGCATGCACCGGCTGACACTCCGCCGCGAGAGAGCATCGAGGTGCGGACGCTGTTGTCGTTTGCGCCGTAATCCCCCTGATGGGATAGCGTGGCGTTCTCGCCACCTCGCTCGGTCAGTTGCTGCGGTGCATGAGTCCGGAACTGTAAAGGGTACTGGTCCACTTGCGCCGGACGTGAACGGAATAAAGCACGGAGCAAATCGGCCGGATAGTTGACGTTGTTCTCCGATTGGCTACGCTACCGGGCAGCACCTTCTAGTGTCCCGCGTCCCGTCGCCGGACGTCGATCCGCGCATGCCGACGATCGACCGGTGTTTCTTGCACAGCTCCCCGTCGCGAAGGCAGCTCAGCTGATATCGCGCCAAGCTGCACCACGAGAAAGCGCCCGAGTTCCGAGACTATTTTGAGACTATTCGGCGGCTGCTTGTGTTTAGGTCTTTGATTTTATTGGTCGGAGCGGGGAGATTTGAACTCCCGACCCCCAGTCCCCCAGATACGTGCAGACGGGAATCAAGGACTTACACGCCGTAACGTGCCGCTCTAGATTTTCCATATATAACAGTGCACTATGCTCGTGCAGCGTAACATGGGCGAATTTCCAAGCGCCATGGATTCTGCTTCCCATGTGCTTCCCACGCCAAAACGCAGCGGTTAGGCAGTAGACAGACTAAGTCGCCTCACTGAGCCCGTCGGAGATCGCCCAATCGCATCAATGCTTCCCATGCTTCCCACGCGCAGATCGACAACCTACTGACCCCCAGACTCCCATGGCCCATACCCCTTTCACCGACATCTTCCTTCGCAAGCTGAAGGTCCCTGCCGAGGGCCGCGTCGAGCACTACGACGGGAAGATTCCGGGCTTCGGCATCCGGGTCGCCAAGAGCGGCACCAAAACCTTCTTCGTGCTCGGCCGGCACCGCAGCGGCTTCAAGCGCGTGAGCCTTGGCCGCTACCCGACGCTGACCTTGGAGAAGGCCCGGCGAAAGGCGCAGGACACTCTGCGCGATCTCGCCGACGGCATCGACCCATTGGAAGGCAAGCGCGCCGCCCGACAGCAGCAGCCCGACCTTTTTCCGGCCGTCGCGGACCAGTTCGTCGCCAACTACTGTCGGCGCCACAACCGCGAGAGCACAGCCGGCGAGACCGAGCGGCTCCTGAAAGCCGTCTACGTGCCGGCATGGACCGACAAGCCCGTGACCGAGATCAGCAAGAAGGACGTGCAGACCCTGATCGAGGACATCATGGAGGCTGGGAAACCGAGCGCCGCCCGCCACGCCTTCGCGACCATCCGCAAGTTCTTCAACTGGACCGTCGAGCAAGGGCTGATCGAGCATAGCCCTTGCCTCACACTGAAGACGCCGGCGAAGGCCAATAGCCGCGACCGCGTGTTGAGCGACGAGGAGTTGGGCTCGATCCTTGAGGCCTGTGAGCGGCAGGGCTGGCCGTTCGGACCCGTCGTGAAACTGCTGGCCCTGACCGCACAGCGGCGCGGCGAGGTGGTCGGCATGGCCTGGGACGAGATCGACCTCAAAGCCAAGCTCTGGACCATCCCCGGCGTGCAGACCAAGAACCACCGGCCGCACGTGGTGCCGCTCACGGAGGCGGCCGTCGCCATCATCGAGGGCCTGCCGAGGATCAGCGGCTCGCCGTTCGTCTTTCCGGCGCGCGGCTACATCGACCGCCCTTACTCGGGCTACTCGAAGGGCAAGCGGGAGCTCGACGCGCTCGCCGGGCAACATGGCTGGACACTGCATGACCTCCGCCGCACGGCCGCGACCGGCATGGCCAAGGCCGGCGTGCCGCCGCACGTGGTGGAACGGCTGCTCAATCACGTCTCCGGCACGTTCGGCGGCGTGGCGGGCGTCTACAACCGCTTCGGCTATCTCGACGAGATGCGTGAGGCTCTGACGAAGTGGGAAATCCACGTCGAGGCTCTTCTCGACGGCCAAGCTGGAAAGAAGGAGCCGATTCCCGTATCCTGAGAGGGAGGAGCAGAGCACCCATGAGCCGCGACGACATCATTGCGCGTATCCGGGCACGTGCCGAGGCCGTGAGGGCCCTTGGCGCGACGGCACTCTACATCTACGGCTCGCGGGCCCGCGACGAAGCCCGGCCCGACAGCGACCTCGACGTGTTCGTAGACTTCGACCCTGGCAAATTCAGCTTCGTCGAGCTTGTCGAGCTCGAGGATATGCTCTCGCAAGAGCTCGGGCTCAAAGTTCAACTCGGCACCCATGATGCCCTCCATCCCTCGATCAAACCGCAGATCGAGCGCGAAGCCATCCGGGTGCTCTGAGGCCGCATGAAGGACGACCTCATCCCCCTGCGCGACATCCTGAAGGAAATCGAGTTCCTTCATTCCATTCGCGACCGCTCGACCTTTGAGGCGTTCAAGTCCAACTCGGCCGATGTGCGCGCGGCGTCCTACTCCATCATGGTCATCTCGGAGGCCGTGCGCCGCATTCCTGACGACTGGCTCGCCGCATATCCTGGGACACCGTGGCATGCCATCCGCACCATCGGCAACAAGCTTCGCCACGAGTATCAGCGCGTGAGCGATGTCATCCTCTGGGGCATCATCTCGAGCCAGGCCGACCAGCTGAAGGCGACCATCGAGGACATGCTCGCCAAGCACCAAAAGGCTTGAAGCCAGAGACGGACGGTTGCCTTCGCCGGCTCGCTCCGACTCACCAAGGGGATACAATCCGTCCACCCCTCTCCGCCGCTCGTCGCTCGCCATCTGGGCGAGCGAGCGACGGCGGCTCCGAGGGGATGGACGAAGGGAAACCCGAGGCTTCCGGCGGCCGTCGTGCAGAGAAAGCCGCCGTCGCAACACTATTCAAAAGCTTTAACAGCACAGAGCGACACCGTGGTCGCGATGCCTCAGCTTGCAGACATCGGAGCCGATCACAGTGTTCGCCTCGATTGGTGGTGGATAGTGGCAACCTGCTATTGACGCATTGTCCACATTTCACTTGACCCCGACTCAGACAGCGCAGTCGAATCATTTTAATCAAGCTCAATGTCCGCCACCGAAGCAATGCTTGACGACGCCGGTGCGGGTGCGGCGCCGGGTCAGTACCTCGGCTATGCGCTGCAGCCCGTGCGCATGTGCGCTCGCCTCGCCCTCGGTGACGATGGCGATCACGTATCCACCGAACACCTCGATGATGTGGCCGTCCATTACGCTGATGGATGGCTGACCCTCGAACAGACGAAAAATGCGCTGAGCCACAATCCGATATCCGACTGGGCGATCGACCTCTGGAAGACATTCGCCAACTGGATCAGAACAACGATTAAGCTCAGTCTCGATCCCACTCGTACTCGTTACGTCCTTTACGTGAGCCCCGTGAAATCCGGCGCGCGGGCTCTGGCACTGCACCAGGCGCAGACAGCAGACCAGGTGAACACCACCATCGAGGCTTTGCGTGCAGATCTTGCCGCTCGATCGTCGCTTCCCGCCTGCGCCGAATACATCCAGGTGTTGCTCGACGCAGATCCTGATTTGTGCGCGGCTGTCATTTCCAACTTCACCCTCGTCACGGAAGATGACCCCGTCGCTGCGATCCGCAAGAGCATCGATCTGACTGTTCCGCCTGCTGTGATCGATGATATCTGCGAAGCAGCCATTGGCTGGGTTTCCACGACGGTCAACACACTTCTGAAGTCGAAACAGCCCGCAAAGATTGCGCGCGCCGATTTCCGCAAGCGCATGTTGAAGATCGTCAAGCACCGTGATCGCGATCACGTCCTCAACAGCGTTGCCTATTCTCCCGATGCAAGCACCATCGCGTCCGAGATCCGGCGCAAGACCTACATCCGTCAGATGGAGTTGATCGAGTGCGACAGTGACGACAAGCTGCGCGCAGCGACGGATTATCTCCGCGCTTCGGCCGCGCGCACGGATTGGAGCGAGCGAGGGCTCGTTGATGAAGCGTCGCTCGCCGACTATGACGAGCGCTTGGAGCGGCGCTGGCACAGCACGAAGCAGTCGTTGTCTATCCAGAGCAGGGGATTGGACGACATCGAGGCTGGCAAGCTTCTTCTTGCCGAAACCATGAAGGCGACCGCCGATCGTCTACAGGGCAATGATGTGCCACCATACTTCCCGCCGGGATCGGCGCATTCTCTCGCCGATCTGAAAGCCATTGGTTGGCATCCCCGGTTCAAGGATCTCCTGACTGACGGAGGCGACGATGCCTGATACGACATTTATGTCGAGTCCAGAGGCTGCACGCCTTGCCTTGAACGAAGCGCAACTGGTGCAGAACACGGCGCTCGGCAGCGTCCTGATCTGGCTGTGCGTTCGCGCTTACACTGACGCAGCTGATCGCGGCTGCCCTTTGCCACTGTGCTTTCTCGTCCTCCCCGTGCTCTTCCACCACGCGACCCGTGAGGCCGCAGAGACAACAGCCAAGGCCTCGCCCTTATCCAAGTTCGTCGAGAAGTTCGAGGCCAACCGGCAGGATCTACTCGCGCTCCACCCGCGCATGCTGGCGTTGCGCCCGCTGACCCTGCGGTCCCTCCAACTCGCCTCGCACCGCGGATTACTTGCGATCGATTTCGCGACCGCCGACGTCAGGCCTGCACGCCTGTCGCCCTTGCCGACGCGGCTGCAACCGGAACGCCTGCGCAAGATGATCCGCGGCGCGGAAAGACTGGGTGGCTGGTTCGCGCCGCACCCGATTTCCAACATTGCCGCTGCATTGCGAGTGCAATTCTGATGAAACTCGATGTGCTAGAACTCATCCTCTGGTCACGGGGCGCTCACCCTCCCCGCCGCGTGGCGTTCAAGCCCGGCAAGGTCAATGTCATCACGGGTGATTCGAAGACCGGCAAATCCGCCATCGTGCCCATCATCGACTATTGCCTCGGCGCCCATCACTGCGCCATCCCCACGCGTACGATCAGGGATACCTGCGCCTGGTTTGGTCTCGTCATCGCCACCGTCGATGGCCTAAAGCTCCTTGCACGCCGTGAACCGGGCGGTCAGCAATCGACCGATGTCATGTATGTCCTTGAAGGCGATGCCCTGAAAGTAGACAAGGACGGCAAGGCGATCATTCCTGATCGCATCGACACCCCCAATTTCACGGCCGGCCAGGTCCGATCCTTGCTCAACCGCCTCGCAGGCATATCCAACCTCGACCTGGAACCCGACAGCAAAGCCATCGAAGCGCGTCGGCCAAGCATCCGAGATTTTATTGCCTTTGTCTTCCAGCCCCAGAACGTCGTCGCCAATCCTGACGTCTTCTTCTTCAAGGCCGATACGACCGAGCACCGGGAGAAGCTGAAAGCCGTCTTTCCGTATGCGCTCGGCGCCATCGATGCACAGACCTTGCTCGATCGCGCCCGACTGGACAGGCTCTCTAAGGAGCTTGCCCGCAAGGAACGCGAACTCGCCAACATCCAGACCGTGTCCGCCCGCTGGCAGGGTGAAGCGCGGTCGTGGCTCGATCATGCGCGCGAACTGGGTCTCATTCCCAAGGAACAGGCAGACCCGAGAGACTGGCCCACCCTCGTCGACCTGTTGCGCCAGCTGGCCGCACGGTCGTTCAACGACGCCAGGCCAGATGCCGCAAGAATCGATGAGGCGCTGTCGCAGAAGCTGGCATTGATCGATGAAGAACGCAAAGTCGCCAGCGAGGTATTCGAGCTGCGTCAGCGCTTCAACGAGTTGAAGGCGCTCAGCGAAACGTCAGTCGCCCATGAAGGCGCGCTTCGCGTCCAGAAGGACCGTTTGGCCCTATCGACGTGGTTGAAAGAGCTGTCATCGAGCGACAGCCCCAACCCGCTGATCGATCCGCGCCTGAGCCCATCCCAGGAACTTGATACCCTCTGTGAAGCTCTCGCGTGCATCGAAGCCGAAGCTGCAAGGCGGCCGGCGTCCACCGACGTCATCGACAAGGAGATCACCCGCGTCTCCAACCTGCTGGCAGCGAAAGTCGAAGAGCTTCAGGGCGTACGCATCCGTCTGCAGCGACAGACCGCGGTGCAGCCAGCGGAAGAAGCCTCTTACTCCGTCGCAGCCATCGAACGCTTTCTGGGGCGACTAGAGAACGCCCTTCTCACTTACGATACCGTTGGCGCCGACAGCGATCTTGCGGCGGTTATCGAAAGACTGCGCGGCGAGGTCGCCGAGCTGACGCAGCGCGTATCGGAAAGTGACATCAAGCGACGCACGAGGAACGCACTGCAGATCGTCCAGACAATTGCCACGGAGATCGTGCCCAACCTAGACTGCGAATTCGAAAGCGCCCCCATCGAACTGTCGATCGACGATCTCTCCATCCGCGTCGTCGGTCCTGACCGCAAAGATTGGCTTTGGGAGATTGGCAGTGGCGCCAACTGGCTCTCCTATCACATCGCCGTCACTGCCGCTCTGCAGCGCTATTTCATGCGAACCCCATCGCACCCAGTGCCCCATCTGCTCGTGTACGACCAGCCGAGCCAGGTTTATTTCCCGCGCAGGCTCGCGGAAGAAGGCCGTACGCGTGGCGAAGAGCGCGAATCATCAGAACCGATCGAGGAAAAGCTGCTCGACAAGGACATCGAAGCCGTCCGCAAGGTCTTCACGGTGCTTTCTAACGAAGTCAATTTAGCAAAGGGCAGATTGCAGGTCATCGTTCTCGATCACGCGGCAGAGGAAGTCTGGGGAGGCGTCGAGAAGGTTCATCTCGTCGAACATTGGCGGGCCGGCAAGAAGCTAGTTCCGTTGGAGTGGACCCTACCGTTTACTCAGTAACGTTCATTTGGGCGCAATGAGATTGAACTTTGACAACGCTCGACAAGGTATTTGACCCCAAAAACTTGAGGCGCGCTTATCGTTGGGTTCTGTCCAATCCGGACGCGCAGTATAAAGCCTATTTCAGAGACTCCTACGATGCCTTCGCCCTCGCTTCGGAGACGCACCTCAAGCTCATCAGGAGTAGAGGTGTCGGAGAGAAGTACGAACCCACCCACGCCTCGAAGGTACTCGTGCCAAAGCCTTCCGGAGCGATCAGGCCAATCACGCTTCTGACAGTCGAGGACCAGATCGTCTATCAGGCCTGCGTAAACCTGATTGCCGACGCGCTCAAAAAGCGCACGTTGCGCCGCTACGACAAGCGTGTCTTCGCGCATCTATTCGGCGGAAAGTCGTCGCTCTTCTTCTACAAGCGGTGGCAGCCCTCCTACCGCAAGTTCGCCAGCAGGATCAGAAGCGCTTATGCCGACGGTTACGATTGCATCGCCGCTTTCGACCTCGCCTCGTTTTACGACTCAATCGATCACCACGTACTGAAGCATTTCCTGCACGAGCTGGAGATAGACGAAGACACAGTCTCTTTTCTTCTGGAGTGCCTGAAAGTCTGGACTTCAAGCACCTGGAACCACGGCCCCCAGAATATATACCACGAGCACGGCATACCGCAGGGGCCGCTGCCCTCTGGCATGCTATCAGAGGTCGTGCTTCAGCATATCGACGCGGCCGGGGAGCAGGGCACCAAGACTATCTACCTGCGCTATGTTGACGACATCAAGATACTGGCGCGCTCCGAGCTTGAGCTTCGGCGCAAGCTCATCAAGCTCGACATTGCCTCAAGAGAGATCGGCCTATTTCCCCAGACCTCCAAGATCAACATCCATCGCATCACCGACCCCGACGACGAGGTCAAATCAGTCAGCCGGCCACCGGAGCCGTCGATCAAGCCGGTAGTCGACCAGAAGCGCCTCATGGCCCGTCTGCTTGATCTCACACGCAACGGTAGGTTGGGTCCGGCGACCGTCTCACGATTCAAGTTCTTGCTCGCCCACGCCGCGCCTACATACCGGCTCAATAAGCGGCTCATGCAGATACTTCAGCGAAGCCCGGACCTCGCGGGTAGTGTCTGCTCGTACATAGCCAAGTACGACAAGCTGCCAGGAAAACTCTCTTCCGATATCGTTGCCGCCATCAAGGGCCCGGAACTCTATCACGCGGTCAACGCGTCGCTGATCCGCGCCAGCCTCGGAAAGCTGGGTGTCGCCTCCTCTACCGAGCTTGGCCAGTTTGCCGCCGACAGGCTGATGAATCCGCCGCGTGGCGCTATCCCGCTTCAACCGAGTTACAAGGAGGCCTTGATCGCATGCGCTCTGCATGCCGGTAATCTCACCTACGCCCAGTACGAAAAACTTCTTGTCGATGAGAAGGACTGGTGGGTCCGTAAATCCGCCCTGCGTGAGCTCGTCGAAGCGCGCTACGGGCGCGCGAGCTACATATCACTTGTCAATCGATGCCTACGCATGAGTGACGGCGAGGTCGCGCGCAGGGCCGCCGCACTTATGCTTCAGGACGCCCTGCCGCTAGCCAAACCTTACGGCGATGTCGAAACTACAGCCAAGCAGGCACTCAAGGTCGCTGGCATCATTAAATCAGTCGGCCAGCCCTCAAGCCGCATCAACAGCATCGTCGCCTATATGCTGGAACGCCCCGAAACGGATTGCGACTGGCGCCGGTTCTTTGGGAAAGAACACCGGCACGCGGAAGTCCATGCCTTCTTTCTCAAAAGAAACCGCGAGACGAATATCGACGCTTTTCTCGTCGCCCTCGACAGCTTTAGCGATTTTCTGACGCGCGAGTTGTGGCGCAGATACAAGCCCGCCGGTTCTCAATGCCCGGCCTTTGGCCACGCTATCAAAGATGCGACCCTCACTGCGACCCTCCCCAGGGCGATGGCGTGCTTCGTCAAGCTACACGATCTGAGGCTCCAGTCGGCAACAGCTCATCCAACGACGAAGTCTGGGAAGCCAGGCCGCCGGTTGAAACACCGCGACTTCTACAAGCTGCGTCAGGAGTTGGTGGACACGTTCGACGAGATCGAGGCAACGGTCGTCCCGTAATCCCCTGAGAATCTTCGTTCGCTCAGATAATTCAAAATTGAACACGCTATGAGTGCTCGGCATCGAGATAGTCGATACGATGGGGGTCGCGCTAGAGCAGATTCAGCTTGACCGTACATAGCCTGAATGGCGGAGGTAGTTTGCGCATTCACCGGGCTCAAACGTGCTCGTGAGCTGGCCGATGGCGGTCCACAGGGCCTCGACGGAGCGAGCG
>WBUN01000052.1 GCA_008933705.1 Hyphomicrobiaceae bacterium
ATAAGCCTGCCCCGAAACCCAGCCCATCGCCGGCGCCCTCCGCTGTGAAAGACGACAGCACAAGAATCACTGTTCGCAGCGTTTGTGAATCCCCTACGATTCCGGTCGGACTGAAAATGCTCTAGCTCCTTGGCCGCGCCGTTCCGGGGCAGCGAGCGTCGATCTCGTGGCTGCCGTCGCCGCCGGGCTGACCCGGCGCAAACGAGTAGCGGCCCTGGCAGAGAGAGACCTTCGGCGGCACGAACGTCTCCTCGAAGGCATCGTGGCCAAGCTTGAGCTCGCGCCAGAATGATATCCAGCGTGCCTCCGCCCGACGTTGCAGGTTCTCGGCCGACATCCGAAACGGGAACACGTGCACATGGAAGCGCGGCTGTCCGCCCTTGAGCGCGGCCGTGATGATGCGCCAGATCTCATCGACGACCGCGTCCGTCATGGCGTAGCAGCCGATCGACGCACAACCTCCATGGACCATGATGAAGGAGCCGGTACGCTGGTGTGCGCGGTCGAATACGTTTGGAAAACCTAGATTGAAGGAACGATGCCAGCGGCTTGCCGGATTGAGAGCCTTGGCGTCGACCGTATAGAAGCCCTCGGGCGCTTGGCTGTCGCCCTCAGAAAGCTTTGGCCCCAAGCTCCCAGACCAGCGGCAGATCGGATAGGTGGCGAAGCGATGGAAGCTGTCCCCGCGCTTCATCCAAAGCTCGAGTTCGAACTCACGCTTGAAGATGCGAATGAAGACGGGTGCGCCCAATGACAGTCCATACGCCGTCAGGCGACCGTCGAAATCCTTAAGGTCCGGCGTGCCGGCGAGCGGCACGCCAAGTGCCGCTTGAGCAAAGCGGCGTGACCGCTCGGCCTCGATCTCGATGCTGTCCCAGTCGAACAGGTGATCGCGTCCAAAGAAGAGGGCTGCCGCAGCAAAGAAAAGCAGCCCGAGCCAGACCTTGCGATGCAGCGTCGCCGGGCGCGGGCGCTGCCGTTCAGAAGCGTTCACCTGGAGGGCGCAAAGCTCATGCTGGCGCCGGGGCTGGTCGAGCCTGTGTTGAAGCCGAACATCGAGGCCGAGTTGGCGCCGGTGGTCAATCCAGAACGCGGCGCTCCCTGGTCAATGCTCGCAACGGCGCGCATCTTCATGCCGGGCACAGAAATGCGCTGCTCGGCAAACTGCTCACCGGGTCTCGGCCGGAACGGATCAGGCCTCGGACGATAGAAGGTCGGACAGGCCGCCTCAGGATTCAACCGCGCAGGATCGACACCAGGCAACGCCACGTTCACCACGTACTGGCGGTTGCAGACGGCCACCGTCGGCATCTGTCGCGTCAGCTCGAAATAGTCGTAGCCCTCCTTCAGTGTGCGCCAGAAGGGAAAAGCCTCATGCGCCGCGTGGCGCGTCAGGTTGGCCTCCGTCATGCGGAAGGGGAAGGCGTGAACGTGGAAGCTGTCATGGCCGCCGAGGAACGACTCGCGCGCGATGGCATAGATCTCCTCGATCAAGGCGTCCGTCATGGCGTAGCAGCCGGCCGACTTGCACTTGCCATGGATCATCAGATACTCGCCAGTCCGCCGGTGCGCCCGGTCGAAGGCGTTCGGGTAGCCGAGATTGAGCGCCAGATGAAAGCTGGAGTTCGGGTTCATCTGCTCCCGGGTCACCGTATAGAAGCCCTCGGGTGCCTGGCGGTCGCCCTGCTTCGTCTTGGGTCCAAGGTCGCCTGACCAATTGCAGATCGGGTAGGTCTTGAAGTGATAGAAGCGCCCGTCATCGCGCTGCTTCCAAACTTCCAGCTCGGATTCTTCCTTGAAGATGCGAATGAAGACCGGCGACTGCGGGTCCATGCCCTTGCGGCCGAGCAGCATCAGTGTGTCGCTCGAAAGCGGACGCAGATGCGGCGCAATCTCGATCTTGGCGCAGGCCCCCACGAGGCAAGCCAGAAGAAGCGCAAGAAGCGCATTGCACGCAGATTTCTTCATCGTCCCCTGGATGATCCGACTCATACGCTGTGCCCAGGCGTCTGCCGATCACCTAATGATTCGTAAACGTTAATATGGGGTTAACGTCGACCAGACCGTACCGTAAGCCCGCCCATCCGGCAACCTCAATCGCGGCCGGAGACTGGATGCGTCGCAAGGCCTCGTCTTGACCGCTTTGCGGCGAATTTGCGGTGCCGGGCGGCGGAAACCGCTCAGAGATTGCGCCCGATCTCGAGGAACTTCTCGTGACGCTGGCGCCGTACGGCATCAGGACTCATGCCGGAGAACTCGCCGAGCGCCTTTGCAATTGCGTCACCGGTCCTCTTGAACATCATCGCCGTGTCGCGATGCGCGCCTCCCACCGGCTCTGTGACGATGACATCGATGATGCCGAGGGTCTTAAGGTCCTGAGCCGTGATTTTCATACTGGTCGCGGCATCTATGGCGCGTGCAGAGTCGCGCCAGAGGATCGAGGCTGCGGCCTCGGGCGAGGCCACCGTATAGATCGCGTGCTCAAGCATAAGGACGCGGTTCGCGGTGGCGATCGCGACCGCGCCGCCGGAGCCGCCCTCGCCGATCACAACAGCAATCAGCGGCACGCCCAGGGAAAGGCAACGGTCCGTCGAACGCGCGATTGCCTCGGCCTGGCCGCGCTCCTCGGCGCCAATGCCCGGATAAGCACCCGCGGTATCGACAAGCGTCACGACAGGAAGCACGAATTTCTCGGCCAGATCCATGAGCCGAACGGCCTTGCGATAGCCCTCGGGCCGCGCCATGCCGAAATTGTGTTTTATGCGGCCTTCGGTATCGGAGCCCTTCTCATGGCCGATGAGGACGATCGAGCGCCCCCGGAAGCGCCCGAGCCCTCCCATGATGGCGGCGTCCTCGGCAAAGTAGCGGTCGCCGGCAAGCGGCGTGAAGTCTTCGATCAAGGCCCGCACATAGTCGAGGCAGTGCGGCCGATCCGGATGGCGCGCCACCTGCGTCTTCTGCCACGGCGTCAGCTTGGCGTAAGTGTCGACGAGCGCCTGGTGAGCCTTCTGCTGAAGCTTGGTCACCTCTTCGGTGATCGACATCGAGCCGTCATCATCACTGCTGAGCGCGCGCAGCTCGGAAACCTTGCTTTCGAGCTCTGCGATCGGCTTTTCGAAGTCGAGATAGGTGCGAACGGTTACGGGACGGTCCATCAGCTCGTTCTGGTTGGCGCCAACGCGCGCACGCGGCCAAACGCCGCCATTTGCGCGGCACATTTGCCAGCCCGGCCGCATAAGTCAAGTTGGCCGGGCAAGAGTCGTGAACAGAGGGCAAAAAAGCTTGGATTATGGCACCTTAGTGCCTCCGGTGCCTTTCTTGGCGGCCAGCGGATGGTGCTCGAACACCAGCTTCTTGAGCCGTTCCTCCAGAACATGGGTATAGATCTGGGTGGTGGAGATGTCGGCATGGCCAAGCAGTTGCTGCACTGAGCGCAGGTCGGCACCGCGGTCGAGCAAGTGGCTGGCAAAGGCGTGGCGCAGAACATGGGGGGAGACACGCTCGGGGTCGATACCCGCCTCCAGCGCCAGGTCCTTGAGCTCCTGGGCGAGGCGTTGGCGTGTGAGATGCCCCTCCACGCCGCGCGAGGCGAACAGCCACTTGGTCATCACCATGGGCGCGACGTCGTCGCCATCGCCTACGTTCAGGTAATTGTCGAGAGCCGCACGCGCCGCCTGGTTGAGCGGCACGAGCCGCTCGCGCCCACCCTTGCCCTTGATCGTCAAGACACGGCCGTCACCCGCGAGCACCGAGCGCGGCAGCGTAACGAGCTCGCTCACACGCATGCCGGTCGCATAGAGCATCTCGATCAACGCATGCAGGCGCAGCGCGCGCACGCGATCTCGCCCCTTCGTGCTCTGGGTACGGCGGCGTGCCGCCTCGATCAGGCGATCGACCTCGCCGACCGAAAGCGTCTTCGGGATGGCGCGGCCCTTCCTTGGACCGGAGAAGCCAAGGGCGGGATCCTCCGCAACAGCACCCTCGGCACTGAGGAACTTGAAGAGCTGACGGATCGCCGACAGGCGCCGTGCTCGCGAAGCGGGGGCCATCCCGGCCTCCGACAGCTCCCGCAGATAGGCGCTGATGTCCGAGGCTTCGGCGGTGACAAACGATTTGCGCCGGCCGACAAGAAAATTCCCGAAGTGCTCAAGGTCGCGCTGATAGGCCTGCAACGTGTTGTCCGCTGCGCCGCGCTCGGCCGCGATCATCTCCAGGAAGGCGCCGAGATGCACGCGCTGATCGGCCCGCATGTCAGTTGCCAGCCATCCGAGGCCACACCGGCAGCAACGCCTCGACACCGAGGCGGCGAGCCTCGGCCTCCAGCCCGATCCGGCGCAACGCCCTGATGGCATCGCCAAGGGCTATGACGTTGGCGCCCTCCGGACCGTCTGCGCCCAGCGTTCGCATGGCCAGCAGGAGCGTGCGGCCGGCGTCGTTGCGCTTGGCCGATTGGGCGAGATCGGCCAGAACGCCTGTTTCCGGCAGATAGCCTCCCGATGGCTGCGGCGTGCGGCTGGCAGCATCCCACAGGGGAATAGGCACGTCGATGTCGAGCGCGTCGAGCACGGTGGCGAGCCGATGCAGCGTGTCGGGGCTGAGGCGGCCCCGCATGGCCATCTGCTCGATCGTTCCGAGCGTCTGCACCCGCCCGCCGCGCCGGCCTGCATCGGCAACATCGATCAAAGCAAGCCAGTGGCCCGCGCCTGCCGTCTCGGCCCATCGCCGCGCGCGCTCGAACCGGCCGGCAGCGATGGCGATCTCCACACCGACCTCGGCCAGTGCCGGCTCCCCGGACGGCGGCATGTCAGCAAGTACAGGAGCGAGCATTTGCGCGGTCTGTAGAAGGACGCCCGACCGACGCGCATCGTCGAGCAGGGCGCGCGCCATACGCGCCTGCTGCGGCGGAGACCGGGACAGCTCGACACCGCGAAACAGCAGCGCGCGACGCAGGAGCGGATCTGCGGTGCGGGCTGTCGGATCGGCATCCCCGGCAGCGAATCCAGCCTGGCGCCGATAGACGTCGGCCACCGCCTCCGGCGTCAGCGCGTTGAGTCGCAATGCGGCCTCTGCGGCAGCGACCTGCAGCCGCCGATCGGCATTCCCGTCGGCCGCAAGGGCGGACAGAAGGGCAGGCTCCGCCTTTTCGAAGATCTGCGCCGCGTTGACCGGGCCCAACAGCTCCAGGAAGCGATAGTCGAGCAGCAGCACGCGTTTGGGCAGCGCAAGGCGCGGCTTGGTGCCGGTGGCAATCCCCCCGAGGACGGACAACGGCAGCTCGGCTTCCACGCCTTCCTCGCGCGCCAGGCTCGCAGCGAGACCGGCACCCTCGGCGTCTCCCGCCGCGGCCGCGCAATAGCCTGCCAGCAGTTGCGTCTCGCCCTTGAGGCGACCGGGTAGCCCGGAGCTTGGCGCCGCCAGGGCCTTGATCGCCGCGCAGCCGGCGTCGCGTCGACCAAGGCCGATGTCCTTGCGTGCACCAAGCACCTGGATCAGCGGACCAGAGACGACGCTGCCGCCGATGACCTCGGTCATATCGCTCAGCAGACCCGAGCGATAAAGCGCTTCGAGACGGAGCGCCAGAAAGTGATCGGGGCTTGGCGCGCCGGCAGGAGGCGGCGCGGCGGATAGCAACATGCGCCGCCACAGCCGGTGCAGCGAAGGCGAACGTGGCGGCAGGTCGAGCACCGACAGCAGCTCTTCGAAGGTCTTCAGGTCGATGCCCCGCCACAGCTCAAGCGGCATACCCGAGGAGTCAGGCGCCATGACGGGCGCAAGCTCACTGCGCTCGACCGGACGGTCACGCGGCCCGAAGCGCGGCTCGGGCTGGAGATTGGCGCGGTCGACCGGCGTCTCGCCGGGCGGGGTCATCAGCCCGCCTTTGGGCGAAGGCGGACCGGATGTGCGCGGCGGCTGGGTTTCAGGCCACTGCTTGAATGGGTTCCACGTCTCTTGAGCACTCGACGGCGCCACGACGCCAGCCAGGACTGCCAACCCGAGCAGGGACCTCAGCATCACGGCAGCGGATCGTGCAGCGCGCATCGCCATGAACTATCCGGCCCGACGAAAGATCCCACTGCTATTTGCGGATCTTGACGCCCGGGACGTTGGTGGACGTCTCCTTCGGCACAGGCTCGAAGAACACCGCCATGACATACAATCCGCCATACACGGCCGCCACTAGGATCCCCGTGATGACGAGAAACCGGATAAGGCTTGGCATGTGGCGAAGCTGCTCCTTGCCGGGTATGTTTCAAACCCAAGATGACGCGATTATGTCCCTGCCTGCGCAAACCAGCAAAACCGTGCCGGGCGGGAAGGTCGAGCGCGCAGCACAGATGTTGCGGCAACGTCTTGACATATATAGAGAAACCCAGGTGGCAACTGCATTGGCCCGGCTCCAGGCGCCGTCTGCCACGGACAACCTAGGAACACATGATGCGATTCGGCCAGGCAGGCAAAAAAGAAGAGCTGATCGCTGAGATGGCGCGCGCCGTCCGTACCGCACTCGGCAGCCGTTCCATTGTGCTTGTCGGCATGCCCGGCTGCGGGAAGTCCGCCGTCGGGCGCCGGCTGGCGCCGCGCCTCGATTTGCCCTTTGTGGACGCCGATGAGCAGATCGAGCGCGCGGCTGGGCAGACCATAACGGAAATCTTCGCCGATCATGGCGAGGCTTATTTCAGGGAGGGCGAGCGCAAGGTGATTGCGCGCCTGCTCAGCCAAGGGCCGCAAGTGCTGGCCACAGGCGGCGGCGCCTTCATGATTGCGGAGACGCGCGAGAACATTCGCCGATCCGGCATCTCGGTGTGGCTGAAGGCAGAAATGCCGCTGCTGTTGCGCCGTGTGCTCAAGCGCGATACGCGACCGCTTCTCCAGAACGATCCCGAGGGGGTCATGCAGCGGCTGATGGCAGCCCGCTATCCGGTGTATGCGACGGCGGACATCACGGTCGAGAGCCGGGACGTGCCGCACGACACTATTGTCAACGAGGTGATCGAGGCACTCGCGCACAGCCCGCTGCTGGCCTGTTCGACCGATCCGCCGGGCGACCCCGCGGTCACTGTGGGAGAAACATCATGAGCTCTGCGCAAACGGTAAAGACGAAACCGGAGCAGGAAGAGGGCCTGCGCTCGGCACCGACCAAGGTTGCTGTTGCCCTCGGTGCCCGCTCCTACGACGTACTGATCGGGCCAGGCCTGATCGCGCAGGCCGGCGACCTTATCCAAGCACGTCTCGGCAATGCCAGGTGCGGGATCGTGACTGATGCGAACGTTGCCCAGCACCATCTGGCGACCCTGCAGGCGACCCTGCAGGCGCGGGGACTGCTGGCCGGCATCGAGATTCTCCCTCCCGGCGAAGCGACAAAAAGCTTCACCGCGCTGGCCGACCTGTGCGAACGCCTGCTCGAGATGGGCCTCGAGCGCGGCGATCTCGTGGTCGCGCTGGGAGGCGGCGTCATCGGCGATCTGGCGGGCTTCGCCGCCAGCCTCGTTCGGCGCGGAATGCGCTTCGTGCAGATACCGACGACTCTGCTGGCGCAAGTTGATTCGTCGGTCGGCGGCAAGACCGGAATCAATACGCCCCAGGGCAAGAATCTCATCGGCACCTTCCACCAGCCCAGCCTCGTGTTGGCCGACTTGGGCGCGCTGGCGACGCTCCCCCCGAGGCAGTTCCGCGCGGGCTATGCGGAGGCTGCCAAATATGGATTGCTCGGCGACGCAGAGTTCTTCGGCTGGCTCGAGCAGAACTGGGCGGCGGTGTTCGCCAAGGAGTCCGTCGCCCTGACCAGAGCCATCAGCGTCAGCGTCAAGGGCAAGGCCGACATCGTCGCCCGAGACGAGACGGAGAGCGGCGACCGTATGCTTCTCAACCTAGGCCACACGTTCGGTCATGCACTGGAGGCGTGGGCCGGTTTCTCCGACCGCCTGTTGCACGGCGAAGCCGTAGCCATCGGCATCGCGCTGGCTTTCCGCTTCTCCGCCCAGCGCGGTTTGACAGGCAAGGACAGCGCCGACCGCACGGAAGCACACCTGCGCGCGGTCGGCCTGCCCACCAGGATTTCCGACATTCCAGGCGACGGGCCGCCTGATGCCGCCACCCTCCTCAAGATCATGGGGCAGGACAAGAAGGTACGCGCCGGCAAGCTGACGCTCGTCCTCGCCCGCGGCGTCGGTCAAGCGTTCATCACCCGCGACGTTGCGGCCGAGGACGTTCAAGAGTTCCTGCGGAGCCAAATTGCAGGCGAGCAGCGATGAAGGCTGCCGAAGCGGTCAACATCGAAGATCTGCGCCGAATGGCGCGTCGACGGTTGCCAAAACCCGTGTTCGACTTCGTCGACGGCGGCGGGCAGGACGAGCGCACGCTGGCGGCCAACTGCGCCGATTTCGGCAGCGTGCGTTTCATGCCGCGACAGCTCGTCGACGTGAGCAACCGGCGCATGAACGTGCGCGTGCTCGGCCAGGATCTGGCCTTGCCGATCATCCTGGCGCCGACGGGTCTCACCGGGCTCTTCGGGCCCGGCGGCGAGATCGCGGCAGCACGGGCCGCTGCCGCCGTCGGCGCCGGCTATTGTCTGAGCACGGTCGGCACCACTTCGATCGAGTCTCTCGCCGACGCGGCCAAGGGCTTCTGGTTCCAGCTCTACGTGCAGCGCGACCGTGGCGTTACGCGCGAGCTCGTGCAGCGCGCGGCGGCGGTTGGGTGCCCGGTGCTCGTTTTCACCACCGACACGGTCGTGGCCGGCAACCGCGAGCGTGACGTGCGCAACAACTTCTCCCTGCCGATGCGCCCGTCGCTGCACAACGTCCTGCAGTTCGCGAGCCGGCCGCGGTGGCTGTGGCGCATCGCCACCGGCCCCCGCATCGCGTTTGCCAATCTCGTGGATTCACGCAAGGGTCATAGCGGCTTCGTCAGCATTGCGCAGCATACGGCCCAGCAGTTCGACCCATCCATCAGCTGGAAAGATGTAGACTGGCTGAAGACGATCTGGCCGGGAAGGATCGCGATCAAAGGCATACTCAATCCCGACGATGCACGCCGCGCCGTCGACCACGGCGCTGACGCCGTTATCGTGTCCAATCACGGCGGCCGCCAGCTCGATGATGTGCCTTCGACCATTTCAGCCTTGCCGCGCATCGTCGACGCGGTCGGCGGACGCATGGAGGTGCTGCTCGACGGCGGCATCCGCAGGGGCAGCGACATCGTCAAGGCACTCGCGCTCGGTGCCAAGGCATGCCTCATCGGCCGGGCCTTCCTGTTCGGCTTGGCTGCCGGCGGGGAGGCGGGCGTTGCTCGCGCACTCAGGATTTTCATCGATGAGATCGATCGCGTTCAGGCGCTTCTGGGGTGCCCGAGCATCGGAGACATTGACCGATCGTTTGTGGCGGACGGACCGCCGACTTGGCCAGCCAACAGGTGAGCACGCGCGCCTTGTTAACGCCGGCGCGCGCGCAGATATGTTATCAGCAAAGCAGCCGGCGCCCTGACAGTGCAGGTCCGCCCGTCCAAGTGCAGGCGGGGTGAGTTCCGAGAAGGCCATGTCTATTGATATCGTGTTGATCCTGGCAGCCATCATCACGCTGCTGGTGCTGTCCGCGTTCTTCAACGGCAGCGAGACCGCCCTGACCGCGGCCTCGCGCGCGCGCATGCATGCCTTGGAGCAAGAGGGCAATGGCAAGGCCGCACTCGTCAACAGGCTGCTGCGGCAACCCGAAAGGCTGATCGGCGCCGTCCTGCTCGGCAATACGCTCGTCGACATCCTCGCCGCATCTCTCGCCTCAGGCTTGGCGGTGTTGCTCGCCGGACCCGCAGGCGTCGCCTACGCGACCGCCATCATGACCATCCTCGTCGTCGTCTTCTCGGCCGTTCTGCCGAAGACATACGCGCTCGCGTTCGCCGACCGAATAGCGCTGTTCGTGGCACCGATCATGCGCGCCATCATTGTGGTGCTCGGCCCGTTGACGACGACGATCCAGTTCATTGTCCGCCTGATCCTCAAGCTCACGCCCACCCGCAGGGACGACCAAGCCAACATCCTTGCCGCGCACGAGGAAATCCGCGGGACCATCGAGCTGCAGACCATCGGCGGGGCGGTGGCAAAAGGCGATGCCGCCATGCTCGGCGGCGTGCTCGATCTCAGGGATCTGCAGGTGCTGGACATCATGGTCCACCGCACCAAGATGCAGACCATCAACATCGACGATCCCCCTCAGAAGGTGGTCGACGAGGTGATGAAGAGCCAATACACGCGCGTGCCGCTTTGGAAAGACGAGCCGGAGAACATCGTCGGCGTCTTGCACACCAAGGATCTGCTGGTTGCGCTGGGTCGCAGCAACTGGGATGTGACCAAGCTCGACGTCACAGGCATCGCGGCGCAACCTTGGTTCGTGCCCGATACCACGAGCGTCAAGGATCAGCTCAACGAGTTCCTCAAGCGCAAAGCACAGCTCGCCCTCGTCGTCGACGAATACGGCGAGGTGCAGGGCCTGATTACGCTGGAGGATATCCTGGAAGAGATCGTCGGGCAGATTGCCGACGAGCACGACATTCATGATGCTGCCATCCGCGTGCAGGCCGACGGTTCCGTCAACGTCGACGGCACGGTTGCCGTACGCGATCTCAACCGGCAGATGGAATGGGACCTGCCCGACGAGGAGGCGACCACGATCGCCGGCCTCGTCATTCACGAAGCGCAGACTATCCCGGAGCCTGGTCAAGCTTTCACGTTCTACGGCTACCGGTTCGAGATCTTGCGCAAAAATCGCAACAAGATTACCGCGATTCGCATTCGTCCGATCGGTACACAGAGCAAGACTCCGCGCCGCACGCTGGAAAGCGATGCGATGGAGGCCGGCTGAAGTTCTGGGCTTCCAATTCAATTAATCTAATCGGAGCGCGGGCGGCATCGGCCACGAGCACATTCATAGTCGGTTCATGTCTCTGACGTGAATATTGCGAATCGGGCATATCAGGTTCACCGATCGGGCGCACCGTCCCATTCGGCGTTGCGGCTCGCCGAGTTTGGCGCCCGACGGTGGCTGGGTCTGCACCGATCCAACAACCAGGACATGGAGCCCAGCATGAATCGCAAGCTGTTGCTATCGTTGGCAGGCGCCGCCGCGGCGGTGCTCATGGCAGTCGGTACGGCCCAGGCGAGCCCGGCAGCGGGCACGCTCGACACACTGAAGACGCTCGGCGCTGAGCAGAGCAACGTCGAGCAGGCGCATTGGAATTGCCGTCGTCGCTGCTGGCGCCACCGTGGCCATTGGCACTGCCGTCGGGTTTGCCGGCGCTGGTGGTGGTGATCGCCGACACGTACTGACCAAAAAGCTTCGAGCCGGTTCCGCGCTTTGCCTGGCGGCAAAATGTGGAGCCGGTTTGAAGTTTCGAGGCACCGCCGCGTCGACCGATCTTGAATTGCTTCGAGCCGAACCCCATTTATCGGCAGTGAGGGGTGGCTGCGGACGTGTGCCGCACCCTCAGACCAATTCCTCTCCCGGCGCATAGGCCTTTATGGCAAGGGCGTGCACTTTGCCCTTCAGTTCGGCAGCCAACGCTTCATTGACGCGCCTGTGCCGCTCAACGCGGGCTTTGCCGGCAAAGGCAGAGGACACGATCAGAACGCGAAAATGACTTTCTCCGGTGCCCGGTGAGCTGCGGTGGCCGGCGTGCAAATCCGATTCGTTGACGACTTCAAGACGCGTCGGCGCGAACGCGCGATTGAGCTTGTCGCGGATGGCTGCCTCGACGGACATTGGGATACCTCTCCATCAGACTATGCGGGACTTGGCATAAGTGTTGGGCCGAATATGGCCAACGCGCAACGCTCCCACGGGGGTCGGAACCTTCATCTTGTGCACGCGGCAGCTTGCGCTCATACTTAGAAACAATGAAGCTGGATTCCAAATACTTCGACAGCGTGCGTGTCAGCCGTGACCCCGAGCAGGTCGTGCGGGAGGCCGCGCCGATTTGCCAGTGGAAAGGCTGCCAGGCCGCCGGAACGCACCGCGCCCCCAAAGGCCGCGGGCGGGAAGGCCAGTACTACCTTTTCTGCCTGGACCACGTTCGCCAGTTCAATGCTTCCTACAATTACTTCGAAGGCATGAGCAACGCGGAGGTCGAGGCCTACCAGAAGGATAGCGTGATCGGTCACCGGCCTACCTGGAAGGCGGGGGCCAATGCCTGGGCGCACGGCACCCGGCACGGAGGCATGGAGGCCGAGGGTTTTCGCCGCTCCGCGAACGACCCCCACGCCTTCTTCTCGTGGCGAACCGACCGCACGAGCGAGGAAGGTGGCGAACCACGCCGCCAGTTGAAGCCCCTGGAGCTGAAGTCGCTGGAAACCCTGAACCTTACGGGCACCGCAAGCCGCCTGGAGATCAAGGCCCGGTTCAAGGAGCTGGTGAAGCGCCACCACCCCGATTCCAACGGTGGCGACAACAAGTCCGAGGACAAGTTGCGTGAAATCATCCAAGCCTATAACTATCTAAAGCAGGCGGGCCTTGTCTGAACTGGCCACTTGAGACTTGAAACTGTAGCCCCATCGGGTGCGGCGTGCGTGCCAAGCACCTGAAACCACCCGGACACGAAACGATATGCGCGCCCAAACCCAAGCCGGGGTGCCCGGCCTGCCGGACATGAAAGTGTCTGTCCGCCAGCTCTTCGGCATCGACACCGACCTCGAGGTCCCGGCCTATTCCAAGCCCGACGACCATGTTCCCGACGTCGACAACGACTACGTGTTCAACAAGGACGTCACTCTGGCCATCCTGGCCGGCTTCAAGCACAACCGCCGGGTCATGGTCCAGGGCTACCACGGCACGGGCAAGTCGACGCACATCGAGCAAGTGGCGGCGAGGCTGAACTGGCCGTGCATTCGCGTGAATCTCGACAGCCACGTCAGCCGCATCGATCTGGTCGGCAAGGACGCCATCGTCCTGAAGGAAGGCAAGCAGGTCACGGAGTTCAGGGAAGGTATCCTGCCCTACTGCCTGCAGACCAATACCGCGCTGTGCTTCGACGAGTACGACGCCGGCCGTCCGGATGTTATGTTCGTGATCCAGCGCGTGCTCGAGGTCTCGGGCAAGCTGACCCTGCTCGACCAGTCGAAGGTGATCCGGCCGCACCCGGCATTCCGCCTCTTTGCGACCACCAACACCATCGGCCTCGGCGATACATCCGGCCTCTATCACGGCACGCAGCAGATCAACCAGGGCCAGATGGACCGCTGGTCGATCGTATCCACGCTCAATTATCTGCCCCACGACGACGAGGCGCGCATCGTGCTGGCCAAAGCCAAGTCGTTCAGCAAGAGCGAGGCCAAGCGCAAGATCATCTCCAACATGGTACGCGTCGCCGACCTGACACGATCGGCGTTCATCAACGGCGACCTCTCGACGGTGATGAGCCCGCGCACAGTGATCACGTGGGCGGAGAACGCCGAAATTTTCGGTGATATCGGTTTCGCATTCCGTGTGACGTTCCTCAACAAATGCGACGAGCTCGAGCGCCCGCTGGTGGCCGAGTTCTATCAGCGCTGCTTCGGCGAGGAGCTTCCCGAGAGCGCAGCCAACGTCGCGCTGAGCTGACCGGGGCGGATCATGGCGGCGAGTTCCAACCGCAAGGAGGCGCCTGCTGAGCCCTTCAAGCGGGCTTTGGGGCTGGCCGTCCGCGCCATTGCCGCGGACGGTGAGGTGCAGGTCAGCTACGCACCGGGCAAGCCCGAGATCGACGGCAAGCTGGTGCAGCTGCCGGAACCCTCGCGCGTCCCCTCCCCCAAGGAGGTTGCCGTCATCCGCGGCTGGGCCGACAGCTTAGCCCTCACCGCCGCCTGCCATGACGCCAAGCTGCATGCGCGCCTGGCGCCGCGCGCGGGCCCGGCGCGGGCCGTGTTCGAAGCCGTCGAGCGGGCACGCGTGGAGGCGCTGGGCGCAAATCGCATGCCCGGCATGGCAGCGAACCTCACGGCCCGTGTCGAGGATCAGTACGGCCATGGCCGTTACGCCGAGATCACCGAGCGCGGGGATGCGCCGCTCGAGGACGCCCTCTCCCTAATCGTGCGCGAGCGCTTGACCGGCGCCGCTCCGCCAGAGTCCGCCAAGGCCATGGTGGAGCTCTGGCGCCCCTGGATCGAGGATCGCGCCGCTCGCACGCTGAGCCGCATGGACAAGCTGTCCGAAGACCAGGAGATGTTCGGCCGCCTGTTGCGTGACATGCTGAAATCTCTGGATCTCTCGGAGGAGCTGTCAGAGGGCGACCGCGAGGAAGGCGAGGACGACGAGCAGGAGCCGGAAAGCGGCGATCAGAAATCCGAGGAAAGCTCCGAGGGCCAGGAGGCGCAGGAGCAGCCGACGGAGGACCAGCGCGGCGAAGGCGAAGAAGGCGACACGACGGAGACCTCCCAAGACGCGGAGACCGATCAATTCGACGCCGACTCGGACGGCGAAGAGATGGCCGAGGCGCGCGAGCCCTGGCGGCCCAACTACAACGTGCTCGATAACCCGGAGGCCTTCGGCTACAAGGTCTTCAGCCGCGCCCACGATGAGGAGATCGCGGCCGAGAACCTCTCCACACCAGACGAGCTGGAGAGGCTGCGCACGTTCCTCGACAAGGAGCTACGCAATCTGCAGGGGGCCGTGGCACGTCTTGCCAACAAGCTGCAGCGCAAGCTGATGGCACAGCAAAGCCGCGCCTGGGACTTCGACCTCGAGGAAGGCACGCTCGATGCGGCGCGCCTGACCCGCGTCATCATCGACCCGATGCACCCGCTCTCGTTCAAGACCGAACGCGACGCCGATTTCCGCGACACCGTCGTCACTCTGCTGCTCGACAACTCGGGCAGCATGCGCGGACGCCCGATCATGGTGGCGGCATGCTGCGCCGACATCCTGGCGCGCACGCTGGAACGCTGCGGCGTCAAGGTCGAGATCCTGGGCTTCACCACACGGGCCTGGAAGGGCGGTCAGGCGCGGGAGGCATGGTTGGCGGCGGGCAAGCCCGCCAATCCCGGGCGCCTCAACGATCTGCGCCATATCATCTACAAGCCGGCCGATGCGCCCTGGCGGCGCGCGAAGCGCTCGCTGGCCCTGATGATGCGGGAAGGGCTGCTGAAGGAAAACATCGACGGCGAAGCACTGGCCTGGGCGCACAAGCGCCTGTTGGGGCGTCCCGAGCGCCGCCGCATCCTGATGATGATCTCGGATGGCGCCCCGGTCGACGACTCGACCCTCTCCGTCAACACGGGCTGCTATCTGGAGCGTCATCTGCGCCAGGTGATCGAGGAGATCGAGACGCGCTCGCCCGTCGAGCTGATCGCCATAGGCATCGGCCACGACGTGACGCGGTACTACCGTCGCGCCGTCACCATCACCGATCCGACGGAGCTGGCAGGCGCCATGACGGACAAGCTCGTGGAGCTGTTCGAGGAGGACGGACCGGCCACACCGATCCGCGCGGCGCCCATTAGGCGGCGCAAGCTGCAATGAGGGTGCGGCGGCGCACGTCCCCAAGGATGAAGCGATCAGCGAGCGGGCGCTCATCATGACGAATGCGAGCCGATTGCCGCATCTCAACCGCAGGGCGGTTCTGGGCGGCTTGGCTGCCGGCGCCGGTTTGGCGTTGGCCGCCAGGCTAGCGCTCGCCGAGGATGAGGCAGGTGCGCCACCTTCCGGACCGCGACCGATCGAGGTGCGCGCGCGCCCGATCCTGCATTTCGATCGCAACAGACCCGATGTGAAGCGCTTCGGCGATCTCGAATTCCGCGGCGGGCTGGTGCTGACATCGCCGTCACAGCATTTCGGCGGCTGGTCGGGCCTCGCCATGGAGGCCGACGGCAAGAGCCTGCTCGCCGTCTCCGACATCGGCAGCTGGCTCACGGCAGACATCAGCTACGACGGCGTGCGACCCGTCGCCCTCACGCAGGCACGCCTCGGCCCGCTGCGAGACAAGCGAGGGCGTTCGCTCCGCAACAAGCACGAGCAGGATGCCGAGGCCGTCACCCTGATCGAAGGCAACCTGTCGCACGGCACGGTGCTGATCGGCTTCGAACGCCTACACCGTATTGGCCGATTTGAGATCCGCAATCGGGAGGTCCAGCCTCCGACCGGCTACCTGAAGATGCCCGCCGAGGCACGCAGGATGCGATCCAACCAGGGTTTCGAAGCGCTGACAGTTCTACGTGCCGGCGCTTTCAAGGGGGCGGCCGTTGCGTTCGCGGAGAGGTTGACCGGCGGCAGCGGCTATCACACCGGCTGGATCTGGATCGACAATGAGCCGAAGCGCTTCCAATTGCGTGACATCGACGAGTTCAACATAACCGGCGCTGTCGGGCTGCCGGACGGCGGGCTGCTGGTTCTGGAGCGCTCTTTCCGCTGGACCGAAGGCGTGAAGATGCGCTTGCGCCGGCTGATGCCCGAAGAGGTGAGGCCGGGCGCTCGCGTCAACGGGCGCGTCCTGCTGCAGGCCAACTCCGGCTACGACATCGACAACATGGAAGGCATCGGGGTTCACCGCGCTCCTGGCGGGGAGCTCGTCGTGTCATTGATTTCCGACGACAACTTCAACTCGCTGCTGCAGCGCACGGTATTCCTGCAGTTCACGCTCAACGAGCATGGCGCCAAGAACGTCTCGCGTCCTTGACGCCAGATTGCCGTGCACACAAGACCCTGCCGCTCATCGAGCGCAGGCTGTTGCCGACAACAAGAGAGCAGATCCGGTCCGCGTGCGCCGCAGACTACGCAGCTTCCGCGCGCGCCTTGAGGATTTCGCGCTTGAGCCGCTGGCAGCGATCGGACAGCTCATCGTCGCGCGCTTTCAAGAGGTAGGCATCAAGGCCGCCGCGATGCTCGACGGATTTCAACGCGTGTGCGCTGATCCTCAAGCGAACCTTGCGCTGCAATGAATCACTGATGAGCGTCACCTGGCACAGGTTCGGCCGGAACGTACGCTTGGTCTTGTTTTCGGCGTGGCTGCGCAGTTGGCCGGCCATCGGCAACTTGCCCGTCAGCTCGCATCGGCGGGTCATGGGAAATACTCCTGTTGCGCGGGTCGCCTGAGCTACGCGACCCTAACGCTTGGCGGCCGTTCTATAGCAGAAGCGGAATACGTCAAGCCCCGTGCCAATTCGCAGCGGCCGTGATCGAATTATTTACGCCTTGCAGGCTAACCTGGCGGCGACACACAATTGACGTAAAACCGGCTACCTTTGCATATGGGGCTTCAAACTTGCGTTGCGTATTGAGGGTTCGTGAGGCGACGTCATGACGTTGAAGCCCGCCGCGTCTGCATGGGGGTGCGCCCTTTCTTCCCTTGCCGGTGCACTGGGGGTGTTAGCGGCTATGAACCTGGGCTGGACCGGCTCCGCTCGCGCGGAAGGTTGGCCGGCCGCCGTGCGTGCCGTTTACGATGTCAATTTCAACGGGTTCAACGTCGGCACCTTCGAGTTTCAATCGCAGGCCGAACAGCAGAGCTACACCCTGGTCGGGAATGCACGCCTTTCGATCCTGCTGGGGGCCTTCACTTGGGACGGTGAGACACGCAGCTTCGGACTGATCGTCAACCAGGCGCCGAAGCCTGCAGCTTTCAGTTTCGACTTCAAGAGCAGTACGAAGACGGGCTCGACCAAGATCGGGTTTTCCGACGGGGCCGTGACGGAGATCCAGCACCTTCCGCCACCGGTAGCGAAGAGCGACACCATTCCGGTACGTGAGCAGCATCTCAAGGGTGTGCTTGACCCGCTGAGCGCCATCATGGCCATCTCACGCGCAAACGGGGCGAACCCCTGCGATCGCCGAGTTCCCGTGTTCGACGGCAAGGAGCGCTTCGATCTTCTGCTCAGCTACAAGAGCGAGATGAAGGTCACGGAGCAGCAGCCGAGTGGCCAGCCGGGCGTCGCCTATGTCTGCCGTGTCAAGTACCTGCCCATCGCCGGGCACAAGGTCGATTCCGACACCAGGTTCATGGCCGCAAGCGACGCCATCGAAGTGGCTCTGCGCCCGGTTCCGAGCGCGGGCGTGTTTGTGCCTTACCAGATCACCATTCCGACCATAGCCGGCTCGGCCACTATCGTCTCCCGCCGGGTAGAGATTGTCACCCCCGGCAAGGCCCAGATCGCGCTCATGCATTGAGCAAGCCGGTTGTTCCGACTGCATTTTTGCTCCAGCACTGCGAACCCGCCGTCACAATGGAATGCGGCCTTTTTTGACCTCGGCCCTTGATATTGTCACACCACTCTGCAATGCCTCCCGCACGTTTCTCTTCGTGAAGGCTGTGCCGGATGAGTTCCGACTTCGCAAACCGCATTCGTAACGTGACGGCCGTACTTGGGCCGACCAATACGGGCAAGACGCACCTGGCAATCGAGCGCATGCTCGGCCACGAGACCGGCCTGATCGGCCTGCCGCTTCGCCTGCTTGCGCGCGAGGTCTACGACAAGGTTGCAGCGCGTGTGGGTGCGGACCGTGTGGCACTGATCACCGGCGAGGAGAAGATTAAGCCCGAAACCCCCCGCTACTATGTGTGCACGGTCGAGGCCATGCCGCGCGAGCCGGATGTGGATTTCCTCGCCATCGACGAGGTGCAGCTCGCCGCCGATCCAGAGCGCGGGCATGTGTTTACCGATCGCCTACTGCACGTCCGGGGCAGGCACGAGACCCTGCTGCTGGGCGCCCAAACGATGCGCGAGGCCATCAGCGATCTCATTCCGGGCGCCAATTTCGTTTCGCGTCCGCGGTTGTCGAAGCTGACTTATGCGGGCGAGAAGAAGATTACGCGGATGCCGCCGCGCACGGCATTGGTGGCGTTCTCGGCTTCCGAAGTATATGCCATCGCCGAGCTGATCCGCCGGCAGCGGGGCGGCGCCGCCGTGGTGCTCGGCGCCCTGTCGCCGCGAACGCGCAATGCGCAGGTCGCGCTCTATCAGTCCGGCGATGTTGACTTCCTGGTGGCGACCGACGCCATCGGCATGGGCCTCAATCTCGATGTCGATCACGTTGCCTTCTCGTCTGTGCGCAAGTTCGACGGGCAGGTGCACCGCACACTGACGCCAGCCGAGATCGGCCAGATCGCGGGCCGCGCCGGCCGCCACATGAATGACGGCACCTTCGGCGTGACGGGCGGAGTAGAGCCATTCGATGCCGATCTCGTCGAGCGGCTGGAAACGCACAACTTCGAAACAGTCAAATCGCTGCAATGGCGCAGCCGCAATCTGGATTTCAGCTCGCTGGATCGGCTGCGAGACAGCTTGCGCGAGGCGCCGCGCGAGTTCCGCCTGATGCGCGCGCGCATGGCCGATGACGTGGTGGCGCTCGAGAACGTGAGCCATGACCGAGAGGTCGCAGACATGGCTGTTTCACGGGAAGCGGTAAGCCGCCTGTGGGACGTCTGCCAGATCCCCGACTATCGCAAGATCTCGACGCAGAACCATGCCGAGCTGGTAGGCACCCTCTACAAGTTCATCATGGGTCCGGAAGAGCGCATTCCGGCCGACTGGTTTGCCAAGCAGGTGGCCTTCGCCGATCGCACCGACGGCGATATCGACACGCTCGCCAATCGCATCGCCCATATCCGCACATGGACATTCGTGTCGAACCGGGCCGACTGGCTGGCCGATCCCGGGCATTGGCAAGGCCGCACCAAGGCCATCGAGGACAGCCTTTCGGACGCCTTGCACGAGCGCTTGACGCAACGGTTCGTCGACCGCCGCACCAGCGCACTCATGCGCGGCTTGAAGGACAAGGACGAGCTCTACGCCGAGATCGGCGAGGACGGCGCTGTGCAGGTCGAACGGCATTTCGTCGGCAGGCTGCAGGGCTTTCGCTTCTTCCCGGTGACAGAGGCAGAGGGCATCCACGGCAAGGCCGCTCGCAATGCCGCTGCGCAGGTGCTTGCGAGAGAGCTGGACATGCGTGTGCGCCGCGTGGTGGCGGCCAAGAACGATGCCTTCAAGCTGACGCGCCGCGGGCAGATTCTCTGGCGCGAGGAAGAGATTGCGCGGCTGGAGGCCGGCGATGCCCCGCTCAAGCCGACGGTTGCGATCCTCGCCGACGAGCACCTGAGCGGTCCCGACCGGGAGAAGGTGCAGGAGCGGCTCAATACCTGGATCTCGGAGCTGATCGGCGAGCGGCTGAAGCCCCTGGTCGAGATTGCCAACGCGCAAGATATCCTGGGATTGGCACGCGGCATCGCCTTCCGGCTGACCGAGAGCTTCGGCGTGCTGCGCCGCGAGAGCATTGCGGAAGAGCTCCGCTCGCTGGACCAGCCTGCCAGAGCTCAGCTCAGAAAGTACGGCGTCCGCTTCGGCGCCTTCAACATCTACTTCCCCATCCTCCTGAAACCTGCCTCCTCGGAGCTGGCGATGGCGCTGTGGGCGCTCAAGAACGGCGCTGCGCACGGCCTGGACATCAGCGCGCTGCCCGAACCGCCGCGTGCCGGCCTCACGTCGCTCGCTGCCGACGGCACCATCCCCGACGCCTACTATCGCGTCTTGGGGTTCCACGTGTGCGGCCCCCGCGCTGTGCGCATCGATATGCTGGAGCGCTTGGCCGACCTCATCCGTCCGCTGGTTGCATGGCGCGCCGATCCTGCCAGCCCGGCTACGCCTCCGAAGGGCACGACAGGAGATGGCGGCTTCAAGGCGACCCCCGACATGATGTCGATCCTCGGCTGCTCCGCGGAAGAGCTCGGCCATGTGCTCAAGGCTCTGGGATTCTGGGTGGAGCGCCGTAAGCTGACGGCACCGGCCAGCAGCGAGCCGGCGCCTACCCCGGCCGGCAATGCTTTGCCGGCCAATGGCGCTCCGCCCGATGCCGAGCAGGCGCGACCGGTTGACCACGCGAATGAAACCGCAGCGGCACAGCCCGCGCCCGAGCCGCCAGCCGTGGAAGAACCGGTCCCTGCTGCTTCGGTTGCGGCCACTGCCGGCGCGACAGCCGCCAAGACCGAAGCGGCCGACGAGAAGTGGGAGGAGGTGTGGCGTCCACGCCGGCGCGGACGTGCGTTCGAGGCAGGCCAGCAGCGCGAGCATCGCGAGAAGCGACCGCAACCGCAGCGCGCGGACCAAGGCGCGCGCCCCTTCAAGGCCAAGCAGGGCCCACGAAGGGATCAGCACGCCAAGCCCGACCGGCGTGATCGACGCCGCGACGCAACCAAGTCGAGGCGGGAGGAGCGGCCCCGCACGCCCTTGCAGGCATCGCCCCCATCCCAAAAGGCCGGCTTCGATCCGGACTCGCCATTCGCCGCGCTGAGTTCTCTCAAAGCCGCCATGGAAAAGCGCACGCAAGAGTGAGGGCCAGGCATGGCCGCCACCGGGCAGGATGAGGAAAGGCAGCACGAGGCCCCTGCGCCGCCGGGCACACAGCGCCTCGACAAATGGCTTTGGTTTGCCCGCGTCACCAAATCCCGCACACTGGCCGCGCATCTCGTTCAGGAAGGCAGGATTCGCCTCAACCGTGCGCGCGCCGCAAAGCCGAGCCAGAGCGTTCGAGCCGGCGACGTACTGACGATTGCAGTGCGCGGCAGGGTGGACATCTTGAAGATCCTGGCGCCCGGCACCCACCGCGGCCCGCCGACAGAGGCCAGGACGCTCTACGAGGTCCTGACGCCGGGCGGGGACGACCGCCGAAGCGAGGGTGGCCCCCAGGGGGTGCGCCAACAGGGGACCGGCAGACCAACCAAGCGCGACCGCCGACGGCTCGACCGCCTCACCGAGCCGGATTGATGTTGCAGATCAGGGCCGCGACATTGCGCGCTTGCGACAACCTACCAACGTGTGGCAACAGAAGCCCGAGCCGTAAATAGCGCTCCGGAGCGCACCACTGGGTTCTAGAAGCATGACCTACATCGTCAACGACAGCTGCATTAAGTGCAAGTTCACTGACTGCGTCGAGGTCTGCCCGGTCGACTGCTTCTATGAGGGTGCGAATATGCTGGTTATCCACCCGGATGAGTGCATCGACTGCGGCGTATGCGAGCCGGAGTGCCCTGTCGAGGCAATAAAGCCCGATACGGAGCCGGGTCTCGAGAAGTGGCTCGAGCTAAACCGCAAGTATTCAGAGGCATGGCCGAATATAACCTCAAAGAAGGAAGCCCTGCCCGAGGCGGAAGAGTTTCGCGATGTGGAGGGAAAATTTGAGAAATATTTCACCCCCGAGCCGGGCTCCGGGGACTGAATTCTGGCCGGTGAAATAACCGCGTGTTGCCGCGTTAGTTGAATATAATTTATTGTACGGCGATCATTGGCACTTAAGCATTCCGCGTGCCAGCATGCCTGTTTCGCATGCTCAGACGCTTCAAAATGCATGAAGTTTGTGTTATGGTCACACCACTGGTGCGGGCCTGAACAAAGCTGGAACATGACGCCACATGAGTGCGGCGTTCCTGCGCAACGGTGCCTCGATCGGCGCCCCTTGAACTAGGATCTCGACGTTGCGCAGTTTTGGGCAGCCAAGCCAAACAATGAAGGCGCGAGGGGGTGGTAGGGCCTGATTGGAGGGGCCGCTACTCATGACGCTATGGACTGCTGGAAGGGCGGCGGCTTGGGTCGACGGCCGCAGCCGTGTGCGCCAGCGCAGCGGGGGACTTGAAAGACGTGTTGAAATTGGAACTTGCAACCGTAAGTAACAGTGAGACGAGCGACATGGCACGGAAGAAGACCTCGGGTAAGAGCGCAGCGCAGAAGTCCGCGGTGAAGCACGTCGTGCGCAAGGTGAGCACGCGCGCATCTGCCGCCGCGAAGACTGCGGCGCGCAAGGGGCCGCCAGCCAAGGTGCAGCAGGCCAAGCACCCCACCAAGCCGGTGGCGGCGAAGGTTGGCCAGGCCAACAAGGGGCAGGCTCAGGTCAAGAAGCCTGCCGCTGTCGCCAAGCCCGTGTTGGCCAAGACAGTATCCAAGGCCGTTCCCGGCCAAGTGCCGACAGCCGGCAAGCCGATGCCGCCCAAAGCCGTCGCCCTGAAGCACGCGATTGCAGCCGCAGCCAGCCGGCAGGCGGCCGCGGTGCCGACGGCCGCACGTACGATACCGGCCGCCGTGAACAAGGCTGCTGGGCAGAAGATTACAGCCCCAGCGACGCCGGTACCGGCCGCAGCGCAGGCTGCTGCCGCTCAGGCCGCCGCCAGCAAGAAGCCGGTGAACCAGCGCCACGGCTTCAAGACCAATGAGTGGATCGTCTATCCGGCCCACGGGGTCGGCCGCATCGTCGGCATCGAGGAGCAGGAGATCGCCGGCATTTCCCTGGAGCTGTTCGTCATCACCTTCGAAAAGGACAAGATGACGCTTCGCGTGCCGACCGGGAAGTCGCAGAGCGTCGGCATGCGCAAGCTGGCCGAGGAAGGGATCGTCAAGCGCGCCATGGAGACGCTGAAGGGCAAGGCCCGGATCAAGCGCACCATGTGGAGCCGCCGGGCACAGGAATACGAGGCCAAGATCAACTCGGGCGATCTCATTGCAATCGCCGAGGTGGTCCGCGATCTCTATCGCTCGGAGAGCCAGCCGGAGCAGTCCTACTCCGAGCGGCAGCTCTATGAGGCGGCTCTTGATCGCATGGCACGCGAAATCGCGGCCGTCGAAAAGCTCGACGAGCGCGGCGCCATCCAGCGCATCACCGAAGTGCTCTCCAAGAGCGCCAAGGGCCGCCGCGTGGCCGCCGATGAGGCGGAGATCAAGGCCGCCTGAGGCCGCTTGGCGCCAACCGCAGATCCATGCGCTACCGCCCGGCCTCGATGAGGCTGGGCGGTTTTGCTTCCACAGCAGGCGCGAGTTGGAGCCGCGGCGAGACCGGCACTCGATATCGCTCGCGCGGTCGCACGCGCTGGGGCAAGGATCCCGCCTCATTGTCGCCCGGAAGAACTTCGATGTCGCCGGCGCTCGAGATATCGATGATGGGCCGGCCACGCTGCTCGATCCAACCCCTCACTCGGACGGTCTGCCCTTCAAGGCCCTTGGGATTGGCTGCATATGCCGCGAGCACATTGCGATCGCTCAGCTTCAGAGAGATGCTGAAGGCCTTTCGGCCCCTGCCGAAGTCGAGGTAGACGAAGCCCCGCGACTGGCCCACGCGCGCAATGCGGCCTTCGACGATCTGAAACGTGGCGTGGTAGCGAGACAAGTCAGACGGCGGGTCCGGCCGGCGCACCTGGTAGGCGGCCTCCGCCCACAGCCCTCGGCCAACACCGCGGGCGATTGCCTCGGCCGCCAGAAGCTCGTCCCTGCAGGCACGATTGGTGGAAAGCGTATAGGCCCTGGCCAGCCCCTGCTCCAGGAGATGGCCCTGTAGCCAGCGGCGCTGCGCCCCATCCATCCAGAACACGTGGGCCTGCCACCGCCCATGACGGTCCACCCTTTCACCGCCGAAGGCAACCTCGATGGACTTGCCGAGCAGGAGCGCGCGCAGCTCCTCGTGCGCCGTCATCTGCAGCGGCCAGCCGCCGGGCTCCGCACCCGCGTCGGTCGCACGCGGCGCCAAGGCACCGATGAGCCTTACCTCCGTGCCGTCGTCGAGACCGAGCGTCTCGCCGTCGATGACACGCGCGACAGTGCGCCGAATGTCGGCGTCAGCCGATACGCACGATGGCGGCGGTGTGCGAGGATCGGCTGCACGGACCGTAATCGCCCAGCCGCATGCCGCGACAAGCACCACAACAAGGAGAGCGACCAGCCTCAGGGCGCTGGCAACCGGAGCTGCACACATGGAAGGGTCCCATAACAAGATCAGCCCAGGACTATCGTAGCGCTCCCCCTGCAGCATACAGCGTGGCGTCCTGTCAAAGCGCCTTCATACTGCGGTGACACCTCCGTCACATCCGCCACGTAGCGTCCGTGAGATTCGCAAGGCGGGGATTCGCATGGATTTCGCGCGGGGAACGGGCGGCGACTATAGATCCCCACGATTGAGCATCGGATGGGCGCGGCATGCCGATGAGGTCGCAGAGGCACAACGTCTCAGATGGCGTGTGTTCGCCGAGGAGCAGAAGGCGTCCATCACATCTCCCGTTCCCGGGCTCGATATCGACTCTTTCGACGCTCACTGCGAGCACCTGATCGTTCGAAACGAGCGAACAGGCGAGGTCGTCGGCACATACCGCGTGCTGACCGGAGCTGCCGCGCGCCGGATCGGTGGATTCTATTCGGACCAGGAATTCGATCTCTCGCGTCTCGACCGCCTGCGCGACCAGGCCGTCGAGATCGGCCGCTCGTGCGTCCACCCAGCACATCGCAACGGAGCAACCATCGCGCTGTTGTGGTCGGGCCTCGCTGAACTCATGATGCGCGGCCCCTACGACGTCATGATCGGCTGCGCAAGCATCCCGGTGGGTGATGGCGGCCACGCCGCGGCCAGCATCTATGCACGCGCCGCCAGGACGAGTCTCAGCGCGGACGAGCACCGCGTCTTCCCGCGCAATCCGCTGCCGTTGCGGGAGCTTGATGCATCGAGGACGACCGTGCCGCCGGCACTCATCAAGGGCTACCTGCGGTCGGGCGCTTTCATCTGTGGGGCACCGCACTGGGATCGGGAGTTCAACACGGCAGATCTCTTGATGATGCTGCAGTTGAGCCGGCTCGAAGCGCGCTATGCACAACACTTCCTGAAGACCTCAACCGGGCGTCAGGCCGCATGACAGGCCTGCGCAGATGGTGGAGACTGTGGCGAGCACTGATCCACGTCTTGATCGCCGTGTTCAAGGTGGCCTTGCTATACCCGCACTGGCCGGTTTCGAGGCGAAGAGTGGAAGTGCGAGCGTGGGCGCAAACGGCGCTGGAAATATTCGGCGTACGGACTTGCATCGCAGGACGCAGCACGGCTCCCAGCCAGCCCTGCATGCTCGTTGCAAACCACGTCTCCTGGCTCGACGTGTTTGTGATCCTGTCTTTTGCAGATGCGCGCTTCGTTGCCAAAGCACAAGTCGCACGCTGGCCTCTGGTCGGCGGCCTTGCCCGGGCGCTTGGCACTGTCTTCATCGATCGGAGCGCCCGCGCAAGCGCCGCCGCTACGAACGCCATGGTGCGCGGTCTGTTCTTCGAGAAGTCGACGGTTTGCATCTTCCCGGAAGGGACAACCACGGACGGGTCGATGATCAAAGTATTTCGTGCGCCTCTGCTGCAGGCAGCCATAGACCAGGCCGTGGACATTCAGCCGATCGCACTCCGCTATGTTCGCCCTGACGGCAGCCCTGGTACCGAAGCCGCATTCACCGGAGAAATGAGCCTCTTGAGGTCGCTGTGGATGCTCGCCGGGTGCAGCGCACTGCGAACCGACATCACCCTGCTCACACCGGTAGGCGCGGCGGACTTCAATCGACATGATCTCGCGAACCAGTTGCAGCGGTCCATCGCTTCGCATCTGGACGTGCCGTGCGAGGCCGGCACACGCACGCGGAGCTGCGGTAGCCACGCCATGACTGCCGCATTCGCAGGCGCAACCGCTGCATGTCGCGCTTCTTCGATCGACCTGGCATGAGCCGACGATGAGCTACCTCTACTTGACGATCGCCATTGTCGGCGAGGTCATCGCAACCATCGCGCTGAAAGCATCCCACCAGTTCACCAAGCCATTGGCCTCGGGCGTGGCAGTTGCGGGCTACGGAATAGCATTCTTTTCGCTGTCTCTGGCGCTGCGGACGATCCCGATCGGACTTGCCTATGCCATCTGGTCGGGCGTTGGCGTGATCCTGGTCGTGCTGGCCGGCGCCATCCTCTTCAGACAGCATTTGGATCTGCCCGGACTGATCGGCGTCGCCTTCATCGTGGCGGGTGTCGCGATCGTCAACTCGCTTTCTGGCACAGCGGGGCATTAGCGCCTCGCGGCCGACGCGACTCGCGCAGTGCGTCCCGCGATGCTGCGGCCATCAGTTCATCGTCGCCAGAAAGAGCAGCACAAGGCACGACAGCAACACCAGTATGACGAGAAGCGGATCCCACTCTGCGTAGTAGGGCTCGCGCGCTTTCGCCCGACCATCGCGATCCTTGCGCATGACGGCTCAGGTTCGCTTGTCGCGAAAGAGCAGGGCGGAGGTGATCACAGCCCCGCCCGCTGCGTAGAAAATCCAAAGCGCTTCAATGGCTTCCGCTCCGGACCAGCTCGCTTGCCATAGCCGACGATACAGGCACGCAGCAATGAACAGGCAGGCGCAAGCGATGGCGGCGGCATTGAACAGGGCATCAGTTGTCCGCCCCCATTCGGGCCGCAGGCCTTTCTTGCTTTTCCCTTCGGCCCACCCGGCACCTTGATCCCGCACCATGTCGTAGACCTTCATTTCGAGAGCGGCTGTTGTCGGCGTCTGCGCATGAGCTTGCTCCAGGCGCATGAAAGCCGCGTGACAGCGCCATACGTGCAATCGGGTCACGGGCCGAGAACGGCAGTAGTCGGCCCTGCGACGCGGTAGACCTCGAAGCTTGCCAGTGGTACCCCCAGATAGCTGCGCGAGATGCGGCCGAGCGGGGTGACGGACCGGAACCGCCGACGCAGCAAGGCCTCAGCCCGATATCTCGTTTGGTCCACATAGATGGCGTCGGACCCGAGCAATTGTCTATCGAGCTTGGGCAAGTGCACGTAGCGCAACCGCTCGGTGAGTTGCACGACCGGCGCGCGATTTGCGAGGTGAAAGGCCAGTTGGCCGGTGGTTGCGTAGCTGGAGGTTGCTATCCAGACTGCTCCGTTGGCTGTGCGCATGGCATCTATGTCTTCGGCAAACGCCGTCCATCCGTGCATCTGAAATGTCGGATCCTTGATACCGCTCAGCATCACGATCGGCCGCAGCGCATGCACGTAAATGAGGCCGCTCACAAGGAGTCCGATGACCACGGCCGCCGATCCGGCTCGCCGTTGCGCGTGCGGCCGCATCATGGACAAGGCAAGAGCCGCACAGATCGCCAAAGCCGGGTAGACCGGAGCCAACCAATTGGGCTGCACACGATCGTGCAGGGCGTGAAAGAGGAAATAGGCCAGCAGCGGTGCAATACCGAAGGCGAGAAAACCTGCGGCCGGATCCTGCTTCTCGATGGTGCGGCGTACGGCAATGCCAAGCCCCCATACGGCCAGCACGGCAATGACCGGACTGGCCAAGCCGAGGAATGCTCCGCCCAGCTCCGGAAGAAAGCGTGCAGTGATACCGCCACCAACACCAGCGCGTCCGAACTGCTTGGCGAAGGACGCCCAATCGTGATGCCAGTTCCAGATTGCCACGGGCAGCGCAATCACGAACGCCAAGGTGCCGCCGGCCCACAGCTGCCAGCAGCGCAGCCAGACTCTGTTGGCCGGCAGCAGCACGATCCATAGCGCAATGGCGGCGCCGGCGAACAGATTGGTGTACTTGGAGAGCAGGCCGAGACCTGAGAACGCCCCAACCGCAATCCACCAGTTGGCGTTGCGCGAGACATGCAGCTCTGCGGCAGCCCAGGCCGCGAGCCCCCAGAACAACACGGACGGCGTGTCGGGGGTGACAATGACGCCGCCTACTGCCAGCAAAGGCATGGCGAGCGCCAGCCAGACGGCCCATTGGGCGACATGCCGATCGAAAAGAATGGCAGCCGTGCGCCACAGGACGATGGGGCCGATGAGGGAGGTCAATATGCCACCCAGACGAATGCCGAGCGCGGTGTCGCCTGCAATCCACCGCCCAGAGGCCATCATCCAGCCGACCATCGGAGGATGATCGAGATAGGACATGGCGGGGGCCAGCGCCCACAGGCGATAGTAGGCCTCATCGTCTGTAAGGCCCGCATGCTGGGCAACCAGCGCTCGCACTACAGCGGCAAGTGCAACGGCGCCGATCAGCGCGATCGGGGTACCGGCATGCGATCCGACGGGGGACGCGATATCAGTTGCGCCGCCAAGTGAGAGCCGAGCTCGCTGCATAGTTGAAGACGACCCCCATCAGTGCCCCCGCCGTGCCGGCCAGCCACCAGCTCGGCTGGCTGCCGTAAACCCAGGTGGCGACACCGACGTTGGCAATCGTGCCGACGCTGCACACCGCATAGAAGGTGGCGAGACCCTTGAGGGCGGCCAGGCCCGAGAGACGCCGGTCGCGATACGTGAGCTGATTGTTGAGCAGGAAGTTCCACGTCATCGCCATGTAAGCGGCGCCCGTCTGCGCCCAGTCAAATGCAAGGTCGAGCGCCAGAGCCTGCTGCAGCACCAGGAGATGGACGAGGAGACCGCTTGCCCCGACCAAGGCAAACAGCACGAAGCGGATCGACAGCCGATCACCCGAAAGCTTGGCCAGCAGAAGACCCAGATATTCCAGAACGACGAGACTATCGAGCTTCGACTCGCCGTTCTGGCGGGCACGGAAATGGAAAGGCAGCTCCACAATCTTGAGGGGCTGCCGGCATGAGGCAACGAAGTCCAGAAGGATCTTGAAGCCGTGCGTCGAGAGCTTGGGCGCGACGGCGTCGAAGATCTCGCGCCGGACCATGAAGAAGCCGCTCATCGGGTCGCCGATGCTGATGCCGAAGAGCCGCCGCGCGGCTTGGACCGCCAGTTGACTGCCACGATGGCGAACGCGGGAGAGGCCTCCCGCTGCCGTTCCGCCGTCCGCAAATCGCGAGCCGACGACAAGGTCGGCCCCTGCTCGGATGCTGCGCAGCATGCGCGGAAGGAGCGTCTCGTCGTGCTGCAGGTCCGCATCCATGACGGCGACGCAAGCGGCAGACGAGGCAAGCATGCCCTCGATGCAGGCTCCTGCCAGTCCGCGGCGACCGATGCGTCTCAGACACCTGACGCGCGGATCAGCAAGCGCAAGCCGCCGCGCCGCCGAAACGGTGCCGTCGCGGCTGTCGTCGTCGACGAAGATCACCTCCCAGTCCACACCCGCGAGCACGTCGGCCAGCCGCGCGACGAGGAGCGGTACATTTTCGGCCTCGTTGAATGTCGGGACGACGACCGACAATTCGGGCGGCCGCGAGATGTAGGCCGCGGCAGGCGTGTCCCAGACAGCCTGCTGCACAGACGGCATCGACGTGTCCTGCGCCATACGACCTGCCGTCACCGTCCTGTTGCACACTCGCCGTAAACCCGCGCCCGGACTGCGGCCGCGCGCCATGGCGCGGTCAGAGATCAGCTCAAGCTGCAGTGTTTCAGAGTTCGATGACAGTTCCACGAAGCTGGGAACGGGGCACTCTACGGCCGGCGCACATTGTGTTGCTCCTCATTGCGGGAACAGCAATCGTCCGCGTCTTATTCGCTGCGAGCCTGGGCCTGGGCATCGACGAGAGCTACACGGTCGCTACCGGCCGACAGCCGCAGCTCAGCTATTTCGATCATCCACCGTTGGCTTGGTGGCTGGCGTGGGGCGGCGCCCGTCTCCTGGGAACGGAAGCGGCACTTGCGGTGCGGCTGCCGTTCATCGTGCTGTTTGCCGCGACGACATGGCTGATGTTTATCCTGACCAGGTTGTTGCTTGGCGAGCGCGCGGGCCTATGGGCGGCCGCGACGCTCAATCTGGCGCCTGCGCTGGCCTGGACGAGCGGAACGTGGGTCCTGCCCGACGGTCCTCTCAACCTGGCTTTGACGGCTGGTGCCTACTGCGTCGCCGCCGCCGTCTTCGTGGATCGATCACGGGGGCCGCTGTGGTGGCTCGCTGCAGGAGCCTGTGCGGGCTTGGCCCTGCTGTCGAAGCTGCACGGTGTCTTTCTCTTTGCCGGTGTCGGACTCTTCCTGGCCACCAGCCGGCAGCATCGTCACTGGCTGCTCAATCCCTGGCCCTATGCGGGTCTTGCAGTGGCATTGGCGATGTTCATGCCCGTCATCATCTGGAACGCACAACATGACTGGGTGTCGTTCGCTTTTCAGGCCGGTCGCGCACGGGTGCAGCAAATCAGGCCATGGGCGCCTCTCAGCGTGCTTGCCGGACAGGCCGCCTATTTGCTGCCGTGGCTTTGGCTGCCCCTGGCGGCCGCCCTCGGCAGCGCGTTGCGGCGCGGCCCGGCGGACGACCGCAGGTGGTTTCTGGCTTGCCTGGCGGTCGGCCCGATCCTGCTCTTCACGTTGGCAGCCTGGTCGGGAAACCGCGTCCTTCCGCACTGGGCAATGCCCGGTTATCTGATGCTCTTCCCTCTGTTGGGGGCGGCAATCGCCCGAGGCCTCGAGGACGCACGCCCCCTCGTAAAATATTGGCTGGTGGGAACGACGGCCTCGCTTGTCATGATCGTCTCGGCAGCAATCACGCTCGCGCATTTGCCGTGGCCGCCCAATGCCGTGCGTGGGTACCACACCCTCAAGAATCCACTGGAGGAAACAATCGACTGGTCGGACCTCGTTGCGGCCTTGCAGGCACGGGGCCTGATGGACTCATCGCGGCTGTTCGTCGTGACGACCCGCTGGCACGAGGCCGGCAAGATCGACTATGCGCTCGGGGGCAAAATGCGGGTCGTGTGCCTGTGCGGAGATCCCCGCGGATATGGCGTGCTGGCGCGGCCTGCTGCCGAGGCCGATGCGGATGCGCTGATCATCGGTCGCAGCTTGCCGGCCGATGTCGTGCAACGCGTATACGCAGGCCAGTTCGACGGCATCGAAATGCTGGCGCCAGTTACGATCAAGCACGCCGGCGCGCCGGCGTTCGAGCTTTCCCTATATCTTGCGCGAGCATTTCGACCCTCGGCGCGGGATCTCGGACCCAAGAGGCGCCAGCATCCCTAGCTCTTCACGGCTGCAACAGCAGCCGCATGAGGGCGCCTTCACGTCGGCTACTCGCGCCGCAGGATGTTGTCGGTGAGCCTTCTGGCCCAGCCCTCGGCGCGAAAGGAGCGCTTCAGCTCCTCGCCGTCGTAGACGGTGTCAACCCACTCGAAGAACGGCATCGGACGCTGACGCGTATCGTCGATAAAGCGCTCAAAGAAATAGTCGAGAACGCCGGTATCGGAATGCCGGATGTGGCCAAAGCGCAAAGACAGCTCGTGCTTGGCCTGGACCATAGGCACCCCCTCCACCAGGAAGAGGTAGAGTACGCTCATCACGCCGGCCCGGTCCGCCCCTGACTTGCAGTGCAACAGCACCGGGTATTCGATGTGCTCGAAAAGGTCTCGCACCGCCCTGAGCTCCTCACGCGTCGGCGGTGTGCGCGAGCGGAGCCGGAAGTCGACGAGCGCAATCCCGTGACGCTCGCAGGCCGCTCGCTCAAGCCAGTAGCTTCCGCATTGGCGCTCGCCGCGCAGGTTGATGATGGTGCGCAGCCCCCGCCGCGCAAGAGCTCGAATGTGGTGCGGGGCGGGCTGAGCGGAGCGCCAGGCTCGGTTTCCGAGCCTGAACTTGTTTAGATAGAGCAACCGGAAGATGCCGTGGTCGACGAGGAGCATGTCGAGATGCGATGCGACGCGGCCGAATATGCGGCGCGACCACGGTGGCGCATGCTCGATCAGCAACGGTCGCCACGCCAGCGTGCATCGTCTCAGGTGCCACAAGCGCCGCAACAAGGTCTTGCGCGCGACGGGGCGGTCGCCCGCCGCATATTCCACCACCATGAACCCGCGCCCCCCACCACATCCGTCAGAAATGCGGACTACCTTGAGGCCGCCGTGCGATGGCACGATGTAGGTTGGGTGACCGTTCGGTTACGGAATGGTGACAGCGGGAGCCGCGCCGTACCCTCAACACAAAGGGCCGTCGCTGCTGGCGACGGCCCATTGTTTGAGATTGTGAAGAAGGGATCTCGATGCACTTGTCCTTCACCCTTTGGCAGACCTGGCAACGACCTACTCTCCCGCGTCTTAAGACGAAGTACCATCGGCGCTGGGGCGTTTCACGGCCGAGTTCGGAATGGGATCGGGTGCAGCCACCCCGCCAAAATCACCAGGTCAGCAAAAGGGTGAAGCAAACTGGTCTTCTGCAGGCGAATTCTCACCGCCCATCATGGGCGTGCGCTGGCACACGCCGGCCTTGCAGCCACCTTCCGATCCCGGCCGCGCACAGGTGTGCGCGAGATCAAGACCGAAGGCCTGATGAGCATTGCTTAATGAGAGCAATCAAGCCAATCGAGCTATTAGTACCGGTAAGCTCCACGCCTTGCAGCGCTTCCACACCCGGCCTATCAACGTGGTGGTCTTCCACGGCTCTCAAGGGAGTACTCGTTTCGAGGTGGGTTTCCCGCTTAGATGCTTTCAGCGGTTATCCCGTCCGTACATAGCTACCCTGCTGTGCCGCTGGCGCGACAACAGGTCCACCAGAGGTACGTCCATCCCGGTCCTCTCGTACTAGGGACAGATCCTCTCAATACTCCTACACCCACGGCAGATAGGGACCGAACTGTCTCACGACGTTCTGAACCCAGCTCACGTACCACTTTAAATGGCGAACAGCCATACCCTTGGGACCTGCTTCAGCCCCAGGATGTGATGAGCCGACATCGAGGTGCCAAACGACGCCGTCGATATGGACTCTTGGGCGTCATCAGCCTGTTATCCCCGGCGTACCTTTTATCCGTTGAGCGATGGCCCTTCCACTCAGGACCACCGGATCACTATGACCGACTTTCGTCTCTGCTCGACTCGTCAGTCTTGCAGTCAGGCGGGCTTATGCCATTGCACTCGACAGCTGATTTCCGACCAGCCTGAGCCCACCATCGCGCGCCTCCGTTACTATTTGGGAGGCGACCGCCCCAGTCAAACTGCCCACCATACAATGTCCCGGATCCGGATGACGGACCGCGGTTAGATAACCATATCCACAAGGGTGGTATTTCACATTTCGGCTCCATAGAAGCTAGCGCCCCTACTTCAAAGCCTACCACCTATTCTACACATGCAAACACGATTACCATTGTAAAGTTGCAGTAAAGGTGCACGGGGTCTTTCCGTCTAACCGCAGGAACCCCGCATCTTCACGGGGAATTCAATTTCACTGAGGATGTGCTGGAGACAGTGGGGAAGTCGTTACGCCATTCGTGCAGGTCGGAACTTACCCGACAAGGAATTTCGCTACCTTAGGACCGTTATAGTTACGGCCGCCGTTTACCGGGGCTTCGATTCAAGGCTTGCACCTCTCCTCTTAACCTTCCGGCACCGGGCAGGCGTCAGGCCATATACGTCGTCGTTTGACTTAGCATAGCCCTGTGTTTTTGCTAAACAGTCGCCACCCCCTGGTCTGTGCCCTACCTGCCTGGTTGCCCAGACAGATAGCCTGCTTATCCCGAAGTTACGCAGGTAATTTGCCGAGTTCCTTCAGCACACTTCGCTCAAGCGCCTTGGTATTCTCTACCAGTCCACCTGTGTCGGTTTCGGGTACGGTCTATGCGGGGGTTATTTCCTGGGACACCTTCGCTGCCAGGCGCAATCCGATAAGCCCTGACAACTTACAGCATCCGTCACTCACCCGCTGGCCCACGAATATTAACGTGGTTCCCATCGACTACGGCTTTCGCCCTCGCCTTAGGGGCCGGCTAACCCTGCGCAGATTAACTTTACGCAGGAACCCTTGGACTTTCGGCGGGAGTGTTTCTCACACTCCTGTCGTTACTCATGTCAGCATTCGCACTTCCGATACCTCCAGGTGCCCTCACGGGTCACCCTTCGCAGGCTTACGGAACGCTCCTCTACAGCGTGTATCGCTACACACCCGCAGCTTCGGTAAACGGCTTTAGCCCCGATACATTTTCGGCGCAGAAACCCTTATTTAGACCAGTGAGCTGTTACGCTTTCTTTAAATGATGGCTGCTTCTAAGCCAACATCCTGGTTGTTTTGGGATTCCCACATCCTTTCACACTTAGCCGTTATTTGGGGACCTTAGCTGGCGGTCAGGGTTGTTACCCTCTCCACGACGGACGTTAGCACCCGCCGTGTGTCTCCCGGATAGTACTTCGAGGTATTCGGAGTTTGGTTAGGTTTGGTAATCCTGTGGGGACCCCTAGCCCATCCAGTGCTCTACCCCCTCGAGTATTCGTCCGAGGCTCTACCTAAATAGATTTCGAGGAGAACCAGCTATTTCCTGCCTTGATTGGCCTTTCACCCCTTGCCACAGTTCATCCGAGGCTTTTTCAACAGACACCGGTTCGGTCCTCCAGCAGGTGTTACCCTGCTTTCAACCTGACCATGGCA
>WBUN01000053.1 GCA_008933705.1 Hyphomicrobiaceae bacterium
CGCTGCAGATCTCAAGACCGTGGGCCGCCATCGCATCCTCCGAATCAATGCTTCCGTGCACCCCAATGATTCACAACCCACGCGCCCCGCAACTCACGAATGAGTCATTTCATCCGTGCGGCGGTATGATTTGAGATCGAGAAGTTCGCTCCAAGCATGCCGCGAACACCGGCGAATGCCTCGATCATCACCCTAGTTCGCGTCCGGCTTGTAGCAGAGCCGGCGCTCGCTGGGCTCGCCGTAGACGACCGACTCGATCTCGCTCCGATCGACGCCGATGTCGTGCAGCGTCTTCTCATCGAGTGCCCGCAGCATGAAGACGGCAGCCCGCCGGCTACGGCTCTGCCAGTAGCTTCTCCACCAGCGGCCCAGGGCAGCCCTCAGACCGCGCAAGGCTTCGGACGGTTCACCTGCGCGCAACATTGCCGTGCCGCATTTCATGTCGCTGCTCCTGCTATTCCTGGTGCCCGGCGATCGGGCTCGACGCGCGATCCTCTCAGCGGCACATCTCCACGTGAGCGCCGGCGTGATCTCCGGGGAACGCTATTTCCCGCGTGCGCCGAGAGAACAGCGCCAGGAAAGCTTGGCGGATGGCTTCACCGCGCTCCCGATGCGCGCGCCGAATGAGGGCGCTTATGTCGTCGGGCGAGATCGGGTCGGTCATCTGGGGATAGCTAGACATTTCAATATTCCTCATCTGTGCGTACCGAGATGACGGCAGAATATGTTGCTCTATTTCATGGAACAAACGACAATACCTCGCCAATAGTTGAGGAAATCTAACGTATGCGACGCCCGCTGCCGCCGCTGAATGCCCTCAAGGCCTTCGAGGCCACGGCGCGCCACTTGAGCTTCTCGAAGGCCGCTGACGAGCTTCACGTGACCGCGGCCGCGCTCAGTCACCAGATTCGCGGGCTGGAGGATCTTCTCGGCCTCAGGCTGTTTCACCGCCGTGCGCGCGCCATCGAGCTGACCGAGGCTGGACGCCTTATTCAGCCCGGCATTCGCGCCGGCTTCGAAAGCCTGCGCGTGGCGCTGGAGCAGCTCGATCGCACCAGGCAGGACCGTATCCTGGTGGTGAGCGCAACGCCGGGTCTCACTGCGAAGTGGATCGTGCCCCGGCTGTACCGGTTCCTGGCTCGCCATCCCGATATCGAGGCGCGCATCTCGGCCAGTACAGGCTACGCGAACTTCGTCACCGATGGCGTGGACGTCGGCATACGGCTGAGCTCGGGGGTGCACCCCGACCTTTATGTGGAGAAGCTCTCCGACGAGTGGCTGCTCCCCCTTTGCAGCCCCCGGCTCCTGGAGGGTCCGGACGCGCTGCGCACCCCTTGGGACCTCCCCCGCTTCAATCTCATTCAGGTTGATCTGCCGGGCATCGTACCGACCTGGGAGGACTGGCTGCGCACTGTGGGCGTGGAAGGCGTCGATACGACGCGCGGGCTGCGCCTCAACGTGGCCGATCATGCGCTCGATGCCGCGAGCGAAGGGGCGGGCGTCGTTCTCGCCTACAAGCTGGTGGCTGCGCGCGATATCGGGCTCGGCCGTCTGGTCGTGCCGTTCGGACCAGCGATTCCTGTGCCCGGCCGGTCCTATTTCTTCGTCTGTCCGAGGGGACACGAGAAGCGACACTCGGTGAAAGCGTTTCGCGACTGGGTGTTCGAGGAGATCAGGGAGACGGCCGCGCTCCTGGAGCACGTGCCGGTCGGCTCGGGGGAGGTGCGCGGCACATAGCCGCCCGGGTATCCCCGGTGTGCAGCTCGCCGCGATAAGAGAGAGCTTTGGGAGGGCTGCCATGCGCGGATTGAAAGGCAAGACGGCAATCGTCACCGGTGGTGCGGGCGCCATCGGTCGCGCCATCTGCCGGCGCCTGGCCGAGGAGGGCGTGAGGGTCGGCGTGTTCGACAAGGACGCCGCTGCGGCAGCGGCGGCTGCCGAGGCGGTGTCAGCCGTGGGGCCGCAGGCCGTGGCGCAGGAAGTCGACATCTCGAGCTTCGAGGAGGTTGCGGCCGCGGTTGCCGCGTTCGAGAGCGCCGCAGGGCCGACATCGATCCTCGTCAACAATGCGGGCTTCGACAAGTTCGCCTATTTCCTCGAGACCGGGCCTGAGCTTTGGGACCAGCTCATCGCCGTCAACCTCAAGGGGCCGATCAACCTGCATCACGCAGTGCTCAAAGGCATGCAGCAGCGGCGCGCGGGGCGGGTGATCAATATCGCATCGGACGCCGGCCGGGTCGGCTCGTCGATGGAAGCGGTCTACTCCGCGTGCAAGGGCGGCATCATCGCCTTCACCAAGACCATGGCGCGCGAGATGGCGCGTTCGGGCGTCACGCTCAACGCCGTCTGCCCGGGGCCGACCGACACGCCGCTGCTGCAGGGCTTTCTCGGAGAGGGGGAGCATGGCATGAAGATGCTGGAGGCCTTGCGGGCCGCCGTCCCGATGAAGCGTCTGGGGCAGCCCGACGACATTCCGGGGATCGTGGCATTCCTTGCCAGCGACGATGCGGCCTACATGACCGGGCAGGTGATCAGCGTGTCCGGCGGACTGACGATGAACGGATGAGAGAAGAGAGGATTCCATGACGCACCGGTACGCGCACTACAAGGCGCTGAAGTTTGCCCGCCCCAAGCCGCGCGTGCTGGAGGTGATCCTGTCCAAGCCCGGCAAGCTCAATGCGCTCGACGAGGTCGGGCATCGCGAGCTGGCCGAGGTCTGGCGTGACGTCGATCGCGATCCGGAAACGTCGGTTGCCGTCCTGCGCGGCGAGGGCGGCGCATTCTCGGCCGGCGGCGATCTGGGGATGATCGAGCACATGGCCGCCGACTGGCACGTGCGCACGCGGGTGTGGAAGGAGGCGAGCGATCTCGTCTACAACGTCATCAACTGCACCAAGCCCATCGTCGCGGCGATCGAGGGCCCGTGCGTCGGGGCGGGGCTGGCCGCGGCCATGGTTGCCGACATCACCATCGCCGGCCGCAGGGCGCGCATCATCGACGGGCACACACGGCTCGGCGTGGCGGCGGGCGATCATTCCGCGATCGTGTGGCCGCTGCTGTGCGGCATGGCCAAGGCCAAGTACTACCTCATGCTGTGCGATGCGCTGACCGGCGAGGAGGCGGAGCGCATCGGCCTCGTCTCCATGGTGGCGGACGACGGCAAGGTGGTCGAGACGGCGCTCGGCGTCGCCGAGCGGCTCGTCGACGGCCCCCCCGCCGCCATCCGCTGGACCAAGATGGCCCTCAACAACTGGCTGCGCATGGCCGGGCCGACCTTCGATGCCTCCCTTGCCATGGAGTTCATGGGCTTCTCGGGCCCCGAGGTGCGCGAGGGCATGACGGCGTTGAAGGAGAAACGCCGGCCGCGGTTCGATCCGAAGGATCCGTTCTGATCTGGTATGCGAATTCCGGGGCTTGCGCCCGGAAACGGCAATTCCGACATCGGCTCTTGAGATTTGATGGTCGTGGCCATGTGTGGCCGGGCGCGGCCGCTTTCCGGAGGTCATTGTGTCGAAGCTTCAATCGCAAGGCGTACACCACGTCACGCTGGTCGGTGCGGACCGGCAGACATCGATGGATTTCTGGCAGGGCGTGCTCGGCATGGCATTCGTGTTCGAGCAGCCCAACCTCGACGACCCCGAGCAGAACCATCTCTACTTCGATCCGGGCGACGGGCGGCTGATCACGATATTCACCAACGAATCCTGGAAGCCCGACCGCACGCCGAACCCGACCGGCATCGGCAATGTCCACCATCTGGCTTTCGCGGTGTCGCGCGCGACCTACACGCAGGCGGCGACGAGGCTCAAGGAGCTTGGCATCCCCAATTCGGGCGAGGTCGACCGCGGCTTCATGTACTCGATCTACTTCCGCGATCCCCTGGGGCAGCTCCTGGAGCTGGCAAGCTACAAGTTCGAGCCGCCGGCCGGCGCGACCCATGCCGACGTGCTGCGCGAGGCGCACAACATCCGTGTCGCGCGCGGCGCCTACAACATTGCCGACGAGCACCTGGCCGATGCCATCGAGCTGCTGTCGCAGAAGCCCGCCCCGAAGGTGTCGCAATAGCTCAGGCCGCGCTGCTGGTGGTTGCGCGATGGCGCCGCTCGGCCTCGCGTGCCAGGTCGGCCAGATCGGCTATGAGCTGCCGTTTGATCGTGCCAAGCAGCAGCCATGCGAGGGGCGCCAGCAGCCTTGCCGAGGTCGCAATGGGCAGGCCCTCGAAAACGAGCGTCATCAGGGTGCGGCTGCCTTCCGGCTCGAAGGTGTGCTCCGCGCGATACTCGGTGCCGTGGGCGAATGCCGTGAGCACGAGGCGACGCGGCGGATCGATGTCGGCAACCGTCAGCTCCTCTGTCGCGCGCCGGCCGAACATCGACCGCGTCTCGCGGAAGCGCGTGCCCGGCTGCAGGGAGCCGGGCGTCAGCACTTCGACGTGCTCGACAGCCGAGATGAAGCGCGGCCAGTTGGTGATATCGGTGGCGGCCTCGAAGGCTGTTTTCTGCGGCGCCGTCGTCACGGCTTCGACGCTGATCTGCATGATGCCTCGCGTGCTCCCGCTAGGCATGCGGGCATGGCTAATCTAAGTTGATACGGGGGCTGGGGAAAGGACGAGAAACATGAGCTGGCAGCCTTCCGACGATCCCGTTCCCGGCGACAAATCTCCCTGCGACGCGGTCGAGCAGGTCATCGTTCCGCGCGCTCGCGATCTGGGCGGCTTCGAGGTGCGTCGTGTGCTTCCGGCGGCGAGGAAGCAGATGGTCGGTCCGTTCATCTTCTTCGACCAGATGGGTCCGGCCGAGTTCCTGATCGGCAACGGCATCGATGTCAGACCGCACCCGCATATCGGTTTGGCGACCGTCACCTATCTGTTCGAGGGCGAGGTATTCCATCGCGACAGCCTTGGATCGGAGATCGCGATCCGGCCGGGCGAGGTGAACCTGATGACGGCCGGACGCGGCATCGTGCATTCCGAGCGCGAGACGACCGAGGCCAAACAGCGCACGCGGCGCCTGTTCGGCATCCAGGCCTGGGCCGCTTTGCCCCAGTCGCACGAGGAGGCGGCACCGGCGTTTGTCCACCACGGGGCCGATGAGCTGCCGCGCGTCACCGGAGAAGGCAAGCGCGTGCGACTCGTCATGGGCAGCGCCTACGGAGCGCGCTCACCGGTCGAGTTTCCGCACGATGCCTTGTTTGCCGAGGCGGTGCTGGCGCCCGGCGCCGTGCTGCCTCTGGATGCCGAATACGATGAGCGCGCCGTCTACGTTGCTTCCGGCGAAATCGACGTCGGCGGGCAGAGCTTCACGGCCGGGCGCCTCCTCGTCTTCAAGCCGGGGGACCGCGTGTCGATCCTCGCCACGGCGCAATCCCGGCTGGTGGTGTTGGGCGGGGAGCCCATGGACGGGCCGCGGCATATCTGGTGGAACTTCGTCTCCTCCCGCAAGGAGCGCATCGAGCAGGCCAAGGAGGACTGGCGCACCAAGCGCTTTGCGCTGGTGCCGGGCGACGAGAAGGAATTCATTCCGCTGCCGGACTGAGGATGTCGTCGAGGACTCCGCGGGAGTGGTGGAGGAGCAGTCAAGCCGTTCCGGCGATGGCGGAACGGGAGAGGGCGTTGAGAGGAAGTGATGGACTTCGGCTGGCTGCTGGCAGGGGCGGTCAACTCGATTGTCGTCGGCGCAAGATGGCTCGGACGGCAGGAGGCAAGCACGCTGGCATCGCTGAGCGGGGTCGTGGCGCTGGTCTGGGTCGTGGGAGCCCTGGGCCGGCGCTGGCGGCGGCGCAGCACCGCCAGGAAGATTGCATCGGAGAAGCTGGGCGACGAGGCCCGTGCCCTCAAGGAGCGGTTGCGTCAACGGCTGGCCGAGCCCGCGGGGATTCTCCCCGACGTAGTCATCGGCGCCCCAACCATGGGGGCGAGCCAGGCGTTCGAAAGGGACATGGAAGCTGCGGCCAAGACCATGCTGATCGAGGCTGGTGGGCATCGCGCGAAGGCGAAGCGAGTGCTGCGCAGTCGCCTGGATGGCAACGGGGCGTTGAATGGCAGCGAGATCGGCTACTGGCGCCAGCTCGGTGCGCTGTCGCTGCTCGACAGCACGCACGATGCGCTCGCCGCCTACTCACGTGCGGCCGATCTGGCCCCCAATGATCCGGAGGGGCAGATGCTGTTCGGCGTGCTCTCGCTGCGCGCCGGCAAACTCGATGCCGCGGAGGCAGCTTTCCGGCGCCAGATCAGGCTCGGCGGCGCCGAGGACGGCGGGCTGGCCCGCTACCGGGGCGGGACCATGCTGGGCGATGTGTTCGTCGCCAGGGCTGCGTTCGACGATGCGCTCAACGCCTACCAGGACGCCCAGCGCGAGGTCATGGCCTTGCTGGAGAAGGACCCTGAAAATCCCGCCCTGCAACGGGACCTGTCCGTGACCTGCGATCGCGTCGGCGACGTGCTTGTGGGCAAGGGCGATCTCGACGCGGCGCTCGAGAGCTACCGGTGCGGCCTCGGCATCGCGGAAACGCTCGCCAAGCGCGATCCGAAGCACGCAGGCTGGCAGCGTGATCTTTCGGTCAGCCACGACCGCATCGGTGAGATCCTGATCAAGACGGGCGATCTCGCCGGAGCCCTGGAGAGCTTCCGCCAGGGGCTTGCCATCGCCGAGCGCCTGGCTGCGAGCCACGCACACGACCTGGAATGGCAATGGGATCTTTCCCTGAGTCACGATCGCGTCGGCGATGTGCTGGCCGCCATGGGCAAACCCGCGGAAGCGCTGGAGAGCTATCGCCGCGGGCTCGCCATCGCGGAAGAAGTGGCGCCGCAAGATCCTGCCAACTTCGCGCGCCAGCGCGAGCTTGCCGTCAGCTACCACAAGGCCGGCTTGATCGAGGCCGCATGCCAGAACAGCGACGAGGCCCGTGATCTGCTGGAAAAGGGCCGTGCCATCATCGCGCGCCTTGAGCGCATCGCCTCGTATCGGGCGCAGTGGCGCTCGGACCTGTTGCGCTTCGACACGGCGCTGAGGGCGCTGGGGCCTTGAAGCCTCATCCCGACTCCGCCCCTCAGCGGGCAGGACCGGTCTCGATCGGCAGGCTGGGGTCGGCGCCCCATTCGGTCCACGAGCCGTCGTAGACGGCGGCATCGGGACGCCCGATCATGGCGAGCGCCAGCGCCACGACGCCGGCGGTCACGCCGGAGCCGCACGAGGCGACCACCGGCCTGGCCGTGTCCACACCGGCCTCAGCGAAGATCCGCCGCAGCTCGGCGACGGACTTCAGCGTGCCGTCGCCATTGAGGAGCGTCGTGAACGGCACGTTGCGGGAGCCAGGGATATGTCCCGAACGCAGGCCTGCGCGCGGCTCGGGTGCGGTGCCCTCGAAACGTCCGGCGGAGCGGGCGTCGACGATCTGCGCCGACGGACTGCCGGCCAGCGCCTTCACGTCGTTGACATCGCGCACGAATTCGCCGTGGAAGCGGGGCGTGAAGTGGCGCTCGCTGCGGGGAGCGGGCCGGCCGTCCTCGCAGGGGCGTCCCTCGGCTTTCCACTTCTTCAGGCCGCCGTTCAGGACGGCCACGTCGGTGTGTCCCATCACGCGAAAGGTCCACCACACGCGGGCCGCCGAGTAGAGGCCCTCGCTGTCGTAGGCGACGACGCGCATGCCGTCGCCGATGCCCATCTTCTTCATGCGGCTGGCGAACTTCACGGTGGAAGGCAGCATGTGCGGCAGCGGCGACGTCTCATCGGCTATGTCGTTGATGTCGAAGAACAGCGCGCCCGGGATGTGCTCGGCGAGGTATTCCGCCTTCGCGTCCCGTCCGGCGTTCGGCAGGTGCATCGAGCCGTCGAGAATGACGAGATCGGGCGCATCGAGGTGGCGCGCCAGCCAATCGGTCTCCACGATCCAGTTTGCCACGGCATCCTGCATGTTTCCCGTTTCCTCCTACGCGAACGCGACGCGGATGCGCCGGTTCATCTTGCCCTTCTTCTCGATCTTGGTGACGGCGACGGGGCCGATCTCGCCGGTTGCCCGGACGTGCGTGCCGCCGCAGGGCTGTAGGTCGATGGCCCCGTCCGTGCCGATGGCGACGAGGCGGACCCTGCCGGTGCCCATCGGCGGCTTGACCGCCATGGTCCGCACGAGCCCGGGATTGGCCGCGAGCTCGGCATCGGTGATCCAGCGCTCGCCGACCGGATGATTGGCGCCTATCAGAGCGTTGAGGTCCGTCGTCAGCTTGTCCCTGTCGACCGCCGAGGCGTCCTCGATATCGAAGTCGAGGCGCCCCTCCTCGGTGCCGACCTGGCCGCCGGTGACCGGGAATTTGACGAGCGAGCACAGCAGGTGCAGGCAGGTGTGCATGCGCATCAGCCTGAGACGCGCGTCCCAGTCGAGGACCGCCTGCACCGTCTGGCCGGCCGCCGGCAGCACACTGCCTTCGGCGGGGACATGGACGATGGTCACCTTGTCTGCGTCGTAGACGGTGGTGGCTATCGGGCAGGCGCCGCCCCCAGCGAGCTGCAGTGCGCCTTGGTCGCCCGGCTGGCCTCCGGCTGCCGCGTAGAACACCGTGCGATCGAGGATGATGCCGCCGCGTTCGTTGAGGCCCAGCACACGTGCGCTGCAGTCGCGCAGGTAGGCGTCGGTCCTGTAGAGCTGCTCGGTCATTCCTCAGGCCTTGTCGGGATCGACGAAAGCGGACGGGACCGGAGGGCGCTTCTCAGCCAGCCAGCCCGGCACGGGGAGGTTCTTCGACCGCAGGAATGTCGGGTCGAACAGCTTGGACTGGTAGCGCGTGCCGTAGTCGCACAACAGGGTCACGATGGTGTGGCCTGGGCCGAGCTCCTTGGCGAGGCGGATGGCGCCGGCGACATTGACGCCGGTAGAGCCGCCCATGCACAGGCCCTCCTCCTGCAGCAGCTGGAATACGATCGGGACAGATTCCTCATCGGGGATGAGATAGGCGCGATCGACCACGATGCCCTCGAGGTTCTTCGTGACGCGGCCCTGGCCGATGCCCTCCGTGATGGAGGAGCCTTCCGCCTTGAGCACGCCCGAGGTGTAGTAGCTGTAGAGGGCCGCGCCGGGGACATCGGCGAGGGCAATCTGGACGCCCTTGCGCTTGGCCTTGAGGCCGAGCGACACGCCGCCGAGCGTGCCGCCCGAGCCGACGGCAGAGACAAAGCCGTCGACCTTGCCGTCCGTATCCTTCCAGATCTCCTCGGCCGTGGTCTCGAGGTGCCCCTGGCGGTTGGCGACGTTGTCGAACTGGTTGGCCCAGACGGCACCGTTGGGCTCCGTCTTGGCCAGGGCCGCGGCAAGCCGCTCGGAGTACTTCACATAGTTGTTGGGGTTCTTGTAGGGAACGGCTGGCACCTCCACGAGATCGGCGCCGAGCAGGCGAAGGGCGTCCTTCTTCTCCTGGGACTGGGTCTCGGGGATGACGATGACGGTGCGGAAGCCCAGGGCGTTGCCGATGACCGTGAGGCCGATGCCGGTATTGCCGGCGGTGCCTTCAACGACCGTGCCGCCGGGTCTCAGCGTGCCGCGCTTGATGGCATCCTGAATGATGTACAACGCGGCCCGGTCCTTGACGGACTGTCCCGGGTTCATGAACTCGGCCTTGCCGAGGATGGTGCAGCCGGTTTCCTCGGATGCGCGCCGCAACTTGATGAGTGGAGTGCGGCCGACCGCAGCTGCCACGCCGTTTGAGAACTGCACGCCTTGGACCTCCCTGCGGTCGCGCTGGCCTAGCGAATTCGCGTCACCCTAATAACGGGGGTTCTGCGCCGCAAGTCGCGGACGGGATGGAAGTCCTGTGCGGCGCGCAGGGGTGGCGGCTGCAGCCGAGGGCTCCTTTGCTTGCAATCCCCCGGCATCCTGCTACAAGCCCGGCGCTTGCAGGTGCCTCCTTGCGGCCCCGTTTCCCGTCATTACGTGCTATCTACGGGCTGGAGCGCGATCCCGCGAAGGCTGCTGCAACACATGAAGGCGCTGCGCGGGCGTGGCGGAACTGGTAGACGCACTGGATTTAGGTTCCAGCGGCGCAAGCCGTGGGGGTTCAAGTCCCTCCGCCCGCACCACCGAGGCGCTTGTGCAGGGACGGAAGAGTTTGGCGAGCCGGTGAAGGCGGATTGGCGCCCTTGCGGCTGATGAGGCAGGTTCGATGCAGGTTACCGAAACGGTTGCGACCGGTCTGAAGCGTGAGCTCAAGATCGTCGTGGAGCAGGGCGAGCTCGGTCAGCGCTTCGCCAACAGGCTCGACGAGGTGAAGGATCAGGTCCATCTCAAGGGCTTCCGCAAGGGCAAGGTTCCCGTTGCCCACATCAAGAAGCTCTATGGGCGCTCGGTGATGGCCGAGGTGCTGCAGCAGGCCGTCGAGGAGACCAGCCGCAAGGCCATTTCGGACCGCAACGAGCGGCCGGCGCACCAGCCCAACATCAATCTGTCGGAGGACAAGGACGAGATCGAGCGCGTGCTGTCGGGACAGAGCGATCTCGCCTTCACGATGTCGTTCGAGGTCTTGCCCGAGATCAAGATCGCGGACCTTGCGACCCTCGAGCTCGAGCGCGAGATCGCCGATGTGACCGACGAGGCGGTCGACAAGGCCGTTGCCGAACTCATCGAGCGCTCCGTGCGCTACGAGGTCGAGCCTGAGCGCGCCGGCGGCGATGGGGATAGGCTCACGATCGATTTCGTAGGACGCATCGACGGAGTGGAGTTCGAGGGCGGCAAGGGCGAGGACGTGCAGCTCGTCATCGGCCAGTCGAACTTCATCCCAGGCTTCGTCGAAGGCATGGTCGGGGCAAAGGCTGGCGAGGAGCGCGCCGTCAGCACCAAGTTTCCGGGGGACTACCCTGAGAAGACGCTTGCCGGCAAGGACGCCGTATTCACGGTCAAGATCAAGGAAGTGGCAAAGCCGATCAAGCCTGAGGCCAACGACGAGTTCGCCAAGACGCTCGGGGCGGAGTCGCTCGACAAGCTGAAAGAGCTGGTCCGCGCACGTATCGCCGGCGAGTATGCGTCCGTCTCACGCCTGAAGGTCAAGCGCCAGATCCTGGATGCGCTCGACAAGGCGCATGACTTTACCCTGCCGGAGTCGCTGGTGAAGAGCGAGTTCGACAGCATCTGGCAGCAGCTCACGCAGAACCTGGAAGCCTCGGGCAAGACATTCGCGGACGAGGGAAAATCGGAGGATGAGCTCAAGGCCGAGTATCGCAAGATCGCCGAGCGGCGTGTAAGGCTTGGGCTTGTCATCGGCGAAATCGGCGACAAGGCCAAGATCCAGGTCGGCCAGGATGAGCTTCGTCGCGCCCTGATCGAGCAAGCGCGGCGCTATCCCGGCCAGGAGCGGTTCGTCTACGAATATTACGAGAAGAACCCTTCCGCGCTGGTCGAGCTGCGTGCGCCGATCTTCGAGGATAAGGTCGTCGACCATGTCATTGAGCAGGCCAAGCCGGTCGAGAAGAAGGTGAGCGCAGAGGAGCTGCTGAAGCCGGTTGAAGGCGAGGACGACCTACACGCTCACGCTCACCATCATGGCCATGACCACCATCATGATCATCATCACGATCATGACCATGACCATCATCACCACGACCATGACCATGCCCACGACCATGGGCACCATCATCATGATCACAGCCATGAAAAGCGGTGATCATGCTTGAAGTCGGAAGCGCGCCACCCCACACTCCATCAGTGGCGCGGCAGCACAGCAGCGATTGACAGGGGACCCCATGTCCGATCCGGTTTCGACCCTCACGAACACCTTCTGGCCCATGGTCGTCGAACAGACGAACCGTGGCGAGCGCGGGTATGACCTGCCCTCGCGACTGCTGAAGGAGCGCATCATCTTCGTGACCGGGCCGGTCGAGGACCACATGGCAGCCTCGATCTGCATGCAGCTGCTGTACTGTGAATCCGAGAACCCGAAGAAAGAGATCTCGATGTACATCAACTCGCCGGGCGGGGTGGTGACGGCGGGCATGGCGATCTACGACACCATGCAGTTCATCCGTCCGCCGATCGCCACGCTGTGCATCGGGCAGGCCGCCTCGATGGGGTCGCTGCTGCTGTGCGCCGGCACGGCAGGCATGCGCTACGCGCTGCCCAACGCCCGCATCATGGTGCATCAGCCGTCCGGCGGGTTTTCGGGCCAGGCCAGCGATATCGAGCGGCACGCCGAGGACATCATCAAGATGAAGCGGCGGCTCAACGAAGTATACGTCAAGCACACCAAGAAGTCCTACGAGGTCATTGAAAAGACGCTGGACCGCGATTACTTCATGACCGCCGAGCAGGCCAGGGAGTTCGGGCTGATCGACAAGGTGATCGAGAGCCGGGACGAGGTGGAAGCGCAAGTCTCGGCCGGCAAGGTGTCCTGAAACCGGGCCAATGGCGACGCCCCGGCCATGGTTGCAGGAGGGCGCGGAGACGAACGCCCTCAATCAGCGCATAGCTTGGGTTCCGGCACGCATCTTGCGGTGACCAAGGGGTGCCGGGCTGCGAGGCGGGGCACGATGCCCGGAGGTTACCAAATGGGGACTCTGTGACAGAGTTGTTAATCCAATCTTGATCTGGGCTACCGTAGCATGCTCAGATTGGGTGGGATTCCCATAAGGCCCCGCGGCATGTGCCGCATGCGCTGAGCGTGACAGGGCTGGAAGGTCGGCTCTGTACGAAGGGAATTGATCGCCCGAGAGGCGTTTGAGAGAACCGGATGGCCCAGGAAAAGAACACGCTTTACTGCTCGTTCTGCGGCAAGAGCCAGCATGAGGTCCGCAAGCTGATTGCGGGTCCGACGGTGTTCATCTGCGATGAATGCGTCGAGCTGTGCATGGACATCATCCGCGAGGAGAACAAGAACACTCTCGTCAAATCCCGGGACGGCGTGCCGAGCCCCGCCGAGATCTGCACCGTTCTGGATTCCTACGTCATCGGCCAAGACCACGCCAAGCGCGTCCTGTCGGTAGCGGTGCACAATCACTACAAGCGGCTGAACCACGCGGCCAAGAACAACGACGTGGAGCTTGCCAAATCGAACATCCTGCTGGTCGGCCCGACGGGGTGCGGCAAGACGCTGCTGGCGCAGACGCTGGCGCGTATTCTCGACGTGCCCTTCACGATGGCGGACGCAACCACGCTCACCGAAGCAGGCTACGTCGGCGAGGACGTCGAGAATATCATCCTGAAATTGCTGCAGAACGCCGACTACAACGTGGAGCGCGCGCAGCGCGGCATCGTCTACATCGACGAGATCGACAAGATCAGCCGCAAGTCCGACAACCCGTCGATCACCCGCGACGTATCGGGCGAAGGCGTGCAGCAGGCCCTGCTGAAGATCATGGAAGGCACCGTCGCTTCCGTGCCGCCCCAGGGCGGCCGCAAGCACCCGCAGCAGGAGTTCCTGCAGGTCGATACGTCCAACATCCTCTTCATCTGCGGCGGCGCGTTCGCGGGGCTGGAGAAGATCATCTCGCGGCGCGGCCGCGGCTCATCGATCGGCTTTGGTGCCAAGGTCACAGGTCCCGACGAGCGGCGCACGGGCGACATCCTCAAGGGTGTCGAGCCCGAGGACCTGCTGAAGTTCGGCCTCATCCCGGAGTTCATCGGCCGCCTGCCGGTGATCGCTACGCTCGAGGATCTCGACGAGGCGGCGCTGATGCAGATCCTGACCATTCCGAAGAACGCGCTGGTCAAGCAATACCAGCGGCTGTTCGAGATGGAGGACGTCAGGCTCACCATCACGCAGGATGCGCTCAAGGCCATCGCCCGCAAGGCGATCGAGCGCAAGACCGGGGCGCGCGGCCTGCGCTCGATCATGGAGGCGATCCTGCTCGACACCATGTTCGAGCTGCCGGCCCTCAAGGGGGTCGAGGAGGTGGTCATCGGGCCGGAGGTGGTGGAAGGCGGCGCGCGGCCGCTGCGCATCTATTCCGACCGGGCGGGCGAAAAAGGCTCCAGCGCTTAACTGCTGCACAAGATTAAGCCCCGACACCTGCGGAATCGCGGGCACACTGTGTTAGCTTCACCGCTCGGCCGGGGCGATAGTTGGGCGTGCCGCCACTTGATCGATGGTCGCGGGGTGACCATCTTTTGGTTGGAAGCATGTCGACTGCAGGCCCGAGCACGGAGAAATGCCTGTCGAGGCGGTGCGGAGGTTCATCCGGCCGGCGTTTTTTTGGGATGCCGGCCAGGGTGTTGCGGAGAAATGACGCAGTTGTGGCGGATTGTGCCGTGCCACTTGGCCAAATCGGGGTACTAACGTAACCCTGGAGACGGGCGAAAGAGAGAGACCATGAGCGAATCCAAGCAAGCCAAAGAGAAGGGCGGCAAGGAAATCTATCCGGTCCTGCCCCTGCGCGACATCGTCGTCTTTCCGTACATGATCGTGCCACTGTTCGTCGGCCGCGAGAAGTCGATTAACGCGCTCGAAGAGGTGATGCGCGCCGACAAGCAGATCCTGCTGGCTGCGCAGAAGAATGCAGGTGACGACGATCCGGCCCCGGACGCCATCTACCAGATGGGTACGCTCGCGTCCGTGCTGCAGTTGCTGAAGTTGCCGGACGGCACCGTCAAGGTGCTCGTCGAGGGCACCGCGCGTGCCAAGGTGGTGCGCTATACGGGCAACCCGGAGTATTTCGAGGCCGAGGTCGAGCGCGTGGTGGAAACGCTCGGCGCCAAGGACGAGATCGAGGCGCTGGCCCGATCGGCGGTCTCGCAGTTCGAGAGCTACGTCAAGCTCAACAAGAAGATCTCGCCCGAGGTACTGGGCACGATCAGCCAGATCGAGGATTACTCGAAGCTGGCAGATACCATTGCCTCGCACCTGGCCATCAAGATCTCCGACAAGCAGGACATCCTCGAGATCACCACGGTCTCGAACCGGCTCGAGCGTGTCTATACGCTGATGGAGAGCGAGATCTCCGTCCTGCAGGTGGAGAAGAAGATCCGCTCCCGCGTCAAGCGGCAGATGGAGAAGACGCAGCGCGAGTACTACCTGAATGAGCAGATGAAGGCCATTCAGAAGGAACTCGGCGACGGCGACGAGCGCGACGACATCGCGGAGTTCGAGGAAAAGATCGAGAACACCAAGCTGTCGAAGGAAGCGCGCGACAAGGCTCTGGCCGAGCTGAAGAAGCTCAAGCAGATGAGCCCGATGTCTGCCGAGGCGACGGTGGTGCGCAACTACCTCGACTGGCTGTTGTCCATTCCGTGGGGCATCAAGGGCAAGGTCAAGAAGGATCTGGCCGAGGCGCAGGACGTGCTCGACAAGGAGCACTACGGCCTCGTGAAGGTCAAAGAGCGCATCCTCGAGTACCTCGCGGTGCAGTCGCGTACCAATAAGCTGAAGGGGCCGATCCTGTGCCTCGTCGGTCCGCCCGGCGTGGGCAAGACCTCGCTCGGCATGTCGATTGCCAACGCCACGGGCCGCGAGTTCGTGCGCATGTCGCTCGGCGGCGTGCGTGACGAGGCCGAGATCCGCGGCCACCGGCGCACCTACATCGGCTCGATGCCCGGCAAGGTCATCCAGTCCATGAAGAAGGCAAAGCGGACGAACCCGCTCTTCCTGCTGGACGAGATCGACAAGATGGGCTCGGACTTCCGGGGCGATCCGGCGGCGGCGTTGCTTGAGGTTCTGGACCCCGAGCAGAACCACACCTTCAACGACCACTACCTGGAGGTCGACTACGACCTGTCCAACGTGATGTTCGTGACGACGGCGAATACGATGAACATTCCGCCGGCCCTCCTGGACCGCATGGAAATCATCCGCCTCGCCGGCTACACCGAGAACGAGAAGGTCGAGATTGCCAAGCGGCACCTCATTCCCACCCAGCGGCAGAATCACGGTCTGGAAGCCGGCGAGTGGGAGGTCGACGACGCGGCCCTGCAGCTGCTGATCCGGCGCTACACCCGCGAGGCGGGCGTGCGCAGCCTCGAGCGCGAGGTGGCCAAGCTCGCCCGCAAGGCGGTGAAGGAGATCCTGCTTGGAACGCACAAGTCGGTGCAGGTCACGACGGAGAATATCGAGCACTACCTCGGTGTGCCGAAGTACCGCTTCGGCGAGGCGGAGCTCGAGGACCAGGTCGGCGTCGTCACGGGCCTCGCCTGGACCGAGGTCGGCGGCGAGATCCTGACAATCGAAGGCGTCATGATGCCCGGCAAGGGCAAGATGTCGGTGACCGGCAACCTGCGCGACGTCATGAAGGAGTCGATCCAGGCCGCCAATGCCTATGTGCGCTCGCGCAGCCTCGATTTCGGCATCGCCTCCTCGCTGTTCGAGAGGAAGGATATCCATGTGCACGTGCCGGAAGGGGCAACCCCGAAGGATGGGCCCTCGGCCGGCGTGGCGATGGTGACGGCCATCATTTCGGTGATGACCGGGATCGCGGTGAAGAAGGATGTCGCCATGACCGGCGAGATCACGCTGCGGGGCCGGGTACTGCCGATCGGCGGTCTCAAGGAGAAGCTGCTGGCGGCCCTTCGGGCAGGCATAAAGACCGTTGTAATTCCTGAAGAAAACGTAAAGGACCTGGCGGAGATCGGGGATGAGGTCAAGTCGCACCTCGAGATCGTGCCGGCTTCGCGGATGGACGACGTATTGAAGGTTGCCCTGGTGCGGATGCCCACCCCCATCACGGTGGAGGAGGAAGCCGCGGCGGCCGTGGCTACCGGCGAGGCCAAGGAGCAGTCCCGCGTCACGGCTCACTGAGCGGGCCGTCAGGAAGGCATTGGAGAGCGGGGCCGTGAACGGCCCCGCTTTTGCATGTTCGGCATGCAACTCGAGCGTGCCGACCCCTCGGATTCCCTAGCAAAACCGGGAGATTCCGGGCATTTTCCCCTTGACGGCCCCCTGCTTTGGGCGTTGTTTCGCGCTCGCTGCTGCCGTTGCAGCGGCTCAATCGGGCCGGGCGAGCAAGATTTCCCCGCTGAGGCCACACGCCTTTCCAAGTCACGAGGACGGAAGAGATGAGCAAAAAAGATTTGATCGATGCCGTGGCCAACGCGGCCGAGCTCACCAAGGAGAAGGCCAGCGTTGCCGTCGATGCGATGATCAATCACATCGAGGGCGCGATGAAGAAAGGCGAGGAGGTCCGTATCCCTGGCTTCGGCACCTTCAAGGTGGCCAAACGGGCGGCGCGCAAGGCCCGCAACCCGCAGACCGGCGTCGAGATGATGCTGAAGGCGTCGCGGGTTCCAAAGTTCCAGGCGTCCAAGAACCTCAAGGACGTCTTGAACTAGGCTCTCCGCTTCTTTGCCCATTGCCGGGCGCGCCCGCGTGGATGCGAGTGTGCGCCCTCTTTTTTTGGGGGGCTGCTGGTTGTTTTGCGGGGGAGGCGGCGGCACTGGACGGCGGCCTGTCGTGAGCAGCGTCGATACGCCATTGCCTGGAGCCGGAGGCGATGGTTAGAGAGTTTCCCGGGGGCGGTTAGCTCAGTGGCAGAGCGCTTCGTTTACACCGAAGATGTCGGGAGTTCGACCCTCTCACCGCCCACCAAGTTACCTCGGAGTGTCAGCCGTCTAGAATAAGAAGGGATAACGCGACGCAACAACCGCGGTAACAACGCCCAGCGAGAACAAGGCTGCGGCATACGTCCAAGACCAGTCACGCTTGGGCTTCACTGCCTTCTCAATATCCTCAATTCTAAGGCGGAGGCGCTCGTAGTCTTCTTCGCAAGAGGTGCTTCGGCTTAACGCGATATCGTGACGCTTGGAGCACCGCTCCTCTGCGGAGCGAGCATGAGCTTCCAGCGAACGGCTCGACACCCAGGAGGGGGCGTTGAATTCGAGATTGGCCAGTCTGGTAGCGATTTCCGAATAGCCTCTTTGGAACTCCTGGCGAAGATTATCGATCAGCGGGTGCGTTTGCAGGAGTGCCTGGTGAAGAGAGCCAATTTCTTGCCTGGTCTCGACTTGTGCCTCCCTCACCGCAGATTCTACTGCGGTAGTTCTCGTATCGAGACGGTCCAGCTTGACGGCTGTTTCGGCGACGAAACTGTTTGCGGCCGCCAGCAGCGTGGCCGGATTGGTGCTATTTTCGGTCCCTTGTACCATCAATGCACTCCAACGCGTTCAGCTGAACTATGCAATTGTAACAGGATCGTTCCGTATTGGCCCGCCTCTACTTGACTAAGGTCCTATCAACCCGTATGCCCACCTGCATCGTGACAGCGCGCATCGGTGCGGCGCGCTTTTTTGGATTGCGGGCGTAGCTCAGTTGGTTAGAGCGCCGGCCTGTCACGCCGGAGGCCGCGGGTTCAAGTCCCGTCGCTCGCGCCATTCATTGTCAGCGACAATTTGTTCGAAGGGTGTTGCCACGAATTGCGGTCTGCGCAAGCGTGAAACGCAGCCAACTGCCATCGGGCTTTCAGGACTTGTCGTCGTCTGCGGCGCTGTGCCAATGCACGCAGGGCGTGCCTGCCGCGGAAGGAGAATGATCAGGGCGTCTCTCGTACGCGAGTACGGAGGGCTGCGGAGACGCCCTGATGCTTATCCGCTGTGCGGGGAAGCGGACATGAGCCATAACTCCCGAGTCGCGATGTTATTCCCGCCACAGGCCAGATAATTTTCTGGGACTCTGTGGTCCGATAGTGGACAGCGATTGCGCCGGGTCCGCTCGCACGTGGCTGGCAAACGCGCCGGCGCAGCCTATCCCGCGGCCGCGCAAGGCAAGCAGATCGCGGCGGTCGCGCCGGCACTCCGGGAGCAGCGTGCAAGAAAAGCCACAATGCGCGTGCTTTCAACCTGGACTGAGCAGTCGCTGACGGCGCGCCGCGCCAATTGCGGCTGGGGGCGGCGGCGGGGCCGCGGATTTTGAAGCAGGGCGACAGGGAATAACGGACTCTGTCGCTCGTTGTTCCTCAAAGCCGCAAGGCGACTATATGACTGACGACTTTCGGGAGCAGATGATCGCCTTTCTGCCACGGCTATCGCGGTTTGCTTATTCCCTGACGGGAAGTGCGGACCAGCGAGACGACCTCGTACAGGAGACATGCGCGCGCGCACTGGCCCACAGAGACCAACTGCAGCCCGGCACGCGCCTTGAGAGTTGGATGTTCCGTATCGCGCAAAATCTCTGGCTTGATGGCAGACGCGCCGAAAAATACCGCGGCGAGCCCATGGATGTGGAAACGGCCGGCGCGCTGATGGCCCAGGACGGACGCGCGGTCGTTGAGAGCCGGCTTGCGCTCGCCGAGGTGATCAAGGGGCTCGACAAGCTCTCGCCGGAGCATCGCGTGCTGATCTCGCTGGTGTGCGTCGACGGCCTTTCCTACAAGGAGGCCTCCGACGTTCTGGGCCTGCCGACGGGGACAGTCATGAGCAGGCTGGCTCGCGCCCGCCTGGCACTGCACGAAGCAATCAATCGAGCGCCTGGGTCCAAGGCGACCTCGAAACCGGAGAGCCGCCGTGGCCGAACTGACCGATGAAACGCTGATGGCCTATGCGGATGGCGCGCTCGATCCGGCAGCATGTGCGGCCGTCGAGGCGGAGCTGGCCGCGCATCCCGAGTATCGGCGGAAACTCGACGCGTTCAGAGCGACGTCGGCGCCTCTCGCCCGTGCGTTCCGGCAGGGGATGGCGGAGGGGAATTACGATCATCTCATCGCAGATATCCGGCAGGGGGAGCTGGAGCTAAAGCTAAGGCCTATCGAGGCCGCGGCGCGCGCGCCGCGCGTTGGTGGCATGGGGCGCCCGCATGTCTCGGCACTGCGCCGGTATTTCCCGACGGCAATGGCGGCCGGCGTCGCGATGCTGATCGGGGTCGGGCTCGGTTGGCTGGCCCTGCCGCCCCCGGCGCCGACAGCCGCGCCGGGGTTCCTAGAGTTTGTCGGCGGGAATGTGCTGGCCCAAGGTGAGCTCAGAGGCGTGCTGGAGAGCGCACGCAGTGGAACATCGGTTGTGGCAAGGAGCGCGGACGGCCAGGCCTGGACGGTGAAGGCCTCGTTCACGTTTCGCTCGACGAGCCAGCTGCCGTGCCGCCAGTACGTGATCAGCAGCGATGCCGCGGGTCGGTATGCGGGATACGCCTGCCGCAGCGGAGACGGCCGATGGCTGGTGCAGGCTCACGTGGCGATGGCTCCGAAGGCATCGGAAAGCAAGGGGTATGTCCCGGCCGATGGGGACGGCAACGCGGCGCTCAACGCGGCGGTGCACGCCGTCATGGATGGCGATGTGATGCAGACCGATGAGGAGAACAGCCTGATTTCCAGGCAGTGGGCGAGCGATCGCAAGTAGGTACCCGCGCCGGGGCGGCGTGGCGGCTACTTGTAGCCGCTGGGCCGGGCGGTCAGCCCCGAGGGGATCGACTCCAGCGGCGTGACAGGTGCGCGCACGATGTTGGTCACCCATCCGCCGGGATCGTGCCCGGGAGAGCAGGCGGCCGGCGCGAGAGCCAGACCACGTCCATAGATGCGGTCGGGTCCGGCCGGGCCGAGATCGCGAATGTCAAGGGAGCTCAGGATCTCTTCCTTGCTCTTCTGGCGCACGCGGTCGTGGGCGGCGGCAAGTATTGCCGTGACGTGCGGCGCGGCAAACGACGTGCCCGACTGATAGCCTTCCAGCAGGTTAGGCAGTGCTGTCCAGATGCCGACGCCCGGCGCAGCAACGTCGATGTAGTCGCCGTGGTTGGCGTGCACATAGCCGCGAAGATCCTTGCCAACGGCAGTGACGGCAATCACCTGCTTGTAGGCGGCCGGAAAGCTCTTCGGCGCGTTGGGACCTCCATTGCCCGCCGCAGCCACGAACAGGACGCCCCTGGCGCTCAACTCCTTGATGGCCCCCTCGATAAGCTCATCTTGCGGGCCGGACATGCTCATGTTGATGACGTGAACCTTGGAGGCCCGCATCCAGTCCAGTGCCTGCAGCAGGCTCGCGGTGTCCGCCACGGGCTGGCCGTGCTCGTCGCTGTGATAGACGTTGGCGGCGAAGAAGCTGGCATCCGGGACAAGTCCGGGTGTGCCGCTGTCGGGATTGCCGGCAAGCACGGCCATGACGCCGGTGCCGTGCCAGTTGGGCGCACGGCGGGCTCCGTTGGGGAGGAAGTTGGCGATGTGGAGATTGCGCCCCTTGAAGGCCGGATGGTTGCGATCGATGGATGTGTCGATGACGCCGATGCGGACATCGCGCGCGCACGAGCGCATGCTGGGCTGCCAGCCGATGACTGCCGGGCCATAGCAGCGCTGCGCAGTGCAGCCTCCGAAAGACGCTTGGCGAACACCCGGCGCCTCCGGCTTGTCTCCGGTGGCAACCTCGTAAGGCCGGTAGGCGTAGTTCAGGCCGAAGCGATCCCCCGGCAGCTCCTTGTGCAAGAGGTCAAGGGCTGCGGCCGTGCTCAGAAGCTCGGGAGCAACGAGCTGCGTCACGCCCGTCGTCCGCGGCTGGAACAGGGGGGAGGCCGGCGCGACCTTGAAACCGAGCTCGGTGACCCTTTTCAAGGCAGCCGAGTTCAGGCGGACACCGACGATGGTGTTATTGGCCAGGACGGGTGGCGGCCCTAGAGGACCAACGCGGAGCTTCAGCGGCGGTTTCTTTGCCGGCGGCGGAGGTGCCGCATTCTGCTTTGCTTTCTGTATCGGGACGGCACCCGTCGTGATGGTCTGCGTTGGGACGAGGGCCGGCACCGGCTCCTGCGTTTTGGGCTGGGTTGGTGCTGCCAGACGCTTGAAGAACTCGACCACAGTTGCCGGCGGGGCGCTGCTATCCTGATTGTTCCGGTTCGCCTCCCGTTTGTCGCGGTTGCGCTGGCTGCCGGAGCGGTCGCCCCCATCGTCCTTGTCGTTGTCCTTATCCTTGTCGTTCCGCTTGTTCTGGCCCGTGTCCTGATCGCGCCGCGGGGCAGCGGGGGTTGCCACGATTTGACGGTCGTTGTCGTCGTCGTCATCCCGTGATTGACGTGCCTGCTGCCTCGCAGCCCGCTCTGCCGCCTGCTGGGCTTGCTGGCGGGCGCGCTCGGCGGCCTGCTGGGCAAGCTCTCGGGCCCGTTCCGCCGCTTGCTGGGCTTGCTCGCGCGCCCGTTCCGCCTCCCGGCTCCAGTCCCTGTTGCTCCATGTGCGGCTGCCGGCCCAAACCGGGCTCTCGAGAAGGGCGCATAGAGGCAAAATCGATGTGCTGAGCATCAATCCGAGCACGAGGCGCATAGACAGCCGCCGCCGCGCGGATGCGCGGCAATTCCCCGGGACAGCCCTCAGGCGAGGCCTCGTCGGCGTCACCATGATTTCGAGACGCTCCGCAAATACGCCCGCAACTCAGACAGTATCCTGAATATCTCAGTGTCGTCGCAGAAATCGGAATCATGGTCCCCGCTTCCCGCTTGCGAGGACGTAGTCGCCAATCATGTCGAAATTTGTTGGCCAGCGGAATAGCGGAGTTGTCGTTTGCGCGCGAATGTGGCACCGCCGCACGATGACGGGACCCGGCCTGTGGACAACTCGTGCCGCCGCCATAGGCAGCCGGTGCACGTAACGCCCGGAAATCATTCAGTTTGCTCGGATCGAGATGGCGCAAGCCGCGGGCATCGTATGCACCTCGAGCGCGGCGTGACGTCGGATCACGCGCGATGGGCCAATCCAATATCGGTCTGCCGGTATCCGCCATACTGCATTCGAATCATGGCAGCCGGACTTCGGCCTCGCCGGCAAGGATGTGCTCGAGTTGGGCGAGGGTGAGGACGACGCAAGTCGCAAGCCAATGTCCTCATTCCGAAGTTCGCCGAAGTCTGCTGCAGGAGCCGGGAGCGGACTTCGGAATCAAGGGTGCTTGCAGTCTCAGGTCGGGAACCTCTTGCCTCCGCCGCGGGCCTGCACGCCTGCCGGCGCATGGCTGCCCACCGGCGGCAAAACGCAAATATTCAGGCTGGCCGGTGCTGCGGAGAGGCCGCCCCGCCCGCCTGCTGCACGGCGGAGTTTCGGTCGGCAGGCCCCGTCGCAGGGCGGCAGGGCAGGCTGCGACCCCTTCATGGGTTGCGCCGCCTGCTGGGCTGCGATAACAGGGGCGCAGTGACAGCTCCGCGGCCCCCTGGCCGCAGCGCGGGAGCCTTCCCATGAACCAGCTGCTGCTGGACTATCTGCCGCTTGCCGTGTTCATCGGCGTGGCGCTGGCGATCGGTCTGGCGCTGATGATCGCCCCGTTCCTGGTCGCGGTCCGAAACCCGGATCCCGAGAAGGTCTCCGCCTACGAGTGCGGGTTCAACGCCTTCGACGACGCGCGCATGAAGTTCGACGTCCGGTTCTATCTGGTGTCGATCCTGTTCATCATCTTCGATCTGGAGGTGGCCTTCCTGTTCCCGTGGGCCGTCGCGTTCAAGGACGTGGGGCTGTTCGGGTTCTGGTCGATGATGGTCTTCCTCGCCGTGCTGACGGTCGGGTTCATCTACGAATGGCGCAAGGGTGCGCTGGAATGGGATTGAAATGACCGCCACGACCGCACTGCCGCGCAACGCCTTGCCGGGCCTGTCCAAACCGGGCGACCCCTTCTTCACCGAGGTTTCCAACAAGCTTGCCGACAAGGGCTTTCTTGTCACCACGACCGACGATCTCATCAACTGGGCCCGCACCGGCTCGCTGATGTGGATGACGTTTGGCCTGGCCTGCTGCGCGGTCGAGATGATGCAGGCGTCGATGCCCCGCTGGGACCTGGAGCGGTTCGGCTTTGCCCCGCGTGCCTCCCCTCGCCAGTCCGACGTGATGATCGTTGCCGGCACGCTCTGTAACAAGATGGCGCCGGCGCTGCGCAAGGTCTACGACCAGATGCCGGAGCCACGCTACGTCATCTCCATGGGCAGCTGTGCCAACGGCGGCGGCTACTACCACTATTCCTATTCGGTCGTGCGCGGCTGCGACCGCATCGTGCCGGTCGACGTTTATGTGCCCGGATGCCCGCCGACGGCGGAGGCGCTGGTGTACGGCGTTCTGCTGCTGCAGCGGAAGATCAGGCGGACAGGCACTATTGAGCGCTGACAGGGACCTCGCGGCATGAGCGGTGCGCTCGAAGATCTGGCCAAGCACGTCGAAGCCAAGCTCGGCGGGGTGCTGCTGCGCTGGGAGATGGCTTTCGGCGAGCTCAATGTCGAGGTGCCGGCCGCCAAGATCGTCGATGTGCTCAGGGTTCTGCGCGACGATGGGCAGTGCCAATTCGAGGTGCTGATCGACATCTGCGGTGTCGACTATCCGGCGCGGGCGCAACGCTTCGACGTGGTCTATCACCTGCTGTCGCCGCGCAAGAATCAGCGCATCCGCATCAAGTGCGCGACGGATGAGACGACGCCGGTGCCGAGCGTGATAGAGGTGTTTCCTGCCGCCAACTGGTACGAGCGGGAGGCCTACGACATGTACGGCATCCTGTTTGCGGATCATCCCGATCTGCGCCGCATCCTGACCGACTACGGTTTCCAGGGGCACCCCTTGCGCAAGGACTTCCCGCTCACAGGGTACGTCGAGGTGCGCTACGACGACGACCAGAAGCGCGTCGTGTACGAGCCGGTGAAGCTGACCCAGGAGTTCCGCTCCTTCGACTTCGAGAGTCCCTGGGAGGGCACCGACTATGTGCTTCCGGGCGACGAGAAGGCCAAAACGTGAGCGCGGGGCTTGGCTTAGCTGCGGACGCAGGGTGAGTACGACATGTCAGACCGCGTGCGACGCTTCATGGAGACCTACAAGAAGGCCTGGGAGAGCCGCGACGACAGGCTCTTGTGCTCGCTTTTCGCGCCTGACGGCGTCTATCACAACACACCTTTCGACCAGCAAGTCGGGCACGCTGCGATCGCGCGGTACTGGGACCGCGTGAAGTTGCAGGACGACATTCGCGTCGACTACGCCATCGTTGCCGAAACGCCGACGGGCGGTGTGGCAACCTGGAGCACGCGCTACAGGGTCACGTCGGAGAAGATGTTCGAGATGTGGGCCAAGTCGGCAGGGACCGGGATGATCGAGCGCAAGCCCGGCAGCCCGCTGCCTCGCCTGCGGCTCGAGGGGATCGCCGTCATCGAGTTTGGAGACGACGGTCTGTGCCGCCATTTCCGCATTTGGTGGCATTCGCAGTTGGCCGACGGGCCCGCCTGACCGTCGCGAAGCTGATGCATCCACGAAGAGAGTGGGCCAATGCCAGAGACTGAGATCCGCCAGTTCAATATCAACTTCGGCCCGCAGCACCCGGCCGCGCACGGTGTGCTGCGCCTGGTGCTGGAGCTTGACGGCGAGGTTGTCAATCGCGTCGATCCCCACATCGGCCTGCTGCATCGCGGCACCGAGAAGCTGATCGAGCACAAGACCTACCTGCAGGCGATCGGCTACTTCGACCGGCTCGACTACGTCGCGCCGATGAATCAGGAGCATGCGTTCTGCCTGGCGGTGGAAAAGCTCGTCGGCGTCAGCGTGCCCAAGCGCGGCCAGCTCATCCGCGTGCTCTACTCCGAGATCGGGCGGCTGCTCTCGCACCTCCTCAACGTGACGACGCAGGCCATGGACGTCGGCGCGCTCACCCCGCCGCTGTGGGGCTTCGAAGAGCGCGAGAAGCTGATGGTGTTCTACGAGCGCGCGTCGGGCAGCCGCATGCATGCCAAGTATTTCCGCTTCGGCGGCGTGCACCAGGATCTGCCGACGAAGCTCATAGAGGACATCGCCGCCTTCTGCGAGACGCACCCCAAGGTTCTCGACGACATCGAGGGGCTGCTGACGGACAACCGCATCTTCAAGCAGCGCAACGTCGATATCGGCGTCGTGCGCCTCGATGACTGCTTCAAGTGGGGCTTCTCGGGCGTGATGGTGCGCGGCTCCGGTGCGGCCTGGGACCTGCGCAAGGCGCAGCCCTACGAGTGCTACTCGGAGCTCGATTTCAACATTCCGGTCGGCAAGAACGGCGACAACTACGACCGCTACTGCATCCGCATGGAGGAGATGCGCCAGTCGGTGAAGATCATGAAGCAGTGCTGCGAGAAGCTGCTGTCAGCCGAAGGCCAGGGCCTGCACGTGGCTGACGACAAGAAGGTGGTGCCGCCCAAGCGCGGCGAGATGAAGCGCTCCATGGAGGCGCTGATCCACCACTTCAAGCTCTACACGGAAGGCTTCCACGTGCCCAAGGGCGAGGTCTACGCCGCGGTGGAGGCGCCCAAGGGCGAGTTCGGCGTCTATCTGGTCGGCGACGGCGGCAACAAGCCCTACCGCTGCAAGATCCGCGCGCCGGGCTTCCCGCACCTGCAGGCCATGGACTTCATGAACCGCGGCCACATGCTGGCCGACGTGTCGGCGATCATCGGCTCGCTCGACATCGTGTTCGGGGAGATCGATCGGTAGGGCCGAAGCCGGCGCTTGCATGGCTACCAGTTGCGCCTGCCAGGAGCGTGCTATTCTGGCCATATGAGTGCTCATCCCAAGCACAGAATGACGGTTCCGGAGTTCCTGACCTGGGCTGCTGCTCAGCCAGACGGCCGGTATGAGCTTGTTCGGGGTGAAGTCGTGGCAATGGCCCCGGAGCGGGCGCAACAAAACCTCGCCAAGCTGGCCGCTGCGCGGGCACTGGGGGACGCGGTGGGTCGCGCGGGCCTGCCATGTACCGTCTTCACGGACGGGATGACCGTCGTCATCGACAGCGAGACATCCCGTGAGCCGGACGCTGCTGTGCAATGCGGCGGGGCCGTCGACCCTGAGGCCACGATCCTGCAGGCGCCATTGATCGTCGTAGAGGTGTCGTCACCGTCCACCGAACGTGGCGACACCGGTGACAAGCTCGTCGAGTATTTCTCTGTCCCCAGTATTCGGCACTACTTGATCATCAAGCCCGAGAAGAGTGTGGTCATTCATCATGCGCGTAACGAAGCCGGCGAAACCGCGACGCGCATCCTGAGCACCGGTGAACTTGTATTGGATCCCCCGGGGATGACGGTCGCGGTAAGGCCCCTCCTTACCAGCGGCAAGGTCTGACTAATGCTATGGCTGAGGATGGCTGGATACTGGGGTCCGGCCCCGGTATGACAACCCGTGTGGATGCGTTCGGTCACGAATACGGGCGTCGGGGGATGTCGCAGCAAGGCACGTTACGCAAGGAACGACTGATCATCGCCCTGTCCATCGCCGGCGGGGTGCTGCTGGCCGTGATCGGGGCGCGCTATCTGCTCGTTCCCGAGTCGGCGGCGCGGACGTTCGGCGTGCCGGCACGGCCTGCCGGCTATGAACTCTACTACATCATCGGCCTGCGCAACTTGTGGCTTGGGCTGCTGGCGGTGGCCTTTGCAACTCTGCGCCAGTGGCGAGCGCTGATGCTCTGGTTTGCCATGGCGACGGTGGTCTGTTTCGCCGATGCGGCGATTGCAGCAACCTCCACCGGGCGCGTGCCGCAGGTAGCCTTCCACGTCGGTTGCGGGGTGGCGTGCGCGCTCCTGGCGGTCATCACGTGGCGCAAGGCCTGCAGGGAGAATTGAAGTTATGGCGGTGGTGGATGTGGGCTTCATCCTGGCCGTGACCGCATTCGGCTGGGGCTTGAGCCTCTCCACCTACCGCCTGCTCGCGACCCGGCGCGGCTGGCCGATGGGCGCATGGCAGGCGGAATGGCCGGGAATGCCCGTAACACTCGGACTGATCTCGATTCTTCTGGCCGCGCTGTACGCCCTGGCGCGCGGCTACGGCGGCTATCTCGTCAGCGCCGGGGCCATTCCCGTGTTCGGCGCGGCCTGGGCCGTATTCTGGACCGGTTTTCTCAGGGTCGGTGCGCAGAGCGCGCTGGTGCTGGCTCCGGCTGCGGCCGCGCTTCTGCTGGTGCGCTGGCTCGGCTAGGCGAGGCCGCCTGGTTGCGCTATGACGCCATCCTCTGAAATACGACCCGAAGGCGACTTTGCCGCGTTCCTCGGCCTCTGGGATCGTTCTAAGAGACCGCGACAACCTTGCTCTTGGGCCCTATAAGGGTGCCGCCACGCCAGTCTCCCAGCGCAGAGGCAAGCACAACCTCATGGCCGTCCGCAGACTAGACCCCAATCAGCCCGCGAGCTTCGCGTTCACGCCTGAGAATGCGGCCTGGGCCAAGGAGACCATCGCCAAGTATCCGCCGGGCAAGCAGGCATCCGCCGTCATCCCGCTGCTGTGGCGGGCGCAGGAGCAGAACGGCGGTTGGTTGACGGAGCCCGCCCTGCGGGTGGTCGCCGACATGCTCGGCATGGCCTACATCCGCGTCTACGAGATCGCGACCTTCTACACGATGTTCCAGCTCTCGCCGGTGGGCAAGAAGGCCCACGTGCAGGTGTGTGGCACGACGCCCTGCATGCTGCGCGGCGCGGAGGCGCTGGTCGAGGTCTGCAAGCGGCGTATCCACCCCGAGCCGCACCATCTCTCCAAGGACGGCGATTTCTCCTGGGAGGAGGTCGAGTGCATGGGTACGTGTGCCAACGCCCCGATGGTCCAGGTGTGGAAGGACACCTACGAGGATCTGACGCCGGAGCTGCTGGAAAAGGTGCTCGACGGCTTTGCCAGCGGCAAGCCCGTGAAGCCCGGCTCCCAGACCGGCCGGCAGGCGTCGTGTCCCGCGGGCGGGCCGACGACGCTCAAGGAATTCGCCAAGGCCGGAAAGTAGGGGACGATCCACCGTGGCTCTGCAGGACAAGGACCGCATCTTCAAGAACGTGTACGGCTTTCAGGACTGGAAGCTGGCCGGAGCCAAGGCGCGGGGAGCCTGGGACAACACCAAGGCGATCATCGACAAGGGCCACGATGCCATCATCAACGAGGTGAAGGCGTCGGGGCTGCGCGGGCGCGGCGGCGCCGGCTTCCCGACGGGCCTCAAGTGGTCGTTCATGCCCAAGAGCGATCCGCGGCCGAGCTACCTCGTGATCAACGCAGACGAGTCGGAGCCCGGCTCCTGCAAGGACCGCGAGATCATGCGGCACGACCCGCATCTGCTGATCGAGGGAGCGCTGATCGCCTCCTTCGCGATGCGCGCGCACGTCTGCTACATCTACGTGCGCGGCGAGTTCATCCGCGAGCGCGAGCGTCTGCAGGCGGCGATCGACGAGGCCTACGAGGCGAAGCTGATCGGCAAGGGCAACGTGCACGGCTGGGACTTCGACTGCTACGTGCATCACGGTGCCGGCGCCTACATCTGCGGCGAGGAGACGGCGCTGCTGGAAAGCCTCGAGGGCAAGAAGGGCCAGCCGCGGCTCAAGCCGCCGTTCCCGGCCAACGTCGGCGTCTACGGCGCTCCCACCACCGTCAACAACGTCGAATCGATCGCCGTCGTGGGCGACATCATGCGCCGTGGCGGCGCCTGGTTCGCCGGCATCGGCAAGCCCAACAACACCGGCACCAAGCTGTTCCAGATCTCGGGCCACGTGGAGAAGCCCTGCGTGGTGGAGGAGGAGATGGGCATTGCGCTGCGCGAGCTGCTCGATCGGCACGCCGGCGGCGTGCGCGGGGGATGGGACAACCTGCTGGCCGTCATCCCGGGCGGGTCGTCCATGCCGTGCCTGCCGGCCAGCATCTGTGCCGATGTGACGATGGATTTCGACACGCTGTCCAAGCTCAAGTCGGGGCTCGGCACGGCGGCGATCATCGTCATGGACAAGTCCACCGACATCATCGCCGCCATCCGCCGCATTGCCTACTTCTACAAGCACGAGAGCTGCGGCCAGTGCACACCCTGCCGCGAGGGCACCGGCTGGATGTGGCGCGTTCTGCAGCGCCTGGAGCGGGGCGAGGCCGACAAGAGCGAGATCGACCTGCTGTTCGACGTGAGCAGGCAGGTCGAGGGCCACACCATCTGCGCGCTGGGCGATGCGGCCGCCTGGCCGGTGCAAGGCCTCATCCGACACTTCCGCCCGGTGATGGAGGAGCGCATCGCGCGCTACCAGGCCGCGCACAAGCAGGCGGCGGAGTAGCCATGGACTTCAAGAAGCTCGGCAACATCCTGCTGGTCGGCGGCGCCCTGGTGCTGGCCGCCGCCTTCGTCTGGTGGTTCAGCTTCTTCTCGTCCATCATGAACGAGGTGGCGAAGGTGCCGGGCGGGCGGGGCGACATCAGCGTGTTCGACGCGTTGAGCTGCCTGTACAGCAACAGCGTGTTCTGCGGCCTGATTTCGGGCGCGGCGAGGCTCGCGGGCAAGACCGCCTACGAGCCGATGGTGTTCTGGTTCGGGCTGGCGGCGCTGATCGCCGGCATCCTGGTCCGTGTGACGGCGAAGCCCTCAGATGCCAAGTGACGAGCCGAAGGCGGAAATGATGAGAGCGGGAGTTGGCGGGCGATGCCCAAGCAACTGATCATCGACGGCAAGCCCATCGAGGTCGAGGACGGGATCACGCTGATCCAGGCCTGCGAGCAGGCGGGCGTTGAGATTCCGCGCTTCTGCTATCACGAGCGCCTGTCGATCGCCGGCAACTGCCGCATGTGCCTTGTCGAGGTCGCCGGCATGCCCAAGCCCGTTGCCTCGTGCGCGATGGGCGTCAATGACCTGCCGCCCAACAAGGACGGCAGCCCGAAGGTGATCAGCACGCGCTCGCCGATGGTCAAGAAAGCCCGCGAAGGCGTGATGGAGTTCCTGCTCATCAATCACCCGCTCGATTGCCCGATCTGCGACCAGGGCGGCGAGTGCGACCTGCAGGACCAGGCGATGGCCTACGGCGTCGGCGGCTCGCGCTACGCCGAGAACAAGCGCGCGGTCGACGAGAAGTATCTGGGCCCGCTGATCAAGACCTTCATGACGCGCTGCATCCAGTGCACGCGCTGCGTGCGCTACATGACCGAGGTGGCCGGCGTCGAGGAGCTGGGCGCCATCGGCCGCGGCGAGGACATGGAGATCACCACCTACCTCGAGCGTGGCATGATGTCGGAGATGTCGGCCAACGTGGTCGATCTGTGCCCTGTCGGCGCGTTGACGCACAGGCCGTGGGCGTTCGCGGCGCGGCCGTGGGAGCTGCGCAAGACCGAGAGCATCGACGTGATGGACGCGGTGGGCTCGGCCATCCGGGTCGATACACGCGGCCGCGAGGTGGTGCGCATCCTGCCGCGCAACAACGACGCCGTGAACGAGGAATGGATCTCCGACAAGACGCGCCACGTCGCGGACGGGCTGCGGACGCAGCGCCTGGACAGGCCCTACATCAGGAAGAACGGACGTCTGGAGCCGGCCGGATGGGACGAGGCTTTGAGTCTGGTCGCCGCCAAGCTGAAGAGCGCGCGGCCCGAGCGCATCGGTGCCATCGCTGGAGATCTCGCGGGCGCCGAGGAGATGTTCGCGCTCAAGGATCTGCTGGCGCGGCTCGGCTCGAAGAACGTGGAATGCCGCCAGGACGGCGCCAAGCTCGACCCCAAGCTCGGCCGGGCCGGCTACCTGTTCAACTCCACCATCGAAGGCATCGAGCAGGCCGATGCCATCCTGCTGATCGGCGCCAATCCGAGGCTGGAGGCGGCCGTGCTCAACGCGCGCATCCGCAAGCGCTGGCGGCAGGGCGGCCTTACGGTCGGCCTGATCGGCGAGAAGGTGGCTCTGACCTACGCTTATGAGTACCTCGGCGCCGGCCCGCAGACGCTCAAGGAGGTGCTGGACGGCAAGCAGAGCTTCGCGGGCGTCCTGCGCGACGCCAAGCGGCCGATGGTGATCGTCGGTGCCGGCGCGGCGGCACGTGCCGACGGCGCCGGAGTGCTGGCCGCGGCGGCAAAGATCGCGCTGCTCGCGTGCGAAGGCAAGGAAGGGGGCTGGAACGGGTTCAACATTCTGCACACGGCGGCTTCGCGCGCCGCAGGCTTGGATCTCGGGTTCGTTGCCGAGCGCGAGGGCCTGTTCGGCGACCTCGACGTGGTCTACCTGCTCGGGGCGGACGAGCTGGACATGACCAAGCTCGGCAAGGCCTTCGTGGCCTATCAGGGCAGCCACGGCGATGCCGGCGCGCACCGCGCCGACGTCATCCTGCCGGGGGCGGCGTACACGGAGAAGAGCGCAACCTATGTATCGACGGAGGGCCGGGCACAGGTGACCAGCAAGGCTGCGTTCGCGCCGGGCGACGCCAAGGACGACTGGGCGATCGTGCGCGCACTGTCCGCCCACGCCGGCCAGACGCTGCCCTACGACAGTCTTCCCGCCCTGCGTGCGGCCATGTACAAGGTGGCGCCGGCGCTGGCTCGCCTCGACGCGGTGGAGCCGGCCGGCATCAAGGGCGTGGAGGCGCTGGCCGCCCGCGGCGGCGCACTCGGAACCGAGGCATTCGGACCGGCCGTGCGCGATTTCTACCTCACCAATCCGGTCGCGCGCGCCTCAGCCGTCATGGCGGAGCTCAGCGCGCTGAAGAAGAGCTACGATCAGGGGACCACGGGAACGCATGGATAGCTCTTGGTCCTGGCAGGAGATCTGGCAGAGCACGATCTGGCCGCTGGTCGTCATGGTGTTCCAGAGCGTCGTGCTGCTGGTCGCCCTGCTCGTCATCATCGCCTTCCTGCTGCTGATGGACAGGAAGGTGTGGGCGGCCGTGCAGATGCGCCGCGGGCCCAACGTGGTGGGGCCGTTCGGGCTGCTGCAGTCGTTCGCCGACCTCATCAAGTTCGTGCTGAAGGAGCCGCTCATTCCAGCGGGGGCCGACAAGGGCGTGTTCCTGCTCGCACCCCTGGTGACGTCGGTGCTGGCGCTCGCGGCGTGGGCCGTTATTCCGGTGAACGAGAACAGTTGGGGCCGCTGGGTGATCTCCGACCTCAATGTCGGCGTGCTCTACCTGTTCGCCATCTCATCGCTCGGCGTCTACGGCATCATCATGGGCGGGTGGGCCTCCAACTCCAAGTATCCGTTCCTCGGGTCGCTGCGCTCGGCCGCACAGATGGTGTCCTACGAAGTCTCGATCGGCTTCGTCATCATCACCGTGCTGCTCTGCGTCGGCTCGCTCAACCTCTCCGAGATCGTCAACGCGCAGAAGATCGGTCTCGGCACGCGCCTGGGTCTGCCGAACTCGTTCCTCGACTGGTACTGGCTGGCGCTGTTTCCGATGTTCATCGTCTTCTTCATCTCTGCGCTGGCTGAGACGAACCGGCCGCCGTTCGATCTGCCGGAGGCCGAATCCGAGCTGGTGGCAGGCTTTGCCGTCGAATACTCCTCGACGCCCTATCTGCTGTTCATGCTGGGCGAGTACGTGGCCATCACCACCATGTGCGCGCTCACCACCATCATGTTCCTCGGCGGGTGGCTGCCGCCCATCGATGCGGCGCCCTTCACGTGGCTGCCGGGCATCTTCTGGTTCCTCGCCAAGGTGGTGTTCGTCTTCTTCATGTTCGCGATGGTGAAGGCGTTCGTGCCGCGATACCGCTATGATCAGCTCATGCGGCTCGGCTGGAAGGTGTTCCTGCCGCTGTCGCTCTTCATGGTCGTGGCCGTCGCCGGCGTCCTCCAGTTCTTCAATCTTGCGCCTTAGGAGCCTTCCATGGGTGCGATAGGACAAGGCATCAGCTCGCTCTTCCTGAAGGAGTTCGTGGTCGCGCTCGTCCTGTCGATGCGCTACTTCTTCAAGCCGAAGGCGACGATCAATTATCCCTTCGAGAAGGGGCCGCTCTCGCCACGCTTCCGCGGCGAGCATGCACTGCGTCGCTATCCCAACGGGGAAGAGCGCTGCATCGCCTGCAAGCTGTGCGAGGCGATCTGCCCGGCGCAGGCCATCACCATCGAGGCCGGTCCGCGCCGCAACGATGGCACGCGGCGCACCACGCGCTACGACATCGACATGGTGAAGTGCATCTACTGCGGGCTCTGCCAGGAGGCCTGCCCCGTCGATGCCATTGTCGAGGGGCCGAACTTCGAGTTCGCCACCGAGACGCGCGAGGAACTCTATTACGACAAGGAGCGCCTGCTTGCGAACGGCGACCGCTGGGAGCGCGAGATCGCCAAGAACATCGCGCTCGACGCGCCGTATCGGTGAGGATGTGATGACTGTGCGGCACTTGGCGAGCCGAGCAGGCGGCGTTGCCTCACCCTCGAGGGGTGAGGCGGCGGCCTGGAGAGTTGGCGAGGGGATGCCATGACGCTTGCGGCTGCATTCTTCTATCTGTTCGCGGTGTTGACGATAGCCTCGGGCTTCATGGTGATCGCGGCCAAGAACCCCGTGCACGCGGTGCTGTTCCTGATCCTGGCGTTCTTCAACGCGGCAGGCCTGTTCGTGCTGCTCGGCGCCGAGTTCCTGGCCATGATCCTGGTGGTGGTCTACGTCGGCGCGGTGGCGGTGCTGTTCCTGTTCGTCGTCATGATGCTGGACGTGGATTTCGCCGAGCTGCGCGCGGGCTTCATCAAGAATGCGCCGCTCGGTGCCCTCGTCGGCCTCATCCTGCTGGCCGAGCTTGTGCTTGCGCTGGGCTTCCGCTTCGTGCGGCCGGGGGCGCTGGCGACGCCTTCCACGCCCATCCCGAGCGCGGGCTCGGGCGTGACGAATACGGAAGCCATCGGCCGCGTGCTCTATACCCAGTATGCCTACTACTTCGAGGGCGCCGGCCTGATCCTGCTCGTGGCCATGATCGGCGCCATCGTGCTGACGCTGCGTCACAAGGAGGGCGTGAAGAGGCAGTCGATCGCCGCACAGGTAGCGCGCGGGCCTAAGACGGCGGTCGAGGTGGTCAAGGTGCCGGCGGGCGGAGCCATCATACCCGCCGCGGCGGACGGGCGCGGCTGAGCGATCGGGACGGGAGGGGATAGCAGCGACATGTACACGATCGGTCTTGGCCACTATCTCACCGTTGCGGCGATCCTGTTCACGCTCGGCATCTTCGGCATCTTCCTCAACCGCAAAAACGTCATCGTCATCCTGATGTCGGTCGAGCTGATGCTGCTCGCCGTGAACATCAATTTCGTCGCTTTCTCCTCGTTCATGGGCGATTTGCTGGGCCAGGTGTTCGCGCTGTTCGTGCTGACGGTGGCGGCCGGCGAGGCCGCGATCGGGCTCGCCATCGTTGTCGTCTACTTCCGCAACCGCGGGTCCATCGCGGTCGAAGACATCAACATGATGAAGGGTTGAGGGATGGCATGACGTGCTGCTTGCAGGCCCGGTTGGGTTCCCCTCCCCCTCATGCCGAAGG
>WBUN01000054.1 GCA_008933705.1 Hyphomicrobiaceae bacterium
CGCCGCTCGCTCCGTCGAGGCCCTGTGGACCGCCATCGGCCAGCTCACGAGCACGTTTGAGCCCGGTGAATGCGCAAACTTCCTCCGCCATTCAGGCTATGTACGGTCAAGCTGAATCTGCTCTAGGCGGTGGAGGGCGGACGGAAGGCGCGGCATCTCGCCGGATCGGTGTCGAGCCGGTAGCCGCCGATGAGATCGAGGCAGTAAGGGATCGCCGGAAAGACGGCATCGAGACAGGTTCTGATGGAGCTTGGTCTGCCCGGCAGGTTGACGATCAGCGCCGAGCCTCGGGTGCCGGCAAGCTGTCGCGAAAGAATCGCCGTCGGCACTTCTCTGAGACTCGTTGTCCGCATGAGCTCACCGAAGCCGGGCAGAATGCGGTCGCAGACCGCCTCAGTAGCCTCAGGAGTGATGTCACGAGCTGCCGGCCCCGTGCCGCCTGTCGTAAGGATGAGGCTGCAGCCTTGGCGGTCGGCAAGGTCTATCAAGGCGGATTCGATGTCGGGTCGCTCGTCAGGTACGACCCGGGCCACGGCCCGCCATGGCGTGACCAGGAAGTCACTCAGGACAGCGACGATACCGGGGCCGCCCTTGTCCTCATAGACGCCTTTGAAGGCACGATCCGACACGGTAACGATCCCGATCGGAGCCTCGTCTTTGTTTGAGATGGGCATGTTTCCGGCCTCTACGGCAGTTGAATCGACGCGCGGCGGGCATTCACCGGCATCTACTGTCGCTCCGTCGGTATCCACCACATGAAGAACGTGCCGGCAACTGCAGCCATGGCGACAAGCGACAGGAGCACAGGGCGCGAGCCACCTGTCGTCGCCGCCGTGAGGAGCACCGATCCCCACGCAAACGAAAGCGCGGTGATCTTCACCGGCGCGCGGATGGCGCGCTCCTTCTCGAATCGATGCGCCTCGGCAAGCGCGCTGCCAAGCAGCGGGATGCGTTGGACACGGCTGTAAAGCGTCTCGCTCGAGCGGGCAAAGGCCCATAGCGCCACGATCACGAACGGCGTGGTGGGCAGACCAGGCAACAACGCTCCGGCGATGGCAAGCGCCGTCGATATGCTCCCGACGACGACTAGAATCAGACGCTGCATGGCATCCGCCGACTTCGTTCAGAATCGCTTTGGCCGAGGGTCGAGATCACGGAGACCTCCAGCTCAGGCGCAATGTTTCCGATACGCTGCGGGAGAACCCTGGCGACCATATGGCCGCAACTCATGAAATATGGGTAGACGATAAGGCGTCGCAACCCGCGTTCAGAAGCAGCCGCCAACGCCTGGCCGGGCAACGGCTCGCCGTCAAGAACGCCGACCCTCACCCAAGCATGCTCCCATCCCGTCCTGATCTCGGCCGCGTGTGCGAGCCACGCGGCATTCGTGGCGTCTTCGTGCCGTTCGCCATGCGCGACGATCGAAATGCCGGTGGTCCCTTTGCCTGCAGGGATCAATGGCTCGTTCCCTCGGAGAGCATGATCTTGTTGTAGACGTTGTATTTGCCCGAGGGCTTCGACATCGGTATGCGCTTGACTTCCTCCAGCGTCGCCGCGTCGTAGACAACGATGGCCCCATCCATTTCCCAGACGCTGACGAGAGCGTGGCGGCCCGTGCGATCGAATTCCACATGGGCCGCGGTCTTGCCCGGGACCGGCCTCAGCGTCCGGACAATCTCCAGCGTCGTCTTGTCGATGACATGCATGGAGTCCTTTGCCGGGCCGAGCATGACGTCGGTCCATGCGTAGCGAGAGCTTTCGTGGCTGCGCAGAAAGAACCCGGGACCAAGCGTCTCGATCCGCCCGACCACGCGCCAGCTTTCCATATCGATGACGCTGAGCTTGCTCTCCTTCAGGTGGGGGGTTGCCAGCACGCGGCGCCCATCCCTTTCCCATGAGATGCCTGCGCCAAGATGCGGCATGCCCGGAATGTCGATACGCGCGATCGGCCGGCCGACGTTGAGATTGACCACTACTGCACTCTTGCCGTCGCGCGAAGATCCGAGGACGTGGCGGTAGGGTGGGTCGAAGAAGAAGTCGTCCAGCGGTTCGTCGATCTCGATTCGCCGCAGAGAAAAGAGACCGGCCGTGGAAGCCAGCGCCTCGGTCATGCCCCTCTCGTGGCTGTGCACAAGCCCTGTGTAGACTGGCGGCGCATCCGGATCGGTGGCGATCTCCCAGATCTCTGCGACGTCCTTGAGCGCAGCAATGAAGGAATTGCGAGGCGCCGCATAGTAGACGGCGGACACCCGCGAGGGCAGGCCCTTGCGGTCGCGCACATCGAAAATCTTTTTCACGGCAAGGTCATCGGCGGAAAGGAGAACCAGGGAGGCCGGCAGATAGTTGGCAACCGCCAGGTACTTGCCGTCACTGGAGAGCGCGATGTTGCGCGTGTTTATGCCGGCGCGTACTTCGGCCACCACCTCCAGGCGCCAAAGATCGAACTTGGTGATCCAGCCGTCGCGTGAGGCGAAGAACACATGCCGGCCGTCGCCGGTGAACTTCGGGCCGCCGTGCAGGGCAAAGCGGCTCTTGAACCGGTGGATCGGCTCGAAACGATCCCCATCGAGAATCGTGATGTGGTGATCGCCCGCCTCGACGACCACGAAGAGGTTGAGCGGGTCGGCGTCATAAACCGGCCGACCGACGTTGCCGGCCGGAGCATGCGTCACCCTCGTCGCCTCGATCTCGGCGGCACCCCAAGCCGGGCTCTCGCCAAGGGGCGTATATATGTAGTCCACCACCGCTGAGATCGCTTCCGTCGACAGCGTATGCCGAAACGGCGGCATTTGCGTCGCCGGCCGCCCCTTGGCGACGGTCTCGATCGCCTGGGCTCTCCTGAGCCTCCCAAGGCCCTCGGGTATGAGGGCAGGTCCGCTCTGACCCAGGCGATCGGATCCGTGGCAGGAGGCACAATGCTCTCGGTAAAGCTCTTGCCCCGATGGGGCTTGCGCCTGCGCCGCAGCGCAGCCGGCGAAGGCGGCAAGGCTAAGCAGGATGGCGACGCAGCGCCTCATGGCGTGCTCCCCTGTATGGCGAGACCGCGAGGCGTCGCGCTTGCGCGTCGGCTCCGATCTCCTCGTCGGTCAGATAGCAGGCTGGATCCTCGGCCCATGGATCACCCGTGAGCCGCAGCGCACGCACGCGCGTGTTTCCCCCGCAAATGTCGAAGTACCGGCATGCCCCGCAGCGTCCCGAGATGGTGCGCGGTCGACGCCTGAGGCCCGCCATGATCGGATCCGACAGGTCTGACCAGATCTCGGCAAAAGCGCGCTCCTTCACGTTGCCGATCGGGTGGTGCCACCAGTACGTATCGGGATGGACATGGCCGAGATTGTCTATATTGGCGACGTTGACACCCGAGGCATTGCCCCCCCACTGCGCAAGCTTGGCCCGCAGGTGCTGGGCCCGTCCGGGAAACCGGCGCTGAACCCACAGATAGAGGAGCACGCCGTCCGCATCGTTGTTGCCGGTGACCAATTCCATGTCGCGCCCCTGCTCCAGGTAGGCCCAACCGCGATCGAACAGGCTCTCCATGCGGCGCCGCGTGATGTCCCAGCCCGCATCGTCTGCACGATTCTTGTTGCCGCGGCCCGCGTACACCAGATGCGACAGGTAGAACTTGTCGATGTGCTCGGCCTCCGCAAGCCCCAGCAAGTCCTCGAGCTCGTGATGGTTGTCCATGGTCATGGTGAAGCGCAGCCCCACCTTGAGACCACGCTCGCGACACAGGCGAATGCCGCTCATGGAAGCGTCAAAGGCACCGGGTTTGCCGCGAAAACGGTCGTGGGTCGCACCGATGCCATCCAGGCTGATGCCGATGTAGTCGTAGCCGACGTCGGCGATGCGGTGGATATTCTCGCGTGTGATGAGGACGCCATTGCTCGACAATCCGACATAGAACCCCAGCGCTTTCGCGCGCTCGGAGATTTCGAAGATGTCGGGACGCAAGAGCGGCTCACCGCCTGAGAGGATCAGCGCCGGCACCCCGAACGCCTTCAGATCGTCCATGACGCGAAAGATCTCGGCCGTCGTGAGTTCGCCCGGGAAATCCACGTCGCCTGAAATCGAATAGCAGTGCTTGCAGCGCAGGTTGCAGCGACGGACAAGGTTCCAGATCACTACCGGGCCGGGCGGATCGCGGCGCGGGCCAACAGGTGTCGGCGTCCTGATCTCGCTCAGAAACCGGCTGAGGCGAAACATTCCCTACCGTCCTTTCATCACGCCGAAAGCCTCAGTCCCGACTTCTTGAGAATTCGCTTGCTGAGGAGGATGTCGCTGCGCCGGCACGCTTTGCCGAGCATGGCAGCAATGCATTGGACCTTGTCGTCGATTTCCGCGCGGTGTCGGCCGTGCACCATGACGAAGAGATTGTAAGGCCATTCCGGCAGCCGGCGCGGACGGTGGTAGCAGTGGCTGACGAACTCAAGCGCGCCAACGCGCGGCCCGTATTCTCCGATCGCCTCGTCGTCCACGTCCCAGACGGTCATGGCATTGGCCACGAGACCGAGCGCATAGTGGTTAGGCACCGCGCCGATGCGCCGGATCATGCCGGCCTCGAGCATGCGGCGCATGCGGCGCATGACATCGTCCGGGCTCGTCCCGACCTCGGCGGCAACCTGGTGGTAGGGGAAGGGGACGAGCGGAAGACCTGCCTGCGTTGCGCGGATGATGGCGCGATCGACCCTGTCGATTGGCGTTTCGCTCATGCCTCGATCCTCAATCCGACGAAGAACTCGGCGAGCTTCGGAAAGGCGAGAACCTTGCTGTTGGTCTCCTCCTCGATTTCCCGCACCACTTCGTCGAGGCGCTGCTGGCTGTCAGATGCAAGCACGAACCACATGTTCAACTGGTGCGCCCGCTCGTAGTTGTGGGCCACCTCACGGTGCGCGTTCACGCGTGCTGAGACGTCCTCGAACTTCTCTGCCGGCGCTGACATTGCGCACAAGCAGACCGCGCCCCCGATCCGGTCGGCGTTGTACATCGGGCCGAAACGGCTGAGCACGCCCCGATCGATGAGGGCCCCGAGGCGCCCGATCAGCTCCTCCTCGCTGAGACCGAGCCCCTTGGCAGCCTCCGCATAAGGGCGCTCGCCGACGGGGAAGCCGCCTTGCAGAGCATTGATGATCCGTCGGTCCGTCATATCAATCATTGTCTGGTCACGCAGCGGCCAGGGTTGCGCCACGTTGCTTGAAGCGCCGCTTGCTGAAGAGAACCGCGTGCGGCAGGGCGGCAATACCCGCACCCTCAGCGATCGTCGCGATCTGCTGACGCACCGTCGTGTGCTCGCACCCGTGCACCATGCAATAGAGGTTGTACGGCCATGCCGGCGAGGCCCGTCGCCGCCGATAGCAGAGCGTGACGGCGGTATGGGCCGCGATACGTTCGCCTATCGCGTCTACTTCACTGTCGGGCACATCCCACAGCGCCATGGCATTGGCCGTGAAGCCCAACTCGTGGTGGCGCACGATGAGACCCAGCCGATTGATGACACCGGAGCGGAGCAGGCGTCGGAGCCGTCGCATCACCGCGTGTTGGCCTACCCCCAGCTCCAGAGCTATGCGCCAATAGGGCTCCGGTACAAGCGGCAGTCCATCCTCGATGGCGCGCAAGAGCAGTCGATCCGCATCCCAGATGCGTGGAGCTGCCGCCGCCCGCCGATGCTCGACAACCCTTCCCGCTGTGGGGCCGCACAAGGCGAAGCCGAGGTCGACGAAATAGGCGCGCACAAGCGGCAAATCGAGAACGTCGAGGCCTGATGCACCGCGGATTCGATCAAGCACCAGATCGACGGTCCTGCGATTGGCTGCCGTCACGACGAACCACAGATTGACGGCGTGCTCGCGCTCGTAGTTGTGAGTAACGCACGGCTCGGAGCTGACAAGGGCCGCCACTTCCTGCAACCGCCGCTGAGGCACCTCGATGGCGGCCAACGTGCTTGCTCCGACCGTATTTGGCCGCAGGGTGGCACCGATGCGCGACAGCACGCCGCCAGCCTTGAGACGGCGCAGCATCTCGATGACGTCCTTCTCCGACAACCCGATATCACGCCCGATCTCGTCATAGGGACGAGGCACCAGCGGAAATCCGCGCTGCCATCGATCGATCAGACGAGCTTCGTTGGCGGTCAGCCGCATTGCTCAAAAGCCTGTCCTGTGCGCCCGGCACGTGAAGAAGATTCCGCTCGGTTTGCGGGCCGGCAGCTCCGCCAGCTTGGCAAAAGTGCGCGTGTCGTAGACATCAACCCGATCGGCATCGCGCACCGACAGCCACACCTCGTGGCCGCGACCGGTGAACTCCATGTGCAGCACAGCAGGTCCGGGCCGGAGCTCGCGCTGGATGGCGAGCGATCGGCTGTCGATCACCTGGACGACGTCATTCTTCGGATGAGCGAAGTTCACCCATGCATGCCGCCCGTCGGGGCGCGCCATGACGAAGACGGGTTGGCCATGGACGGCGACCCGCCCGATCTCCTGAAACGTCTCTGCCTGAACGACCAGCACCTCATGCCGCCCGACAGCCGGCAGCAGGAAGCGATCGCCGGCCTGGGCCCAGCCCCTCAAGTGCGGCATCTTGTAGACGGGGAGCTTCTCCTCACCCTTGCCGTAGCCCGCCAGGATGCGTCGGGGCGCAGGCTGATCCGCCCACAGGTCGAGGCACACCAGCCCGTCTTCTCCGAACAAGCCGGCCAGATAGTAGCGTCCGTCCCGCGTGATCAGGCCATCGTAGGGAAGACTGCCGACGCCGCCGAACTTGGTGACCTTCGGCGGTCCCGACATGCCGCAGTCGACCAGCCAGATCTCACCTCCGTCATAAAGGCTGAACAGGAAGCGACGGCCCGGAGCATCGGCGATCCCCACCGTCTTGGAGCGTTGATCGCGGCCGAATTCGGCGGCGATCTCGCCGACCTCCGCCAGCGACGCTGAGTCGAAGAGCTTGACGCCGCCCGGCTCGTAGTTCGCCACGGCGACAAGCCGCCCGTCGTCGGAGATGGCGCCGCCGATGGAGTTTCCGGCCTGGACCACGCGCCGATTGATGACGGCATTGATCAGGTCTACCTTCGTGAGGCCTCCATCGCGGCCGAAGATGTAGGCAAAGCGTTCGTTTCGCGAGAATACGACCGACGCGTGCGACAGGTCCCCCAGCCCTTCGATGCGATCGAGCACGGTGCGGCCCGTGCTCTCGATGATGAGGATCGAGCCCGAGGCGCGCTCAACGATGACACCGAGGTCGCCAGTGGCACGCGAAGACACGGGACAGGCCGACGCTCTTGTCGCGGCAGTGCCTGCGGCCGTCGTCGCAAGGGCAAGCTTGATGAATTCTCGGCGCTTCATTCAGGAAACCCCGTCTTCAGCCGGCCGACGATCCACCGCACCTCCTCGTCCGTGATCAGGCCGCGCCACGGCGGCATCGGTGTGCCGGGGACGCCGCCCAGGATGATGGCTACCAGGGTGTCGTCGTCGAACTGGCTGATTCGCTCTCGCGCGAGCGAGCGGCCGAGACCTCCTTTCAGGGTCATGCCATGGCAGGAGCCGCAGTCTTGCCGTACCAGATTGGTGAGTTCCTTCTCGCGCTGCTCCTCCAGCGCCCACGCGGACGTGCCAAAGGCAAGCAACCCCGCGAGAACGACCATGCTAAAGCGTGGCCGCAATCTGATGCATCTTGCGCGCATGGCTTTCGACTTCGCTGAGCTGCGCCAGCTCGACGACCTCGCCGACCACGAAAACGGTCGGACTCGACAAGTCGGCGTCCTTCACGTCCTGCTCGACGGCTTGGAGAGATGACACAAGCCACCGCTCGTCTGCCAATGTGCCGCGGCTGACCGCCAGAACAGGCGTACACCCGGCACGCCCGTGGCGAATCAGCTGGGCGGCGATCTCAGCGATATTTGCCAGGCCCATATAGACGACGAGCGTTGTATGTGGGTCTGCCAGGCCCCGCCAGTCGAACTCAAGGGCTTTGTCCGCCCGGCAGTGCCCCGTCAGATACCGAACGCTCGTCGCAGTGCCGCGATGGGTGAGCGGGACGCGCAGAGCCGCGGCACACGCTTGTGCCGCGGTTATGCCCGGTATGATCTCGAAGGGTACCCCAGCCGCCGAGAGGGCCAGCGCCTCCTCTCCACCCCGACCGAACAGCAACGGATCGCCCCCCTTCAGCCGGACGACGAGGCGCTGGCCTTTCGCAAGCCGGACAAGCGTCCGGCCTATCTCCTCCTGCGGCACGGGATGATGTCCCGGGCGCTTGCCGACATCGATGCGCGCCGCACCCGCCGGCACGAGCGCCAGCACGCCAGGAGACACAAGCCGGTCATAGACGACAACCTGCGCGGCTTGGATCGCGCCGATCGCCTTCACCGTCAGGAGTTCGGGGTCACCGGGTCCAGCCCCGACCAGGAATACCTTGCCGACTTGGTTGCAGATCGGAAGCATCGGCTTCTTTCCCAGAGACGGACCGGTGACCACCGCTTTGACGTGCTCCTTTCTCCAGGCTCAGTAGACGTCCTTGCGGGTGTTGTAGACATTGAACTTGCCTGTTGGCGTGATCAGCTTTGGATCCTTGATCACGGCCTTCAGCTTCAGCGTCTTGTCGTCGACGACGACGATAGCCGACTCCTGCGCTTTGCTGTTCCACACCGAGAACCAGATCTCGTCACCCGCCTTGTTGAACTCGCCCTGCACCACGCGGCGCTGGCCCTGCGCGATTCCCGACCACTGGCCGATCGGGAGCACCTTGTACTTCGGCTTGTCCTGCGTGAGATCGGCAATCGAGAACACGGCAACGGAAGACGAGATCTCCGCCTCCGGGTTGAGCGGCGTATCGATGTAGATGTTCTTGGAGCTGGGATGGCTCTTGATGAAGAGCGAGCCGCCACCTTGCCCCTTCACCTTCTGCACGACCTTCCAGGCATTCTGCTTGTTCTTCACAGGATCGGTGCCGATGAAGGACACCGTCTCGTCGCCGAGGTGGCTGGTGGCCCACACCGGCCCGTACTTGGGATGGTCAAAGTTCGCGCCGCGGCCGGGGTGCGGTGTCTGCCCGCCCGACTCCACGACGCCGACAAGCTTGCCCTCCTTGGTATCGACAATGGCAACCTTGTGCCGCGCGTTTGCAGCGACCAGGAAGTAGCGGCCCGTCTTGTCGAAGCCTCCATCGTGAAGGAAGCGTTCGGCCTCGATGGCGGTCACCTTCAGGTTCTTCACGTCGGCGTAGTTGACGAGAAGGATCTGGCCGGTCTCTTTAACGTTGACGATGAACTCAGGCTGATAGTGTGATGCCACGATCGATGCCACGCGTGGCTCCGGGTGATACTCCTGGGTGTCGTAGATCATGCCACGCGTCGAGACGACCTTGATCGGCTCAAGCGTCGAGCCGTCCATGATCACGTATTGCGGCGGCCAGTACGATCCGGCGATGGCGTACTTGTCCTCGAACCCTTTCATCTTCGAGGTCTCGACCGAACGGGCCTCCGAGCCGACCTTGATCTCGGCAACCGCGGCCGGGGTCTGCATCCATAGATCGATCAGGCTGATCTTGGCATCGCGCCCGATGGCATAGAGATATCTGCCGGAAGCGGAAAGCCTCGATATGTGCACCGCGTAACCGGTCTTGATGATGACGACGATCTTCTTCGATGCGCCGTCAATGAGCGCCACTTCGCCCGAGTCGCGCAGCGTGACCGAGAACAAGTTGTCGATGTCGAGGGAATTCATCTTGCGGGTCGGCCGCTTGTCGACGGGGACAAGCACTTTCCAGCTCGCCTTGATCTCCGGCATCCCGAACTCGGGGGGCTGAGCCGGCTCGTTCAAGAGGTACTTGGCCATCAGCTCCACCTCTTCCGTCTTGAGGTCGCCGGAAGTGCCCCAATTCGGCATTCCCGCCGGAGAGCCGTAGGTGATGAAGTCGCGAAGATATTCGAACCCGAGCTTCTTGGTGAGGTCGGTCGTCAGCGCCTTGCCGGTGGCCCCCTTGCGCAGCACGCCGTGACAGCCGGCGCAACGTTCGAAGTAGATCTGATTTGCCCGCCCGAACTCCGCCGCGGTCAGTCGGGGCACCCCCGGTTTGGCTGCCGCCTCTTCTCCCGCCTTGTCCTTGAGAATATCGAGCGAGGGCTGATAGCGCTCGCTGGGCGTCGTCTTGTGCTTCTCGATATCGGCCGGGGATGGCTTCTTCTTCTCTTGAGCGCTGGCATCAGTCATCTGGCCACTGGCCAGGAGAGCCAGCCCTGCAGCAAGGACCAGTTTCGCGGTCAGCGAAATTGGGGAAAGCCTCATCGCATCCTCCGTCGTCAAGCGCCCCGCTCAAGCTAGAGGCTGAGCGAGTGGGGTCGCTTGACTTCGGTTAAGTCCGCTCATCCGCGCTCGGAGATTATCCTGTGATGATTTGGGACCTTCCTTCGCCCGCGATGAAATATCGCGGGAGCATTGCTCGGGGCTGCAAGTGCGTGTGCGCAGGGCGCATCAGATGCTAGTGCGGATCCTCATCGCCTTGGTCGTCCTCCTGTGGGCGTCGACGCTTGCGGCTTCCGAATTCAGGGCGGAAATTTTGCCGCACCTGTTCCCGGGCGTGAAGGGCGAGCTGCGGGCCGGCGCAACCTCGGGCGATCCGCCGGCCGCCGAAGTCACGCTCAAAGGAGAGCTCGTCGGCTATGCGCTCTCCACACGCGCGATCACGGGCTCCGTAGGCTTCTCGGGACGTCCCATTGACGTCCACCTGGGCCTCACGCGCGATGGGCGGATCGCCGGTGCGCGCCTTGTCGCACATCAAGAACCCATCCTGGTGATCGGTGTGGCACCCACGGAGCTGGAAGCCTTCGTGAGCCGATTGGCTGGGATCGACCTTCGACAGGCCGTGTCCGTCTATCCGGCGGGGCGCCGTACGAAAGGCGGATACGATCATGTGGCGGGCGCGACGGCTTCAAGCGCGGTCATCCGGGACGCGGTCATTCGCTCGGCCCGCTCCGTCGCCCTGTCGCGGGGCCTGCTCGGTCCATCGGCACAAATGGGCGGGATCGATCGCACCACGTACGCGGCGAGGTCATGGCAGGCTCTTCTCGATGCGGGAGGCGTCGCACACCGGCGCTTGACGCGCGGCGAGGTGGCCAAAGGCCTCGGCATGGCCGACAGCAAGCCCGGCGAGCTCTTCGTCGATGTCTATGCCGCCCTTCTGACGCCGCCGATGATCGGTCAAAACCTTCTCGGGCAGCGGGCGTTCGAGCGGCTCTATGGTGGCCTCGGCGTCGACGACCACGCGGTGCTGATTGCGGCAAGCGGGCTCTACTCGTTCAAAGGCACCGCCTGGAGACAGAGCGAGGTGTTCGACCGTGTGCAGCTCGTCCAGGGAGCACGAACGATCCGGCTTCGGGCCGACATGCACGAAAATGTCCAGAAGCTCGTTGCAGCAGGCGCACCCGAGTTGCGCGAGATCGCCATCTTTCGCATTCCCGGCTCGACCGGCTTCGATCCCGAACGTGCGTGGCGCGTGGAGCTGATCGTGGAGCGCGAGAACGCACAAGGCGGGGCACCCACGGCCATCTTTCCCCTCGACTACACGCTTCCCGCGCAGCTTATCGTCGCAGGATCGACGCCGGCAAACAAACGTGATGGAAGTCTGGGAGCCGCTCCCTCGCCCGAGCTGTGGGAGCAAATCTGGCAATCCAGGAAGCCTGAGATCGCCATCGTCATAGCGATGCTCGTCGCTCTCGCCGCCATTCTCTTCTCCCATGACGTGCTCACACGCAATGTCGTGCGGTATCGAGCAATACGGCTGGCCTACCTCTCGATCACCTTGCTCTTTCTCGGCTTGTACGCGGGAGCACAACTCTCCGTCGTCAATGTCGTCACCTTTGTGCACGCGATCCTGGGTGGCTTTCGCTGGGAGCAGTTCCTGCTCAACCCGCTCATCTTCATCCTGTGGAGCTTCGTGGCTCTTGCGCTTCTGTTTTGGGGACGGGGCGTCTTCTGCGGCTGGCTCTGCCCGTTCGGGGCACTGCAGGAGTTGCTAAACAAGGGTGCCCGCAGGCTCGGCATCCGGCAGATCGAGCTGCCATGGGCGCTGCATGAGAGGCTGTGGCCTATCAAGTACGTCGCCTTTCTCGTCATCCTCGGCCTTTCGCTGAAGTCGCTGACGCTCGCCTTCGTGATCGCCGAGATCGAACCGTTCAAGACGGCCATCACGCTCCGGTTCATGAGAGACTGGTCCTTCGTCCTGTACGTGGTCGGGCTGCTGGGTGCCGGGCTCTTCATCGAGCGCCTCTACTGCCGCTACCTGTGCCCGCTCGGCGCCGCGCTCGCCATCCCGGCGCGTCTGAGGCTGTTCGAATGGCTGAAGCGGCGGCCGCAGTGCGGCCGGGAATGCCGCATCTGTGCAACCCGATGCACGGTGCAGGCGATCAACCCGCTGGGCCAGATCGTGCCCAACGAGTGCATCTACTGCCTGCAATGCCAGGCGAACTACTATGACCCGGAAACCTGCCTGCCCCTCAAACAACGGGCGCAGCGCCGATCCGGCCTTGCCTCCCGGGCCGCCGGGGCATGGCCGCAGGATGAGTGATATGCGCAAAGCCGGCGTTACGCGCCGCAGAGCGCTGACAATCCTTGCCGCCGGCGCCGTCGCCGGCCTTGGCGCTGCGCGCCGTATGCCCGATCCGGTCGAATGGAAGGGCATGGCGCTGGGCGCGGATGCCCGCCTCGTCTTCTTCGGAACAGGTGTATCCCAGGCCGAGGAAGCGATCGGCGACTGCCTGGCGGAGATCGACCGCCTCGAGCAATCGTTCAGTCTCTATCGACGAGATGCGGAGATCATTGCCCTCAATGATACCGGCTTCCTCCGCCATCCTTCTGTCGATCTGCGCCGGCTGCTCCAGATATGCAGGATCGTCAATCTCGGGAGCGGTGGGCTTTTCGACCCGACCATCCAACCACTATGGCGCCTTTATGCGCAGTGGTTCGCGAATGCGACCGATCGCCAACCGCCTATCGAGGCATTGCGCGCACCGCTGATGGCGCAGATCGGCCTGCGCAATGTCGAACTCGGGCCCGATTCGATGCGGTTGCACAACGCGGCGCAGATCACGCTCAACGGCGTAGCGCAGGGCTACATCACGGATCGCGTTGCCGAGCTGTTGCGTGCCCGCGGCTGGTCACACGTCCTCATCGACCTCGGCGAAGTGCGCGCGCTTGACGGTCGCCCGGACGGCGCGCCGTTCCGCGTATTCGCGCAGCATGGCGGCTTCTCCCTCCCGCTGACGAACGCTGCCTTCGCGACCTCGTCGGCAGATGCCCTGGTCTTCTCGGCCACGCTCGGGCTGGCTCACATCCTGCATCCCCGCACCGGCCTGACGCCCGCACACTGGGCAAGCGTTTCGGTCCGGCATCCCTCGGCTACCATTGCCGATGCCCTCTCGACCGCGCTTTTCCTCGCCGACGAAAAGGAGGGCATGCGGATTGCGCGCGCCTTTCCCGACACAACCGTGTGGGCGACGCGCCACGACGGCACGACCTGCGTTTGGTAACCCTGGGTCTTGACGACATCCTCGAGGGAGGCTGCAACCCTCTCACCTCGTCAGCGCCTTGAACGCCTCGAAATTCGGGCAATATGATTCGGCTCGCGCCGGCGCATCGACCTGCGCCAGATCACGAGCGCAGCGCAGCCTGTAGCCACACACGGTACAGCGCTCCTCCATCTCGCGTATGGTATTGAGGTCGTTGCGGCGGAGCGCTTCGGCCTTCAATCCATGGGCCATCGCCATCCGTTGCATGAGCTCAGCGCTCAATGGACCGCGCACGGCGAAACTTCTAAGCCGATCCACCGCGATGCCGAAGTCGTGCGCAGTGCGGGACATCTCGGAAAGGGAGCTGCGATCAAGCGCACTGAGCGCGCGCCTGCCTTCGCGCTGGTTGCGCCACCACAGCGCAGCACCCTTGAGCCAGCAGGCAGGATCGATGGTCACCGCGGACAGCATCATCGGAAATCTCATGATCTGCCGAAGGTATGCTGAAATCGTTGGCCCTGAGAATGTCGAGCTTGCGTTGACATCAATCAAGGTAATTCTGCGACAGGGCGCCGCGCCGAGCGCAGCCACACAAATCCACAGCTTTGTTGCCCGTGTTGCGCTCACCGCCATCCCGATGTCGGCGAGCACCATCCATGGCGACACTGGTCCGCTTAACTGAAGTCAAGGAATCGATGCGCACGAGCTGCTGATCTGATAGCGGAACGTTTTCACGCCGCACGCGGCGCCAGGTCAGCGGCATCGTCATCGGCCATTGCCAGAGAGACGCTCGGACGCTGCAGAGCACGATGGAGATATGGCAATGAGAAGCATGCTCAGCGTAGCAGTCCTGCTGACGGCATCCATGGTGGCTGCGTCCGCAGCGAACGCTCAGGGAAACGCCGAGGAGGGAGAGGCCGTCTTCAGGAAATGCAAGACCTGCCATGATGTCGGCGATGGGGCCAAGAGCAAGGTCGGGCCGCATCTCAACAACATCATCGGACGCAAGCCCGCCAGCATCGAAGGCTTCGCCTATTCCAGCGACATGAAGGCGCTGGCCGGGACCGGCTTCGTGTGGAGCCCCGAGAACCTCGACAAGTACGTCGAAAACGTCAAGAGCGTGGTTCCCAACGGGAAGATGGTATTTCCCGGTCTCAAGGACGCCCAGGACAGGAAGGACCTGATCGCGTACCTGAAGAAATTCACAAAGTAGGGTGCGGCGCGTCGGATTGCCCGCGCGAGCCAGGCCACTCGGCACCGGCAATCACATGCCGTGAGAACGGTACGAGCGAAGAAGGCGTCGGAGGGCGGGATCTCAGGCGCGTGCGACCGCAGTCTCGACCGGCAGCCCGGCGGCGCGCCATTCGGGCAGGCCATCCTCGAGGCGGCGAACTTTGAAGCCCTTCGCGCGCAGATGCGCCACAGCTTCAAAGGACAGAACACAGTAGGGCCCCCGGCAATAGGCAACGATCTCGGTGCGGCGATCGAGCGCGGCGAGACGGCGTTTGAGCTGCGACAAAGGAATGTTGATGGCGCCCGGCAGGTGGCCAAGCGCAAACTCTTCCTCGGGCCGCACATCGAGGACCGTGACGAGCCCCTTCTTCATGCGCTCCATCAACTCGCTGCGCGATACCGGCTCAAGATCATCCCGCTCCAAGAAGTAGCTGCGGACAATGCGGTCGACCTCGGCGACGTTCCTCTCTCCGACCTGCTGCATGACGGAAAGCAGGTCGAGAACCGACTCGTCGGCAAGCTGGTAGAGCACGTACTTTCCGTCCCGTCTGGCCGTAACCAAACCAGCTCGCCTCAGCTGCTGCAGGTGTTGCGAGGCGTTCGCAATCGAAAGACCGGTCTGCTGGGCAAGAGCTTCGACGCTCCGCTCCCCCTGCGCCACGAGTTCGAGCAGCTCGAGCCGATGCTCGTGCGCCATGCCTCGCGCAACGGCGGCGAACTGTGCGTAAAGGGCGCGCTTGGGATTGACGGTTGACACCATGGTCTTCCCTCACTACATCATTCAAGTGATATATTGAATGAAAGAGAGAAGCCGTCAAGCCCCGTCAGGAGATGCGGCGCGAGGCTGCTCTCCGCAGCAGGAGACGAGGCCGGTTGCCGCCGGGAAGGTGAGGTCTGCCATGAGGTCGATAGCTGCCGTCAGTGCTCTGCTCGTATCCCTGGCTTCGGCCGCCACCGCTTGGGCGCAAGGGCCGGGCCCCGGGTGGATGCACGACTGGGGGATGGGATGGGGCTGGGGAGGCATGTGGCTGGGACCACTCTTTGCAATCGCGCTGCTGGCCTTGCTCGTCGCCCTGATCGTTGCGTTGGTGCGATGGGTCGGCGGCGGGAGCGACGATGGCCCGCGGCGGGCGCGCACGGCGCGCGAAATCCTGGATGAGCGCTATGCGCGCGGTGAAATCGATCGCGAGGAATATCAGCGGCGGCGTAACGACATCGCCGGAAGCTGATGGCTTGGCCGGCTTCTGACAGGAAGGCTCTGCGCAATGACCGAAATACTCGCTAACGAGCCCGTGATCCGCCTGACCGCGTTCGCCGGCATCTTCGCCGCAATGACGGTCTGGGAGATCCTGGCCCCACGCCGCGTGCAGGAAATCGGCCGGGGAACGCGCTGGCCAAGCAATATCGCGATCGTCGCGCTGGATACGGCGCTCGTTCGCCTTGTCTTTCCGATGACCGCCGTCGGCGTCGCTGCGGTTGCCGAGGCCAAGGGCTGGGGCCTGTTTCACACATTTGGCGTGTGGACATGGGCGGCCGTGCCGCTCGGCGTCATTCTGCTCGATCTCGCGATTTATCTGCAGCACGTGCTGTTTCATGCCGTCCCGGCACTGTGGCGGCTGCACCGCATGCATCATGCCGATCTCGAGTTCGACGTTACCACGGGTGCCCGCTTCCACCCGATCGAGATTCTGCTGTCGATGGGAATCAAGCTCGGTGTCATCACCGCACTTGGCGCACCGGCTGTTGCGGTTCTGATCTTCGAGGTGCTGCTCAATGCCACGGCCATGTTCAACCACAGCAACGTGCGGATGCCGGGGTGGCTCGACGGGAAGCTCCGTTGGATCGTCGTGACGCCCGACATGCATCGCGTTCACCACTCGATCGCGGCGCGGGAGACCAACTCCAATTTCGGCTTCAACCTGCCCTGGTGGGACCGTCTGTTCGGCACTTACTGCGATCAGCCCAGGGCCGGCCACGAAGCGATGACTATCGGCATTACCCAATTCCGCCATCCGGTCGAGCAGCGGCTCGACCGCATGCTGACGCAACCCTTCCGCGAAGCCGACGAGCGCTATTCGTTCGGCCGCCGGGAGCAGGAGACATAGTCGTGCGTGCGCTCCTTCCGCGCCTTGCACTGGTCCTGGTGCTGGCATTGGCGGCGCTCTTGGCCGCGCTGAACCGTGAGCGGCTGGATGCAGCCGCGCTGGCGGACTGGGTCGCAGGCCTGGGCATGTGGGCGCCGCTCATCTTTGCGACGCTGTTTGCGTCGGGAACCGTGCTGTTCCTTCCCGGAGCTGTTTTCGGCCTTGCCGGCGGCGCGCTGTTTGGGCCGTTCCTCGGCAGTATCATCAATCTGGCTGGCGCCACGCTCGGTGCGACGCTGGCCTTCTTCATCGCCCGTTACCTTGCCGCCGACTGGGTGAGCCGCCAAGCCGGCGGCCGGTTGAAGCAGCTCGTCGATGGAGTCGACGCGGAAGGCTGGCGCTTCGTGGCATTCGTGCGGCTTGTTCCGCTCTTCCCCTTCAATCTGTCGAACTACGCGCTTGGGCTCACGCGCATACCGGCCACCCACTACATCCTGGCATCGCTCCTTGCGATGGCACCGGGCACATTCGCCTATACGTGGCTTGGATACGCCGGCCGCGAGGCGCTGGCCGGCGAAGCAAGCGCCATTCGCTTCGGGCTCCTCGGCCTCGGGGTGCTGGCGGCAATCCTCGTGCTGCCGCGGCTCATCGGCCGGCTTCGGGAATCGGCGGACTGGATCGAGGCAGATGAGCTGAAGCGCCGGCTCGATGCCGGCGAACCGGTGGTGATCGTCGATGTGCGTGGGCCGGATGAGTTTACCGGCGAGCTCGGCCATATTCGCGCGGCGCGCAATCTGCCGCTGCCGGAACTCGAGCGCCGGATCGGCGAGCTGATGGCCTTCCAGGCCGTCCCGCTCGTGCTCGTGTGCCGGACCGACCGGCGCTCGGCGAACGCCGCATCTGTCTTCCGGGCGGCAGGCTTCAAGCACGTCGCCGTGCTGCGTCAAGGCATGGTCCGCTGGAACCGGCGCGCCCTGCCGATTGAGCGACACCCTGTTGCGCAAGAAGCTGGAGGGAAACCGACGTGAAGACCCTGTTCATCATCAATGACCCGCCGTACGGCACGGAACGTGTCTACAATGCACTCAGGCTGGCGCCCGCTCTCGCCAAGAAGGACCCTGGGCATGAGGTGACCGTATTTCTCATGGCCGATTCCGTACTCGCGGCCAAAGCCAACCAGAAGACGCCTGAGGGTTTCTATAACGTCGAGCGGATGCTCAAACGGGTCATCGCAGGCAAGGGGCAGGTGCTTCTCTGCGGCACCTGCATGGACGCGCGGGGCATCACCGAAGCGGAGCTCATGGAGGGTGCTCGCCGCAGCACGATGGATGAGCTTGCTGCCGCTACCATTGCGGCGGACAAAGTGCTCGTATTCTAGCCATGCGACCGATCTATCTCGACTACAACGCCAGCACGCCCATCGACCCTTCGGTCGCCGCGGCGATGCGGCCGTTCCTCGAAACGGCCTACGGCAATCCCTCGAGCGGCCACTGGGCTGGCAAGCCGGCACGCGAGGCGGTGGAGAATGCCCGCAGGCAGATCGCCGAGCTGTTGGGAGCCTCGGCTGCCGAGATCGTCTTCACCAGCGGAGGCAGTGAAGCCAACAATCATGCTCTCAAGGGGGTCGCGTTTGCGCTCCGCAACAAGGGCGATCATATCGTCACATCGACGGTCGAGCACCCGGCGATCCTCGGCCCCTGCGCGTTCCTGAGTCAACTTGGCTATCGGATCACGCAAGTGCCGGTCGACCCCTTCGGCCGCGTAGATCCTGACGACATCCAGCGCGCCATCACGCCAAAGACCATCCTCGTCAGCCTCATGCACGCCAACAACGAGGTGGGCACGATCGAGCCGATCGCAGAGGCAAGCCGCATCACGCGAGAGCACGGCATCATCTTTCACACGGATGCGGCGCAGTCCGTCGGCAAGATCGACACCAACGTGGACCTCCTGGGCGTCGACCTGCTCACGATCGCCGGCCACAAGCTCTACGCGCCAAAGGGCATCGGCGCGCTCTATGTACGCCATGGGACGCCCCTCGAGCCGCTCATTCATGGCGCCGGCCATGAGGGCGGCAGGCGTGCAGGAACGGAAAGCGCTCTGCTTGCCGTCGCGCTCGGGGCGGCGGCGAGCCTCGCGCGGGACTTGAGCGCGATGGAACGCGTCCGCACGCTTCGGAACCGTTTCTGGGAGGCGCTGCAGAGCCGCTACGGCGAGCGGGTTGCTCTCAACGGGCACCCCGAGCAGCGACTGCCGAACACGCTCAACATCTCTTTCGTTGGCAAGGTCGGCGCCGAGGTGCTGGCCCGGCTCGACGGGGTGGCGGCCTCGACCGGCTCGGCCTGCCACAGCGGCCGGATCGAGCTCTCGCCCGTGCTGAAGGCCATGAAGGTGCCACCCGAGGTGGGCATGGGCGCCGTGCGCTTCAGTCTGGGACGCAGCACAACGCAGCAGGATATCGATGCCGTTGTGGAGAAGATCGACAGCGCCATGACGGCGATGGCGTAACTGCCATGTCGGCGGGATCGCCCGAGGCCCTGCCCGAGCTGCCCGAGGCATACCGCCGGTGGAGAGCGAGCCGCCTTGGTCAAACCACCGATGCCCTTGAGGAACGACTGATCCTCGAGCTGGCGGCACCAGTCCAGGGCCTGCGTGTGCTGGACGTCGGCTGCGGCGATGCAATGCTCCTGACCGCGCTGGCTGGAAAGGGCGCGTCGGCGACTGGCGTCGACGCCAGCCCGGCGATGCTGTCGGGTGGGCGAGCGAAAGCCAAGGCCGCCGGCCTGGACATCGCCTTCGTCGGGGGCGACGCCGAAGCGCTCCCGTTCCCTGACGCTGCGTTCGACACGGCGACAGCCATCGCAGTGCTGTGCTTTGTGCCGGACGCCGAGCGCGCGGTGCGTGAGATCGCCCGCGTGCTGAGGCCCGGGGGGCGTCTCGTCATCGGTGAGCTGGGGCGACACTCGCTGTGGGCGGCGAAGCGCAGGATCAGCGGCTGGCTGGGCTCGGACACTTGGCGCAAGGCGAGGTTCAGGTCTACGACCGAGCTTCGCGGCATCGTCGAAGCTTCCGGGCTTTCCATCGAATCGGTGCGCGGCGCCGTGTTCTATCCGCCGTTCGCGTGGTGCGCTCAACTCATGTCGCCGATCGACCTTTGGCTGGGCCGACAGATGACATTCGGTGCAGCATTCATCGCTATAGCCGCCGTCAAATCCGACTCGCCATCGCATTGAGGCAAGCACACGCCCCGCGCCTTCACGCCGTCCCTCTCTGCAATGGCCTTTGAGCAGGCGCAGAGCGCCGCATGACCAAGTTCAAGCCGCGGGCTCTTTCAGCTTGTGCAAGCTGAGCAGGCTCATGATTGTCTTCTCGTAGTAAGGCTCGCTCTGCCCTTTGCGGACCTTGTGAAGGAAGTACTTCTCGAAGGCGACCTTGGCGTAGTGCACCCATTTTCCTTCGCTGGACCAGTTGACGTTGCGCGGCGGATTCTGCGGCTGGGCAATGAACGCAACGCCGCGATCACCAAAGTCGGCAAGGCAGAAGGCATTCCAGGTCGGAACACTCGACGGCTCCTGGCCCGTGAGCAGGCTGGCGATGTTGCGTGTCGCAGCCGAAACCATGCTCTCGATCATGTAACCTGTCTTGGGCACGCCGGTTGCAACGGGGGTTTGCTCAAGCGGCGCAATAGCAATGCACACGCCAACGCCAAAGACGTTGGGGTATCTGGCATTGCGCTGATGCTTGTCGACGATGACGAAGCCGCGCGGATTGACGAGCCCCTCCAGCCCTCTGATCGCGGCTATACCGCGGAAGGCCGGCAGCATCATGGAATACTTGAAGGCGAGCTCGTGCTTCTTCTTCTCGACGCCGTCGTCACCCAGCTCGGTGACATGCATCCTGCCGACCTCGACCTTGTCAACCTTGGCATTCGTGATCCAGCGGATGTGGCGCTGCCGCAATTCGGATTCGAGCAGGCTCTTGGTGTCGCCGACGCCGCCGAGCCCGAGGTGGCCGATGTAGGGCTCGGCCGTGACGAAGGTCATGGGCACGCGGTCGCGGATCTTCCGCCGGCGCAGCTCCTTGTCCATGATCATGGCGTATTCATAGGCGGGGCCGTAGCAGGATGCGCCCTGCACCGCGCCGACCACAATGGGACCGGGGTCCTTGCAGAACGCCTCCCAGGCGACAGCGGCCTTGGTCGCATGATCGACGGTGCACACCGATTCCGTGTGGCCGTCGGGACCAAGACCAGCCACCTCGTCGAAAGCAAGCTCCGGCCCGGACGCGATAGCCAGATAGTCGTAGTCGATGAAGCGCCCGTCGGCCAGCTCGAGGCGGTTCTCCGTTGGGTGCAGGCGCTTTGCAGCTTGTGCAATGAAATCGATGCCGAATTTCGCCATCAGAGGTGCCAGTTCGACGACGATATCCTGCTTCGTGCGCCAGCCGACACCCACCCATGGATTGGATGGCGTGAACTGGAAGTACGGGTTGTTGTTGATGAGCGTGATCCGGTCATCAGCACCAACGACCGTCCTCAACTCGTAGGTCATGGAAATGCCGCCAATGCCGGCACCGAGCACAACGATGTGGGCCATTGCCGTCCCCTGCCAGAGTGTTTCAGCCCCCACTGCCTCCCGCGCCGCCCTTGCTTGTTTCCATAGCCCTGCAAGGGGGCCTGCCGCGTTGATCAGCATCAATCTGGCGCACCTCCGCGCTCTCTCGTCCGCGCTTCCTCGTGCCGGTGCGTATGATGCATGTCCGGAACATGGCGATGCCTGTGGACGAGCCGTTCATGGCAATGCCGGTGCGTGTGCGGTTCGCCAGGCGGGTCGTCTGGTCCATGCGCGTGCTGGTGATGTACATCATGCACGTGCGGATGGCTGTGCTCCATGGGCTGGTGGACGTGCACGTGCTCATGCTCCTCGGTCAGATGCAGCCAGACGCCCGCGGCCATGAGCAGCCCCGCGATGACAAGCTGCACGGTGACAGGTTCACGCAGGAACACGGCGGCTGCAATGGCACCGATGAACGGTGCCGTCGAGAAATAAGCCCCCGTCCGCGCCGCCCCCAAATGGCGCAGCGCGATGACGAACAATGCAAGGCTCAGTCCGTAGCCGAGGAACCCCACGATTCCTGCCAGCAGCACAGCCGAGAAACCCGGCAGACCGCCGCCTGCGAGCAGGCCAAGAGCCACATTGACCGGGCCGGCAATGAGCCCCTTGAACTCGACGATCTGGAGCGGATCGGCAAGCGAGACTTTGCGCGTCAGGTTGTTGTCGAGCCCCCAAGCGGCACAAGCACCGATGATGGCCAGCGGTCCCAACAGGCCCGAATGAGCCGGCTGGCCGGACCATGCCAGCACCGCGGCACCGGCGACGAGGCAGGCCATACCCAGTGCAATGCGCCGATCAAAGTTCTCATGAAAGATGAACCACGCCATCAGGGCAGTCGCGACACCTTCCAGTGTCAGCAGCAGCGAAGCGGTCGCCGCCTCGCTGCGGGCCAGCCCCGCCATCAGCAAGACAGGGCCGATCACACCGCCGGCCGCGACCGCACCCGCAAGCCACGGGATGTCCGCGCGTTGCAGCGGAACTTCCGGAGGGCCCGCCCGCACCACGAGCAATGAATGCCCGATACGGCGCAGAAGGGCGATGCCCAGACCGGCGCCGCAATAGAGCAAGCCGGCGAGCACAATCGGGTCGATAGCGCCGAGAAGCGCCTTGGCTGCCGGCGTGGAGACGCCAAAGAGAGCGGCCGACAAGAGAGCAAGGACAACGGCTTGATGCGGCATGCCTGGAGGTTACTGCGGGATATCGACTGCAGCCAATGGAACCTGACATCCGGCAAGGGGACGCCGCTTTGTATCATGCCTGACCGGCTGATCTCGCAGGCGCGACGATCATAGCGATCGGCGTCATCACGTTGGGGCCGCTTCTCGCGCAGCTCCCCCTCCTTCCCAGCGACAGGCCCGGCACGCGCCTGCCCTCGCCCCAACCGCAGTCGAAGCTGAAATCTCGCCAACGGCGGGATCTCAGGTCGCCTTCCGGTACAGACGGGCCAGAAGTCCCTCCCCGGCAAACGGACCAAACGGCGCACGGGCGATCAAGGCGTCGAGGCCGAGGCTCTTGCCGGCGTTGTTGAGGACAAAGAACCCCTGCACGAAAATGAGGAAGATATAGAGCCACGGCCATTCCGCCGGGTGCAGGTAGAGTCCCAGCCACAGGTGGGCCACGAACAGCATGCCGATCACGCCCATCGGCCGCACGAGGAAGCCCAGGATGAAGGCAATCGCCAGCGACAGCTCCGTCAGGAAGACCAGCGGGTTGATGACCGGCAGGAGCGGTATGAAGATATTCGTCGCGATCCACCTGTGAAAGCCGAACGCCGCATTCTCTCCCAGGGCCTTGGCCCAACCCTCGAAACCTCCCGACACCGGCAGCGGCAGCTTCCAGAGAGAACCCTGAAACCACATGATGCCAATCATGACGCGCATGAACCAGGTGGCCAGATGCTCCTTTGCGCGCTGCGCCGGATCCTGCTGCCAGTTCCTGTACGCGATCCAGATGCTGGCAAGGAGAAGCGCGAGGAACAGAACGGTCAGCAGCCAACCGACGCCGCTGTTCTCATGGTCGCTGGTGTTGCCTATCAGAAACAGCCAGGCGTCATAGAACGGGTTGGTGCGCACGGGGCATCTCCTCCAGCATCTGGTCTCGTGTTTCGATTGGAGCACTGAGCGCGGGCGCAGGCCGGCATTCGGTCCGCTCCAGTTCCACGGTTATGGCTTCGAGCGACGCCGATCGCGGCTCCACGATGCCTATGATCGCAGCAGTGGTGTACCCACCCGCTCTCAAGGCCTTTACGCACGCCTGCGCGCGCTCCGAGGGAACGGACGCCAGCAGGCCACCGGCGGTCTGGGGGTCGAATAGAACTGGGTAGAGCGCGTGGCTCGCCGCCGCTTCCAGATTGCGGATTGCTCTGCGCAACCTGACATTCTGCGGCTGCAGCGAGGAAAAGATGCCTGCTGCCATGGTCTCCATAAGGCCATCGAGCAGCGGCACGCGTGGCAGCCACAGCGTGGCATCCACGCCCCCTGCCTTGACCATCTCAACGAGATGTCCGAGCAGCCCAAAACCTGTGACGTCGGTGGAAGCGCTCGCGCCATGCGCCTGCAGAATGCGTGCCGCGGCCCTGTTCGACAGCGTCATGTGCTCAATCGCCTGCATCACCCAGCGCGCTCTTGCCTTGCCCCGCATGTGCGCCGCCAGCAGCGCGCCCGTGCCGACCGGCTTGGTCACGATCAAAGCATCGCCGGGCCGAAGGCCGCCCTTGCGCAGGGCGGCGTCGCGATCGACCAAGCCGTTGACGGCAAAGCCCAACGAAAGCTCGGCACCCTCACTGGTATGGCCGCCCACCAGGGCACATTTCGCTTCGCGCAGGATCTGGTTGGCGCCGGCCATCATCTGCGCCAGATCCGCCTCGACCTTGGCCTCGATGCCGTAGGGGACAGTGGCGATGGCCAGCGCCGTCTGCGGCTCGGCGCCCATCGCATAGATGTCGCCCAGCGCGTGGTTGGCCGCAATCTTCCCAAACACATATGGGTCGTCGACAATGGCACGGAAGTAATCGACGGTATGGACCGACAGCCGATTTGCGCCCGTATCGACAATCGCGGCGTCGTCCGGCGCATCCAATCCCACCACGACGTCGTCACGCGCAGCGGGTTCGACCGTGCCGAGCGCGCGGGTCAGGATGGTTGCGCCGACCTTGGCGCCGCATCCGCCGCAGCGCATGGCCATCGCCGAGATCTCCTTGACCGCCGCCTGATCGGCGATCGCTGGCACGGGCGCCTGGTCATGCTCTGCCATCTCCGGCAGCTCATTGAACTTCGCCATGAAGCGCCGGTCGATGCGATCCTTGAGCTTCCAGACCCATGCACCCTCGAAGGTGAAGCCGTTGCGAGCGCCCAGCGCGTATGGCTCGCCGGTCGTGATCAGATAGAGCGCCTCGCGCTGAGGCTTGTAGGCTGCGAGGCGATGGCCGTTGAGGATGCGCCGCAGGTTGCCGGCCAGAGGCGGACCAGAGCGAACGGCATAGACGCCGGATTTCGGCGGCGCGTGACCTTCGATCGCGGCGACATCACCGGCGGCGAATACTTCGGGATGCGAGACCGATTGCAGCGTCTCGTTCACCCTGATGAAACCCTCGTCATCGAGAGCAAGCCCGGTCTGCGCAAGCCACCCCGCCGGCGCGGCGCGCGTCGTCCAGAAGACCTCGTCGAGCGCGATGGGGCCGTTCCCCTCGACGAGCACGGCGTCTGCGCGAACCTCGGATGCCTTGCCGCCGGCGACGACACTTATGCCCCTCTCGCGAAGCAGCTGGGCAAACCGCTGCCGCATGCGCGGCGGAAACGTCGGCAGCAACTCGTCGCTGGAGGTGATCAAGGTGAAGAACAGTCCGGAGGGGTCGAAGCCGGCAGCAGCAACATCGCGCGTCAGACGCCGGTGCAGCGAAAGGAGCAGTTCCACGCCGCCGGCGCCGCCGCCAACCACGCCGATCCGAGCACGGCCCTGCGCTTTCAGCACCCGCGTACGCGCGGCCTCGAAGCGCTCGATGAAGCCGTCGATCGGCTTGACCGGAATAGCGTGCTCGGCGGCGCCCGGTATCTGTCGCGCGCTAGGCGTCGAGCCGATGTTGATCGACAGGATGTCATAGGGCACCGGCGGGCGATCGCGGCAGATGACGCGCTTGCCCGCCAGATCCAGTCCGATCACCTCGCTATGATAGAGCCGGGCCTGGGCAAAGCGGCTCAGCGGCGCCGTGTCGATGTGCGCGGCATCGTAGTCGTATATGCCCGCGATCATCCCCGGCAGCATGCCGGAGTAAGGTGTGTGCACCTGCCGGGTTATGAGCGTAAAGCGCACGCCGGGCATCGGGTTCATGCCAAACATGCGAAGCACGCCGACATGCGAGTGCCCGGCGCCAACCAGGACGATATCTTTGAGGACTGGTGTTTGGGTTGCTTGCATGTCGCTTCGTTTTCCCATCTCTCATCTTGCTGGCGCGTCGGCGAGCCGGGTTGCCAGCGTCGAAATGCGAAGCGCGTATCGCAGCCTGCGCGACAGACCGTCGATCAGCGCACATAACCCGACCGTGGCCAGGATCAGCACGACGGCGACGTCGAAGCGGAGCTCGGAGATGGCCGCGTCGACGTAGTAGCCGAGCGTTGCCACCCCGAGGATGCCGAAGATCGCGCTCTCGCGCACGATGATCTCCCAGCGATAGAGGTTGTAAGCCAGGAACTGCCCGAACAAGCGGGGAGTGGTGTCGTAGGCGTAGAGATTGAGCCCTTTCGGGGCGTCTGCACGGTAGTCGAGCGCGTCTGCATGCCGCCCCATCAGATAGCCGACGATGGCGCCGTTGTGCACGGCGAGGGCGACGATCGCCGGCAGCATGGACGGCCCCAGCAGCTGCAACAACACGTAAGCCAGCACGTATTCGGGCGTCGAGCGGACCACCACGAGCAGCACGCGGCCGGCGGGCTGACCGATGCGGCCGGCGAATTGGCGCGAGACCAGTGGAAACAGCAGAAGCGCGAGAATTCCCATGCCCACAAGAGCGATCTGCGCCAGCACGATGGTATTCCAGGCACCCGGCAGAACCTTGTTCCAGACGATTGGCTGGAGCCACGCCGCAAACGCACTCCATGTCGCGACGCTGTCGAGGTCTCCAGTGCGCAACGGTGCCGGCACGATGTCGTGCGTGACGAACCGAGCAAGGTTGGAAAGCGAGGAACCGCCACCGATTCCTTCGGGCAGCAGCAGGAGGCTGCCGACGACGAGCAGAGGCACGGCGGTGGGCCGGGCCCAAAGCCGACGCGTGCCTATGAGCAGGTAGAACACACCGAGAAGCGCAGCGGCCTCGGCGTACTGGCCCTGCTTGAAATAGCTTTCGAGGTGGAAGCCGACCGTCGGAAGGCCGACGAAGCCGAGCACCAGCGTCGAGCGCAGGCCGCACTCGAGCCGATAGAGTGTGTAGGTCTTAAACCGCTCGGCGACCTCGGGCAGCCGCGCAAAGGCGAACGCAGAGATTGCCGACGTGCCGCTGGGAAGCACTCTCTCGGCCGCGAGATCCGCCTCCTCGATCATCTCGGCGAAGACCTTGGCGAAGATGCCGGCGTACGGGATGGCGATGGCGAGCACCCCCGTGGCCGGGCCGAGGCCGAACACCTGGATGAGAAGCAGCGCCCAGAACAGCTCGTGAATCGAGCGCAAGACCATGGCCGACACGCGCACGGCGGCGAAGTGCGGAAAGGCAATGGCGAGCAGGAAGCCGGCGGTCGCGCCAATGCCGACGCCCACCACGGCAAAAGCCACGGTCCACACCACGCTCCACGCCTCTATGGACAGAAAGTCCGGGCGCAGCATGCCGCGCGCCAAGCGCAGCATCTCCCCCCACGGGTTCAGCGCAGTGACAGTGATGTCTGCAACCGCCAAGCATAACAGTGCACTGATCAGGAACAGCAGGCTGGTGTTGCCGAACGCGAGGCGATTCACGGTTCGCCCCCGAAATGCTGCAGCAGGTCGTTGGCGGTGAGCCTGCTGGATGGCTCGTCGATGACCTTGCGCCCGTTCTCCAGGACGACGATGCGATCGGAGTGCTCAAGGGCATGATGCACGTCGTGCAGGGCAAGCACGAGGGTCTGATGCCGGGATTTCAGCAGCGACAGAACGTCGGCACCCTGCACGCGATCCAGCGCCGAAACCGGCTCGTCGCCGATGAGGATCGGGCGACCGTTATAGAGTGCACGCGCCACCGAGGTGCGCTGCTGCTGTCCACCCGACAGCGCCCCTGCCGCATCGAAGATCTCGTTGTCGAGACCAACGCTTGCAAGCACGCTGCGCACCTCGGCCACGTCACAGGAAGCCGGCCATACGAGAGTGCGCAGATTGTAGGCGGTCGAATGGCGATCGAGCCGGCCCATGTACACGTTGTGAAACACCGACAGAGGCTTGACGAGCGCGGACGCCTGCGGAACGAGGGCCACGTCCGCGGGGCGCTGGCCGTAGAGCAGACCCAGAAGCGTAGATTTGCCGGCTCCACTGCGCCCCATGACGGCAATGTGCTCGTTGGCGCACACCGTGAGGTCGATATCGAAGAGGACGGGCCGACCATTGTAGCCGGCACACGCCCCTTTCAATTCGAACACAATGTCCCCGGTCATGCGACGACGCTCGCCCGCAGTTCGCAGCTAGTTGATGAGCCCGGTGAGTTTGCCGACGTCCTCGATCGCCTTGTAGTCATCGTTCTTCGCCGAAATGAACTTCGTCCGGTCGAAGATGGAGAGCAGCTTGGGATCGTCGATGCCGAGGATCGCGGCCTGCAGCCGGGCGGTGAACCCTGCACCGAACGTCTTGTCCATGTCCCCGCGCGCCACCCAGTGGTAGTCGGGATAGGTCGGCGTCTCCCAGATGACCGACACGGCCTTGGTGTCGACCTTGCCGCTCTTGACCTCCTGGTCCCAAACAAGGTGGTTGAGCACGCCGACCTGATAAGCGCCCGACTGCACCAGCTGAATGGTGCGGCTGTGATCGCCCGAGTAACCGACGCGCGAGAACGCCTTCTCGGGTTCCTTGCTGAGCGCCTGGCGGATGAAGTGCTCGGGGAAGAGGCGACCCGAGGTCGAGGCACGCGCCCCGAAGGTGAAGGTCTTGCCTTCGATATCCTTCGGAAAGCCCTTCGTCAGATTCAGGCCTGTCGAGACATGGGCGATGATGTAGCTCTTGAATGCAACGTCCTCCGCACCCTGGGCGATCGCCTGTGAGCCAGGCACGGCAAGCCGCGCCTGTACGCCGGTCAGCCCACCGAACCAGGCAAACTGCACTTGGTTGTTGGTGAAGGCCGTCACAGCGGCGGGATAGCTCTTGACCGGAAGATATTTGACCGGAACGCCGAGCTTGCTCTCGAAATACTTGGCGTACTGAGTGAACCGCTCAACGAGGCGGGTCTCATCCTCGTCAGGGATAGCCGTGAACACCAGCGTGGGTTGCTCGGCGTGTGCGACGCCTACGGAGAGAACGCTCGCCAACGCAATTGCAAGAATCGATCGTTTGAACATTGCACTCCCCAGTTCCTGCAAGCAGGGCGGCTTGGCTGGCGCAATGGCCGGCGCCGCACACGCGACAATGATGGCCGCCGGGACGTCTGTCGCTACACAAGTCGCCCCGATCGGCTCACGCCTGCGTGACACTTCGCGAACAGGGAAGAAAAGGTTACAGAACCTGCGCCATCCCGACGAAAGCCACGCCGGAAAGGCCGATCGGCCCCGTGCCCAGCCGCGCCTCGAGATTATCGATGAGCCGCTGCAGAACGGCCGCTTCGCGCCGGCCGAGGCCCGCCATCATGGCGGCCATGCCTGGCGCAAAGCGGATGCGCTCTGCGAGCCAACGTGCCGAGCGTGCCTCGAGGCGGGCCGTCACTGTCGTGATCGCCGGCTCCCTCAGGCCGGCTGCTCTGAACAGCGCCCGAAAGTCGCTCTCCTCCCGGTAGCGCAACTGGGCCGGCAACGGCGCCGGGGGCTGCTCCGGCCAGATCGACTGGATGGCCGCCCGCAGTTCAGCCGCCAACTCGTAGTTCTGCGGTTGCGTCCAAGTCACGACGAAAACCGGCCCACCGGGGCGCACCACGCGTCGCATCTCCGCCAAGCCACGGGCGGCATCCGGAAACAGGATGATCCCCAGCACCGACAGCGCGGCGTCGAAGGTTGCCTCCTCCAATTGCAGCGCCTGACCGTCCATGGCTTGCGCATCCACCGAAAGGCCGCGCTCGGCCGCTCTTGCCAGGATGCGGTCGACCATACGGGGTGATGCGTCGATCGCCGTGACCCGCAGACCTTGCTCGGCCATGGCAAGCGCGGCTCCACCACTGCCCGCGCCCACATCGAGCACCGAGCGGCCACGGGCAAGGCCGAGCATCGAGATCGCGGCCTGCGCGAATTGCAGGGTGAAAGGCTCGAACACCGTCTCGTACACACAGACGTGATCGTCCCATCGCTGGGGCTGCTGGTCGGGCTGGGGGTCTGTCGGTAACATTTTGCCTCGTTTGCCCGAAATGGTGTGGGCTGGCTGGACGTGCACGAGCTGTGCGTGCAGCTATGCCAATTTCGTCCGTCGTCGCGTCGCGAGCAAGCCTTGATGACCGCTCCCACTGCAGCACCAAAGCTGTCGAGCCAAGCCAGCACCACCGCTTTTGCGCTCGGCCTCGGCCTGACCAACGAGTGCAATCTGGCGTGTGCCTTCTGCTACCGTGACGCCTCTCGCGTCGACCGGCTGACACTTGAGCAGGTGCGCTCCGTGATGGAACGCATTCCGGTCCGGTCGGTCAATCTCGGCACGGGCGAGAACGGCCTGCATCCCGAGTTCCTGCCGATTCTTGCGTACTTGCGCGCACAGCCGATCAAGCTCACCATGACCACCAACGGCTATTCGGTGGCCGTCATACCCGACGCCGACCTCGCTTCTTTCAAGGACATAGAATTCTCCCTCGACTACCCCACCGAGGCCGAGCAGGATAACCAGCGCGGCCCCGGCAATTGGCGGCTGGTGCATGAGCAGGCCGCCCGCTGCCGGCGCCTCGGCGTGCCCGTCACCTTCATTGCCGTGATGATGCAGTCGAACTTCGACCGCCTTGCCGACATTGCCGCACTCGCAAAGGCCTACGACGGCCCGCTGAGGGTAAACGTCTATCAATCGGTGCGGACCGACAAATTTGCCCTCACCTACGAGCAGTACTGGTCCGGATTCGAGCAGCTGTTCGAGCAGACCGATGTCATCGCCATCGGCGAGCCTCTCGTGCGCGCCATGGCCGGTCTTCCTCCACGCCGCGGTGGATGCGGCGTGGCGACGGTGAGGGTTACGCCGCGCGCCACCGTACAGCCGTGCGTCTACTGGCCCGGCGGCGGCGCACCCCTCGACATCCTGCTCGAGGCAGGCCCCGAGGTGGCGGCCACCAAGCCGTTTGCGGACGCCCGCTCCGTGCCCGAAGCGTGTGCCGGCTGCCATCACTTGGCTGCCTGCAGCGGCGGGTGCGCCGGCCGGCGCCGCCTGATGGGAGCACTCGGCGAGCCCGACCCCTATTGCCCGGTCGTGCGGGGCGAGCAGCACCGGCTCGCCATTCACCAGGCGGCGGCACGCGAGATGCCCAAGCTCGAGAGCGCCTGCACGACCATCGTCGTCGCCCGCGATTGAGGCAGCGGGTTCACCGGGCTGGATCAAAGTGGATCGCCAGGACACGTGCGGTTCCCGCGCCGGCGTTCTTGACGTTGTGCATTTCGCGGGCGGGGCGCCAGAACGCCTGGCCGGCACGGAGGACGTTGCGGCCACGTGCCGTTTCCTCGACCAGCTCCCCTTCGATCACCGCCAGGATGACGGGACCGGGGTGCTCATGCGCGCCCGTCTCGGCGCCCGGGTCCCAGCGGTCATCGCGCACCTCGATGTTGGCCGGCAGCGGTATGTCCGCCACGCGCTGCTGCATTACGACCTGGACGCGCATCTGCGGCGCGGCCTGCGAAAGCGCGAAGCCCAGCGGAAAGCCGATAGCACCACCCACAAGGAACAACGGAGCCGCAAAGCATATGTGCCGCACGGTGAATGCTCCCCTGCTGGACCGCCGCTTCATTCGGTGACCTCGCCGCGAGCGGGATAGCGTCCCGCGACCGCCATTTCGATGGCGTGCAGAATTTCCTCGAAGCACGGCCGTCCGAAGGGCATCGACTGCACCGATGCGAAGTAGAGGGTGTGATCCGGGCGAACGAGGAACAGCGCGGGCTCCGCGAACATCGCCGGCTCCTCGAGGCCGAGCGACGTGCGACCGCATCCGCGCGAAACGTAGAGACCCCATTCCCGAGCCTGGGGCAGTGACAGCCCGTAGGCGACGCAGAGATCCGTGAGCCCCCAGTCCGCCTCGGCCGCGCACGCGCGCTCGGCGCTGTCCATCGATACGGCGATCGGTGTCACGCCCAGCCTGCTGAAGGCCGCGTGCATCGATTGCAGCCGGCCAAGATAGTCCCGGCAAACCGAGCAGTGCCTGCCGCGATAGAACGCCACCATCGTGAAATGCTCGGGCTTCTGATCGGATAGCCGCCAGCTCCCGCCGCCAGCCAGCGGCAGGGACAGGTCCGGTACACGCTGCCGGGGAATGAGATGTCCGATCGGATCCATTGCTTTCGCCCCGAGCGAGGTTGGGCCAAGGCAGTCATCAATCGCAAATCAGAGCTTCGTGAGAGGTGGCCGCGACGCGGCTGTCCACGTGCGCTGCAGCGCCCGGGTTGTCATGAGACCTGAGGCCGACCGGAAGCAGCGGGGCCCGCGCGCCGCAGCCGCCACGCCAAACGGCAGAACGATCGCACCAGGACCCAGGCCGCCAGCGCCGCGCGTCGCCAATCTCCCGACACCTTGGAAACTCCGCCCGCGCGGCGGCGCTGGCCAACGGGCACCTCGATGACCCGCAGGCCGGCCGCGGCAACCCGCATCTGCATTTCCAGGTTCCAGCCGAAGGTCTCCTCGACCATGCCCAGCCGATCCAGCACATCGCGGCGGATGGCTCGGAACGGCGACATGTCCGTGAAGCGGACGCCGTAGAGGAGGCGGATAAGCCATCCGGCGAGGTGACCGGCAACGATCTGCGAGGCACCGAGGCTGCCCGGCTCGCGCTCCCCCCTCAGTCGCGAGCCAAGCACGAAGTCGGCGCGCCCGCTCTCGATGGGCCCCAACACCGCCGGGATCAGCTCGGGCCGGTCGCTGCCGTCGCCGTCGATGAAGAGCACGATGGTGCACCTCGGCGAGAGCGCTGCCAGTCCGGACAGCATCGCCTGCCCGTAGCCGCGGGCCGGCGCAATCAAGACCTTGGCCCCTGCCGCTGCCGCCCGCTGCGCGGTGCGATCGGCCGATTGCCCGTCAACCACAATCACCTCACCCAACCCGTGCGCGAGCACGGCCGCCACGCAGGGACCGATGGCGCCTTCCTCGTCGAGACACGGGATGATGGCGCTGACATCTTGGCGCAGCGAGGTGCTGTCGTTCGCCACCTACAGACTCCAGCGCAGGCCGCAGCTGGCGCAAGACTTCGGCGGTGCATCCGAATGCAGCGCGGCGCGGAACCCCTGGTAGGCCGCACCATTCCAGATCTCCCGCAAGCTCGCCTGCGTCGCGTCGCCGAGCGTGTAGTTTTCGTAACCCCGCTGCGAGAACGGCGCAATGCAACACGGCAGAGCGCGCCCATTGGCTGTGAAATACATGACTGCCCAGGGGCGGCGACATAGGGACCACGGGCTCCTATCCGACCTGCGCGCCAGGCTCTCCCCGGGCTCGGTAGCCCCGGAGGCGTTGAAGGCGATACCGAGGGAGTGAGCAAGTGCCGTGGCTGCGTCCAGATGCTGCTGCTCATCGCGCGTGAGACGGTCGAACAGCGCCTGGTCCGGGCGGGCCATACCAATGGCATGGTCATCGAAATAGACGAGCCGCTGCAGATAGACCTCCCTGACTCCGACATCGTGGGCGATGCGTACAAAATCGGGGAGCTGGGCAATCGTCTCCTTGAGGCCGGTCAGCCACAGCGAAACGCGCGGCAGGGTGAGCTTCTCCCGCTGCTGCATGTCGGTGAACGCCCGCACATTGCGCACAATGCGATTGAAGTAGTCCTTGCCCCGCACGAGCAGGAAGGTGCGCGCATCGGCCGCGTCGAGGGAGACGCGCAGCTCATCGAGGCCAGTGTCGCAAAGCTCGCGGCCCTTCTTCGCGGTGAGCACGGTGCCGTTGGTGTTGAAGAGCACGTAGGCACCACGCGCCTTGAGATAGTGCACCATGCGTGGCAGCTCCTTCACCAGCATCGGCTCGCCGACCCCGTGCAGCACGACACGGGCGATATTCGGCACCTGGTCGACGATGCGCGTGAACAGCTCCCAGCTCATGTCGGCCTCCGGCTCGAGGTCGGCATACGTGCGCGGGCAGGTCGTGCACAAGAGGTTGCAGCGGTTGGTGGTTTCCAGATAGAGGCACACCGGGTCGCTCGTCGCCATCGGGGCGATGGCATCGTCGATTGTGTCGTGATAGCGGCGCGGATCGACCAACGAGGCGGCTCGCGGTTGGACGCTCATGTTGTCTCTCCGACAGCAACCGGGGCGGCCCTGCGCCACTCGCCCCACAGATCGTGGGCGAGTGCGGCAATGACCGCCAGCGTGAACACGCCAATGCGCATCTCGTA
>WBUN01000055.1 GCA_008933705.1 Hyphomicrobiaceae bacterium
CGATCGGCCAGCGCCGCCTCCCTGGCCAGCGAGGGCAACGGCGCGCGCTCGAGCACACGGTCGAGAGCCTCCGCCTCGGCCAGGAGCCGGCGCGCCGCCGCATCGCGCGCGACGAGGTGGCTCGCGCCCGTGCGGGCCTCCACGGGCCAGCGCGTGCGATCGCTGCCGTACACCTCGAGCAGCCGCTCGAAATCGGCCTGTGTCATGTTGTTGCCCGCATTCGTCATGTCATCACCCATCGCAGCAGTCCCTCACACCTCGCCCTCCGGCATGAGTCCCCGCCATTCATCCTTCAGTGCCGCTTTCAGCGCGCGGCGGGCGCGCGCCAACAGCGACTCGACGGCTTCGTCCGATACTCCGAGCACGTTGCCGACCTCGACCTGGCTCATGCCCTCATAATGAAAGAGGGTTATCGCCAGCCTCTGCCGCTCCGGCAGTGCCTTCAGTGCCGCATCGACCCGCGCCCCGAGCTCGCGCTCGGCCAATTGCCGCACCTGGCCCGCCGGCTCGCTCTCCTCCGGCACCTGCTCGACCACGCTCGTATTGCGCCTGGTGCGCACCCGGTCGATGCACAGGTTCGAGGCGACGCGCCGCAGCCAGGGTCGCACGCCGCCCGGACCGAGCTCCAGCCCGGCGGCATTGCGCCACAGCCTGAGCATGGTCTCCTGCGCCACGTCCTCCGCCTCCGCATCGTCCTTCAGCATGCGCCGGGCGATGGCGAGAACGGTCGGCAGGTGGCGATCGACGAGGCTGCGAAAGGCCTGCGCCTCCCCCCCGGCCGTTCGCGCGAGCAAGGCCGTCTCATCCTCGTTGTCCTCGGGCCCGGCCCGGAGAACCGGTCCGGACCCGCTCTTGAGCGCAAGCACGCGGCTGCCTCGCAACAGTCGGTCAGTCCAGGCTCCAAGCTTACTTCAACAGGCCCCTGCCCCGCATCATCGGCGGCAGGTCGGCCTCGGTTATCTTGCCATCGTCGTCGAGGTCGAGCACGGCAAACCGTTCCTTGGCAAGGCGATTGAACTCCTCCTTCGTCACCTTGCCGTCCCGGTCCGCGTCGAAACGGTTGAAAAAGCGTTTCGAGGCGTACGAGACCCGCTCGGCCGACATCGTCTCGAAGTCCTTGGCGTCGATGAAGCCGTCGCCGTTGCGGTCGAGGCGCGAGAAGCGCCGCTCGGTGCGGCCGAGCACGCGATCGAGGGTGAAGGGACCGCGCCAGCCTTTGGCATCCTTTCCGTCACCCGCGTCCGGCCCGTCCTTGGCGTCCTCGGCCACCCTGCGGCCGAACGGACGCCTGATGCCGGGCGGCAGATCCTCGATGCCGATCTCGCCGTCGGCGTTGAGGTCGCGCCGCGCGAAGCGCAGCTTCGCCTTCTGCGCGAACTCGTCCTTGCTCACCTTGCCGTCGCGGTCGGTGTCGAAATTCTTGATGAAGCGCCGGGTCCAGTAGTCCGCGCTTTCCTTGGCGGCAGCCTCGAACTCGGCCGCATCGACGGCGCTGTCGCCGTTGCGATCAAAGCGCGCGAAGGCGGGGCCGCGGCGTGCCAGGAATTCCTCGAGGGTTACGGTGCCGTCCTTGTCGGCGTCGGCCTCCTTGAGCCGCTCGCCGAAGCGCGCGCCCATCGGGCCGAAGCCGCCCATCTCTCCGAACGCCGGGCCGTGATGCCACCGGCCATGCCCGCGGAAATGCGGAGCGGCAATGGCAGCGACCGTGCCGGCCGCGACCAGAACGCCGGCGACAATGAAGACTGTCCTTCTCGACATGAGGTTCTCCAGGGTTATTGGAGGGGTCGGCGACCCATCACTCCCTGGAACGGTTGGCGGCCTGCGTTCCGTCGCCGGCCCGGAGCGCGCCCATGGCGGAATTGCCGGCAATGCCATCGCGGGCGCGCCAGCGCGCCTTACGTCACCAGTTCGGCGAACAAGGCCGCCACATCGGCCTCGCGTGCCATGAGTTCGGCCTCCAGGCGGGCGAAATCCGGCGCCTCGGCCGAACGGGCCAGAAGGGCTTTCAGTCCGTCCGGCGCCTTCTGGGGCTCGAACGGGCCGTCGAGACAGAGCCGCAGCACCTGCGTCAGATTGTTGAGCAGCCGCGCGGCCGGCAGCAGCACATCCGCGGCGCGCGGCACCAGCACGCCCGCCGCGCTCAGATTGTGCAATGCGGTAACCGTATTCTGGCTCAGGATTTCGGGGTGCGCTGCCGCGTGCACGAGTTGCAGATGCTGGGCGATGAACTCGAGATCGACCAGGCCGCCGCGCACCTGCTTCAGGTCCCAGATGTCTCTGGTGCCCTTCTCCTTGGCGATGCGCGCACGCATATCGACGACGTCGGCGGCAATCCTGGCGCGGTCGCGCGGCTTGACGAGCACGTCGCGGATCGCCTTCTCGACCGCCGCCCTCAGCGCCGGCGGACCGGACACCACACGGGCGCGGGTGAGCGCCATGTGCTCCCAGGTCCAGGCATCGCTGTTCTGGTAGGAGATGAAGCTCGAGAGCTGCGTGGCAACGGGCCCCTTCTGGCCCGAAGGCCGCAGGCGCATGTCGACATCGTAGAGCCTGCCCTCCGCGGTCTGCGCCGTGAAGGCGTTGATCAGACGCTGGGTCAGGCGCGTGTAGTACTGGATGGGACTGAGCGGCTTTGAGCCGTCGGACTGGGCGACCGTCGGATCGAAATCATAGACCACGATGAGATCGAGATCGGAGGCCGCCGTCATCTCGCATCCGCCGAGCTTGCCCATGGCGACGATTACCGCACCGCCGCCCGCGACGCTGCCGTGCGTACGCACCATCTCGCGCTCGACCTCCGCCTGCACCGCCTCGATCATGCGCTCGGCCAGCAAAGCATAGGCGCCGCCCGCCTGGTTCGCACCGATGGTGCCGGTCAGCACGCGCACGCCGATCAGGAACGACTGCTCATTGGTGATAAGCCGCGCGCGATCCAGGATCTCCTGGAAGTCGCGGGCGCCTTCGAACTCCGCCGCGATCATGGCGCTCAGGTTGCGCGTCTCGGGAATGCTGCCGAAGAAGCCGGGATCGAGCACGGCGTCGAGCACCCGCCGGCGCCGGCTCAGGATGCGCGACAGCCGCGGCGCCGTTCCCATGATGGCCGCGATCAGCTCGAGCAGTCCCGGGTTCTGCTTCAGCAGCGAGAAGAGCTGCACGCCCGACGGCAGCTCGCTCAGGAAGCGGTCGAAGCTGACGAAGGCAAGGTCTGGATCCACCGTGTTGGCCAGCGCCTCGATGAGCAGCGGCTGCACCTCGGTCAGCAGCTCGCGCGCCCGCGCGGTGCGCACGGCCGGATAGCGGCCGTGATGCCAGCCGCGCACCACCGCGATCACGTCGGAGGGGCGCGAGTAGCCCATCTCGGCCAGCGCGTCGACGGTGGCGGGATCGTCCGACTCACCGGCAAACACCATGTTGGCGCCGCCGCTGGTCAGCTCCGGGCTGTGCTCGAAAAGGCGCACGTAATGGGCCTGCACGCGCTCAAGCTCCGCCGTCAGCCGCTTGGCGAAATCCGGCGTATCGGCAAAGCCGCAGAAGCGGGCGAGCTGCTCCAGCCGGTCGTCATCCTCGGGCAGCGTGTGCGTCTGCTCATCGGCAATCATCTGCAGGCGGTGCTCGACGTTGCGCAGGAAGCGATAGGCCTGGTCGAGCTCGCTGCGCACCGTGGGCGTGATCCAGCGCCGCTCCTCCAGCGCCGACAGCGCCGACAGCGTGTCCGGCACGCGCAACTGCGGCTGGCGTCCGCCGGCGATGAGCTGCTGGGTCTGCACGAAGAACTCGATCTCGCGGATGCCGCCGCGCCCGACCTTGATGTTGTGGCCGGCGACGCCGATCTTGCCGAAGCCGCGTACGGCATGAATCTGCCGCTTCATGGCGTGGATGTCGGCGATGGCGGCGAAATCGAGATACTTGCGCCAGATGAAGGGCGCGAGATTGCGCCGTATTGCCTCGCCCGCGGCGATATCTCCGGCCACCGGCCGCGCCTTGATGAGGGCGGCGCGCTCCCAGTTCTGCCCGAAGCTCTCATAGTAGTTGAGCGCGGCTTCCGTCGACAGCGCCAGCGGCGTCGCGCCCGGGTCCGGGCGCAGCCTGAGATCCGTGCGGAACACGTAGCCGTCGCCGGTGCGCTCGTGCAGCAGGCGCACCAGATCGCGCGTGAGGCGCACGAAGAACGGCTGCACCTCGCTGCCGTCGCGGAGGCGGATGCGGGCCAGATCGTAGAAGATGATCAGGTCGATGTCGGAGGAGTAGTTGAGCTCGAAGGCGCCGTACTTGCCCATGCCGAGCACGATGTAGCCGTCCGGCGCATCGCCGAGCCAGTCGCCCTTCTTCGCCGCCATGCGGAACAGGAAGCGCACCGCCGCGTCGACGGCGGCGTCGGCGGCTTCCGAGAGATGGTGCGTCACGGCCATCACCGGCCAGGCGCCTCCGACGTCGCACAGCGCGGTCAGCAGCGCCACCTCGGTCTTGAACACACGCAGGGCCTGCATCGCATCGGGCATGGCTTCGGCTGCGGCCATCGCCGCGGCGAGCTCACCGCGCAGGCCGGCAAAGCGCACCTCGGGCGCCCCTGAGAGGAGGCGCAGCAGGCGTGCCGGATCGCGCTCGATCAGGCTCGTCAGATAGGGCGAGGCGCCGAAGATGCCGGCCAGCACCCGCTCGACCTTGGCATTCGCCATCAGCGCGCCAAGCTGAGCGAGGCCGGCCCCGCCCGCGCAGCGCTCCTGCAGCTCTGACAGCACGCGCCCGGCGCAGGCCTGGTCGTGGACGACGGGCGCGACCGCAAAGCGCTCCCAAAGACTGCCCGGCCGTTCCTGCATGTGGCCCTCTCACCGCACGTCTGCCCGTTGCTTTGCACCGGCCGGGCGGCAGATGCAAGAAGGCCCGTCAGGGGGCGGACGCGCGCCCTGCCGCTGCGCCGGCCCCGGCGGCAAGGCCAAGCCCGCGCGTCGGCAGTCTCAGCACCGCCCTCAGCCCCGGCGCATTGTCCTCGAGCCGGAGCGAGCCGCCGTGCAGGCGCGCGACCGCCGCCACCAGGCTCAGGCCGAGCCCGCTGCCGGGCCGCGAGCGGCTCTTCTCCAGGCGTACGAACCTCTGCACCGCGCGCTCGCGATCCTCGGGGGCAACACCCGGCCCCCGGTCGGCGACGGCGATCTCCACTGCATCGCCCACGCAGGCCATCGAGATGCTGACCTCCGGCCGCGGCCTGCCGTCCTCCACCGAATACTTGATCGCGTTGTCGACGAGATTGGCAACGGCCTGGCTCACCAGCTCGCGGTTGGCGAGGATGTTGACGCCCTCCTGCGCCGACACCCTGAGGTCGAGCCCCGCCTCCTCCGCCACGGGCTCGTACAGCTCGGCGACGTCGCCGATGATGGAGGCAGGATCCATAGGCACCATGCTCTCGGCGACCGCCCCGGCCTCGAGCCGCGCAATCAGGAGCAGCGAGTTGAACGTCTTGATGAGCTCGTCCGCCTCCTCGATGGTCTTGACCAGCCCGCCGCGATAGGTATCCGGCCCGTCGGGGTTGCGCAGGGCGGCCTCGGCGTGGTTGCGCAGCCGGTTGAGCGGCGTTTTCAGATCGTGCGCGATGTTGTCGGAGACCTCGCGCAGCGCCCCCATCAGCTCCTCGATGCGGGCGAGCATGGCATTGAGGCTCTGCGCCAGCCTGTCGAGCTCGTCGCCCGAGCCGTTGAGCGGAATGCGCCGCGACAGGTCGCCGGCCATGATGGTGCGGCTCGCCTCGCTTACGGCCTCGATGCGGCGAAGCACGCTGCGGCTGATGAGAAGCCCGGCGCCGATGCCGAGCGCCGACAGCAGCCCGACGCTCCAGATCGCCACCTGCCACATGGTGTCGGCGAAGTGCCGCTGATCCTCGATATCGCGGCCGACGACCAGCGTGTATCCGCCGGGAACGGCAACCGGAATGCCGACGGCGAGGCGCTCGATGCGGCGGCCGGCCTCTCCTGCCCGCGCGTAGCGGAACACGCCGCCCTGGCCGGCGTCGGCCAGCTCCGGCGGCATCCGGCTCAGGTTGCCGGCCACCTTGCGCCCTGTCTCGTCGACGAGCAGGTAGAGGCTCGAGCCCGGCTCGGCGGAGCGATCGTTGACAATGGCGCGCAACCTCGTGGGACCGCCGGCCTGGAACTGCTCGCGCAGACCGACGACCTCTGCCGTGAGAGTCTCGATCACCTTGGTGGTAAGCAGCTCGTTCGCGCGCCAGCCGATGAAGCCGACGATCAGCACCGCCGCCAGGACCAACGCGCCGAGATAGGCAAGCGTCAGGCGGAAGGGGGAGGAGCTGAGTATCCTAGTCAGCGCCGTCACGGATCATGTACCCGGCTCCGCGCACCGTATGCAGCAGCGGCCTGGCGAAGCCCTTGTCGATCTTGCTTCTCAGCCGCGAGATGTGCACATCGATGACGTTGGTCTGCGGATCGAAATGATAGTCCCACACGTTCTCCAGCAGCATCGTGCGCGTCACCACCTGGCCGGCATGACGCATGAGATATTCGAGCAGCCGGAACTCGCGCGGCTGCAGCAGGATGGGCTCGCCGCCGCGCGTGACCTTGTGGGACAGGCGGTCGAGCGTGAGGTCGCCCACCGTATAGCGCGTCGCCTGCTCCTCGGGGGCCGTACGCCGAGACAGCGCCTCGATGCGGGCGAGCAGCTCGGTGTAGGCGTAAGGCTTGGTGAGATAGTCGTCGCCGCCGGCGCGCAGCCCCTTGACGCGGTCGTCCACCTCGCCGAGCGCCGAGAGGATGAGCACCGGCGTGCGCACACCCTCCCCGCGCAGCGTCTGCACGATCGAAAGGCCATCGCGTCTGGGCAGCATGCGGTCCACGAGCAGGACGTCGTAGTGCCCGTCCCTCGCCATCGTCAGCCCCGTCTCGCCGTCGCCGGCCACGTCGGCCGCGTGGCCGCTCTCCTTCAGCGCGCGCTGCAGGAACTGGGCGGTCTCCCGGTCGTCTTCGATTACGAGCACACGCATCTTGGCGGCGGCGGTTGCAGGCCTGGGCAGGACTTGCGGCTTCAAGGACATCGAGCCACTCCGCAGAAAACGCGAAGCGAGGCGACCTGTCCAGCTCGACAGACCGCCTCGCTCCACAGCTTGCCGGGCCGGATCAGCTCTTTTTCAGCTGGACCGCCACAAAACGCATCTGATCACCCGATTTGATGCGCAGCAGAACGGCCTTGCGCCCGAGCTTGGTGGCCTCCTTGATGCCGTTCGCCACGTCGTCGGCGCTTTTCACGGGCACGGCGCCAACCTCCAGGATCACGTCTCCCGACTTGATGCCCTTCTGGGCCGCATCCGAATCGCCGCGCACGTCGGTCACGACGACGCCGTTCTTTTCGGCACCGCTACCGGGAGCGACCGTCAGGCCGAGCTGATCCATCTCGGTGGTTTGCGGCGCCTCCTTGGCGGGCTCAGCGCGTGCAACCTCCTTGCCGGTCGGGAAGGTGCCGAGCTTGACGTTGATGGTCTGCTCCTTCTGGCCGCGCAGGATGCGCACGTCCACCTTGGTGTTGGGCGCGAAGCTCGCGATCTGCCGGGCCAGATCCCTGCTGTCGGCCACCTTCTGTCCGTTGACGGACAGGATCGCGTCGCCGTTCTTCAATCCGGCCTCGGCCGCCGGTCCGGGCGAGGTGACCTCGGTGACGAGCGCTCCCTTGGCCTCGCCGAGACCAAGGCTTGCGGCCGTGTCCTCGTCGATGTTCTGGATCTTGACGCCGAGCCAGCCGCGGCTGACCGTGCCGCCGGCCTTGAGCTGGGCGATCACGTCGGAGGCGACCTTGGCAGGCACCGCGAAGGCGATGCCGACGTTGCCGCCCGACGGGCTGTAGATGGCCGTATTGACGCCGACCACGTCGCCGTCGAGGTTGAAGGTCGGTCCACCCGAGTTGCCCCGGTTCACGGCGGCGTCGATCTGCATGTAGTCGTAGGGGCCCGAGCCGATGTCGCGTCCGAGCGCGGAGACGATGCCGGCCGTCACCGTGCCGCCGAGGCCGAACGGATTGCCGACGGCCACCACCCAGTCGCCGACGCGCGGCGGCTTGTCAGAGAACTTCACGAACGGGAAGGTCTCCTTGCTCTTGATCTTCAGCAGCGCCACGTCGGTGCGCTGGTCGGTGCCGATGAGCTCGGCCTCGAACTTCCGGTCGCGATCGAAGCTGACCTGGATCTTGTTGGCGCCATCGATCACGTGATTGTTGGTGACGACATAGCCGTCAGCGGAGATGACGAAGCCCGATCCCTGCGCCAGCGATGGGCGCGGATTGGGACTCTGCTGGCCGCGGAACTCCGGCGGCAGCCGCTTGAAGAACTCGTTCAGCGGATGATCGTCCGGCAGCTCGGGGAAGAAGTCGGGTCCCTTGCCGCGCGGGGGGGCGCCCTTGGGACCCTGTGCGAGCTTAGGCCCGTTGGTGACGTGAATGCTGACCACGGCCGGCTTCACGCGCTCGACGATATCGGCGAACGACAGCGGCGCGCGGCCCATCGGCGTCTGGATGCTCGGCGCATCCGATTTAAGCTGCGCGTGCACCGACGATTGCGGCAGCCCGAGGCCGACCACGCCGGCCAGCGCCAAACCGGCCAGCGCAGATGCGTACGCCAGGCGTCGCCGACCGGTACGCGGTGCGCTATGGTTGGGGAGAGAGCGATCCATGCGATTGACCTCGAATGTGAGAGCGACAAAGTGTGCCTACGCCAGCCGATATAGGCGCGGGGCCCTTACGGCGCCCTTTCGGTCACATTAAAAATTGGTAATGAACGACATGCATGGCAGACCGCAACCGGGCAAAGCGCCTGCACTCCTCGAAATTCAAGGATCTCGCGCACGCTCCGCCCGGTGGGCACGGTGCGTGCAACACGCGCTTGTGATGGCGTCGATCTGCGCCGCCAGCCTGTCGCCCGCCCAGGCCTGGCAGTCTCGCACGGCTGCCGGGTCCTCCCTGGTGGAGCCCGTTGCCGTTTTCGGCACGGACGAGCGCGTGCCGCTGCCAGCCAAGTACAAGGGCGTTCAGGAAAAGATGGGGCTGCTCTTCAGCCTGCGCTCGCGCACGGTGTGCACCGCCTTCTGCGTCGCGCCCAGCATCATTGCCACGGCCGGCCACTGCCTGCACCGGACCATGGGAGAGCGCCCGCCGCGGCTCGCCGACTTCTGGTTCGCACGCAACTACGACGCCGTGCGCGACTATGCCCGCATTGCCGGCCACGCCAACGGCGCCATGGCGCAGCACGTCATGTCGGGCAGCATGAGTCTCAACATCCGCCCTCCGATCGACGCCACGCGGGATTGGGCGCTGGTCCGGCTGGCGCGTCCGGTCTGCCGCAAGGGCACGCTCCCCATCCGCGTGCTGCCGGTCGAGCAGGTCATGGCGGAGGCCGGCGCCAATCGCGTATTCCAGGTTTCCTACCATCGCGACTTCACGCCTTGGCGCCTCGCCTACTCGCGGCCGTGCGGCGTCGCGCGCGATTTCGATGGCGCAGGCTGGGCCACCATCGGCCAGGATTTCGCCAATCCCGAACAATTGCTCCTGCATACCTGCGACACGGGCGGGGCGTCATCGGGCTCGCCGCTGCTGCTCGATACGGCGCGCGGGCCCGAAGTGGTGGGCATCAATGTCGGCACATATGTGCAGTCGAAGGTCGTGATGCAGGACGGAAAGGTCACGCAGCGCCTCAAGGCCGACACGGTCGCCAACACCGGCGTCAGTGCGGCCGCGTTCGCGGCCAAGCTCGATGCCTTCCGGCAGGCGGTGATCCTCGCCTTGCCCGCGCAGATCCGCGAGCTGCAGGCGGCTCTGAAACGGCAGCGGCTCTATGCGGGCGCGATCGACGGCAATTATGGCGCCGCCCTGCGCGCCGCCATCGAAGCGTATGAGAAGGTGCACGGGCTGCCGGTAACGGGGCTCGCGACCCAGGCTCTCCTCAAGCGCCTGACGGCTCGCGAGTCCGTGCAGCGCGCACCGCGGCGCGCCCGGTCATAGGGGACACCCCGAGTTCAAGCCATCGGACTCATGCGCGCGGCGGCCGATCGTCGCCGGCCAGCAGCTCATCGAGCCGCTTGCGCTCCGCCTCCGACAGCGGCGCCGCCGTCGTGTCGGCGACGGCCGCGCGCCTCCTGGCGTAGCGGAACAAGGCAAAGCCCGTGCCGGCGAGCACCAGCAGCGGCGCCAGCCACAGCAGGAGCGTGTGCAGGTTGAATCGCGGCCGCAGCAGCACGAACTCGCCGTAGCGCTGCTCGACGAAGCTCAGCACCTGGGTGTCCGAATCGCCGGCTGCGATGCGCTCGCGCACGAGGATGCGCAGATCGCGGGCAAGCTCCGCGTTGGAATCATCGATCGACTGGTTCTGGCACACGAGGCAGCGCAGCTCCTGCGAGATCTTGCGCGCGCGGGCCTCCTGCGCCGGGTCCTTCAGCATCTCGCCGGGCTCGACGGCGAAGGCGACCGCGCACGTGAAGGCAAGCATAACGGCGGCCAGCGCCACCACTGGTACGCGCTTCACACCCACGAGCATCGTCGCCTTCCTCGCTTTGCCGCGTGGCATTGCCCAGACTTGGCGGAAACGGCGCTCACAGCCAGCCGCGGGCGGTGAGCTCAGCCTTCAGCTCGGCCTCCGCCTTGGCCAGCAGCGCCGCGTCGGTCGAGCGCAGCACGAGCTGCGTGCCGGGCTTGCCGTCGCGGTAGAACGGATAGCTGCCCATCGGTACGTCCGGATAGCGCTTCTGGTGCTCCTCGAACATGCCGGCGATCTCGCCTTCGGGACGATGCAGCTCGATCGCCGCCGACAGCATCTTCTTGCCGGTCTTGAGGTACCTGGTCGCCGCATCGAGCATCACATGCATGATTTGCGGCACGCCGGCCATGACGATGACGTTGCCGATCATGAAGCCCGGCGCAATCGACACGCTGTTCTCGACCAGCTCTGCGCCCGCCGGAATGCGCGCCATTCTCAGCCGCGCCGGCGTCAGCTCCACGCCGCGCTTCTCGAAATACGCCTTCATGGGTGCCAGCGCGCGCTCGTCCACGTCGATCGGCACGCCGAACGCCTTGGCCACGGCATCCGCCGTGATGTCGTCGTGCGTTGGGCCGATGCCGCCGGTGGTGAAGACGTAGTTGTATTTCGCCCTCAGCGCATTCAGCGCCGCAACGATCTCCGGCTCATCGTCGGGAACGATGCGGACCTCCTTCATCTGGATGCCGATGGCGGTCAGATGGTCGGCGACGTGGCCGATGTTCTTGTCCTTGGTCCGGCCCGACAGGATCTCGTCGCCGATCACCAGGAGCGCCGCCGTGACGATGCCTTCACCGGCCGCCTTCATCTGCTCACTCATACGCGCTCCTCGGACAACGCCCTGGCTCCCGCGGCCTTCGCGTGCTCGGCGATGAGCTGCCGGTAGAGCGCCATCATGCGCTCGGTCACCGCCTCACGGGTGAAGCCCTGTTGGTAATCCTTGGCCCCCCTCTCGATCAAGCGGGCTTTGAGCGCCGGGTCGTCGATGAGGCGCTGGATGGCGGCCGCCAGCGCCTCAACATCGTCGACCGGCACCAGCAGGCCGTTGACGCCGTCCTCGATCAGCACGGCCGGCCCCTGGCTCGCGGCCGCCACCAGAGGCGTGCCTGCGGCCCACGCCTCCAGCATCACCGTGCCGAATGGCTCCCAGCGCGAGGGCAGCACGCAGATATCCGCGGTCCTGAGCAGGGCGCCGCGGTCCGTGCGCCAGCCAAGGAAGCGCACCCGGTCGGACACCCCGAGCTTGGCAGCCAGCGCCTTCAATTCCGCTTCGAGCGGTCCGTCGCCGGCGAGCCAGGCGACGCACCGGGGCAGAGCTGCCAGCGCCTGCAGCAGGATGTCGAGGCCCTTCTTCTCATGCAACCGCGACAACGCCAGCAGCAGCACGGCATCCTTCGGCGTTGCCAGCGAGGCGCGATCGAGGGCAGCACCGGAATCGAGCGTTGGAAAGGTCTGGATGTAGGTGGCGCGCTCACGCGCCACGCCGCGCGCAACCATGTGATCGACGATGCCGGGCGTCACGCCCACGAAATGCGTGCAGCGGGAGAAATAGGCCGGCTCGTAGTAGCCGCCGAACCAGCCGATCACCGGCACATCGAGGCGAGGCACCAGGCTCGCCGCGCGGCGCATCCAGCAGTGCACGAGGTCCGGCCTGAACGCCTCGATCGCCTGGCGCAGCTTGTGCCGCCGCCAAAGGCCGACCGGCACGTCGAGCACCCCGGAGGCCAGCGGCACGCCGGCCTGCGCCAGCCGGTCGTGATGGATGGAGGCGCGCGGAATGACCGCGAGCTGCTCGATGCCCGCCGCGTGCAGGCTCTCGATCATATCCGTCGAGTACGTCTCGGCGCCTCCGTTGGCCCGGCTCGCCATGACGTGCAGGATGCGCATTGCCACTATCCCTTAATTCCTCGGCGGCAGCACCTCCGTCCTGGGCCCGTCGAAGGACGGCTTGAGGTCGCCTCTCACGCTTCGACGCACTCGACGCGAGGTTCGCGGAATTCCGAGCCGCGCAGCATAGCCGGTTGCGCTCGCGACGCCAGCCGTCCTACGGTGCGGCCCATGCGCCTCCCCGGCCCGCTCACTCGCGGCACCCTCGTTCAACGCTACAAGCGCTTCCTCGCCGACGTCCGGCTGGATGACGGCCGCGCCGTGACTGCCACCTGCCCCAACACGGGCTCCATGATGGGCCTGACGGCGCCGGGATCTGTGGTGTGGCTGTCGGAGAGCGACCGCCCCACCCGCAAGTACCGGTTCACGTGGGAGATGGTGGAGGCCGACCTCGGCGCCGGTCCGACGCTGGTCGGCATCAACACCAGCCATCCCAACAAGCTGGTGGCGGAAGCGATCGAGGCCCGGCGCGTGAAGGCCCTCGCCGGCTATGCGGGCCTGCGGCGCGAGGTGAAGTACGGCAGGAACAGCCGCATCGATCTGCTGCTCGAATGCTCCGACAAGGGCCTGTGCTACGTGGAGGTCAAGAATGTGCATCTCTCCCGCCGGCACGGCCTGGCGGAGTTCCCCGATTCGGTGACCGAGCGTGGCGCCAAGCACCTGGCCGAGATGTCCGACATGGTGCGCGCCGGCCACCGCGCCGTCATGGTCTACCTGATCCAGCGGGCCGACGCGAAGAAGCTCTGCCTCGCCCGCGATGTCGACCCCGGCTACGGCGCCGCCTTCGACCAGGCCCGCGCAGCCGGCGTCGAGGCCATCGCCCTGCGCTGCCGGCTCACCCCGGAGGAGATCGTGGTCGACAGGACGGTGCCGATCACCGCATAGCCGCGTCCCTCCGAACCACAGCGCCGCCGGCCGGCTCCGGCTTTCAACGCAGGTTTGATCGGCCGTGATCGGATCGCAACTCGCCCCGGTGCAGCGCTGCGCCTATATAGGGCTGGCAGAACAATGCTGCCCGATCGGCAACAGCAAGGGAGGTGCTCGAGCATGCTCAACCGCCGCAACCTGACGCTCGCGGGCGCCGCCGGTCTCATCGCGGCCGGCATCGCCAGCCTGATGCGTTCCAGCTCGACGCAAGCGATAGCATCCGGAGGAAACTTCGAAGTGACCAGGACCGACGAGGAGTGGCGCAGGATCCTGTCGCCCGAGGCCTACTACGTATTGCGCAAGCACGGCACGGAGCGCGCCGGCACCAGCCCGCTCGACAAGGAGCACAGGCCCGGCACGTTCGCGTGCGCCGGCTGCGATCTGCCGCTGTTCTCGTCCAAGACCAAGTACAACAGCGGCACCGGCTGGCCGAGCTTCTATGCGCCGCTCGAGAATGCGATCGGCACCACCACCGACCGTAGCTGGGGCATGACGCGGACCGAGGTACACTGCCGGCGCTGCGGCGGCCATCTGGGCCACGTCTTCAACGACGGCCCGAAGCCGACAGGCCTGCGCTACTGCATGAACGGCGTGGCGATGAAGTTCATGCCCGAGGAAAAGTCCGCCTCCTGACGTCTCGAATGCGGCGCGCCGCTCACGGAAAGGCATAGCTCATGCAGGCAATCATCCGACGCCGCTGGTGGTTGGCGCCGTTGGCGCTTGTGGCCGGCATCTCCGTTGCGGCGGCCCAGTCTCAACCTGCGCCGAAGGATGCCGCCGCCACGGCGGTCGCAACCTTCGCGGGCGGCTGCTTCTGGTGCGTGGAATCCGACTTCGACAAGGTCGAAGGCGTGCTCTCCACCGTCTCGGGCTACATGGGCGGCAGGACGAAGAACCCAACCTACAAGCAGGTGTCGGCAGGCGGCACCGGCCACGCCGAGGTCGTGCAGGTCACCTACGATCCGGGCAAGGTCAGCTACCAGCGCCTGCTCGACGTGTTCTGGCGCACGGTCGACCCGCTCGACGCCGGTGGCCAGTTCTGCGACCGCGGCGACCAGTACCGCACGGCCATCTTCACGCACACGGAGGAGCAGAAGCGCCTCGCCGAGGCGAGCAAGGCAGCGCTCGACAAGAGCGGCCGCTTCCAGCAGAAGATCGCCACCGAGGTCACACCGGCAGGCGAGTTCACGCCCGCCGAGGATTACCATCAGGATTTCTACAAACGCAATCCCGTAAGGTATCAATATTATCGCTTCGGCTGCGGCCGCGACGCGCGCGTCAAGGCACTGTGGGGCGAGGAGGCCGGCGGCAAGCTCGTGACGCAGTAGACGGGCGCATCTTCTCGACGGGCAGCCGCCTCTCGAGCTGTTGTTCGACGGACTCACAGCAAGGAGAGCCCCCTACACGCAACGTCAACTCCGTCCTGAGCTTGTCGAAGGGCGCCACATCCCGGCCGTGGTTCGACAAGCTCACCACGGAGGATCGTCGCACCCGGCTCCGCCCTGCGCGGGGTCAGGCCGCCGGCGCCGGAAAGCGCGCGGCGTAGGCCTCCGGCGGCAGCCTCAGCGCGTTGGTCAGATACGACACCGTGCGGTAGAAGCCGGAGAGCAGCAACAGCTCGATCAGGGCAGCCTCGCTGAAGGCCGCGCGCAGCTCGCCCCACAGCGCATCATCGATGTCGCAGTGCGCGTGCAGCGCGAGCCGCAGCGGGCCGTCACGCGGTCGATGACGATCTCGCGCTGGCGCAGCGTCAGGTGCCCCTTGTCGAGCAAGCCGCCTCCCATGAAGCGCTGGAACAGGCGCTCGTCGCGCGCCAGAACCCGGAACAGGACGAGCGGCGCAATGCCCGGCGGCATCAGGGCGTCGAAGCGCGCGGCGATCTCGGGCGGATAGGGGCGGTCGGCGGGGGCAATACGCGGCGAAGCGGACATGGGCGATCTCCTGTGCTATCTTTTCCATAGCACGCCCGCCCGCCTTTTGCTACGGATTTCATAGCATGCCGGAAACAAAGCCACGCCGCCGCGTCCGCGGCTCATCGACCGGCCGCCCGATCATGGTCCTGCTCGACCTGCTCGGTCGGCGCATGACGCTGCGCATCCTGTGGGAGCTGAGGGACCGGCCGCTGACCTTCCGCGCGCTGCAGGAGGCCGCGCAGACGAACCCGAGCGTGCTGAACGTCCGGCTCGCCGAGCTGCGCGAGGCACAACTCGTGGGACACGGCGTCGAGGGCTATGCGCTCACCGCGCAGGGGCGGGATCTCCTGCAGACCTTCCTGCCGCTGCACGCATGGGCCGAGAACTGGGCCAGGCAGGTCGTGAAGGGGCCACCTGGCGCCGTCCGCTCGAAGCGCTAGGGTGACGTGGGCGACGGCCCTGCCCTGTCATTCCGGAATTTCGCGCGAAATATTCCGGGCCGCAGGGCTGGAAGCACGCCCCTTTCCCCCGTGGTGAGCTTGTCGAACCACGCGGCCGCACCGGCGCCTCACAGCCGTTCTTCGACAGGCTCAGAACGGGGTTGTGCATTGTGGCCCCTGGGTTCCGGCGCTCCGCTTCGCTCCGGCCGGGATGACAATTGAGGGGGAGCCGCCCCCGGCCGGACCCCTCCTTCACACCCCAACGCGCGCGGCGATCAGCGCGTCGATCACGCGGTCTCCGGCCGCGTCGTCCTCGGCCGACGAGCCGCCAAGCGGATCGCGAGGGCTCAGCTTGTGCGCCAGCACGAGATGCGCCAGATCGCGGCGCACGCCGTCGCCAAGACGCCGCGCCTCATCGAACAGCAGCACGGCAGCCGTAACATGATAGAGACCGGTTGCCGCCTGCCGCGCCGCGCGGGCATCTCCGTCCCTGGCGGCGGCGCGGTCGATCAGCGCCAGCACGGTCCCCAGCCGCTCGCGCAGGGGCGCGGCCAGATCGGAAGGCGCCGAGTCCACCATCGGCTCCAGACGCTTTGCCAGGGCGCGATGCGCATGGCTCTTGGCAGCGGCGCGGATCACGTCGAGCGCGATGATGTTGCTGGTGCCCTCCCAGATGGAGCCCAGATGCGATTCGCGCAGCAGTCGCGGCTCGATCCATTCCTCCACGTAGCCCGACCCGCCGCGCATCTCCATGGCATCCCCCGTCACCTTGCGCGCATCGCGGCAGGCACGCAGCTTGATGAGCGGCGTCAGGATGCGGCGCATGGTCTGCGCCTCGGCCTCCCCGGCATCGGCGCGATCGAGGCATTCGGCGGTGAAGAAGGCAACGCTCAGCGCCTCCTCGGCAGGGAGGATCATCTTGATGAGCTGGCGGCGCACCAGCGGCAGGTCGATCAGCCGCTTGCCGAACGCGCGCCGGCCGAGCGACACCGTCAGCGCCTCGTGCACGGCGCGGCGCATCATGCCGGTGGAGCGCACGCCGTTCGACAGCCGCGACTGGTTGACCATCTCGGCCATCTGCTTGAAGCCCTGGTTGAGATCGCCGACCAGCCAGGCAGAGGCGCCTTCGAGCACGATCTCGCCCGACGGCATGGCGCGCGTGCCGAGCTTGTCCTTCAGGCGCACGATGCGATAGCGGTTGGGCTCTCCCGAGGGCAGCAGGCGCGGCATCAGGAACAGGCCGAGACCCTTCGTCCCCGCCGGTGCACCATCGGGCCGCGCCAGCACCAGCGCCAGGCCGGCGTCGGCGTTGGAGCAGAACCACTTGTCGCCGTAGAGCAGCCAGTGGTCGCCCGTCTTGACGGCCCTCGTCTCGGTGGCGCCGACGTCGGATCCGGCAAAGCGCTCGGTCATGAACATGGCGCCCTGCAACTGGTCGTCGGCATCCTCCGCGAGCAACCCGGGCAGGTAGCGGTCGAGCAGGCTCTGGTCCGCGAAGCGGCGGATGGTGCGCGTGAGGCTGTCGGTCATGTTGACCGGGCACAGCAGACCGAACTCGGACTGCGCGAACAGATAGGTCAGTGCGTACTTGCTGGCGGCCGACAGCGGTTTGCCCCAGCCGAGCGCGGGACGGTGCGACAGTGCGGCGAGCGCGAACTCGCCGAACGCAAGCTGCTCCATCGCCATGTAGGCCGGCGCCTTGACGATGCTCTGGCGATCCTCGCCCTGGCGCGTGCGCGGCTCAAGGCGCGAGGGCATCTTGTCGGCATCGCGTGCCAGATCGTCGAGGCGGCCGCCGATGAGGGCTCCGAGCCGCTCCAGATGCGCCTGCATGTGCGCCAGCTCCGGCGCGGGCAGGTAGAGGCCGAGCAGCGACCTGAGCGAGCGGTCGGAGGCGTAGAAGTCGAGCCCCCGCGACTCCGGCGAAGCGCCGTCGGCGGCGGATGTCACGTTGCGCGGCTGTACGTTCATATCCCGGCACCTCTCTTTCGCCCCTCCCCCTCAAGGGAGAGGGGACGGCGAATGAACAGGGTACACCCCCGAGGAAGCAGACTTGCCCAGCCGCCCCATCATGCCTTAGCCCTCGCGTGCGAACGCGGCCCACCACGCAGGAGACATCGATGCACTATACTACGCTCGGCCGCACCGGGCTCAAGGTCGGCGTGACAGGTCTCGGCTGCGGCGGCAACAGCCGCATCGGCCTCGGCACGGACTTGAGCCAGGCCCAGTCGGCCGACCTGGTACGCGCCGCCCTCGACCTCGGCGTCAAATTCATCGACACGGCCGAGGCCTACGGCACCGAGCACATCGCCGGCCAAGCCACCGCCGGCCGCCCGCGCGAACCCCGCCACCACAACGGTGCGTCGCGCCCGCCCTTCGACGGGCTCAGGGCGGGGGTGTGCCTTGTGGCCCGGGCTGGAACACGCGACTCCGCCTCGCGGGCGCGGCAGCAGGATTGCCCGATCGGCGCCGGGATGCCACCCTCCCTCACGCAAGCACTCACGCGCGGGAGGGAACCGGCATGCGCATCATGATCCTGAACGGGCCCAACATGAACCTGCTCGGCGTGCGCGAGCCGCACATCTACGGCACCACCACGCTCGCCGAGGTCGAGGCGCGCTGCCGCTCCGTTGCTGCCGTCATCGGCGCCACCCTCGCCTTCCGCCAGTCCAACCACGAAGGCGAACTCATCGACTGGATTCACGCCGCCCGCAGCGAGGCCGATGCCATCATCATCAACCCGGCCGCGTTCTCCTTCACCTCCATCGCCATCCTCGACGCGCTGAAAACGTTCGAAGGGCCGGTCATCGAGGTGCACATGTCCAACATCCACGCGCGCGACGCATTACATCGCCACTCGCTCATCTCGGGCGCGGCCAAAGCCGTGATCTGCGGGCTCGGACCCTTCGGCTACATCGCCGCCATGCTCTCGGCCGGACACCTGCTGAAGAAGCTGCCGGACAGCCTGCCCGCGCCGCTGCGCGCCGGGCTGCCCTGAGCCTTGGGGGTGGTCCAAGGGGGTCAGACCCTCCGCTCCGCGCGCAGTTGCGCCGCGGCGGACCCTGGAAAGTCTGACCCCAAATTCTCGACCTACTCCGCCGCCTGCTTGTGCGCGGCGAGCACGTTGTCGGCGAGCCGGCCGGTCAACTCGGCGAGGTGATGGAACTTGGCCGTATAGGTGCCGACGCCCGCCGTCGCAGAGCGCAACTCCACGATGAGGTCCTGCATCTCGGCCTCCGGGATGTGCGCCTGCACCACGTCCCAGCCCGGCCAGCCCTGGCGTGCGTCAAAGCCCAGGATCTGTCCGCGGCGCTGCGGGATCATGCCGTTGACGCGCGCAGTCGCATCGCTCGGGATGGCGATCTCCACCTCCATGATCGGCTCGAGCAGCACCGGATTGCACTTGGGCATGCCCTCGCTCATGGCGATGCGCCCGGCCTGACGGAAAGCCATGTCGGAGGAATCCACCGAGTGGTACGAGCCGTCCGTCAGCGTCACCGACACATCGACGACCGGGAATCCGAGCGGCCCGTGGTTCAGATAGTCGCTCACTCCGATCTCGACCGAGGGAATGAACTGGCGCGGCACCACGCCGCCGGTGATGGTCTCGGCGAACTGGAAGCCCGACCCGCGCGACAACGGCTTGATTTCCAGAACCACGTCGCCGAACTGCCCGTGCCCGCCGGACTGCTTCTTGTGCCGGCCGCGGATCTCGATGGCCTTCTTGATCGTCTCCTTGTAGGGCACCTGGCGCCGGCGTGTCTCGGCCTCGACGCCGTACTTGCGCTTGAGGCGCTCCAGCGACACGCGCAGGTGCATCTCGCCCTGGCCCCACAGCACCATCTGGTGCGTGTCCTTGGCGTGCTCGAGACGCAGGGACGGGTCCTCCTCCATCAGCTTGGCGAGCGCGCCCGTCAGCTTCACCTCGTCCTTGCGGTCCTTGATCGTGATGGCGATGCCGTAGACGGGCTCGGGCGCTTCCGGCGGCTTGACCTGCACGCTGCCGCCCTTCTCCGCCGAGAGCGTCTCACCCGAGAGCACCTTCTCCAGCCGGCCGAGCGCCAGTGTGTCCCCGGCCTTGCCGGGCCCGCGCTTCCTGGCCTCCTGGCCCAGCATCGAGAAGGCGGAGGCCGCGCGTTCCTCTGAGCGCGCACCTTGCACCACGGTGCCTTCGCCGAACTCGCCGGCCAGCACGCGCACGATCGAGAGCTTGCCGCCGTGTGCGCTGTACATGGTCTTGAGGACATGCGCCGCGGACTTGGCGTTCTCGAGCTTGAGGCGCCTGGCCGTTCGGTCGACGAACGGCGCTTCGTGGCGCAGCGCCTTCATCAGACGCAGGATGCCGTTGCCGTTCTCGGCCGAGCCCAGGAACACGGGCACGATCAGGCCATCCTGCAGCTCCTTGCTGAGATCGGCGAACACCTTGTCGCGCGGCGGCTGTACGTCGGAAAGCAGCTGCTCCATCAGCTCGTCGTCGTAGTCGGCAAGCTGCTCGAGCATGTGGAAGCGTGCCGAGTTCTCGCGCTCCTTGATGCTGGCCGGCATCTCGACCACCTGCGACTCGGCATGCTTGCGGTAGACGAACGCGCGCTCGAGCGCGAGGTCGACGAAACCCGAGACGACGCCGTTCTCCCGGATCGGAATCTGGCGCAGCACCAGCGGCTTGGTGCTCGCCGGCTGCAGAATGGGAAGGATGTCTCGCACCTGGGTGTCGAACGAGTCGATCTTGTTGAGGAACAGGAAGCGCGGGATGCCGCGGTCCTCGAGCTGCTTCAGGATGAGCTGCAGGGCCGGGATGCGCTTGGGGTCGGGCTCGCACACCACGATCGCGGCGTCGCAGGCGGTCAGCGCCAGGCTGCTTTCGTGCTGGAACTCGATGGAGCCGGGGCAGTCGATGAAGGTGAAATTGTCGCCGAGGAACGTCACGTCGGCGATGTTGGCTTCCACGCTCATGCCGTGGTCGCGCGCTTCTGCGGAGGCATCACCGACCGTGTTCTTGTCTGCGATCCTGCCCTGTCGCGTCACGCTGCCGGTGCGGGCAAGGATGGATTCAAGGAGTGTCGTCTTGCCCGAGAGATAGGGTCCCACCAGTGCGATGCAGCGGGAGCTGCGGGCGGCCGAGCCACCATTCTGCCCCATGTGTTCCTCCTGATCAGCTCAGGACAAACGGACGCGAAGCTCGCGCGCCCCGCGCCTGAGCTTCATGGGGCGCGTCAAAGCATGGTGAACCCGCGGTGTACTGAGCGCAAGCGCTAATGGCGGTTGCAGCGGAGACGCAAAGGCCTTGCACGGAGCCGCTCCCGTGCGGGAGCGGCATCTGCCCGCGCGCGAGCGATGGCAGATAGGCGTTAAGCTTCAAACAGATGTGATCACGCATTGTTTCTATTTTTTACTTGACGCGCGACATTTCCGCCCCGCTAATGATCCACAAGGCATAGAGCCGGTGCAGCAGGGGGTAACCCAGGCGACCGGACCTTTCAGGGTCGGGGCTCCAGGGTGGAGCACTTGCCGGCGGCGAGAGTCTAAGTGCCATGGGAATGGAAACACTCAACAACGCCGCGCGCGCCGCAGGGTTCGCGATGGCCGGTTCTGACGATCAGTTCGACGAGCGCAAGGTCGAGGCAAAGCCCGAGGAAAGGGGCTGGCGCCCCGGAGAGGCTGTGCTGCTGCATGCCCCTCCCAAGAAGGATCAGGCCAAGGCCCACACCTCCATGACGGAATGGATCAAGGGCATGTTCGGCGTTTCCGGTCGCGGAGCGCCGGCCTGAGAGACACGCGCGGACGCAAGAGGTGAAGGCGCTGGCTGCGGCCCGCGCCTTCCTCGTTTGTGGCCCGGCCTGCAAGCATCAGCGCTGCAGGCTCGGCGCACGCACCGCCGAGGCAATCCATTCCAGCACGAGCGGGTAGTGCGTCGCCAGCCAGAGATGCCCCTCGCCCGGCATCTCCGACAACGTGCAATCCGGAATCGTCTCCGCGAGCGCCCTCGCGGCGGCGATGGGCACAGCAGTGTCGTCACCGCCAATCCACATCCGCGTCGGCGCCAGGATCGATTTCGGGTTGACATCCCACGACTGCGAGAACACCCGCAGATCGGTGACGGGACCCGCCATGCCCGGCCTCAGCCCCTCGCGAAAGCTCCCGAGCAGCCACTCGGCCACCTCCGGACGGGCGATGATCTCGCGATCATGGCCGGCGCCGCGCAGCGTCGCCAGTTGTCCCGCCAGCCTCGGCGCGTGCGCAAGCGACCAGCGGAAGCCCCGGAAGACCACGGCGATGGCCTTCGGCCACTCCGGCAATACCGTGAAGCAGAAGCGATGCGCGGGCGACAATGCCCCTTCGCCGCACACCTCCGCGATCGGCCCGACGGGACTGATCAGCGCCAACGCGGCGACCCGCCTTGCGTGACAGGCGGCAACGGCCGCGGCGAAGGGACCGCCGCCCGAGACGCCGCCGACGGCAAAGCGCGCATGGCCGAGATGGTCCATGAGCGCAGCCATGTCGTCGGCATAGGTGGAAAGCCTCGCAACGGCCGGCGCATCCGTAAGCCCATAGCCCCAGCGGTCCGGAGCGATGATGGCAAGGCCGAGCCGCCGCCCCGCCTCGTCGCCGATCGAGAACTTCAGGCGCGAGCCAGGCGTGCCGTGCAGGAACAGCAGCGGCCAGCCGCCCGGATCGCCGAAGATGCGATAGCCGAGTGCACGCCCGTCCTGCAGATGGAACAGAAGATCTCCCTCACGCATCGTCATGGGGCATTCCGAGATCGCGTTCGAACAGCAGGACCATCGGATCGGAGCCCGCCGCGCCCGTCTCGCGGAAGCCGAGGCTGCGGTAGAGCGCGTGCGCGGCATGCAGGCTCGGCAGGGTGTCGAGGCACATGCGGGCATAGCCCAGCCGTCGCGCCTCGTCCATGACGATCAGCGCCAGGGTGCGTCCCAGCCCAAGCCCGCGCGCCGCCGGGCGGACATACATGCGCTTCATCTCGCACGCGCTCGAAGAGCCGGGCGCGGGACGCAGGGCAACGCAGCCGAGCAACTCGCCGTCCGCCGTCGTCCGCGCGAGAAACAAGGCGCCTCGCGGCGGCGCATACTCGCCCGGCAGGCCCGACACCTCCGCATCGAAACCCTGAAAGCATAGCGACACACCGAGCGCCGCCTCGTACTCGCGCAGCAGCGCGGTGACAGCGGCGCGCTCATGCTCGTGAAAACCGCGGGTTAGGACGAACGAGGTCAAGGGGCTCAGAGCACCATCCACGCAACGACGAACAGGAAGGCGAGCGTCAGCGCCCAACGCCGGTAGAACCGGCATTCCTCGCACGCCAAGGCCAGACGCAGGCGCTCGCTCAGCGGCATGCGGCATACCTCGCGCGAATGCGGACGCATGGCAAGCATGCAGGGACCATCGGCAGCTCCCTTTCCGTGCAGCGCATGGTCGAGACGACGCTCCACGCAGCTTGCGATCGCCGGTCCTATTCCGATCCGCCCGGTCAATTTGTCTCGGCCTGCCGATCAAAATAACGTGCGAAAGCGTTGATTGAAACAACCTCGGCCGCCGGTATTGTCGCCGCGCGCTGCATGTAGCGCGCGGCGGCACCGACTGATCGAGGGGGAACGCGCAGGGCCGCGGAGTGCTCAACAGGAGGATCTTCATGCTTCGTGTCGTTGCCGTTCTGGCCGCTCTTGCCGTCGGCGCCACAGCCGTTTACGCCCAGAACGCCGGCGCCATCGCTCAGCGCCAGGCAACCATGAAGGAGTTTGCGGAAGCAACGAAAGTGGTCGGCCCGATGATGAAGGGCGAAGTGCCGTTCGACCTGGCAAAGGTGCAGGCATCGCTGAAAGTCATCGAGACGACAGCGATCAAGGGCAAGAGCGTGTTCCCCGACGACTCCAAGGTGGGCGACACGTATGCGCTGCCGGCCGCGTTCGAGAACAAGGCTGATCTCTTCGCCCGCTTCGACAAGCTGGCCGCGGAGGCCAAGGCGGCCCAGGCGAGCATGAAGGACGAGGCCAGCTTCAAAGCGAGCATGGGCAAGCTGATCTCCGGCAACTGCATCTCCTGCCATAAGCAGTACCAGAAGCCGAGCCAGTGACTTGCTGATCTGCGATCATCTCCATGGGCCCGGACGCGCATGCTGTCCGAGCGCAAGCGTGGATGATTGAAGGAGGCGACATGCGGCTCAGGACGTTTGTCATAGCGCTGGCGGTCCTGGCCGTCGCAGGCGGCGCGGCCTTCCATGTCCTGACGCTGCCGGCGGTGGCGGTGAAGGGAGAGCTGCCGCCGCGCCCCGCCGACCTCGCCAACGGCGAGACCATGTTCAATATCGGCGGCTGCGCGTCCTGCCATGCCACGCCCGGGCAGGAGGATGGGCGCAGGCTCGGCGGCGGGCTCGCGCTCGCCACGGCGTTCGGCACGTTCGTGGTGCCGAACATCTCGTCCGATCCGCAGCACGGCATCGGCGCCTGGTCCGAGCAATCGTTCGTCAACGCGATGCTGCGCGGCGTCGGCCGCAACGGCGAGCACCTGTATCCCGCCTTCCCCTACACGTCGTATCAGCGCATGGCGCTCGACGACGTGCGCGATCTCTTCGCCTTTCTCAAGACGCTGCCGGCGGAGACCACGCCGTCGGCGCCGCACCGATTGTCCTTCCCCTTCACGCTCCGACGCGGCATCGGCCTTTGGAAGCTGATCAATCTCGACGGCAGAGCCTTCGCGCCCGACCCCGCCAAGAGTGCGCCGCTCAACCGCGGCGCCTATCTCGTCAATGGCCCCGGCCATTGCGCCGAGTGCCACAGCGCGCGCGACATCCTGGGCGCCATCGTCGCGAAGCGCCGCTTCGCCGGCGGTCCCGCACTCGAGGGCAAGGGGTGGGTGCCCAACATCACGCCGCACGCGGACGGCATCGGCGCATGGTCGGAGAATGACATTGCGTACTTTCTCGAGGTGGGGCTGACGCCCAGCTTCGCCTCGGTCGGCTCAGCCATGGCCGGCGTGGTCCTCAATACCGCCAAGCTGTCCGCCGACGACCGGGCAGCGATGGCAGTCTATCTGAAGACGCTGCCGCCTCGGCCGGGAAAGGCGCCGCCGCGCAAGAGCTGAGGACGGACGAAGCGGCTACCAGACCCACCGCGTCTCGACCCGCCAGCCGCGCAGTCTGCGCATGGTCTTGGCCTTGGCCTCCTGCTCCCGCGCCGCCTTGAGGCTCTGCTCTGCTGCCTCCCGCGCACTGCGCTCGGTGTCGAGCTGCGCGCGCATCTCCTCCAGCGAACGCTCCGCCGCCTGGCGCGCGTTGCGCTCGGCGAGCGCGAGCTGACCCGCCTCGGCCGCGACGCGATCGGCACCGCCCAAGATCGCGCGCGCCTCCTGCGCCTCGCGCTCCGCCGCCGCCAGCGCGGCTCGGGCCTCGCGTGTCGTGATCTCGGCATCGGCCTTGGCCCGCCGCTCGCGCGCCAGAAGCTCCCGCATCTCGCGCATGCCCGCATCGGCAGCCTGCTCGTGCGCCACCGGCTCCGCGTTCGGCAGTTGCGCATCCGCCGGACGGGGCGGCCCCACGTAGGTGATGGAGCGGATGTCCTCGCCACCGCGATATATCCAGGCAACGAGCAAGAATGCCGCAAGCGTTGCGGCGATCAGCGCCAGGCGCCAGATGGTGCGCCGGCCTGAGGTCTCCTCCGTGTCGTCGTACACCACGGGCAGCTGCGGCGGCGCCAACTGGCGCTGCCAGGGATCGTAGGTGCCGAAATTCCAGATGTGCCCTTCCGGATCCCGGCACGAATAGCCGCGACCGTTGCTGCTCTCGTCCGCCAGATCGAGCAGGATCTCGGCGCCCGCGGCTTTCGCCCGCGCGCAATGCGCCACGGCGTCCTCGACGAAAAGGTAGCAGATCTGCGTCTCGCAGCCGCCCATGTCGCCGGGCTGCACCATCAAAGCGTCGGAGACATCCTCCTCGATCGGCGCGAGCATGACCATGCCATCGCCGAAGGTGAGCTGGGCGAAACGAATGCCCCCCTGCTCGTCCGGCACCGTCAGATGTGTTCGAAAACCGAAGGCATTGCACAGCCACTCGATCGCGGCAGGAACGTCGCGATAGCGCAACGTTGGCACGATCGTTCTGTTCGCCGCGAAAACGTTGGTCTGCATCCCGTGTCCCGAGCACGCCGCGTGGCTTCTTCCTGGATACCTGAGTCGGGGCGGCATCGGAAACCTCCGCCTTTCCCAACTGTCGGATATCATTTGTCTTTTTGAGCATGACCAGCCCCCGGCATCAGACCGGCCGTGCACGCTGCGGGCAAGCCCGCCGTTTGCGGACGGCGCTGCGCCCGGCTTCCCTCGCCGATGATCCCACTCTAAGAATCGCGGGGTTCCTGCGATGCGCCGGACGAGGGAGAGGGGGCACATGTCACTGCAGGCGCAGAGCCTCGTCGGCCTGCTCGTCATCCCTTTCATCGCCTGGGCCCTGTCGGAGCAGCGGACGGCCCATTCGCCGGCGAGACTCGCGCGCATCATCGTCGCGGGACTGGCGCTGCAGGCCGTCATCGCCGCCGTCATGCTCAAGGTGCCCGCCTCGCGCACGGCTTTCGACTGGGCGGCAGGCCTCGTCGCCTCGCTGCAGGCCGCCACCGGCGCCGGCATGCGTCTCGTCTTCGGCTATCTCGCCGGCGGCTCTGCCCCGTATGAGGTGGTCCGCCCGGAGACGAGCTTCATCCTGGCCTTCCAGGCCCTTCCATTGATCCTGGTGATCAGCGCGCTGTCGCGCCTGCTTTATCACTGGGGCGTGTTGCAGCAGATCGTGCGCGGCGCCGGCTGGGTGCTGCAGCGCACGCTCGGGGTCACCGGACCGGTCGGCACGTCGGCGGCCGCCAACATCTTCCTCGGCATGGTGGAGGCGCCGCTGCTGGTCAGGCCCTATCTCGCCGGCATGAGCCGGGGCGCACTGTTCGCCACCATGACGGTCGGCATGGCCGGCGTTGCGGGCACCGTGCTGGCACTCTATGCGACGGTGCTCGAGCCGACGCTGCCGGGCGCGGCCGGCCACCTGATCGTCGCCAGTGTCATCAGCGTGCCTGCGGCCCTCATGCTGTCCGCCCTGATGGTGCCCGACGATGCGCCGCCGCCCGGCGACGCAGAAGCCCGGACCGACATCGTCATCGACGATCCGCCACGCTCCAGCATGGACGCCATCGCCCAGGGCACACGCGAGGGCATCGAGCTGCTCGTCAACGTCACCGCCATGCTCATCGTCATCGTCGCTCTGGTCGCGCTCGCCAATCAGCTGCTCGGATTCGTCGCCCAGCCGTTCGGCCTCAAGCTCACGTTCGAGCAGATGCTGGGCTGGGTGTTCGCGCCGCTCGCCTGGCTCATCGGCATCCCGCTCGAGGAATGCGCCAAGGCCGGATCGCTGCTCGGCGTCAAGACCGTGCTGAACGAGCTCGTCGCCTACCTGCAGCTTGGCGCCACCGGCGCGGACGCGCTCTCCGAGCGCTCGCGCCTTCTGCTCACCTACGCCTTGTGCGGCTTTGCCAATTTCGGCAGCCTTGGCATCATGATCGGCGGCATGGTGGCGATGGTGCCGACCCGGCGCGCCGAGATCGTGAGCCTCGGCACCAAGACGCTGCTCTCCGGCACGCTTGCCACGCTGATGACGGCTGCCATGGTCGGCGCCATGACGCCGGGCTAGGGCGGCGTACGACGGACAGCCCGTGCTCCCTGTAGTCGTACCGACGTTGGCCCAGCCGGCCCGCCAGCATCTTGTGGCACCGCTCGAGGCTCCGGCCACGCCGCACCGCGCGCCCCTGCAGGCGCTACTGCGGCCGATGTCCCTCGATGCGGGTCAGCAGCTCTTCCTCCAGAAAAGCCTTGCGTTCCCTCAGTCGCTCGATGTGGCCCTCGTATTCCTCAAGGAGGTCCATGACTTTGCGGTACTCGTGACACAGCGCATCGAAGCTTGTGTCCGTCGCCACCAGCCGGCGCACGGTCTCTTCATCCTCCGAGAACCTCGCCAGCATCGATTGGATGCGTTCGACCATTTCGTTGGTTCTCCATTCTGAAGGCATCGGCAGAACGACCGATCCCCTCCCCGTGTTGCGTACGATGCCTCCCTCCGGGCAGGCTGCGATGGCTGCGCCCTAGTGTCCTGATCGCGAAATTCGTCGCCCCGTGCGGCTGATGTTGAACGAATTTCGCGATCTGAAGGACACTAGTTGAATCAATGTGCTAGTGCGATTCAGATCGAGAAGTCCGCCTCTCAACCTGGCCGCACACGTGGTAGCGGACTTCTCGATCATCGCACTAGGACGCCGTCTTGCGGATCTCCTCGACGATCTCGGGATTGGCCAAGGTCGAGATGTCGCCGGCGTCCTCGTTGTTGGAGATGGCGCCCAGCACGCGGCGCATGATCTTGCCCGAGCGGGTCTTGGGCATGTCGGGCACGATCACGACGCGGCGCGGGCGGGCGATGGCGCCGATCTCGCGCACCACGGAGTCCTCCACGCGCTTGGCGATATCGCGGCTCGGCGTCAGGCCCGGCTTGAGCGAGACGTAAAGGTCGGGGACCCGGCCCTTGATCTCGTCCCTTGCCGGCACCACCGCCGCCTCGGCGATCTCAGCCACCAGCAGGCTCGCGGATTCGATCTCCTTGGTGCCGAGCCTGTGCCCGGCTACGTTGATGACGTCGTCGATGCGGCCCAGGATGCGGTAGTAGCCATCGGCCGCCTGCACCGCACCGTCGCCCGCCATGTACGGCCAGTCGCGCCATTTGCGGCTGTTGCGGTCCTTGCAGTAGCGCGCGTAGTACTGGTCGACGAACCGCTCGGGGTCTTTCCAGATCGTCTGAAATCCCCCCGGCCACGGGTTCTGAATGCAGATGTTGCCGGCACGGCCGGAGCGCGGGGGAACCTCGTTGCCAACGTCGTCGTAGATGATGGGGTGGATGCCGGGCACGCCGGGACCCGCGCTGCCGGGCTTCATGGGGTGAAGGGCGGGGATCGTGCTGCACAGGAAGCCGCCGTTCTCGGTCTGCCACCAGGTGTCGACGATTACTGCCTCGCCTTTGCCCACGACGTCGAAGTACCACCGCCACACCGCCGGCTCGATCGGCTCGCCGACGGTCGTCATGTGCTTGAAGTGGTAATCGTACTTGCGCGGCTCGTCGGGCCCGGCACGCCGCAGCGCGCGGATCGCCGTCGGGGAGGTGTGGAAGATGTTGACGTCGAGCTCCTCCGCGATGCGCCAGGGCCGCCCGGCGTCGGGATAGGTGGGAAGGCCCTCGTACACCACCGATGAGGCGGCGAGCGCCAGCGGCCCATAGACGATGTAGGAATGGCCCGTGATCCAGCCGATGTCGGCCATGCACCAGTAGACATCCTCGGGGTGGATGTCCTGGATGTATTTCGACGTGCCGGTGACGTAGGCCAGGTAGCCGCCGGTCGAGTGCTGGCAGCCCTTGGGCCTCCCGGTGGTGCCGCTGGTGTACATCAGGAACAGCGGGTCCTCGGCCGGCATCTCGACGGGATCGATCCTGCGATGGCGGTAGCCGGACAGCACCTCGTTCATGACGAAGTCGCGACCTTCCACCAGCGGCGTCGGACTGGAATACCTGCCCGGGTGCCGCTGCCAGACGAGCACCTTGTCGATCGTCAGGCCGTCTTTCTTCGCCTCGTTGACGGCGATGTCCGCCTTTTCCTTGTGATCGAGAAGATGGCCGCCGCGGTAGTAGCCGTCCATCGTGACCAGCACGCGGCTCTCGGCATCGACGACGCGGTCCGCCGTCGCCTTGCCGGAAAAGCCGCTGAATACCTGCGAGTGGATGATCCCGAGCCTGGCGCAGGCGAGCATCGTGATCGGCAGCTCGGCCACCATCGGCATGTGCAGGGTCACCCGGTCGCCCTTCTTCAAGCCGCAGAAGTTCCTGAGAAGCGCCGCCACCTCGTTCACGCGCACATACAGTTCCTGGTAGGTGATGTGCTGGATGGCCTCGTGCTCCGGCTCGGGCACGAAGTGGATCGCGGTCTTGTTCTTGTGCTTGGCGAGGTGACGATCGACGCAGTTGGCGCTGGCGTTGATCTTGCCGCCGACGAACCATCTCCAGAACGGCGGATTGCTCGTGTCGAGCGTGACGTCCCAGGGCTTGTACCAGTCGAGAAGATCGGCGTATTCCTTGAAGCAGTCCGGAAACCTGTCGAGGCCGAACCGTTCGAGGATCGTCTTGTCGGTCAGATTGGCTTGGGCAATGAACTTCTCCGGCGGCGTGACGTAGTCCTCCTCCTGCCAATGGACCGCGATCTCCGCCTCGGACACTTCTGCCGCGCTATCCTGCGAACCCTTCGACCGTGTGAACCACGCCATGCGTCGCCTCCCGGGTCACTTCGCCCCGCGCATCAACCGATGCTGTCTCCTTTGCTGCCGGGCTTCGGCGAGGTGGTCGCCCCGCCGATGCCCGCGGCGGCTGCTGCGTGAGTTTCAGGCCGCGCGCGCTGCCACCGCCTGGACGATCTCGCCGCAAAGTGCACGCTCGCCGGTGCGGGAGATGTCGCCGACGCTGAGGATGCCGATCAGGCGCTTGTCCTGGTCGATGACGGGAAGGCGGCGCACCTTCTTCTGCTCCATCGTGCGCGCCGCATCCGCCACGTCCTGCGTGTCTCTGCAGTAGTAGATGCCCTTGCTCATGACGTCGCGGGCCGTCGCGCTGGAGAGGTCCAAGCCGGCCGCCAATCCGCGACAGACAATGTCCCGGTCGGTCACCATGCCCACGAGACGATCATTCTCGCCGATGGGGATCGCGCCGATGTTGTGCTCCCGCATCAAGCGGGCGAGCTCTGTGAGAGGTGTACCGGGTTCGACCCACTGGGCCCCGGAATGCATGGCCTGTTTGACTTTCATGGCGGGACTCCATTCTTCAGAGAATTGGAGAGGCCCGGTCTCGCGGGCATCCCTGCCCCCCGCCCACCGAACGTGATCGGCCTCGACCCTGCGGTCGCCGTCCTTGTCAACGTTGCGGTTTGCCGACCACGTCGGCACACTCCTTGATACTCCTTTGCGAGCCCATTGCCCACTGGTCACTGCCGCCATTTTGGCATGGCAGCCTGGCCCGAGGCCGCGGCGATTGCATGGGAGCGCCGCCGTGCCTGTCCGTGCAACGGCATTAACCGCCAGGCATACGTCCGCGCTCCCATCGCCTTTCATTCCAAACTTGGAGCTTCACCGCGATATCGCAATCCGCACGGCGGCTGGCGCCTCCCGAGGCCCCGTCCCCACCCAGGCAACCTCGTTGCGTCTCGCGGCACATGTCGGCAATGAGCACCCCCCTGCCGGCCGTGGCAGCGCAGCATTTGTTGACGTGATCCACACAAGGCCGCTGTCAGCCGGTCGCTCGCTTCATGAAAGCGAAGTAGAGGAACCCCAAGGTGAACAGCGCCTGGATGACAACCGGCACCCAGCCGATTTCGTTCATGAGCCCGGTCAGCATCGCGTGCAGGCTGACAAGAAGCCCCACGCCCGACAAGACCAGGCCGCCGCGCATGAACGCCACGAGCGCGTCGGAATCCGCCGCGTTCCGGGCGAGCCATGCCATGGCCCCGACGCCGAGCAGCGACGCGCCGAAGTAGCGTGAGAGAAGGCTGGTGCCAGGACCACTGGGGACGCCATGTATCTCGTTGACCCAAGCAGGTGTCGCCACCAAGCCGATTGCGTAGACGATCGATACGACTGCCACGACAACAAGAAAACCGCTTCTCATGAGCGCGTCCTCCTCAAAGATGTTGCTGGACGTACCACCCCCTGGCCACACGTTAGTCTCTGGCCACACTTTAGCACGATCCCATAGCCGGCGTGTATCGGAGTGCCCTTGCGCGTGCGCCGCGATACTCGAGACGGCAGAGCCGAGCCGGGACGCGCACTGCTGCGGCTGCTCACGGAAGAAAGCGGCAAGTTCGCCGTGCGCGCTGGTCGTCGCGTCGCCCGCTCTCGAGGGTCATTCAACCATGGCAAGGCCGTTGACAGGGGTTGCGGCTGATCGCTTATGAGCACGCGGGCGAGGCCAGGGATGGCAGCGCTCAAAGAATCCAGGGAGGAGACAAGCATGACGAAGGGACCCGTTGCCGTGGTCACCGGCGGCGCCAGCGGCATCGGCGAGGCCACGTCCCGCCGGCTCGCCGCGGACGGCTGCAGGATCGCCATCCTCGACGTCAACAAGGACGGCGGCGAACGTGTCGCCAAGGCCCTGTCCGCCGCGGGCGGCGAGGCCCGCTATTACGCCTGCGACGTCGCCGATGCGAAGGCCGTCGATGCCGTTGCGGCGCAGGTTGCCAAGGACATGGGCCCTGCGCACATCCTCGTCACCTCCGCCGGCCTCATCCCCAACACCGAGTCCGTCATGGATATGGACCTGGAGGCCCACGACCGCATGTGGCGCGTCAACTACAACGGCACCATTCATGCCTGCCGCTCGTTCGGCCGGCAGATGATCGCCGAGAAGCGCGGCGCCATCGTCACGCTCGGCTCCATCAACAGCCGCCTGCCCCTGCCGCTGCCCGCCTACAATCCCGGCAAGGCCGCCATCGAGCGCCTCACGCAGCTCCTCGCCGTCGAGCTCGGCCGCCACGGCATCCGCGTCAACAGCGTGGGCCCCACCTACGTCATGACGCCGCCGCTGCGCGCCAAGGTCGAGGCCGGCCAGCGCGACATGAACAAGATCATGGGCGTGCACGCGCTTGGCCGTCTGCCGGAGCCCAAGGACATCGCCGATGCCATCGCCTACCTCTGTTCCGACCAGGCCGCCTCCATCACCGGCATCCTGCTGCCGGTCGACGCCGGCTGGCTCGCCGCCGTGAGCTACCGCACGTACGCCGGCGGCGTGCCATGGAAGGAGTGAATGCGCGGCCGCCCGCAGGCTATCGCGTCAGCGCGCTGTCCTGCTTGAGATAGCGCTGCGCGACCCATCCCTGCTGGCCGCGGTACTCGACGCGGCACCAGCGCGTTTGCGCATAATCGCGCTGCGCCTTGGTCATGCGCGCCCACTGCTCCAGCGGAACAACATTGGTGCGGCAGCCGAGGTTCTTCAGGCCGCGCGCATCGGGCGGTATGCCTGCCAGGCTCTTGCTTTCGGCCGACGGCACGTCGCGCAGGTGCAGCACGTCGCCGGCCCTCACGCCGGTGACCGCCCAGAATGCCGGCGTCACCTCCTCCGCCACAGATACGGCCGGCCCAAGCACGCTCGCCAAGACCAAGAAGAACAGGCCCCTGGTGATCTTACGCATTACGATGCCCCATTCCCTCACCTGTCCCACAACAGACGCCGGAAATTGCGACCTCGATGTGGCATACGGTCCACCACGGAGCCGGCCAAGCCTGGGCCCCGCCAGGCACGGATCGGCCCGCTCGATATTCCCCCGCTACGCCCCGCGCAACCTGTTCACCGCGATGAGTGCAGCGCTGATGGACAGCCCGGTGGCCGTCGCCAGCAGGAATGACGCAAGCAGGCCGAGCGCGGGCAGAACGGAGCCGAGCACGAGAAAGAACGCGACGAACCCGAGCAGGGATAGCGTCAGGCCCCGCAGCACGCGCCGCACCGCGTCGCGCCCCCACTGGTGGTGGGTAAAGGCGCCGATAACGGTCAGGATCACCGGATAGGTGGAGACGACGCCGGACAGCCTCGGGCCGAGCGCATCCGCCGACAGCATGATGACGGCGACGAGCAGAAGCGTCGCCAGCATGCGCATTGGGATGTCCCACGCCGGCAGAGCCGCCGGAAGCGCGGATGTCGCCGGCCTGGGCAGCAGCGCGTAGCAGAACGCCAGGCTCGCCAGTGCCGCGGTGGTGGCGGCCCACAGCGGCACCGCGATACCCTGGGTCAGCCAGCCGGTCGCGGCGAACGCCGCCACCGCGGCGGCAAGGCACAGGGGCCATCCCGCGACGTTGGTCACGACCGCATAGGCCAGCATGAACGCGCTGATGCAGACGACGCCGATCTCGATCCCGGTGCAGGCGGCGACGGCGAACGCCTCGCCCTTGTCGAGGGCGAGGAAGAACAGCACCGGGCCCGTCATCCATGGCAGCCCCATGATGAGGCCGCCGAAGGTCGGGCCCCAGCGCCGCGCCGCCAGCGACATGATCGCCACCAGAACCGGCGGCACGGCGATCTTGAGAAGGAAGAACATCAGGCGGCAGCAGCGATGCGCACGCGCGCGCGGAACACGCGCTCCCCCCACCCCTGCCCCCTCCCCGCGTCGTGCCGAAGGCGCGCCCTCGGCGCGACGGGGAGGGA
>WBUN01000056.1 GCA_008933705.1 Hyphomicrobiaceae bacterium
GGACAGCACTGCGCGCACGTCGCCCATGACGTCGGCGCCGTCGACGACGACCGGCTCGGCCGACATGTTGCGCAGGGCCGTGTGCAGCACCGCGCGGTGCTCGGTCGCGTTGATCCGCTCGCCCAAGAACATCGCGTCCCGGCGCGCCTCGACGCCTGCGGCAGCGGCGAGCTCGGCCAGAAGGCGCATCGTTTCCGTATCGACGGCGGTCTTCGACCAGTCGAGCAGGAGGTCGCCGAGCCTGAGCGAGAAGGCGTCGAACCGGCCGGGATCGGCGGCGAAGGCGGCGTTCAAGTCGACCGGGTTTGCGGCGCGCCGGCGCAGCGCCTCGACATGCGGGGCGAGGTCAGGTCTGGTCACGGGGATCCCTCCGCGTTGCTCCGCATGAGGCCGTATCGCGCGGCGGGCGAAATTACCAGAGCCGGAGGGCCTTCGGCCGGCGATGCGGCCCGGGCGATCCGGAGACGGGTTCGCCGGCAATACCCCCACCCCTTACCCCTCCCCACAAGGGGGAGGGGAATCCGGTGGTGCCAGCGGTAGGGGAGCCTGTTCACCCGCTGCGGATTGCGGAAGCCGGTGGCAGACTATGCTGGATGCCCTGCTGAGCGAGCCAGACGACAACCCGGAAGACCTCGCCGCGCTCGATGCGGCCTGGGAGGAGGAGGAAGTCACCTTCGGACCGGCCGCAGCGGCGCAATGCGGCAAGGACGGTCTTGCCGCCAAGCTGCGCGCCGGGCGCCGGCCGGCACCAGGCGTGGCGACGCCCGAGCCTGCCCGTCCCGTCATCACCTACAGCACAACCAACCGCGCCTGAGGAGGGCCCATGCGCGACATCATCAATCACATCGTGTTCGGCTGGTATCCCTATCTGTGCCTGACCGTGTTCCTGCTCGGCAGCCTGCTGCGCTTCGATCGCGAGCAATACACCTGGAAGACGGGGTCGAGCCAGCTCCTGCGCCGGCGCCAGCTCATGTGGGGCTCGAACCTGTTCCACGTCGGCATTCTCGTGATCTTCTTCGGCCACCTCGTCGGGCTGCTGACGCCCATCTGGGTGTTCGACTTCATCGGCATCGGTCACGGCTTCAAGCAGCTCATGGCCATCTGGGTCGGCGGCATCGCCGGCATCTTCTGCCTGATCGGCATCGCCTTGCTGACGCACCGGCGCCTGTTCGATGCGCGCATCCGCGTCACCTCTTCCTTTGGCGACATCGCCATCCTGCTGATCCTGTTTGCGCAGTTGCTGCTCGGCCTTGCCACCATTCCCGTTTCCCTTGGCCACCTCGACGGCCATGAGATGGTGAGGTTCATGAACTGGGCGCAAGGCATCCTGCTGCTGCGCGGCGATGTCTGGACGCTGGTGGCGGATGCACACCCGATCTTCAAGGCGCACCTGTTCCTCGGCATGACGATCTTCCTGGTATTCCCCTTCACGCGCCTCGTGCACGTGTGGAGCGCGCCGATCTGGTATCTCGGCCGGCGCGGCTATCAGGTGGTGCGCTCGAGCGGCCGGCCGCAGGGCGTAACCGCGGCGCAGCGCACCATGCAGCCGGCGGAGTGAGGCCATGAGTTGCTCCGCCCGCAGCGCCATCGTCAGCGCCGCGCGAACGCCGGTCACGGTCAACGGCGTAGCCATTCCGCATGATGCCATTTCGCGCGAAGCGCAGAATCATCCGGCCCCGACGCCGATCGGCGCGTGGACCGCGGCTGCCCGCGCGCTGGTGGTGCGTGAGTTGCTGCTGCAGGAGGCACGCCGTCTGGGCCTGCATCCTCAACCTGCCGTTGACGACGACGGCCGGACCGAGACGGAGGAGGAAGCCCTGGTGCGTGGCCTGGTCGAGCGTGAGGTGGCGACCCCGGTGCCTGACGAGGACACCTGTCGCCGCTACTATGATCAGAACCGCCGCCGCTTCCGCTCGGCCGACATCTACGAGGCATCCCACATCCTCATCGCCGCCCGCCGGGACCAGCCGGCGGCGTTTGCTGCAGCACGCGAGCGCGCCCGAACAGTGATTGCCCGGGTGCTCGATGGAACCGCGCAATTTCGCGACCTGGCCATTGCCTACTCGGACTGCCCGTCGGCAGCGTCCGGCGGCAATCTCGGTCAGCTTACGGCCGGCGATACGACCCCGAAATTCGAGGCCGCCTTGTGCGCCCTCCAGCCGGGGGAGATGACGAGAGAGCCGGTCGAGACCGACTACGGGCTGCACATCATTCGCCTCGACCGGCATATTGCCGGTCGCGATCTGCCGTTCGCTGCCGTACGCACACGGATTGCCGGCTACCTCGCGGAGCGCACGCGACGCACGGCCGTGGCCCAGTATGTCGCACGCCTCGCCTCGCGCGCGAGCCTGAGCGGCATCGAGTTGCCTACGCCCGCCGACCTCAGGGTGCATTGAGGGGGAGTGCAATGCAGCTCGGCACCATTATCGCGAGCCTCGCCGACGAGACGATGATCCAGGACACGCTCGCCGACATCGGCGATCTTGTCCTGCTCGCGCGCGTCAAGGAGGCGTCGGCAGCGGCCGGCGAGCCGCCCGGCAGCTTCGCCGCCGCGGCGGTCGGCAACTTCATCACACGCGCAGACGACGAGGCCTGGCTGTCTCTGATGACGGCGGCGAGCAAGGCCGACAATCCCGCCGCAGCCTGTCTCAGATACATGCTGATCTTTTCGATCGGTCCGGCGAGCGCGCCAAGCGGGGCGACGCAGCCTGCTGCCTGAAAGGCGCATCGCACGCCACCGCCGGCTCAAGCTCGTCGCAGCGCCGGCAGCACAGTGCCCGGCGGCCCGCAGCACAAGCCATCGAAGGCGACCAATGCTGCGCATGCCAGGGCCCGCGCCCGCCCCATGGAGTTTCGCCACAATGAAGGAATTGCCCTTGTCCCGGGTCTACCGGCTGCTCGAGCCCGGGCCGGTTGTCCTGCTGACGACCGCGCACAAGGGGCGCGCCAACGTCATGACCATGTCGTGGCACATGATGGTGGAATTCGAGCCTCCGCTCGTTGCCTGCATCGTCAGCAGCGCCAATCACAGCTTCGCGGCTTTGCGGGCGACCAAGGAATGCGTGATCGCCATTCCGGCGGTGGCGCTGGCGTCGAAGGCGGTTCAGGTCGGCAACTGCTCGGGCCGCGACGTCGACAAGTTCGAGGCGTTCGGCCTGGCCACGGCCCCTGCCAAGCGGGTGGCGGCTCCGCTGATGACGGAGTGCTTCGCCAATCTCGAGTGCAAGGTGGTCGACACCACGCTGGTCGGCAAGTTCAACCTCTTCGTGCTGGAGGTGCTGAAGGCGTGGACCGACCCGGCACAGAAAAAGCCGAAGACCTTCCACCACCACGGCTACGGGACGTTCGCCGTCGACGGCGAGACGATCAAGCTGAAGTCCAGGATGCGGTAGAGTGCCGGGCGCGGCGACCGAGCCCATCGAACCATGTCGCGGCCATCCTGCCCGCAATACGCGGGCTTCATGCCGCAGCGTCGGCTTCGACCGGCATGGGCCTCGGCTGAGCACCATGACCCCGTGCAGCAAGCAGCCCGGGCACCAGCGCTTCGGCCGCAAGCGCCCCTGATATCACCACGGCTTCAATGCCCGGGCCGTGCGTGGCCGCACCCGCCAGCACCAGACTGCGCAGCGGCGTCTTCGTCGGCACCGTACCGCGTGAAGGCTTCATGCCGTAGATCGAGCCGTCGGTGGTCAAGGCATAGCGGTGGTAGGTCAGAGGGCTTGCATCGGTACGATAGACGATGCGCTCCTCGATGTCGGGTATGACAGCCTTGGCGCGAGCGATCAGGCGATCTCCGACGGCCTTCTTGCGATCCTCGTATTCCTGCGATCGGCGACAAGCGTCGAGATCCATGGGCATGCGCCCCCTGCAGTCGGGGGGAAACCACGACTGCGCCTGCGTGTTGCCGACCAGCTCCAGGAGCTCGACCGTCGCGTAACCGGCCGGAGCGCACGTGGGGTCGATCCTCGAAGGGACGACCACGCCTACGGCACCGTCCGGGGTTTCGACGTGCACAAGGGGCGGAAGATCCAGCGGCCCGCGCAGGCCGAGATGGACGCCAACGGCCGAGCATGCCGGCAGCAACGGCCCGGTCTGGCTCTCAAGCGTGCGCGCAGTTGCGGGATCGTCGAGGAGAACGTTGAGCATCGCGCCAAGGTCGGCGTTGCAGACGACGGCCGTCGCCGAAACCCGGCGCTCCATGCCATGCTCGTTGCGCACCACGAGCCCGCATGCCGCCCCATCGCGCGTGATGATCCTGGTCACGCGATGCTTGAGGTGCACGGAGCCGCCACGCTGCCCGATTGCCTTCGCCAGGGCGTCGCCCATGCGACCGGAGCCGCCCTCGGGATAGTAGCCGCCGTTGAAGTAGTAGCCGAAGATCGGCGCCATCGCGGCGACCTTCGCCTTCGCCGGCTCGTCGGTGATGTAGCCGCTGAGCGCCGATATCCACCTCAGGGGGCCGCCCCCGCGCACGTGCCGGCTGACGAACTCGCTCCACGGCCGGTCGAGCCATTCGACCGCCAGGGGATTGTTCCTGGCGAAATCGAGCAGGTCCTGCGGCGTGCGCGGCGAGCCCGGGATGCCCCCGTGCTCGTGAGCCGTGGAGAACATGGCGCAATAGACCGTGTGGATATCCTCGAAGAGGGCCTCAATGCCGTGACCCTCCTCTGGATACAGGTCGGCGAGCCGGCGCGCGTAGGTGCGCCAATCACGCGGCACGTCGATGGTCTTGCCGTCGAGCACGTAGCGATGGTCGAGGCGGTGCCAGACCGCCTCGGAGGCGATCCCCAGTCGCTCGAACACGCTGCGCACGGGGCCGCCGGGCTGCCAGCCCGAGATGTCGTGCACGCCGGAATCGAAGCGGAAGACGAGCTTCTCGCCCGTCAGCGGATCGCGCGAGCGCGCACGCCGCAACCACGTGTGGGCAAAGCCTCCGGGAACGTTGTGGTGCTCATAGACGGCGACTTGAAGGCCTGCATCGGCAAGAAGGGCGGCAGCGGTGAGACCGCCGATGCCCGCACCGATGACTGCCACGTCGCAGTGCGCATCGGCACCGTCGGCGGCCTCGATGCGCCGCGTTCTGAAATCAGGAGCAGGCCAATTGTTGCGCTGGTCTCCAGCCGCCATCTTCGCAAGGCCGCGCGTGACCAGCAGCTTCGGGCCGATCACCGAGATGAGGGCGCCTAGTCCCACGGGCAGCCAGTGGGCCAGTGCGCCGAGCTGCAGCCCCGATGCCAATGCCAGCCAGGCAAAGATGATCGCCCACAGCCCGGAAAGCAGCGTATTGATCTCCTGGAACAAGCGAGATCGGCTCGCCCCCTTGAATTCACCTGCGGAGAATTCAGCCGTCCACGGTCGCCCAATGATCACGCTCACGACAGCGCCGAGCGCCAGGAAGGCGAGCAGGATGGCGTTGGCAGCATCGACGAGCGGGGCGATGGAGCCCACGTGCGCCAGCAGGACCGCGCCGAGACCGCCGATCAGCGCCAGCTCGAAGGGCGGAGGCATCCTGCCTTTGTGCGCGACGAGAGCCCAGGCCAGCGCGTACACCAAGCTTGCGGCCGCGCCCATGAACGGCGCGCCGAGCCAAAGCGACAGGAGGTACATCGGGAGCGGCAGCAATGCCGCCTTGACCATCAGGATTGTCTTCATGAATCGCCCTCCAACCGGCTCAGTCGGCGTCGCAATATAATTTACATTGTATATTTACATTGTAAAATGTCCAGCCCTGTCGTATGCGACAAGGTGTTCCGGGGTGGAGAAAGCCGCATGCCGCGCGCCCGATCGCAGGCCGAGGTCGACGATTTCAAACAGCGGCTGTGCGCGGCCGCCGAACGGCTTCTGCTTGCGCGCGGCTCGGGCGATTTCACCATGCGCGAATTGGCGGACGCAGTGGGCTGCAGCCCGATGCTGCCTTACCGCTATTACCGGGATAAGGATGAGATCATCGCCGCCGTGCGCACCAATGCGTTTGGCAAGTTCGCCGCCGCGCTGGAGGCGCCACGCACGGCGCAATCCGATCCGGCTGCCGGCTCCAGGGGCGTGGGCGACGCCTACATCGCCTTCGCCTTCGCGCACCCTGAGCTGTATCGCCTGATGTTCACGCTCGAGCCTGTCGAGCCCGGGCGATATCCTGAGCTCGATGCCGCCATGGTGCGCGCCCGCCAGACCATGACGGCGCATGTGGAGGATCTGGTCCGGCTCGGGCTTCTCGAGGGCGACCCTGAGATCATTGGCCATGTGTTCTGGGCCAGCTTGCATGGCCTGATCGTGCTGCAGCTTGCCAAGCAGCTCGCACCCAGGCCGGGCTTCGCCAAAATCCGCGAGGCGATGCTGCAGGCCCTGGTGCGCGGCATGCTGCCATCCCATTAAGGCGCGCCGACCGATTGCCGGCCTCGGCGGCCGACCGCAGGAAGAGCGTGCCCGCGGTCACGGCACCGGAGGATCCGCCGCTGCCGGCGAAGACGACGGCGAGGGATGATCGCAGCATGCTGCCTTTCCTCACACGTAGCCGAGCCAGCGCCAATAGGTGGCGCCGAGGATGGCCACCAGTGCGAAGGCAATCGCCGTCAGCACCAGACCGGTGCGCACGAAATCGCGCGCCTCGAACGTCTCTGTTCCGTACGCGACCATGTTCTGCGGCGCGTTCACCACCAGGATGAACCCGAAGCTGACGACGAACTGCAGCAGCATGGTCATGCCGACGACGTTGATGCCGGGCGTGGAGACGCCCTGAAGCACAGCGATGATGATCGGGATCATGGCCGAGGCCAGTGCAGTGGCGCTCGCAAACCCCAGGTGTATCACGATCAGGAACACGCTCATGATCATCAGGATCGCCATGGCGCTCGCCTGCTTGAGGCCGAATTGGGCAACGATCAGATCGGCAAGCCAGATGGCACCCTTGGTCTGCAGCAGCGCAGTGCCGAGGCTGATGCCGACGCCGAACAGCACCACGGTGCCCCAGGGAATGCGCGGCTGCGCCTCCTTCCAGGTCATGATGCCGATGCCGGGCAGGAACATCAGCGCCACTGCGGCAACGGTGGTGGAACTCGTATCGAATTTGTGCAGCACGCCCTCGGTGGCCCAGAATCCGAGCAGGGTGAGCGAGATCGCCAGCAGCTTCTTCTCGGATGCCTTCATCGGACCCAGCTCTGCCAGCGACTTGCGGATGGCCTCGCGGCCACCCGGCACGTCCTTGATCTCCGGCGGCATCATGCGCGTCATGACGAAATAGAGGGCTATCGACATGAGAACGCCGAACGGCGCCGCCGCGATGAGCCATTCGAGCCAGGTGACGGTCTTCTGCAGGGTCTTCTCCATGAAGCCGATGGCGACCATGTTCTGCGCCGCGGCGGTCTTGATGCCGACGTTCCAGATGCTCGCCGTCTGCGTGGTCGTGATCATCAGCATGCCGGCGAAGGCGCTCTTCTTGCTGACGCCGAATGCGGCGATGATGCCGAGCATGATCGGGACAAGGCAGGAAACGCGCGCCGTCGTCGACGGCACCAGGAAGGCCAGCACGATGCCGACCAGCATCGATCCGGCCACGACATGACGCGCCTCCGTGCCGACGCGGGACAGGATGACGAGGGCGATGCGCCTATCCAGGCCTGTCGCCGTCATCGCTGCGGCAAGAAAGAGGGCCGCGGCCACGAGAGCGAGCGCGGTATTGGCAAAGCCGCCAAAGGCCATCCCGAGACCTGCGCTCGTCCCGATCAGCACCTTCGGGTTGGCAACATTGGGCGCGGTTCCAAGCAGGAAGGCCATCAGCGCCGCGATGACGACCGCAGACACGGCGTAGTCGAGCGCCTCCGTCATCCACACGATCACGGCAAAGACGAGCAGCGCCAGCATGCGATGGCCTGCCACCGGCAGCCCGGCCGGCGTCGGCAAGAGCATGATCGCCACGAGGGCGGCGACGGCGAGCAGCAGCCCCCAATTGGCGGCGGTCCAATACGATGGCCGTTCGGCCGGTACTGCGATTGCGCGCGCGGATGCCTGTCTTGCGGCCTGCATGGTGTGCCCCTCCGGCAGTGAGTGCGCGCGAACTTGCTGCACGCGCGGCAAACCCTCCTTGAGCAAGATCAATGGCCGGCTGGCCGCGGCGCCGACACCGGCCCGATGCCCGAGTTTGACGCCAATCAATGCCGCCGGGCGCGGCCCGGCGATGATGGGCCTCCCGTCGATGGAGAGAGCCATGGTGGAGAGATCACATACGGCCGGCCTGCTTCCGAACATCTACGGTCCGCTGCGCAAGCTCGGCGAGAAGGTCGCCGACTGGTTCGCACCCAAGGCCGATGCCGCCGTGGCGCCCGACTTCTACGAGATCAGCCTGGAGCTGCCGGGCGTGAGCCCGGACGAGATCGAGGTTTCCGTCCAGGACGAGACGCTGACGGTGCAGGGCGAGAAGCATTTCGAGCGCGAGGAGCAGGGCAAGAGCTACTTCTTCTCCGAACGGGAATACGGCGCCTTCCAGCGCTCGTTCCGCCTGCCGCCCGATGCCAGCGCCGACCGCGTCGACGCCGCGTTCAGGAACGGCGTGCTCACCATCACCATCCCGAAATTGAGGGCGGCGCAGCAAGACATCCGCAAAGTCGTAGTCCGCGCAGAATAAAAAGGACGGGATGGAAGCGCGGGCCTGAGGAGCGGCACACCATGATCACGCTCGAGGACTGCATTGCCTTGTGTGGTTTGACGGAGGCCGAGGTCCTCGCTCTGGCCGAGCACGAGCACATCCCCGAAATTGCGGCGGCCGCGCTCGCCGACTACCTGCTGCACGAGGAGCACGGCAGCGAAAAGATCCGGCAGATGATCGTCGACGACATACGGGCGGCGCTGATGCGCGGCGACCGCAAGCATGCCAAGGAACTGTTCTCGGCGCTGCGCCACTTCGTCGGCACGCACCCGGAGCTGCGCCTGGCGGCCGGCGCGCCGCCTGCCGGGCCGTCTCCGCCCAACCGTTGAGCCAATGCGCCTTGCAACATTCAACGTCGAGAGCCTGGATCTGCCGCCCAAGGCGCCGCTCCCCCTCGAGACGCGTGCCGCCGTCCTGAGGCCGGCGCTGGAGCGGCTCGATGCCGACATTCTCTGCCTGCAGGAAGTCAACGGCCAGCACGTGCAGGGCTCGAGGGAACGCCGGCTCGTCGCCCTAGACCGCCTTCTGGAGGGGACACGCTATGAGCACTACGAGCGCGCAGCGACATCCGGCCCGGCCGGCACCGGCGTCGCCGATGTCCACAATCTGGTGACGCTCTCCCGATTCCCCTTCACCGCCCGCAGAGAAATCCGCCATGCCCACGTCCAGCCGCTGCAGCACACCATGATCACGGGGACGGCGGCCGGCGGCCCCGCGCCGGTCCATTTCGACCGTCCCCTGCTGCTGACACGCTTCGACCTGCCCGGCGGACGCGCGGTCGCCGTCATCAACGTGCACCTGCGTGCGCCGCTCGCCAGCGTCATCCCGGGCGAGAAGAGCGGTCATTTCACGTGGCGCTCCATACGCGGATGGGCCGAGGGCTACTATCTCTCGGCGCTCAAACGCGCCGGGCAGGCGCTCGAGCTGAGACTCCTCGTCGACGAATTGCTGGCCGACGCGCCCCATGCTCTCGTCGCCGTGGCGGGCGACTTCAACGCCGAGGATCACGAGACGCCGCTCAGGCTGGCGGTCGGCGCAGAGGAAGACACCGGCGCCAGCGAGCTGGCGGCGCAGTCGCTCGCCATCCTCGATCGCTCCATCGCACAGGACCGGCGCTGGTCCGTGCTGCATCACGGCCGACCGCAGATGCTGGACCACATCCTGGCGAGCCACGCGCTCTACGGCCGCTTCAGACACATCGAGGTGCACAACGAGCTGCTTGCCGACGAAGCGGTGGGGTTCGCCAAGTCGATGCACGCGGCGGCGTCCTATCATGCGCCGCTGGTGGCCCAGTTCGATCTCGACAGCGATTGATGCCGAGCCTGCCCGCCGCATCACACACTGTGCCCCTCGGGGGGACGGGATCCGGGACCGCGAGGGCGGCGGTCCCGGATCCCTCTGCCTCGAGCGACCGTCCCGCGGGGGCAGGTGGCGCGTCTCGGCTGTCACTGTGCGCCGCTTTTCGGCGCGAATTCGGCAGGGCCCCATTCTTCGACGCTCTCTCTGACAGTGCTGTGACACCTCCGCGCGCACGGGCGCGATCCGTGCTGAAACGGCCCAATTTTCGGCCTTTTCGGGCATTTGCAGACCTGTGGATAACCCGTGCAGGACCGCTTATCGAGGAAGCAGCGACCCTGTGCCGAAGCTCTCTCCCCCCGCCCCAGGCCCCTCAGGGCGCCATGGGGGCCCGCCCGAGCCTTGATTTCTCGGCGCTCTCTCGGTAGAGCCCTGTATCCTGCGGGTGCAAGGGACCGGCTGCGGTCTGCAGCTCAGGTCGAGCCCGTCGAACCTCTATCCTTGCAAGCCGAGAACCGAGCGGGCGCGGCCGTGCTCCGCGCAATGAGGATGGCCATGGCCGAAACCCTGACCTTCAAGACGTCCATGCAGTTCGCCTACGGGGAGCCTCGCGAGCTCGCGCCCAGGGTCGTCCGCCTCGTTGCCAACAATCCGAGCCCGTTCACGTTCAAGGGCACCAACACCTACCTGATCGGCACCGAGAACCTTGCCTTGATCGATCCGGGCCCCGATGACGCGGCCCACCTCGATGCGATCCTCAGAACGATCGGCAAGCGCCGGCTCACGCACATCGTCATCACGCACACCCACCGCGACCACACCGACGGCCTCGCCGCCCTGGTTGCAGCCACAGGGGCCCGCACGGCCGGCTTCGGACGGCGCGCTGCGATGCGCGGCACCAAGCGAACGAGCCCGTCGGGCAGCGAGTTCGTGGATAAGGACTTCATCCCGGACATCCCCCTTGTCGACGGTCAGCGCCTCGAAGGAAACGGCTGGGCCCTCGATGCCGTGCACACGCCGGGCCACGCCCCCGATCATCTGTGCTTTGCGCTCGCCGGCACGCATATCCTCTTCTCGGGCGACCACGTGATGGGCTGGAACACGAGCGTCGTCGCCCCGCCGGAGGGCAACATGGGCGCCTATATCCGCTCCCTGGAGCTGATGGGCCAGCGCAGCGACGCCACCTACTTCCCCGGCCACGGCGGGCAGGTGGAAGATCCCCAGCGCCTGGTGAAGGCGTTCCTGCTCCATCGCCGCATGCGCGAGCACGCCATCCTGGAGTGCATCCGCGACGGCAAGAATACGGCCAGGGCCATCGTGCCGATCGTCTACAAGGGCATCGACCCCAAGCTTCTCAACGCTGCGACTCTCTCGGTGCTCGCACACGTTGAGCACTTGATGGAGCGCGGTCTCGTTCACTGCGAGACTCCGCTTTCTTCTGATCGCGCGCTTTCAGCTTCTTGAGCACCGCGCCGGCGCGGGTGGAGCGAAGTCCGCGCCGGCCGGCGATCGCCGACGGCGTCGTTGCATCGGCGCGGGCCTGAACCTCGGCGAGGAGCCTGCGCACGCGGTTCGCATTCTGACCGAAATCGAACGTGCCGAAGCGCGAGGCCGAACGTACGTCCACCCGCGAGCGCGTGGCATTGCCCTCCACGCGGATAACGATGTCGTCGGTGAAGCCGACCAGGAGCGTGCGGTCTGTTGCCTCCAGGATCCCCGCCCTGGCCGGCCTGCCGACCGGGGGCTCGGTCGCCGCCACCTTCCATCTGAGCTTGGCGACGGACTCCTCGACGAGTTCGAAGGTCTCTTCCAGCGAGCGCTCGACAACAAGAGTGCGAACGTCGGGAAATGCCTGCTGCTGCAGCAGGGCGAAACGCTCGCCTGGGTAGTTCGGTGAATTGGCACCGGCGGGCCGCAGCTTGCTGAGCGCCGCAAAGCGCGGCGGCGAGGCCGGATCGGTCGTGATGTCGTTGATCGGCGGCAGGTTCATGTAGGCCGGCACATAGGCCAGCGGCCAGGCAGCCAGCAGGATCGGCAGCAGCACGCCGATGGCCGCCCGGCCTGCACCGCCATACCCGCGACGCCAGATCTGCGCCATTGCGACCAGTCCAACCAGCACGGCGAGCGCGGCGATGCCGTACCCGACGCGGAAGAGGTTGAGCGCCACCGGCGTTGGAAAGGACGTGAGGCGATGCAAGGCCACATCGGCCACGATGAGGCTTGCCGCAAAAAAGGCGATGCGGCTCGACCAACGCGCCAGCGGCGCAACTATGACGTTATATCGATCGCTCATGCGTCGCGGTTTCCGCCTTGCCCGCTCATACCAGTGTTCGCCCCCACCCGCCAGCGGCAGCGCGGTCTCATCCCCCTCCTGCAACGGTGTCGCGCTCCCCCATTCCGGCGCAGCCAACGACAATGAGAGGGTGACATCCCGCGTCGGGCGCTTAGGATATCAGGCGACAACGGCCAACCTCGGTGACCCCATGCGACCTCTGTCGAATTTTGCAGCCCGCGACGTCGAGACCCTGCTGCATCCGACCACCAACCTCCTGGCGCACCGCAGCCTCGGGCCGCTGGTGGTGGAGCGGGCCGAGGGTGTCTACGTCTACGACACCGCGGGCAAACGCTACATCGAGGGTTTGGCAGGGTTGTGGTGCACCGGCCTCGGCTACGGCAACCAGGAGCTGGTCGAGACCGCGCGCGAGCAGATGTCGCGCCTGTCCTTCACGCATCTGTTCGGCGGCCGCAGCCACGAGCCCGCCATCGCGCTTGCGGAGAAGATCAAGGCCATGGCGCCCGCACCCACCTCCAAGGTGTTCTTCACCAACTCGGGCTCGGAAGCCAACGACACGCAGATCAAGATCGCCTGGTACTTCAACAACGCGCGCGGCCAGCCCAAGCGCAAGAAGATCATCTCCCGCCATCGCGCCTATCACGGCACCACCATCGCGACGGCAAGCCTGTCCGGCCTGGCCGTCTTCCACGCCGATTTCGACCTGCCGATGGCGCGCGTGCTGCACACGGATTGTCCGCACCATTGGCGCAGCGCCGAGCCCGGTGAAAGCGAGGAGGACTACGCGAGCCGTCTTGCCAGGAACCTGGAGGAGCTGATCGAGCGCGAGGGGCCGGAGACGATCGCCGCCTTCATCGCCGAGCCGGTGATGGGCGCCGGCGGCGTCATCATGCCGCCCAAGACCTACTTCGAGGAGATCCAGGCCGTGCTCTCCCGGCACGGTATCGCCCTCATCGCCGATGAGGTCATCTGCGGCTTTGCCCGCACCGGCAATTGGTGGGGATCGCAGACATACGGCATACGGCCGGACACGGTGACGATGGCCAAGGCCATCACCTCGGCCTACGTGCCGCTCGGCGGCTTGACGATATCGGAGGATGTCTACCAGGCCCTGCTGGAGGAAAGCGGCAAGCACGGCGTGTTCGCTCACGGCTTCACCTATTCCGGCCATCCGCTCGCGTGCGCCGTTGCTCTCAAGACCATCGAGATCTACGAGCGCATCAACATCGTCGCGCACGTGCGGCGCGTGGCGCCGATCTTTGCATTGCGGCTGAATGCGCTGGCCGACCATCCCCTGGTCGGCGATGCGCGAAGCGTCGGCCTGCTGGGCGCCCTCGAGCTCGTGAAGAACAAGCGCAGCAAGGAGAACTTCGATCCCAAGCTCGGCGTCGGCGGGCGGGTCGCGCGCTTCGCCGAGGAGGAAGGACTGATCTGCCGCGCGGTCGGCGGCGACAATATCGGACTCTGTCCCCCGCTGATCATCGACGGCGCCGAGATCAACGCCATGTTCGACATGATGGGCCGGGCCCTCGACAAGGCGGAAGCCTGGCTTCGCAGCGAAGGCCAGTTCGGCGCCTAGAGTGATGTCGAGAGATTCGCCGCCACGAGGTCAGGCCCCTCGCATGAGCCGCGCCTCAGACGGCGTCGCCCTGCGTCTCGGCTTCGACCTGTCCGCGGCTCTGCAGCCAGAGCATGATCGACCAGCAGCCCAGCGCCCACACACCGCCCAGCGTCCAGCCGGCCAGCACATCTGTCGGCCAATGCACGCCGAGGTAGACCCGGCTGGCGCCGACGATGACCGTCAACGCCACCGCGATGGTGAGAACGTAGACCTTCACGCCCTGATCGGATTGCGTGCGCGCAAGCAGGGCCCCGAGCGTCAGATAGACGATCGCCGACATCATCGCGTGCCCTGACGGGAAGCTCGCCGTATAGACCTCGGCCCCGTGCGGCACCAGCTCAGGTCTCGGCCGGGCATAGGTCGCCTTCAAGGTCTGGCTGAGGAGCACGCCGCTCATCACCGAGCCGAGCACCATCAGCGCAGCGTGCCCCTTCCTCGTCATGGCGAGGAAGCCGGAGACGGCAAGCACCATCAGGGCCAGCACGCCGGTGCTGCCGAGCGCCGTGAAATCGCGCATCATCTCCTCGAACCACCTGGGCCCGATCGGATCCGACAGATTGCCCGGCGTGCGCAGGGCCAGAAGAACCCATTCGTCGAACCTGCGCGTGCCGCCCTCACCGACCTCGTCGGCCAGCTTGGCGAAGGCGAACAGCGCCGCCGCCGCTCCGATCACGGTTGCGAGCGTCACTTTCTCGAAGCGGCTCACGTGCGCGACGAGCGTGGCCAGTTGCGGCTGGGCGCGCAGACGGCGAAGCAGTCCTGGCAAATCCGGCATGAGGTGCATCATTCGCCAACGGCGGACGTTAATCAACACCGTCCCGCCCGGCGCCGCTCGACAAGTGGCTTGACGCCATTGTGCCAAAGTCCTGTGATGCGCCCCACCCGAACCGGCAACCCCACGAGGCTCCAGATGGGCAACCGCATGGTCAAGCTCGCGCGACGGCCGAAAGGCATGGTCACGCGCCAGGACTTCACGATCGAGGACGGGCCGATTCCGGAGCCGGGCGCCGGCGAGTTCCGCGTCAAGATCGAGTACATCTCGCTCGATCCCGCCATGCGCGGCTGGATGAACGAAGGCAAGTCCTACGTCCCGCCGGTCGGGCTGGGCGAGGTCATGCGCAGCTACTCCGCCGGCATCGTCGACAAGTCGAACAACCCGGCCTTCAAGCCGGGCGACGCGGTGCAGGGCTTGTTCGGCGTGCAGCAGTACGCCCTCTCCAAGGGCGAGCGGGTGGTCAAGGTCGACACCACGCAGGCGCCGTTGCAGCGCTGGGTCGGCGGGCTTGGCATGCCGGGCTGGACCGCCTACTTCGGCCTGCTCGAGGTCGGCCAGCCCAAGGCCGGCGAGACGGTGGTCGTTTCAGCGGCCTCCGGCGCGGTCGGCTCGATCGTGGGCCAGATCGCCAAGATCAAGGGCTGCCGGGCGGTCGGCATCGCCGGCGGGCCGGACAAATGCCGCTACGTCAAGGACGAGCTCGGGTTCGACGCCTGCGTCGACTACAAGGCCGGCAATCTCGCAGCCCAGCTCAAGGAGGCCGCGCCCAAGGGCATCGACGTCTACTTCGAGAATGTCGGCGGCGAGATCCTCGACACCGTGCTGCTGCAGATGAACCTGTTCGGGCGCATTCCCGTGTGCGGCCTCATCTCCGCCTACAACGCCACCGAGCTGCCCCAGGGGCCGAGGAATCTGCGCGCCTTGCTGACCCAGCGCCTGCGCATGCAGGGCCTCATCGTCTTCGACTGGGCCAATCGCATCCCCGAGGCCATCGCCCAGCTCGGCGCCTGGCACAAGGAGGGCAAGCTCAAGATCCGCGAGGACGTGCGCGAGGGCGGCATCGACGCCTACCCCGACGTGCTGAACCTGCTCTACACCGGGGGCAACTTCGGCAAGCTGGTGCTCAAGGTCTGATGCTGAAGCCGGGCGTCATTCTCTATTTCGTCCGGCACGGCGAGACGGACTGGAACGCGGCCAAGCGCTACCAGGGCCAACGGGACATCCCGCTCAACGCCACGGGACGGGCGCAGGCCGCCCGCAACGGGCGGGCGCTCGCCGCCGCGCTCGGCGAATCGGCGCACGCCCTCGACTATGTGGCGAGCCCTCTGAAGCGGGCCTGCGAAACCATGGAGATCGTCCGCCGGGAGCTCGGCCTTGCCCCTTCGGGCTACCACAACGACGACCGGCTGAAGGAAATGCACTACGGCCACTGGGAGGGCCAGCTTTGGGACGATCTGCCTGCCACGGACCCTGAAGGCTTCGCCGCCCGCAAGGCAGATGCCTGGAGCTGGCAGCCGCACGGGGGAGAGAGCTATGGCCAGTTGTCCAGGCGCATCGCCTGCTGGCTGCAGGAGATCTCGCGCGACAGCGTCGTCGTCGCACACGGCGGCGTCAGCCGTGCGCTCCGCGGCCTCGTGCTACGTCTTCCCGAGGCTGAAATCCCCTTCCTTGCGGTGCCGCAAGACAAGGTGCTGGTGATCGAGACCGGCCGCATCGGCTGGCTCTGACCAGCCGGCGGCTGTCCGTCTGCCATTCTACTGCTTGGGAGGGGCCTTCTTGGCCGTGGCCTTGCTTGTCTTGGCCGTAGCCTTGGCCGTCGATTTCTTGGCGTACTTCGGTTTTCCGGGCACGCACTTGCCTTCCGTGGCGTTCCACACCTCCTTGCCGATCTCGCATCCCATCTTGGTCTTGGCCGCCGCGGCGGGCTGCGCAAGCAAACCCGCTGCAAACGCGGCCGCGCTCAGCGCGATGATGGTCTGACGCATGACTTCCTCCATTCCTGCACGCTTCTTGCCGGCTCCCTTGCGGAGACTGCGAAACTTCATAGGCGCCAATTGCGGCGCTTGTCATGTCCAATTCGCAAAGCCGTTCAGCGTGACTGCCGGGCCACACGATTGCAGCCTGCACGGATGAACAGCGATGCGGCCGCCAAAAAACCGCTGGTCTCATGCCCGCAGAGCCACATACATAGACGCCGCAACAATGCGTCCAGGTCGCCTCGGATTCGAAGGGCGGAACGGGGGAAGCGCAACAACGATGGAAAGGTATCGCCGCATGGAATCGGGGTGGTGCAGAAATCAATGGCGGATCAAGCTGCTCATGGCGGCAGCCGTCGTCGCCGTGCCGCTGGCCGCAGGCGCCTTGGCACAAGGCATCGCCGACCAGTTGGCCGCATGCAAAGACGAAGCCGGCCTCGCACCTGATCGGATAACCGCGTGCACGCGCGTCATCGAGCTGGCGACCGACGATGAGGAAATGCGTGGCGAGGCCTATCTCCAGCGCGGCGTCATCAACGAGACCACCGGCAATCGCGAAGCGGCCGTCAAGGACTATACCGAGGCCCTGAAGCTCGATGCCACCAACTCGATCGCCTATTTCAACCGCGGCAATGCCTACGACCAGCTGGGCGAGCACGATCTCGCCATCGCCGACTACACGGAGGCGATCAAGCTCGAGCCCTCCGACCCCGACATCTTCAACAATCGCGGCCAAGCCTACGACAACAAAGGTGAATTCGATAAGGCGATCGCCGACTACACGGAATCGATCCGCCTCAACGCGGACAACCCGCGCGCCTTCTACAATCGCGGCCTGGCATACGCCAACAAGGGCGATCACGAGCGCGCCATCACCGACTACGGCCAAGCCATCAAGCTCGAGCCGCGCGATGCGGAGGCGTATGCGAGCCGCGGCGCCGCCCACGAGGAACTCGGCAACGACGACGCTGCGCGCGCCGACTTTCGCAAGGCGCTCGAGATCGTGCCCGACCACGACGACGCCAAGGAAGGGCTCGAGCGGCTGGGCAACTGAGCGTCTCAACCAGGGCTGAGCCTGCCCCGGCACGCTGCCCGTGTGCCGCAGCCGCCGGTGCACCGACACACTCCCCACCGACAGCCCGGCCTCGCGGGCTACGGCTGCGCTCACGCTCCCGATGTCCGGCACACGCGCAAAGCGGCCGGAACGTCGTTCCGGCCGCCAGAGCTTCTCTCAAGAAGATCGCAGAAGCTATGCCGGGAGGCTCATCTCCCGGAGCGCATTACTTCTTGCGAGCGTCGAGGCACTTACGCTTCTTCTTGCTCCAGTACATGTAGGTGCCGCACTTGCCAGGGCCCTTGCTCTTGGCGCGCTTGCCCTTCTTCTTCTTCTTGGCCTTCTTCTTCGCGGCCTTCTTCTTGGCCTTCACGACCTGGGTCAGGTTGTCGGTCGTCAGCTTCGAATCGGGGCTCACGAAAGTTGCGGCCTGCAGCTCCGTCAGCGGCGAGAAGGCGATGGCGATCGCCAGCGCCAAAATTGCGATGAGTGTCTTCCTGATGCGCATTTCCAAAACCTCCCGTTTTCAATCCCGGCGCACAGTGCGATACCGCGTATGCACGTCAGCAGAAGTGCCCCCTGCTCGTGCGCGACACGCCGTGCGACACTAAAGAGGGCAAGATGAACATACAATGACCAAGCTGTTGTTGAAGGCACCTGAGTGGCAGAAAGGACACTAATTTCTGGAGTTGCAGTTAAGCTAGTTGCATAGGATCCGTGTTTCGCAAGTGCGAAATGGCAACATCTTTTTGCTAGGTGCGTTGCGCTGATCTCACAATCCTCGTAGGGCTTGCAATCATGTCCCACAACACCTTCGGCCATCTTTTCCGCCTGACGACCTGGGGCGAAAGCCACGGGCCGGCGATCGGCTGCGTGGTCGACGGCTGCCCGCCCGGCATCCCGCTCACCGCCGAGGATATCCAGGCCTATCTCGACAAGCGCCGGCCCGGACAGTCGCGCTTCACCACGCAGCGGCGCGAGCCCGACGCGGTGCGCATCCTGTCGGGTGTCTTCGACGACGACAGCGGCCGCCAGGTCACCACCGGCACGCCCATCTCCCTGGTGATCGACAACGTCGACCAGCGCGGCCGCGACTACGGAGACATTAAGGATAAGTTCCGACCGGGTCACGCCGACTACACGTACTGGGAGAAATACGCCATCCGCGACTATCGCGGCGGCGGGCGCTCCTCGGCGCGCGAAACGGCGATGCGGGTCGCCGCCGGCGCCATCGCCCGCAAGGTCATCCCTGGCGTGACGATCCGCGGCGCGCTGATCCAGATCGGCCGGCACAAGATCGACCGCGCACGTTGGACCTGGGGCGAGGTCGACAACAACCCGTTCTTCTCGCCCGACCCCGGCGTCGTCGACACCTGGTCGAAGTATCTCGACGATGTCCGCAAGGCCGGCTCCTCGGTCGGCGCGATGGTCGAGGTCGTGGCCGAGGGCGTCCCCGCGGGCTGGGGCGCGCCGGTCTACGGCAAGCTGGACCAGGACCTTGCCTCCGCCATGATGAGCATCAATGCAGTCAAGGGCGTGGAGATCGGCGCCGGCATGGCCGCGGCCGAGCTGACGGGCGAGGACAACGCCGATGAGATCCGCATCGGCAACGACGGCAAGCCGCTGTTCCTGTCCAACAGCGCCGGCGGCATCCTCGGCGGCATCTCCAGCGGCCAGCCGATCGTGTGCCGGTTCGCCGTCAAGCCTACCTCGTCGATTCTCACCCCGCGGCGCACCATCGACCGTTTCGGCAACGAGACGGAGATCGTCACCAAGGGCCGCCACGACCCGTGCGTGGGCATCCGCGCCGTACCGGTCGGCGAGGCGATGATGGCGCTCGTGCTCGCCGATCACTTCCTGCGCCACCGCGCGCAGACCGGGCGCGGGTGAGAGATGGGCGCCGCCGCAAGCGTCTCAAGACGCCTTGCGCACGCCGCGCCCTACAGCTATCGCGCCGACCCCGCGGTGCCGGCGTTCCCCGACGACAAGGCGATCATCGTCTTCGACGGCGTCTGCGTGCTGTGCACGGCCTCGGCCCGCTTTGTCATCAAGCGCGACCGGGTCCGAGCCTTCCGCTTCGCAACCGCCCAATCGCCTCTCGGCCAGGCGCTTTACCGCCATTACGGCCTCGACCCCGACGCATTCGAGACCAACCTCGTGCTGTCCGGCGGGCGCGCCTTTGGCAAGCTCGACAGCGTCGCCGCGACAGGCCTGCATCTTGGCGGCGTCTGGCGCCTGCTGGCGTTGCTGCGCGTCATCCCGCGGCCGATCGGCGACTGGCTCTACGACCAGGTCGCGCGCAACCGATACGCCTTGTTCGGCCGCAACGACCGCTGCATGATCCCGCCGCCCGACTGGCGCAATCGCTTCATCGACCTGTAACGAGAGGAGGCCCGGCGTGACCGGCAAGCTCGACGTGGAGGCCCTGCTCTTCGACGTGTTCGGCACGGTCGTCGACTGGCGCACCAGCATCATTGCGGATCTGACGCGCTTCGGCGCCGCCAAAGGCATCACGGCCGACTGGGCCGCCGTCACAGATGACTGGCGCGGCCTCTATCAGCCGGCCATGGAGGAGGTGCGCTCGGGCCGCAGGGCATGGACCATTCTCGACGTGCTCCACCGCGAAAGCCTGGAGAAGCTGCTCGTCAAGCACGGCGTCGCGGGCTTGAGCGAGGCGGACAAGGACTACGTCAATCGGGCCTGGCACAGGCTCCGTCCCTGGCCGGACTCGGTGGAGGGCCTGCAGCGGCTCAAGACCCGCTTCATCATCGGCACGCTGTCGAACGGTAACGTCGGGCTCCTCACCCGCATGGCGAAATTCGCCGGCCTGCCGTGGGACGTGGTGCTGGGCGCGGAGACCGCGCGCGCCTACAAGCCGCTGCCGCAGGCCTATCTTGCCAGCGCCGCCCTGCTCAACCTGGCCCCCGGGCGCGTCATGCTGGTCGCCGCCCACAACAACGACCTGGCCGCCGCCGCGGCGGCCGGTCTGCGCACCGCCTTCGTCGCCCGGCCGACCGAGTATGGCCCGCGCCAGAAGCGCGACTTCAAGGCCGAGCAGGAATGGGACATCGTGACGGACAGCTTCACCGGGCTCGCCGCCGCCATGGGCTGTTGACGCGGGAAGCATGCCTGCAGTGAAGGGAGCGCTTGAAGCTCTCTTCACCCCGAAGGCAGCGTGGGTAGTGAGAGATGCGCACCCAACTCGCGTCATCCCCGCGTCATGTCGAAGACATGCCTCCGGCATGAAGGCGGGGACCCAGTACACAGATCAACAGGGGATCGCCATCTACGAAAGAGTATCCGGGGCAAGCTTCTACAGAGGAAGAAACTGCCCCCTTGCCGTAAGGTGGCCTGGGCTCCCGCCTCCGCGGGAATGGCGTTCGTGGTGAAGGACGCGCTCTCAAGCCGCGTGATCGCGCGGAAACGGGAGCCGCTACGTGGAGAACACCGATGGCACAGCAAGCACAGTCCGTGCACGACCTCATCGTCCGCCAGCACCACACGGCCTTCAGTTGCCGCGACTGGGACAAGACCAAATCGTTCTTCGTCGATCTTCTCGGCTTCAAGGTGGTGGGCGAGATCGAGCGGCGCGACGAGGCCGATCTTGCCACCGTCACCGGCCTGCCGGGCGCTGCCTGCCGCTGGGCCATGCTGGAGCTTTCCGGCTACCACATCGAGCTGTTCAAGTGGCTGACGCCCGAAGGCAAGCCGATCCCCATCCGCCAGTGCGACATCGGCCTCACCCACATCTGCTTCCAGGTGAAGGATGCCGAGGAGGTGCGCCGGCGCATGGTCGCGGCAGGCTACGAGCCGCTGTCGGAGGTACAGAGCCTGCGCGGCGGCCGGGCCAAGCCGTTCTATTGCCGCGGCCCGGAGGGCGTCATCGTCGAGTTCGTCGAGTACCCGTTCGGAGCGTAGCGACTACTTGAACAGAGAGGACAGATTGAATGACGAAGCCCTGATGACAGGCGCCTTTTCGGCAATCCGTGGATAAGGCTCGTCGATGTAGACGTTGACGCCGGTGGCACGGCCCTCCTTGATCAGCCAGGACACGTAGTTCCATCCGTTCGGTCCCAATCCGAGGCACGCCTCGGACATCTCCCCCTTCAAGCGCACATGGATGGCGATGTTGCCGCGCGCCAGGATGGCGGCGGTTTGTGCCGGGGTGAACCGTTCCCTGTGCCACAGCTTCGTCAGGTAGATGCCGGCGACCATGCGCTTGCTCCTCGGCCCCCAGCTCACCCTGGTGCTCTTGTCCGATGCGAAGGAGTATTCGCCCGGCGGCAAGGGGCCGATGGCTCTTGCGGCCAGGCAATCGGGATCAGGATTGTTCCTGCATGCCTCTCGGCCCGAGATGGCCCAGGCGATGGTTCTTCCGTTCAACTGCGGGTCGTCGGCAATGATGAACAGCCGCCCGGTCGTTATGGTGTATCCGAGACGGAAGCTCTTCGCCGAGTCGGGGACGTTGCGGACGACATCCTCGAACGGGCTGCAGATGTCGCCGTCGCTCAGCTTCCGCTCGTAGCCCCTGTGATGAATCGTGACGTAATCGACGCCCGGCGCGCAATCCCATTGCGGCAGGACCTTCTTGTCCACGAGCGGTATGATTGGCGCCCATGCCTTGGGTTGGGCCTTGGGCAGAGCGGGCGCGATCCTGGCGCTCTTCACGATGACCGGCTCGCCGAACACGATCGGGGGCGCGGTCTTCGCCTGCGCGGCCTTGAGCTGCTTGCATTCATCCGACAACTCGGGAGGCTGGATCTGCTTGACCGCAAGCTGCCGCGCCAGAGCGTCGGGGGCGCCGTGCTTTATGTAGGCCTGGATGAGCGCTTGCTGCACTTCGAGCTGCTCCTGCGACAATTCGAATATGCAGTGCTCGTAGATCTGGTCGCCGACCTCCCTGAAGAAATTGGCGATATCGCCGGCGGCTGCCGCCGATCCCGCGGCAGGCGCCTCGGGCTGCTGCGCCAGACCATAACCCGCAGGCAGGAATGCCAGGGTTGCCACCAACGCGAACAGCGCCTTTCTATGCCGACCGTTGTTCATCGTTTTGAGACACCGATGCCCAAAACCATAGCTTGCTACGTCATCTCCAGACACGCCGCATCAGAGACGCGGCGCCTCGACCCCGAGCCATCCAGTGTGAACGTCTCTCGTGGCCACGGACGGCCTTGCGCAACTCTATGGCCCAATCATGTTCACAATCGGAAACCTCGGCGAATCACCGCGACAGAGCCTTCCTGGTGAAACAGGTATTGCTCGCGGCGCCAAGGGGCAGAAGAGCGCCGAGCATGCGGCCAACCCGCCGGGGCCGCGCAGCGACTGCGACCCGGTACGCGCGTCGCCGGCAAGCCCTCAGTCGGTGCGGCCTCGTCGTTCGCGGTCACACTTTCGTGCGCACCATCAGCTTCGACAGGAACGGCGTGGAGGCCGAGCGCGGCGCGAGCCCGGCGGCGCTGAACATTTCGTCGAGATCGTCGACGGCGTAGTGGCGATAGTAGGGCTCGTGGAAGCGGTGCGGGAATGCCTCGATCAGCCCGTCCCAGCCGGGCTTGTCGCCCATCTGCAGGCTGTCGAGGAGCACGAACAGTCCGCCGGGCTTCAGCACGCGCGCGATCTCGGCCGTCACCTGCCGTCGCACGTCCGGCGGCAGCTCGTGGTAGAGGAAGATGGACGTCACGACGTCGACGCTCGCGTCGGCAAGCGGCATCTTCTCGGCCGCAGCCTCGATCAGCTCAGCCGGACGCAGCCCGCGCATGTGGCGCCGCGCCTCCTCAAGGTAGGGCCGCGACAGGTCGAGACCCTTGAGCACCATGGCCGGATAGGCGAGGCGCACCTGGCGCAGGAAACGCCCCGTGCCGCAGGCCACGTCCAGCAGCGTCAGCTGCCGCTGGTCGCGCCCGTGCACGAACTCCGCGATCGGGCGCAACAGGGTGCGGCGCATAGGTGCCGCAGCTCCCAGAAACAGCGTCTCCACCTGCACGTCGTAGAGTTCGGCCGACTCCTCGGTCAGGTAGCCGCCGGTCTGGAAATGGAAGTCCTGGGCGTAGTAGTCGGGCACGTCCGCCGCGGCCGCTTCGGCCTTCACGGTCGATGCGTCCTTGCTCGCGCGCCGGCCGACGGCGTCGGGCAGATCGGCAAACATGCGCCGGACGCGAAAGAGGTGCTGCAGCGGCGCCGCCGCCTCATCCTCCATCGGCGGAAAGATGCCGTCCCGCACCGCCATGGCGTCGCTGATCAAGAGCTGCCCGAGGTCCGCCAGCAGCTCGCGCAGCGACGGCACCGGCCGCTCGGGCCTGTAGCGCCGTCCCTTGCCGAGCTGATCCGTGCGCGCGTCGACGAGCCGATGCAGCGCGAAGTACCAGCCGAAGCGCAGCGACTGGCCTGCGAGCTGCGCTGCCATTCCCAGGGTGTTGCTCATCGATTCGGTGCTCCGAGCCCGACTGCTCCCGTCCGTTCACGCAACGATCGCGCAGTCTTGTGAATTCTTCAATGCACGGACAAGGAAATCTCATGCAATCTGCCGGCCGTTCCTCCATTACATGGTGAGGCCATGACCCGTCCTTCAAGTGATGTCGCCTTCAGCCCCGCCGTCAAGGCCGTCCAGGCCAAGCGCGGCTCGCGCGAGCACTACGCCAAGGCCGAGGAACGCGGCGGCTGGCGGACGGAGATCTCGCCCGACCTCGCCCTCTTCCTCGGCGAGGTGCGCTCCTTCTACCTCTCCACCGCCGGCGCAGAGGGCCAGCCCTATGTGCAGCACCGGGGCGGGCCGCCCGGCTTCCTGCGCGTGCTCGAGCGGCGCACGCTGGGTTTCGCCGACTTCAAGGGCAACCGGCAATACATCACCACCGGCAACCTCGCGGATAATCCGCGCGCCTTCATCTTCATCATGGACTACGTGCAGCGACGCCGCGTCAAGCTGTGGGGCCGCGCCCGCGTGGTGGAGGACGACCCGGCGCTGCTCGCCAGGCTGTGGCCCGAGGGCTACAAGGCCCGCGGCGAGCAGGTGATCCTGTTCGAGGTGGAGGCGTGGGACACCAACTGCCCCCAGCACATCCCGCAGATGTTCCACGCCGAGGATGTCGCCGGCACGATCGGGCAGCTCCAGGCCCGCATCCGCGAGCTGGAGGCGGAAGTGGCCGCGCTCAAGGGTGAGACGGATGCGGGCGCACCCACGGCGTAGCGTCCCGATTCCGAACTTCGCCGCGGGCGGGGTCAGACCCACCGGCGAGCGCTGACGAGGTGGAGCGCACTATCCAGTGGGTCTGACTCCCGCTGCACCGACCCCCGCCGCTCCATGCGGAGCTTGTCGAAGGATGGCCCGTATCGCAGGCTTTTGGCTCGACAGGATTTCAGGTTCAGCCGCTCCTCCATCGGAGCTCTGCGGCCCCGCAATTGCAGCGGCGTTCCTGTGGGGCTAAGGCTATCGCATCTGCATCGGGGGTTCGCATTCGCATGTCCCGCTTCCAGCGCATCGTCGTGCTCACCGGCGCCGGCATCTCGGCCGAGTCCGGCATCTCCACCTTCCGCGACAAGGACGGCCTCTGGTCCAAGGTCGATTTCCGCGACGTGGCGACGCCGGAGGGCTTCGCACGCAACCCGCAGCGCGTGCTCGATTTCTACAACATGCGGCGCAAGGCCAGCGGCGACGCCAAGCCCAATGCCGCCCACTTGGCCCTTGCCCGGCTGGAGCGCGAGCACAAAGGCGAGGTCGTCGTCGTCACGCAGAACGTCGACGCGCTGCACGAGGCGGCCGGAACCAGGAATTTGATCCACATGCACGGCCAGCATCGCCAGGCCTTGTGCAACTTCTGCCAGGCCCGTCATCCCTGGGGCCTCGATGCGCCCGATCTGGCGCTCGATCTGCCCTGCGCCGCGTGCGGACGGGCCGGCGGCCTGCGCCCCGACGTCGTCTGGTTCGGCGAGATGCCCTATCACATGGATCAGATTGCCGCCGCGCTGGCCGAGGCCGACCTTTTCATCTCCATCGGCACCAGCGGCAACGTCTATCCGGCGGCCGGCTTCGTGGCCGAGGCACGCAGCAACGGCGCGTATACGGTGGAGCTCAATCTCGAGCCGTCGGAAGGGCGCTCACTGTTCCACGAGGCGCATCACGGCACGGCCACCAAGGTGGTGCCGATGTATGTTGCGCGCATTCTCGACAGGGAAGCCTGAGCTCGAAGCAGCGGAGGCGCACGCGATGGTGCGCGCGGTTCCTCAGGCCGCAATCGCGGCCCGCAAAGCAGCCGCCATGGCCGCGCCGCCGCTGGCGTGCCACAACGCCTCGTCGCGCGCGCGATCGGCGAGCGGCAGCGCCCGGAGGGCGTCCGCACACGCGATCATCACGACGCCGGCAAAGTGAGGCCCGGCTTCGGCGTGAAGCCGGGCGCCGAGACGCTCGATGTCATCCGCCGAGGCAACGGCGTCCTTGTAGGTAACGGCGAGTATGCTGCGCTGCCTGAGACGCCGCGGCAGCGCGAGCCAGGCTTGGCGCTCGCTGCCCTTCCATGCCTGAACGGCCGGCGTGCACCAGATGGCAACATCGGCGCGGCGACAGGCGTTGAACGCGCGCGCATCGAGCGCCTCGTCCCCCGTCGCCGCACCGGGCGTGTCGATCAGGCGAAATGCCTTCAGCCGATCAATCGGCAGGCCCAGGCGCAGGCGCCGAACATCCTGCGCAGGCGCCCTGGCAACGTCCTCCCATCCGGTGGCTATGCGCCGCCGGTCGCCGAGCTCGAAGGCCAGCGACGGCCTGGCCGCATAGTTGATGAGCACCGGGTACGGGCTCCGCACGCGATATCCCGTCGGGACGGCGGCGCCGCCCAGCAGAACGTTGACGAGGGACGATTTGCCGGAATTGAACTCACCGACGACGGCAACGCGCGGCGCAGGCGAGGCCGCAGTCGCGATCCGGCCGGGAGAATGCTCAAGGACCGCCAGCGGCGGCGCCTCGCCGCCGAAACGGTCGAACTCCTCCAGCCGTCGCTGCTGCGGCGTGGCTACCGCGCCTTCGCTCATGACGGGATGCTCTCGTCATGATCGAACTCGAGCGCCTTGATGGCGCGTCTCAGCTCCTCGCCGAATGCCGCGCATGCGGCGCTCGTCTCAGCGCATGCGGCCGCCCTCGTCTGCTGCTCCTCCTCAAATCGCTGCAGGGCCGCCTCGTCGTTCTCTGCAGCGAGCTGGGCGTACTCCGTGGCCAACAGCTTGCCGCGCCGCTCGATGCCGGACATCATGCCGTCGCTGATCGCATTGGCGACCTGCATCGTGTGTCCGACCCGGCGTGCGAGCTGGGCCTTTGCCTCCTGCACGAGCTCGTGCACGACCGGAGCGAACTCGTCCTCGATCAGGTTGGCCAGGTGATCGGCCCGCTCGGCCGGGCTCGGCCGCGCAGCGAACCACAGCTTCCACCACGGCGCGCCGAGATCCATCGCCACCGTATCCGACAGCGCCGCCGTCGAGGGAACCGACCGCAGCGGCTCCGCCGGCGCCTCGATGATGGCGCCCGCATAGTCGGGCAGCAGGCCCGCGACGATGACCTTGAGCTGGGGATAGAGGAATCCCTCGATGCGCACGATGTCGGAGGCCATCTGCCCGAACGAGCCGAGGTAGGCGGCCTCGAGTTGCTCGCGCAGCGGCATGACGTTGCAGACCCAGGTGCTGTTGGAATTGCGGCGCTGCGCAGAGCGCAGCACCGCGTCGGCCTGCTCGTCCGCGAAGGTGCGCACGATATGATAGAGGTCGTTGCGCAGCGTCTCGGTGCCGGTGTCGACCAGTTGGGCGAGATGCTGCTCGACCTGCTTGAACGTCTCGCGCAGGGCGTCGGTGCGCTCCTCGAAAAGGCTCAAGGATTGCCGCTCCTCGGCGATCTTGGCGCCGAGCGCCGTCGCTTCCATGCGCCGCGTCTCGAGCAGCTTGCGAATGGAGCCGAGCTCCGCCTTGGCGGAGATCTCCGCCGACCTTGTGAGCTCGAGGAAGCACGCCGCGATCTGGCGGAGCAGGACCGCGCTGCCGCTCGAACCCATCAGCCTGGTGATGGCGGCCGACACCTCATGCATGCCGGACATGGCGTGCAGGGCGCCAGCAAGGCGCAAGCGGTCCTGATCGGAGAGCGCGTCGGACCTGGAATCGACGCGCACGCCGGCCCGTCTCAGCAGGGGCCAGTGTGACGGCTTCAAGTGGGTGCGGAGGTCGATGTCGGCTGCCTGCAAGCCGAGATTGGCCATCCAGGCGCTGCCGACGACGACCGGAATCTCCAGAGCCGGGAATTCCAGGCGCAGCCGCTGCTCGACAGCCTCCTTGACGGCCGCTCCGTCGGCCAGGGGATCGGCGAGCTGATCGGTGCGGTTGACGAAGACGACGATGCGCTCCTTGTGCAAGCCGTTCAGGAGCCGGAGCATCGAGATGTCCGATGCCGACAGCGGCTGCAGCGCCGACAGCACGAACACGTAGATGTCGGGATTGTCGAGGCTGCGCCGCGTGATCTCGTCCCGCACCAGGAAGGGGTCGTTGGTGCCTGGCGTATCGATGAGCGTGGCGGGGAACGCGAACGGCCCGTCGGCGAAGAACAGCTCGGCAGAGCGCGTGATGTCGGAATACCTCTGCCGCTGGCCTTCCGCACCGGCCTCCGCGTAGTCGTCGCCGGCGCTGATGTAGTCCGTCAGCAGCTCCGGCGTCATCTCCTTGAAGCGGTGGCAGTGGCCGAGCAGCTTGTGGAAGCTCTTGCCGAGCCGGCGCTCGGCGCGCTTGCGCATGAACTCGATCTGGGCGCGCAGCAGCTCCGGCTTGAAGCCCGGCACAAGCCGCTGCGTCAGCTCCCGCAGGTTGCCGCCGCCTTCGGCCAGGTTACTCCACTCGTCGGCCGAGAAGAGATGAAAGACGGCGGCGTGCTCGGGCGGGGTGTCGGCATTCTTGAAGTGCAGCGACGTGACGACGGCCGTCCAGGGATTGATGTCCGTCGGCAGCAGCCCCGGCCGCCCCATGAGCGCGTTGATGAAGGTGCTCTTGCCGGCCTTGACCTGGCCGATGACGGCGATGCGGCAGGAAGCCTGCTGAAGCTGCTTCAGGGCCTCCTCCAGGAGCGGCCCGGCGTTGTCGTCGAGGTGTGTTTGCAGCTCGGCTGCCAATCTCGCCAAGCGCACGCGAACGTCCTCGAGCGAAGCGCCGATAAGCTCCGCCGGCCTCGCTCGCGAGGCGAAGCCCGACGGTGCCTCGCAGAGTGGCGCGCCGCGTTCAAAAAGCTGGACGTTCAATGCTAGCCTCCCCCGCCCCTGGCTCTTCGGGGCCATGCTCGCCACCGCTCAAGCTATTGAAACGGCGGCGATGTTTCGCTGCACTCGCAAGAATGTCGCGCCGCCGCCACAGGTCAATCAGGCAAGCATGATCCGGTTAATTTCACGCCGGAAAGTAACCATTCCTTCGTTATGAACGCTGGAATCCCTGCAGCCGGCGGAACCTCTTGGTTAACGCCGGGGGAAATGTACGGGCCCTGCGACCCTGCACGGCCCTTGAGGGGGCCCGCATCAGAGAATGTTGTGGGTACCGTCGCAATAGGGCGGGTCGTCGGTGCCTTTGCAGCCGCAGAGCATGGCCGTCTCCGTCTTTGCCGCGACGAAGGTGTGCGGCTCGATGCCGGTGCCCACGTGCGTGTCGTCGCAGAAGGGCTGGGTCTTGCTGCGGCCGCATTTGCACCAGCGGTAGGTCTTGCCCTCTTCGAGATCGACCTGATAGGGGCTCAACTGCGCCGCGATGGCCTCGGTCATGACAACTGCTCCAGCTTGAAGGGCAGGCCGAAGCGGGGCATCAGCGTCACGGATGCAGCAATCGGCGCCGGGACTTGGCCGATGTAGCGTGGCCGGAAGCGGCGCAGCAGCAGGGTGAGCGCCAGAACGACCTCGACCTGCGCAAGCTGGCCGCCGAGGCAGAAGCGCTTGCCGGCGCCGAAGGGAAGATAGCTGTACTTGGCGCGCTTCTGCATGCTGCCAGGCGCAAAGCGCTCCGGCCGGAAGGCCTCCGGCTCGTCCCAGTATCTCGCATCGTGGTGGACGGCATAGGGCGACAGGACGATGCGGTCGCCGGCCTTGACCTTGTGGCCGGCAATCTCGTCGTCGGCGACAGCCGTGCGGATGAGCGCCCAGGCCGGCGGATAGAGCCGCAGCGTCTCCAGCATGACCGAGCGGGTGTAGCTCAGCCGCTCGATATCCTCAGGGGTCGGATCGCGGTCGCCGTAGACCTGCTCGCCTTCGCGGCGGATCCCCTCGGCCACCTCCGGGTGCTGCGAGAGAAGGTAAAGCGCCCAGCCGAGCGTCAGCGCCGTCGTCTCGGTGCCGGCCCACAGGTACTGCTTGATCTCGTCCATCACCTGCTGGTGGTCCCACGCCGGCATGTCGGGGTCGGCCTCGGCGCTCTGCATCATCTTGAGCAGCGTGTTCTCCCGCGCCTGCCAGGGCGGGGCGCCGATGACGGCCTCGGGCAGCGTCAGCCAGGCACCGATCGCCTGTGCGGGGGCCTCGTCCGCGCTCACCTCCTGCAACCCCCCGGCCACCTTCTTCAGGCGCACGGAACGGTGGTTGGCAACGTCGGTATACGCCTTGACCGCGCTGAACACGGCGGTGGGGTTGAAAGGCACCTCGCGGTCGAAAAGTGCGCGGCAGATCATGTCGGCCGCAAGGCTCCACGTCTGCTCCAGGGCCTCCACCGTCTCGCCGGCAGCCGCAAGCTTCGCCCATTGGTCCATCCTCGCGCGCACCGCAATGAGCAGGTAGGGCAGGTAGTCGGCGTAGACATGGGGATGGAAGTAGGGCTGCTGCGGCTTGCGCACCTTCTGCCACAACACGCCGTCGACCGTGATCATGGCCTTGCCGAAGATCGGCTTCAGGCCGTCGAAATACTTGGCGTAGTTGTCCACATGGTCGACAAGAACGTGCCGGATGTGCGCAATCTCGCTCAGCAGGTAGATCTTCTCCTCCCGCATGGTGATCGGCACGCAGCCCCCGCGCCTTCGCAGGAGCTTCATGAGCACACCCATCGGGTCGTCAGCGCTGAGGAATGGAGAGATCTTGAACCAGATGCTGTGCTCTTCGCCGAGCGTCTGGGAATAGGCCCGTGCTTCAGGCGTCATCGCGCCCTCTCTTGAAGTTGACCCTTGCGAATATCGGGCGGCGCACGTGCAACGGGATGCGCCGACTCGAAAAAAGCATCGAACAGGGGAAGGCTCGATTTCTTGACCTGGGTCAATTGCGCGCGCCCCTATTGTCGCACGCGCGCGCAGGCGCATCGCCGGTGGCACGCACGCCGGTGACAAGAACGTGAGGAGGTTGCGCACGCGATCAACGGCAGCGACATGAGGGTGCATCACCCATATAGTGAGGCCGGCCAGCGGCCCGGCGAGACTGCAGGGGCACCCTGCGAAGGACGATGCGCGGTGAGCGAAGCAAGGATTTCGAGAGAAGACGGGACCACCAAGGGGCGTTACGTGGCGACCGTGCCCGGCATCGAAGCGGAGGCCGAGCTGACGTACAGCCGCGTCAATGAGAAGCTGATCATCGCCGATCACACCGGCGTGCCGGATGTTTTTCGCGGGCGTGGCCTCGGCCGGGCGCTTGTGCAGCGCCTCGTGGACGACGCCCGCGCACAGGGCGTCAAGGTCATTCCGCTTTGCCCCTACGTGAAGGCGGAGCTGGCGCGGCACCCCGAGTGGAAAGACGTGCTCCAGACCTGAGCTGTTGGCGGCGCCCGCTCCCGCTTTCGCAGCGGTCGAGAATCGCGGATGTAACGCCGCCCGATCAGACGAGATCGCAACGCGGAAGGCCTCGATGGACAAGATCAATCAGCGCATTGCGGCAGAGCTTGGCGTGGCCCTCGGACAGGTCGCGGCGGCCGTCGAATTGCTGGGCGAGGGGGCGACGGTGCCCTTCATTGCGCGCTACCGCAAGGAGAAGACCGGCGGTCTCGACGATACGCAGTTGCGCAAGCTCGAGGAGCGGTTGGGCTATCTGCGCGAGCTGGAGGACCGCCGCGCAACCGTGCTGAAGAGCATCGAGGAGCAGGGCAAGCTGACGCCGGAGCTGTCGCGGTCGATCAACGCCGCACAGACCAAGGTGGAGCTCGAGGACCTCTATGCCCCCTACAAGCCGAAACGCCGCACCAAAGCGCAGATCGCCCGTGAAGCCGGGCTCGAGCCGCTGAGCGAGGCGCTGCTCAAGGACCCGACGCTCGATCCCGCAACGGAAGCGGAAAAATACGTCAACGGCGACAAGGGTGTGGCCGACGCCAAGGCCGCACTCGACGGTGCGCGTCATATCCTGATCGAGCGCATCGGCGAGGAAGCGGCGCTGGTCGGCAACCTGCGTGAGTGGCAATGGGCGGAGGGCAACCTGACGTCCAAGGTGCTCAAGGCCAAGGCCGAGGAGGGCGCCAAGTTCTCCGACTATTTCGACTTCGGCCAGCGCATCAAGGACATGCCCTCGCACCGTGCGCTCGCCATGCTGCGCGGGCGCAACGAGGGCGTTCTCGATCTCGACCTCGATGTTGTACACGAGGCCGACACGCTCCACCCCGCGGAGGCCAGGATCAGGGCCGCCTTCGGCATCGCCGACAAGGGCAGGCCGGCGGACAAGTGGCTCGCCGAGACCGTGCGGCTTGCATGGAAAGCCAAGCTCGCGGTGACGCTGCACGTCGATCTGCTGACGCGCCTCAAGGAGCGTGCGGACGCAGAGGCGATCTCCGTTTTCTCCAAGAACCTGAAGGACCTGCTGCTCGCCGCCCCTGCGGGCCCGCGCGTGACCATGGGGCTCGACCCCGGCATCCGCACCGGCGTGAAGGTCGCCGTCGTCGATGCGACCGGCAAGGTGCTGGAGACGGCCACGATCTATCCGCACGAGCCCAAGCGCGACTGGCAAGGCTCGCTCGCCGCACTGGCAGCGCTCTGCCTCAGGCACAAGGTTGAGCTGGTTGCGATCGGCAACGGCACCGCCAGCCGCGAGACCGAGAAGCTGGTCGGCGATCTGATGGCCAAGATGCCTGACCTGAAGCTCACCAAGGTGGTGGTGTCGGAGGCCGGCGCATCCGTGTACTCGGCATCCGAGCTCGCCGCCAGCGAGTTCCCCGAGCTCGACGTGAGCCTGCGCGGCGCGGTCTCCATCGCGCGGCGCCTGCAGGACCCGCTGGCCGAGCTGGTGAAGATCGAGCCGAAGGCGATCGGCGTCGGGCAATACCAGCACGATGTCGACCAGGCAGGCCTGGCGCGCTCCCTCGATGCGGTGGTGGAGGACTGCGTCAACTCCGTCGGCGTCGACGTCAATACCGCGTCCGCACCGCTGCTCGCCCGCGTGTCCGGCCTCAACCAGACGCTCGCTTCCAACATCGTCGCCTTTCGCAACGGGAACGGCCCCTTCAAGGCGCGCACGGCATTGAAGAAGGTGCCGCGCCTGGGGCCCAAGGCGTTCGAGCAGGCGGCCGGCTTCCTGCGCATCATGAACGGAACCAATCCTCTCGATGCGTCTGCCGTCCACCCGGAGGCATACCCGGTGGTGGAGAAGATCTCGGAAGCGACGAAACGCCCTGTGCGCTCGCTGATCGGTGACCGCGCGTTCCTCAAGTCGCTGAAGCCGGCGACGTTTGCCGACGCCAGCTTCGGTATCCCGACCGTGACCGATATCCTGGCCGAGCTCGAGAAGCCGGGCCGCGACCCCCGACCGGAATTCAAGACCGCCACCTTCAAGGAGGGGATCGAGAAGATCTCGGACCTGAAGGCAGGCATGCAGCTCGAGGGCGTGGTCACCAACGTCACGGCGTTCGGCGCCTTCGTGGATGTAGGCGTGCACCAGGACGGGCTCGTGCACATATCGGAGCTGTCCGACCGCTTCGTCAAAGACCCGCGCGAGGTGGTCAAGGCCGGCGATGTGGTCAAGGTGCGGGTGAAGGACGTCGACGTGGCCAGGAAGCGCATCGCGCTGACCATGAAGTCGGGCGCGATCGACCGGGCATCGCCGGCAGGCGCGCGCCCGTCGGGCCCGCCGGCCGGAGCGCGCGC
>WBUN01000057.1 GCA_008933705.1 Hyphomicrobiaceae bacterium
AGGGCCGCACGGTCGCTGCCGTCAAGCGCATGATCCCTGCGCACGCCCATGAGCTTGCGGCGCTTGGATGGAGCGCAAGGACCGAGGACCTGGCGAACGGAGTGAAGCTTGTGGTGACCTCGGGCGACCCGCGCCAGGTCGTCAGGATCAAGGCGCTCGGCTTCATGGGTATCATGGTACAGGGCGCACACCATCAGCCGCATCACTTGATGATGGCGAAAGGCGAGTTCGCGCACTGAACCGAGACGAGCGCGTCGACGGATGACCGTTCACTTGAACGCCTCGTTGAGCAGCCAGGCGAGGCGCACCCCGGCCATCTTGAGACGCTCGATGACGATCGGCCTGATCTCGTTGTTGAGCACGGACCGGGGCTCGCGCACGGCGGCGAGCAGGCCGTGCGCCGCGACGAAGTCGCTTGCCAGCTTGAAGGAGTCATTGGCCCAATCCTCGAGCGTATCACCGGCCATCCGGGCAAACGCCCTTATTTTCTCCACGATGCAATCGTCGTTCCCGCAATCCCGCGCCCGATCGTAGCCGGCGGCATCAGGCGCGATTTCGACGATGTGCCATTTGTAGGTCTCGGGTCTCCCATTGTCCCTGATGTCATCGGCCCAGCTAGCAACGGCCGCCTTTGTCATGGGGGCGCCAACCGATCACCGTGGACGCGGCCAGCGCCGTGAGCGACAGGAGCAGCCCCGTCACGTTCTTCAAGAACTCGGTGGCCGCGTCGAGGCTGCCGGCCAGCGTGTAGCCGAGAGTCATGTAAGCGGCGGTCCAGATTATGCGACCGAGCAAGTCGAAGGCCAGGAATGCGTGGATGCGGTAGCCGTGCAGCCCGGCGAGCACGCTGACGACCGAGCTCAAGTGCGAGATCAGGGTGCGCGTGAGGAGAATCGTCGCGCCGCCCCACTGCTCGAAGAGGGCTTCGGCACGCGCTCGGCGTGTGGACATGTAGCCGAGCCATCGCCCCCATCGCTGGAGAAAGCGCTCGCTCCCGGCACGTCCGACCGCGTAGGCCGCCATGTCGCCCACGATCGATGCCAGGACCGCGATCGCGCCGGCGAGCAGCCAATCCATGCGCCCCAGCGCCGAGAGTGAGCCGGCAACGGCGGCGGACAAGCCGGTTGGAAGAGGCAGGCCGATCGCGCCGAACAGGAGGATCAGGCCGAGGATGGGGTAACCGTAGACGAGGAGCGCGGAGAGCAACTGCTCCTCCGCTCGCTCGAGCCAGCTGGCTGAGACTCGCTCGTCCGGAGCAGCGTTGCCGGGCGCGACGTCGGCGATGGCCTGCTGGACACGGCGAGCATAGGAGAACGGCGAAAGGCCCTCGCGCTCGGCAAGAGACTTCAGGGTGGCGTCCGGTGAGGTTTCAGTTGGCAGCGCGAGGCGAGCGGTCAGGATGTCCTCGCGCACCCGAAAGGTAGCGGCCACGTAGCGCAGGGTCATCCAGGCCCGGATAGTGCCGCTCTGCGGCATCCCGACCTGGTAGGCCGACCGCAGCAGCGTGAACGAACCATAGGTGCGCAACCCGAACCACACCGAGGCCAGAAGGGAGGCGATGAGGAGGGCGAGAGCGGCCCAATGGCGCCAGACGGCTTGTGTAGAGAGCTGCATGCGGCCGACCTTGTATCTTATTGCGACGCGTTTGCCGTCCTCCCTCTGAAGCGGTGGCGCTTCATTTTTCATGGGCATAAATGCTCAATCTGAGCATAATGGTGCTGAAATGGTAGCTCTCGCTCCCTCCGCTGACGCGCTCGCCAGCACTGCGCCGCTCTACGAGCGTGTCAGAGGCGTGATCCCGCCGGTCGAATGGCCGGCCTTCGCCGGAGACATCGACGCCATCCTCGAGCTCAAGCGTAAGCGCAAGGCCGTCATTCTTGCGCACAACTACCAGACGCCGGAGATCTTCCACTGCGTCGCCGATATCGTGGGCGACAGCCTGGCCCTGGCCCGCGAGGCGACGAAGACCGACGCTGACGTGATCGTGCTCGCCGGCGTGCATTTCATGGCGGAGACGGCCAAGCTGCTCAATCCGCAAAGGACCGTGCTGATTCCGGACCTGGCGGCTGGATGCTCACTGGCCTCCTCGGTCACGGCCGCCGACGTTCGCCTGCTGCGGGAGCGGTATCCCGGTGTTCCGGTGGTCACCTATGTCAACACGTCGGCCGCCGTGAAGGCAGAGTCGCACATCTGCTGCACCTCGGGGAACGCGCGCAAAGTCATCGAGTCGCTCGGGACCGAGCGCGTCATCATGCTGCCCGACGAATACCTCGCCCAGAACGTTGCGGTCGAGACCGGGGTCGAGGTCATCGCCTGGGCTGGGCACTGTGAGGTGCACGAGCGATTCTCCGCCGCCGAGATCCGTGAGTTGCGGGAGCGCCATCCCGGCATCGTGGTGCTAGCGCACCCCGAATGCCCACCCGAGGTCGTGGCCGAGGCCGACTTCGCCGGCTCGACCGCTGCCATGGGCAAGTATGTCGCCGAACGGAAGCCGCAGCGGGTCGTGCTGGTGACCGAGTGCTCGATGAGCGACAACGTCGCGCTTCAGCATCGCGAGGTCGAGTTCGTGCGGCCCTGCAATCTGTGTCCGCACATGAAGCGCATCACGCTGCCCAAGATTCGGCAGGCGCTGGAAACGCTGGTCCCCGAGGTGACGATCGAGCCCGCCGTGGCGGCGCGGGCCCGGCGGGCCGTCGAGCGCATGCTGGCGCTGTAGCGGCCCCCACAACATGCACCCGATTGCACATGAGCTTGCCGGTCGGCCGATCATCGTCGGCGGTGGTCTCGCCGGGCTGATGACGGCCCTGCACCTGTCGCCCGAACCCGTCGTTGTCCTCGCCAAAGCACCACCTGCTTCCGGACCGGCGACCGCGCATGCGCAAGGGGGCATTGCCGCTGCTCTCGGGCCTGATGATGATCCGGTCCGTCATGCAGCGGACACGATCGCCTCCGGCGACGGGCTTTGCGATGCTGAAGTGGTGGCCCGCATTACTGGTGCTGCGCGCGAAGCGATCAGCGAGCTTGCGCGCCGCGGGGTCGCCTTTGACCGCGATGCCGACGGCCAACTTGCGCACGGACTCGAGGCTGCGCACAGCCGTCGGCGCATCATTCACGCCAGCGGCGACCAGACCGGTCGCGAAATCATGCGCGCGCTCAGCGAGGCGGTGCAGCGGACGCCCTCGATCACCGTGCTCGAGTCTGCGGACGCCCGGCGGTTGAAGGTCGAGGACGGTAGCGTGGCTGGCGTTCTTGCTCTAACGCCCAGAGGGCCGCTCCTGCTGCCGGGCTCACGAGTCGTCCTTGCCACGGGCGGCATCGGCGGTCTCTATCGCTACACCACGAATCCGCTGGGCTGTACCGGACAAGGCTTGGCCCTGGCCGCCCGCGCCGGCGCGGTGCTTGTGGACATGGAGTTCGTGCAGTTCCATCCGACGGCGCTCGACGTCGGTCTCGATCCGATGCCACTGGTGAGCGAGGCCGTGCGCGGCGAAGGCGCCATACTCATCGACGAAACGGGAACGCGCTTCATGGCCGACCACGGACGCGCCGAGCTGGAGCCGCGCGACGTGGTGGCGCGCACCGTCTGGCTGCACCTGATGGAGGGGCACCTAGTATTCCTCGATGCGCGGCGCGCGCTGGGGTCCAGCTTTGGTGAGCGATTCCCCGGGATCACGGCGGCGTGCCGCGCCGCCAACATCGAACCGGCGGTCATGCCCATGCCCGTTCGTCCGGCCGCCCACTACCACATGGGCGGCATCGCCGTCGACGAGGCCGGGCGCAGCTCTCTGAGCGGCCTTTGGGCCTGCGGCGAGACGGCCGCTACCGGCCTGCACGGCGCCAATCGCCTCGCCAGCAACTCGCTGCTCGAGGCCGTGGCGTGCGCGCGCCGGGTGGCCGAGAGCGTGTCAGGAACAAGTGCAGGGCGGCTTCCGAGATTGCGGCCCGCCCCAGTGCCGGAACCCGCTGATGCGGAGCCGGTGCGAGACATCATGTCTCGGCATGTCGGCGTGCTGCGCGACGGCGCTGGACTCCGCGCCGCCGTTGACGCGCTGCAACCGCTTGCTTTCGCCACCGGCGCTGTCGCCGATGCCGCCGTCGTTGGTCTCATGATCGCGACCGCAGCGCTGCAGCGGGAGGAAAGCCGCGGCGGCCACTTCCGCACCGACTTCCGTGACCGTTCAGCTCGGCCCTGCCGACTGAGCATCCGACTGGATGAGGGCAATGTCGTTGCGCGCCTCCTGCCAAACGCCTCCCCCGCAGCGGCCGCTGGAGAGTGAAAGAATGTCCGTCCCCCCGCTTGCCACGGTTACCATCGAGCCGCTAGTCCGCGCCGCACTGGTTGAGGATCTGGGCCGGGCCGGCGATCTCACGACCGACACCATCGTGCCTGCGGATGCGCATGCCGAAACCGCGCTCGTCGCGCGCCAGCCTGGCATGGTCGCCGGGCTCGACCCGGCACGCCTCGCCTTCCAGCTCATCGACCCCGCGATCGTCGTTGGGGTGGAGCGGCATGATGGCGGCCGGGTTTCGCCTGGCGATGTGATTGCGACCGTCACCGGGCCAGCCCGCGGCATCCTCGGCGCCGAGCGCGTGGCGCTCAACTTCCTCTGCCACCTGAGCGGCATCGCCACCGCCACGGCGTCCCTTGTCGAGGCGGTGCGCGGCAGCCGCGCGCGTATCACCTGCACGCGTAAGACGACGCCTGGACTTCGCGCCCTGCAGAAATATGCGATACGAGTGGGCGGCGGGGCCAATCACCGGTTCGGTCTCGACGACGCCGTGCTCATCAAGGACAACCACATCGCCGTCGCGGGCGGCATCAGGCCCGCCGTCGAGCGCGCTCGCGGCGCCATAGGTCACATGGTCAAGGTCGAGGTCGAGGTCGATACGCTGACCCAGCTCGAGGAGGCGTTGGCTGCGCGCATCGACGCGGTCCTCCTCGACAACATGTCGCTCGATGATCTACTCAGCGCCGTCGCCCTGGTGGGCGGCCGCGCGATCACCGAGGCATCGGGCGGGATCACGCCGGTAACCGCGGCAGCCGTCGCGGCCACCGGCGTCGACCTCATCTCCGTCGGCTGGCTCACGCACAGCGTCACAGCGCTCGACATCGGCTTGGACCATCGCGATGGCGCGCGAACGCGGGATCGGCGGCAATCACGATGCAGGTAAGATCCGCCGACGCCGCCGAGATCGGTCATCTCGCGCGGTTGTGGTACGACGTCTGGCACCAAACGCATGCGCCGCTGCAGCCGCCGGAGCTGACCCGCCTCCGCACGCTGGAGAGCTTTCGCGAACGGCTGCAGGCCGCGCTCCCGGACATTCGCGTTGCCTGGCCGCTCGGCGGCCCGCCGGGTTCTGCGTCCTCAAGGGTGAGGAGCCGGCACGGTCGTCAACCCGCTGGAGACGTCGAGCGGCCCGTTCCCGCTGGAAGTGGGGCGCTACGAGAAACGGCTCGCACACTCGACGTGGGCATCAGTCGAACCTGAGCCCTCGGTCAGCTGCGGCGATCCAGGACGCCGCGCCAGCGGGCTTCCAGCGCACCGCGCCGCCCCCTGGCTCGGCGCGTCGCGCAAAGCCAGGCGGGCGAGAGCCAGCCTCGTCGAGGTCAACTTTCGCGATGCCGCTGCGCCGGCACCCCTTTGAGAATCCATCGGCTCGCTGCTTGGTACTTCTGCTCGTGGAACACCTCCCGGTCAGGGCCATTCAAAGAACCCGGCTGGTGACGGCGTGGAGGGCGGTTGGCGGGGCGGCGGCGTAGGTTCCGCGTGCAGCGGGAACCGACACGCCCGTAAGCGGCCTTGCCGCGAGGTGGGGCTGTCGTCCAGACCTTCGGACGATTCGAAGCGGCATGAAGAAGGCCCCCGGATGCTCCCGATTCTGCTCTTCATCGATCAATACCTGATCGATCTGTTCATCTGGATCATCATTGGCAGCGCCATTCTGAGCTGGGCTGATCGCCTTCAACGTGGTCAACCCCTACAATCAGTTCGTGCGCTCGCTGTGGGACCTCTTCCACCGCACAAATCGATAATGCAACGATCGTAAGCGCGGCGGCGGCATTCTCGCCACCAGAAATCGCCGGCTCACGCACGTGTGAGAGCTTGCAGAGTCCGAGGAGATATGTCGAGCATCAGATTAGCCGCGGGCGCGAGCGGTGCTATCTTCTCTCATGGGAGGGCGCAAATCGATTGTCTGACGAGCAATATGCCCTCCATGCTGCGAGCCTGCTCCGCGCCGGCGAATGATGGCCGAACGAAAGTGCAGGCTTCCACATGACCAAGAAAATGGACCTCAACGCCCTCGTGCTGTTCTTCGAGGTTGCCAATTCGAAGAGCATCTCGTCGGCAGCGGTTCGGCTGCGCGTGCCAAAGTCCACCATCAGTCGGAAGCTCAGCCTGATCGAGCATCAGATCGGCTCGCTGCTGTTGAAGCGCGGGCCGCGCAAGCTGGTGCTTACGGATATCGGCAAGACGCTGTACGACCATTGCCAGAAGATCGTCTTGGAAATCCAGGATGCCGGCTTTCACGCGTCGCAGATGCAAGCTGAGTTGAGCGGTGTGTTGCGCGTCAGCCTGCCTGTCGATTTCGGCATTTCATGGCTGAGCCGGCTCATCGCCGAGTTCGGCACGACCCATCCTGAGATCCAGCTGATACTCGACATCAACAACAGGTGGGTCGACGTTGCCGAGGAGCCCTACGACGTTGCCATCCATCTCGGAAAGTCCCGCAAGAGCGATCACCCCGTTCGCACATTTTCATCGTTGACGCGGGGAATCTTCGCAAGCCCCGAATACGTCGCCCGCGCAGGGGCGCCGCGCACCATCGCCGACCTGCTTAAGCACGATTGCATCGTCACGGAGCAGCAGCGTGAGGAAGGAATATGGTCCTTTCAGCGCGAGGCCCGTGCAGCCGCCACCGAGATCGAGCCCCGCGTGATCGTCAACAACATTGGCGTTGCTCGCGAGATCGTCATCGCCGGCATGGGCGTCGGCATCCTGCCCAATGTCATGTGCCGCAACGACATCAGCGCCAATCGGCTCGTCCGCCTGCTGCCGAGCTGGCGGGGCCCGCCGCTGCAGGCGTCCGCCTCCTACCTCGGGCGACGGCGGGTGCCGCGGAAAACCAAGGTCTTCATGGATTTCCTTTCGGCTCGGCTGGTGACGGACCAGTAGTCCGGCGGTGCCGACTGCCAAGCCTCAGGCGAGGACGCTTGCAGCATCTTCGACCTTACGGAGAGACGACAGGTCGACCTCATCCTGCCCCGGCACGCTGATCCGCGTGAACACAAAGGGATCGACCCCGAGTGGCTTGGTCGCATCGAGACCCATCTTCGCGCTGACGCCATCGCGCGCGGTCGGGTCGAGCTTGGAGCCTTGCGCACCCGACACGACGATGAGGTCGCGGTCGGCCTGAAAGCGCGTGGCGATGGCCCATTGCACCTCGTCTGGGTCGTGGATGTTCACGTCGGTATCGACCACGACCACCTGCTTGAGGTCGTAGTGGCCGCCGAAAGCGCCCATGATGATGTTTTTGGCCTGACCTTCGTGGCGCTTTTCGATCTGCACCACGAGGTGGTAGCGGCAGACGCCGCCGCGCGGCAGATACACGTCCTTGACCTCGGGGAAGTTGCGCTGCAGGTGGGCAAGCAGGGTGGCCTCGCGCGGGATCTCGCCGAGAATGAGGTGCTCCATGCTGCCGCCGACGATGGTGTGGAAGATCGGTCGCTTGCGGTGGGAGATGGCCGTGACGCGCATGACGTGGCTGTCGATGCGTGGGCCGTAGTATTGCGGGAACTCGCCGAACGGGCCCTCCGGCTCGCGCTCATGTGGTGCGATCGTGCCCTCGATGACGATCTCGGCGCCGGCCGGCACGCGCACCTCGTTCGACACGCACTTCACCACCTCGACGGGCATGCCGTGCAGTGCGCCGGCGATGCCAAGCTCGTCGAAATCGAGCGGCGCGATTGCCTGCGAGGACAGCAGCGTGGCGGGATCAACGCCGATCACGATCGCAACCTCGAGCGCAACGCCCTTGCGCTCGGCGATGTGGGTATAGGCCATGGTGTGACGCGGCAGCAGCAGGACACCGAGCCGGTCGGGACCGCTGACCTGGCAGCGGTGGATCGAGATGTTCTGCACACCGGTTTCGGGATTGCGGGCGATCATGAGGCCCGCCGTGATGTAGGCGCCGCTATCCAACGCATTGTGCGTCGGAATCGGCAGCATAGCCGCCAGGTCGACCTTGCGATGCAGCACATCCTGCGCGGGTGCGGACTTCACTTCGACGGATGCCAGCGGATTCCGCGCCGCCTCCTGGAAACGCGCTAGAAGCTGGCTTTGCGGCACGCCGAGCGCGTCGGCCATCCACTTGGAATCGGCTAGGAGATTGCTCACCACGGGGATGGCATGACCGCCCGGCTGCGGAAAGATCAATGCGCGCTTGGTCTCGGTGCGCTTGGAGAACGCCGCCAGCTCGTACTTGAGCGACACGCCGGGCCGGGCCGCATAGAGGCGGTCGGTCTCGGCGAGATAAGCGAGCCACGAGCGCAGATCGCGAAACGGCGGACGCATCTTTCAGTCCTTCCAGGTCAAGCGAGGTTCTCAGCCTGGCGCGGGGCGGCCATGGTGATGATAGACTTGTCTAATGTAGAGCAGTTCGGACAAGCCGTCCTCGCCCGGCCAGGTCATCGCGCGCTGTGCCTCGTGCTTTCCGGGCCGGCCGCACCAGCCGCCAGCGCTGCGCGAGCCTCGGCGGCCAGCTCGTGCTTAAGCACCTTGCCGACGGCGTTGCGCGGCAGCACTGGGCGGTAGAAGACGTGCTTGGGCTTCTTGTAGCTCGCGATCGCCTCGCGGCAATGGGCGATGATGGCCTCGGGCGCGGGCGCGGGCGCTGCCGCGCTGCCTGCCGTCTCGATGAAGGCGGCGACGGCCTCGCCGAACACCGGGTCAGGAACGCCGACCACGGCGACGGCGGCGATGCCCGGCATGGTCGCGATCACCAGCTCGACCTCCTTGGAGTAGATGTTGAGCCCGCCGCTGACGATCATGTCCTTTTTGCGGTCGACGATGGAGATGTAGCCGTCGCCGTCCATGGTCGCGAGATCGCCGGTGAAGAACCATCCGTCGCGAATGGCGTCCGCAGTCTCCTGCGGGCGGTTGAAGTACTGCTTCATCACGGTGAAGGCGCCGGGCTTGCCGGAGCGGACGGCCAGCTCGCCGACCTCACCCGTCGGCACATCACGGCCGTTGGCATCGACGATGCGCGCCTCGACGCCGGGAGCGGGACGGCCGACCGACTCGGGATGCGTGAACTGCTCGGCGTGCGAGAGGTTGGTAACACCGCCGGCCTCGGTCATGCCGAAGAACGACACCAGCTCGGTGTCGGGCAGCAGCTCGATCAGGCGCTGCTTGAGCTCGACGGGAAAGGCCTCGCCGGTAACCGCGATTCGCGTCAGCGAGCGGCAGCGCCCGGGAGCCTTCTCCAGCTCCGGCAGGAGCATGCGGCACATGGTGGGGACCATGCCGAACACGGTGATGCGCTCGCGCTCGATGGTCTCGACGATGCGCTCGGCGTCGAACTGCTTGAGCACGAAGAGAGTGCCGCCCAGCATCATGGCGTTCATCAGGCGGCCGAGGCCGGCGCGATGGGCCATCGGGGCGACCACCAGATAGCGATCGTCCGCGTTGATGCGCCATTCGACGCCGTTCATGTAGCCGTGCTGGATGAGAATGTTGGCGTGCGTCAGCTCCACGCCCTTCGGGCGGCCGGTGGTGCCCGATGTGTACATGACGAGGCTCGTGTCGTGCTCGACGGGTATCTGCGGCAACGACCGCATCGGCGCCGAGCGGACCTCCCCGAAAGCCCTCATGCCGGCATGCGTGCCGCCGATGACGATACCTGCCGCTCCGGTGTCCGCCAGGATGTTGGCGACGCCAGCGGCGCTGTCGGCGTGACAGACGACGGCCTTGGCGCCCGAGTCCCGGCAGAAGTAGGCGAGCTCGTTGAGCGTTAGGCGCGTGGTCACCGGGATCACGATCGCGCCAGCCGCCAGCGCGCCGAACATGGCCTCTACGAACTCGATGCTATTGGGCACATACAGCACGAGCCGGTCGCCGACGCGGAGGCCGAGATCATGCAGCCCGCCGGCGATGCGCCGAATGCTCTCCGCCAGCTCGCCGAAGGTGACGCGGCGGTCGCCGCAGACGACGGCAGGCTTGTGCGGAGTGCGCCGGCAATGCTCGAGCAGCACCGTGTCGAGACGCATCGCTTACCCCTTGGCGAGCTTGAAGGCCGGGTAGTAACCCCTCTCCAGCTTCTCCCAGGCCAGCTCGACGCGGCGGCCGATGGCGACGTCCGCTGGATCGCTCTCGACGATGTTGGCGATCATGCGCACGCCCTCGTCCAGCTCGACGGTGGCGACAGCGAGCGGCAGGCGCCCCTCGAGGCCCGGTCCCGGAATGCGAATGACCGTGCAGGCATAGATCGTGCCCTTGCCGGCGACCTTGCGCCACTCGATGTTGCGCGAGCCGCTGTAGATGCTGACCGGGCGCGGGTAGTGCTGGAATCTTCCGGTGTCCTTGCAATATTGCAACACCAGCTCCCTGCGTGCGGCCGCCTCCCAGAACGGCGCGGTGTCGACGTAGACGTTGGCTTGCGGCGCCGGCCGCGCTGTGGGCTTCTCTGACATCTCAGGCCTCCAAGATCATTGCTGCGCTGGTGCCCCAGTTGCGGGCATAGGGAATGACGCCGATGCCCGTGACGAGCGCGGTCTTGGGATCCTTGATCTGGCGCCGGCCGCCTTCGCCGAACAGCTGGCGCACGGCCTCCGCGAGGTTGAGGCCACCGCTCGCCAAGCCAGGCTGGCCGGCTGAGATCTGCCCGCCACCGGTATTGAGCGGCAGTTTGCCCCTGTAGGAGATGTCGGTCGCGAGCACGAAGTCGGAGCCCTCGCCGCGCTTGCAGAAGCCGAAGTCCTCGAACTGCATCAGCACGGCTATGGTGAAGTCGTCGTAGGGCTGGAACATATGGATGTCGGCGGGCTTGAGGCCTGCCTTGGCGAACAGCTTCGGCGCGATGCGTGCGAAGCCGGTCTCCGTGATATCCGGGCAGGCCTGATTGCCGTTGACGTTGGTCAGCTCCGCATAGGCGGCGGGGCGGACCATCTTCTTGATGCCCCACGTCTCGGCGCGCTCGCGCGTGGTGACGAGAAAGGCGTTGGCGCCGTCGCAGAACATCACCGAGTCGAGCACGCGCAAGGGATCGGCGATGACGCGGGAGGTCTTGTACTCCTCCATCGTCATCGGCTTCTTGAACTTGGGCAGCGCATTGTCGTTCAGCAGGGCGTGCTCGCGCTGGGTGATGGCGATCTTGCCGAGCGCTTCGTCCTTGAGTTTGAACTGGTGGGCGTAGCGACTCATCAGCAGACCGAACATGGCAGGCGGACCCTGCACGCCGACAGGATCCTGGAACTCGCCGCGAAAGGCACCATAGTTGGCGCGCCAGTTGGTGCTGGGCGCGTCGGCGGAGAGCACCACGGCCGCCTTGCAGTAGCCGTCGCGGATGGCAGACGCCGCACGCGCCACCCCGCCTGTCGCCGAGCAGCCGCCGATGCCACCGTAGTTGGTCCACGTCGGTGAGAGGCCCAGCGCCTCTGTCATATACACGGCGAAGAACGGGTTCGACGCCTCGCTGAGCGGAACCGTGACCGACAGGCCGTCGATGACGTCCTTCTCGATGCCCGTCGAAGCGATCAGCGATGCAAGAGCCTCGCCCGCGAAATCGTAGGCACTGCGACCGGAGCGGAATGCGACCGGCGTTTCGGCATAGCCGGCGATGACGATGTCAGACTTGGCCATTTTCGGCTACTCCCCGAGGAATTCCGGCGTGCGCTTCTCGCGGAAGGCCTTCAGCCCCTCCTCACGATCGCGCGTGAAATAAAGCATGAAGGACGCGTCGCCCTCGGTCGTCATGCCGTCGGCCAGCGCCATGTCGATGCCGTGATCGATGACGCCCTTTGTGAGCATCACCGGCAGCGGCGCGTTGGCAGCGATCTGCTCGGCGATCTCGCGTGCCTTGTCGATGGCCTTGCCCGCCGGCGTGACGTGATTGACCAGGCGGTACTCTCTTGCCTCGGCCGCGCTGATGCGGCGCCCGGTCCACATCAGCTCCTTGGCGAGCGGCTTGCCGATCAGGCGCGGCAGCGTCTGCGTGCCGCCGCCGCCCGGCATGAGACCGAGCTTGATCTCGGGCAGGCCGAACTTGGCTGTCTCGCTGGCGACGATGATGTCGCCGCACAGCGCCAGCTCGAGACCGCCGCCGAGCGCGAAGCCCTCCACGGCCGTGATGATCGGCTTGGTGAACTCAGGCAGCTCGCGGAACACACGGTTGACCTTGCGGGTGCGTTTGCGCAGCCGGTAGAAGTCGAAATACTCGTTGTCCCTGATCTGGAACTCGCTCGTATCGATGCCGGTGCAGAACGCTTTCTCGACACCCTTGAGGATCACGGCCCGGCATGCGCGGTCGAGCTCGACCGTCTCGAGCGCGTGCAGAATCTCGGCCGCCGTCTTCTCGCGGATCGAGTTCAGCTTCTCGGGGCGGTTGATCTGAACTTCGAGCCAGCGGTCCGTCCGCTCGACAATAATGTCTTCGTACTGCATTCGCTTCTCCGGTGAATGCTTGGCTGTTGGCTGCCGTCAGGCCTCGGCGCCCATCACGGCGGCGATCTTGTCATGCAGCGCACTCCGTCGCTGGAGGCTGCTGCGGATTGATGCGTCGATCCCTTCTTCCAGTGCGATGCCGGCGCCCGGCCTCAGCACGAGCACCCGGTCCGCCATCTCCATGGCATCGTCGATACGATGCGTGACGAACAGGCAGGTCTTGTTGAACTCGCGGGCGATGCTGGCGAAGTCGGCGCGCAGGGTTTGCGACGTGACGTGGTCGAGCTGGCTGAAGGACTCGTCGAGCAGCACCAGCTCCGGGTCGACGCACAGCGCACGTGCGAGAGAGACGCGCTGGCGCATGCCGCCCGAGAGCTGGTGTGGATAGAGATCGCCGGCGCCGGTGAGCTTGACGCGGTCCAGCCACGTCCGCGCGACCTGGCGCGCCTTGGCTTTCGGCATGCCGAGCACGAGCAGGCCGATCTCGGCGTTCTCGACCGCGGTACGCCACGGCAGCAGCCGATCGGTCTGGAAGCTGACCGCGAGCTTGCCGCGCAGGCGCGCGAACTGGCGATAGGGATCGCTGCCGGCGACGCGGACGCTGCCGGCATCGGCGGGGATGGTGCCCATGACGATGTTGAGCACCGTGCTCTTGCCCGAGCCGGTCTGGCCGAGCAGGGCGACGATTTCACCCTTGCCGACGTCGAAGTCTAGTCGCTCGATGACGACGTTGCTGCCGAACGCCTTGCGTACGTCGCGTAGCTCGATGACGGGGTTTCCGGCGGCGCTCATCGGACTGCTGCCTCGGGACGCCACTTCAGCAGGGCCTTGTCGATGCTGGCGATCGCCGCCTGAAGGGCAAGGTTCAAGATCACGAGCAGCAGCGTCCAGGCGAGCACCTTGTCGATGCGGAAGGTCGACTGCGCCAGGCTCATGCGCGAGCCGATGCCGATCGCGGAAGCGACCAGTTCGGCGAAAATCGCCATGCGGATGGCGTAGCCGATCACCGCCTTTGTCGTCGTCAGGATGTAGGGGACGATGTGCGGTGCTATCAGATAGCGCAGAACCTGCCAGCGCCGCGGACGGAAGCTCTCCAGCATGTCCACCCATTCGCGCGGCAAAGCGCGGATGCCGTCGAAGACGTTGAGGGCGTAGAAGGGAATGAGGATGACGGAGAGGATGAAGAAGATGCGAACTTCCGGATCGCGGAACCAGAAGATCGCCAGCAGCATCCAGGACAAGGCGGGGATGCCCGTGTCTATGATGACGAGCGAGCGGAGATAGGGGCGCAAGCGCGGGAATACGCCCATGATGATGCCGAGCAGGACGCCAACCAGCATCGAGAACAGGACGGCGGCGGCAAGCCGCAGCCCCGTGATGCCGATATGGATGGGATCGGCGGTCAGCACCTCCCAGGTCGCCTGCAGGATGATCAGAGGCTGGGGCATCACGTAGGGTGGCAGGAATGCGCTGCCGACCTGGATCGCCAGGACGAGCAGCGCCACGACCACCAGAGTCGGCACGAGGTCGCCGCTCCAGCGGGCGGACTCCGTCTGCACGGTCGCGACAGGCACGGCCTCACGGGCGGACTCGGCGGGTTTACCGCTGACTTGCGCAGCCACGATGACCTCCCTGCAACAGAGATGCGCTGGTCGAAACCAAGAGCCGGCCGCTCGTCACGGCGCTCACGCCAGGGCGAAGAAGCCGTCATCGGGCAGCCGCGTCAGCAGGCCGTTGCGCAGAAAGAAGTCCGAAGCGGTCATGATGCTCTTGCGCTCTGCCAAGTCCGACATGGGACCATACACGAACCGCAGCCGCTTCGAGGAGATGGCGTCCTTCAGCACGGCCGGCGCAAAGCCGGTGCGCTCGCCCACGATCGCCACCGCGCCGGCGACGTCGCCCATGATGCCGTCGACGCAATCCTTGAACACGGCGTTGACGCGCTTGACCGCCTGCCCATCGCGCGAGATCAGCTCGTTGCGCACCGCCACGGAGAAGTAGGGCAGGGAGAGGCCCGTCCTCTGCTTGTAGACATCGCCGGCAGTGAAGATCACCTGCAGATTGGCGTCGGCGGCGAGCGCGGCGCTGATGTTGGGCTCCCAGGAGAGGGCGGCGTCGGCCCCGCCGGAGCGGAGCAGAGTGACGGAGGCGGCAGGATTGGTGACGTTCTGGACGGTGGCGTCGGCCTCCAGATCGAGGCCCATGAATTCCTTCACGATCGCCTTCGTCATGCGGTATGTGCCCGTCGATTGCGGGGCGGCAATCACCTTGCCCTTCAGCTCGCCGACGGCCTTGGGGCCGTTCTTGCCGGTGATGAGGCTGACCATGTCGCTGGTGGTGACCGTGCAGAGCAGCTTGATCGGCACACCGCCGGCGTGGCGGACCGCAAATGTGTCCCAGCTGCCGATGCAGACGTCGTAGTTGCCCGCGACGAAGTCGCCATAGTAGGTCGGGACGGAGGTGTATACGGTCGGTGCGGCGAGCTTGAAACCGTTCTTCTCGTCGAGCTTGAAGTGACGAATATATTCCGTCATCAGCACGGTGAAGCCGGGCGTGAGCGAGGCCCAGCGCACGTCGGCCGCCGCCGCAGCGGGAATTCGCAATGCCGATGCGGCGAGGCCGGCCAGCGCCGCTGCACCGCCACCAAGGACGCAACGACGGCTCAAACCCAAGTCCATGGTATCCTCCCGGATGCTCTTGATTTGCCTTCTTGCGCAAGTTCGAGTCGAACGTTGGCGCCGTGCAGCCAAACACTAGAAAGCCGCAGGCGACGGCGAAAGAACGAATTTGCCTCTGGAGCGTTCCAGGAATGGAACGGTCGCGGCGTGGGGCCCTGGGGCGCAAGCGGCGGCGTGGCGCTGGGGACCGGCGAGCCGCAGGTGCGACCCCGGCCCAAGGATCAAGCGTTTGCGCGGGCGTCGCATTCCGGGACGGAGCTGTGCTAGCTGTTGCATGGGTGAGAGCGCGCTCGCCGGTGCGTCATCGTCAAGCATTTGCCGCGAATGCGTGTGGCGGCTGGGCCCGCTGCCGCTACACTGAGTGCTTCAAGCGTGAGCTGCCGGGACCGAACAGTCGAGGTGTGAGAGATGCCGACGGACGATGCCTCCAAGCCGCTGATCGTCGGCATCAGCGGAGCGTCGGGCGCAATCTACGGCATTCGCTTGCTCGAGATCCTGAAAGAGGCAGGGATCGAGACCCATCTCATCATCACGCGTGCGGCACAAGTCACGCTTGCTGCAGAGACCGACCTCAAGGTGTCGGACGTGGAGAAGCTGGCAAGCGTGGTGCTCAGCAATCAGGATATCGGCGCCGCATGCTCCAGCGGGTCGTTCGCGACACGCGGCATGGTCGTCGCTCCCTGCTCCGTGAAGACGCTCTCGGAGATCGCCGTATGTCCTGGAGGCAATCTCTTGTCGCGTGCCGCGGACGTCACGCTGAAGGAGCGTCGGCGGCTGGTGCTGCTGTTGCGCGAGACCCCGCTGCATCTCGGGCATATCCGCAGCATGCAGGCGGCAACGGAGGCGGGTGCGATCATCTATCCGCCGGTGCCGGCGTTCTATACGCGCCCGTCGAGCCTCCAAGACATGGTCGATCACACGATCGGGCGCGTTCTCGATCTCTTCGGCATCGATGCCAAGCTGGCCTCTCGCTGGGCCGGGGTGCGTTCCAGAAATCGAACGTGAGGCGGGCCGAAGCCTCTCAAAGCGCAATGAGCAACCTGGATCTCGACAACGCCTTCTGGCGCTTCTCCCTCAAGGTATACGCTGCGCCCGGCGTGGAAGCGGAATGCCTGGCCCTGCAACAAGCCTATGACATCGACGTCAACGTACTGCTCTTCGGCGCATGGCTGGGGGCAGAGCGGCGGGAGCGGCTCGATGCAACCGGACTAGATCGTGCACGGAGCGCCGTTTGCGCCTGGCAGGAAACCGTGGTCAAGCCCCTGCGGTCGGCGCGAAGGGCGATCAAGGCGGCTGCCGGATCGGCGGAGCCTGCTGCGGGCCTATTGAGGCCCGCCGTCGCCCGCGCTGAAATCGACGCCGAAAGGATCGAGCAGGCCCTCCTTTTCGCACAGGCCCCTGCCGCGTCTCCAACTGCCTCCGGGTCCTGCCAGCCCTCCCACGCCGTCCGCGACAATATCGGCCTGATCCTCGGCTCCTACAGCGCCGGATCGACTGAACGCACGGCATTTCCCCAAGCCATTGCTGCTGCAGCCTTGGCCGTTGCCGCACAGCGTTGAGGCAAACCCCGCTGCCGTATCGACTTCACCCATCAGTTTGCCTATCAATGCTGGTCCAGAGTATGCCCCGTGGCTCGGCGCCCCGCTACGGGGCCAACGGACCAATGCATGTCGACCGCGCTGCGTATCGCCTATGGGACCTTCGGCCGTGTCGCCCTGCTCGACATGGACCGCTCCCTCGTGCGCCATGCGCACCCGCATTGCCACGTGCTGATCAAGGCGGAGGGAGCCGATACCGCGTTCGCCGTGGGCGACCGGCTGATTCCGCTCACCGACAGCCAAGCAGTGCTCGTGAATGCGTGGGAGCCGCACGCCTACGTGCATCACCCGGCCCGAGAGCGCACGACGATCCTGGCCCTCTACATCGAGCCGAAGTGGCTGAAGACGATACGCCCCAACTGGGCGGCGAGCGGGGGCCCCGGGTTCTTCGAGCAGCCGGCGGGCGAGGTCTCGCCGCGCATCCGCAGGCTTGCAATGGACCTGGCGACGGTGATGGTGAGCGATCCGGCGGGCAGGAGAGCGCAGGTGGAGTTGCTCTCCGACCTCATGATCTCGGTCATCGAGCGCTTCACGCCGTGGCGGACGGTCTCGGCATCGCTTGCCGCGCTCGCCAATCTGCATGGCTTCGACTGGCGGGTGCGACGCGCCGTCGATCTTATTCGCGCTGCACCGTGCGCCGGCATCAGCGCCGACACGCTCGCGCGCGAATCCGGCTTGTCGCGTGCGCATTTCTATCGGCTGTTTCGGCGAACGGCACAGGTCAGTCCGCACGTGTACTTGAACGTCGTGAGAATGGAGCTGGCCGTCAAGGCCGTGGTCGACTCCGGCGAAAGCCTGACGGCGCTCAGCGAGACCCTCGGATTCAGCGCGCCCGCGCACTTCACCCGGTTCTTCCGCGAGCACGCCGGCGTGAAGCCGAGCGAGTTCCGCGCCGTTACGCGCATGGGTCTCGCCTGAGCGCCTCTGTGCGAAAATAAAGAGACGATTCGGTAAGTGGCGAGACGGCACGGGGCTGGCTCGCGCTGTGGCCCCGGTGGCAGCCTCTTCGCACGCCTGCCGGCAAGAGCAGCGTGCGAGAGAAACGCTCCGGAATGTCCGTACAAGCCCAAGCCTGGACTGGCCGCTCGATCGAGCGCGTGGAGGATGCCGCGCTCCTGACCGGGCGTGGCCGCTACATCGACGATCTCGGCGTGGCGACGGGAACGCTGCACGCCGCCATCCTGCGCTCGCCACACGCGCATGCCAAGATCAAAGCCGTCCGCACCGAGGCCGCCGCGGCGCTGCCCGGTGTCACGGCGGTCATAACAGGTGCCGACGTGGTGGGGCTGACGACGAGCCTGCCCGTGGGAGTGAGGGCCCCGATCAAGTGCTGGCCGATCGCGGTAGACAGTGCTCGCTACGTGGGCGAGCCGGTCGCAGTGGTGGTGGCGCGGGACCGTTACCGGGCCGAGGACGCGCTCGATCTCATCGAGGTCGACTATCAGCTTCTGCCGGCCGTCGTCGATCCGCACGATGCGCTCGATGCTGGCGCGCAGCGACTGTACGAGAGCCTGAGCTCCAATGTCGCCAGCGACCGCCGTTTCCGCTACGGAGATCCGCAGGCGGCCTTTGCCGAGGCAGCGCACCGCATCGGCATCGACGTGCACTATCCGCGCAATTCCTGCACGCCGCTGGAGACCTACGGCATCATCGCGAGCTACGATCCGGGCGAGGATGCCTACGACATTCTTTCAGGCTTCCAGGGTCCGTTCAGCATCCATTCGGTGATCGCTCGCGCCCTGAAGGTGCCCGGCAACCGGCTGCGGCTGCGCACGCCGCCCGACTCGGGCGGCAGCTTCGGCATCAAGCAGGGGGTCTTCCCCTATCTCGTTTTGATGGGCGTGGCGGCGCGTGTCGCCGGCCGGCCCGTGAAATGGATCGAGGATCGGCTCGAGCATCTGACCGGCTCGGTGTCGGCGACCAACCGCGTGACCCGACTCGAGGCGGCCGTCGACAGAGATGGGCGGGTGCGTGCGCTGGCCTGGGACCAGATCGAGGATGTCGGCGCACATATCCGCGCGCCGGAGCCGGCCACGCTCTATCGCATGCACGGCAATCTCACCGGCGCCTACGACATCCGCCACATGTCGGTGCGCAACCGCGTGGTCGTCACCAACAAGACGCCGACCGGGCTCAATCGCGGGTTCGGAGGCCCGCAAGTCTACTACGCGCTCGAGCGGCTGATGCAGCGCATTGCGCTCGAGCTGAAGCTCGATCCCATTGACGTGATCCGGCGCAACCTGGTGCCCGCCAATGCATTCCCCTACCGCACGGCGTCGGGGGCCTTGCTCGATTCCGGCAACTATCAGCAGGCGCTGGAAGCGGCGCTGCGCGACGGCGACCTCGCCGGGCTGCAGGCCCGGCGCGATGCGGCACGGCGGGAAGGCCGGCTCTATGGCATCGGTTTTGCCGCAGTGGTGGAGCCGAGCGTCTCCAACATGGGCTACATCACCACCGCGCTGACGCCGGAGGAGCGGGCGAAGGCGGGACCAAAGAACGGTGCACAGGCAACCGCCACCATCTCGCTTGATCCGCTCGGCACGGTCTCCGCGCATATCGCCTCGGTGCCGCAGGGACAAGGCCACCGCACGGTGCTGGCGCAGGTGATCGCGGACGAGCTGGGGCTGAAGCCCTCCGACATCGTCGTCGTCGCCGAGATGGATACCGCGCGGGACGGCTGGTCGATTGCCTCGGGCAATTATTCGAGCCGCTTCGCGGCCGCCGTGTGCGGGGCAGCGCAGTTGGCGGCTGCGCGGCTCAAGTCGAAGCTGGCGCGCATTGCCGCCGCCCAACTCAATGTCGGCGCCGAGGAGATCGAGTTCGCCGACGGCAAGGTGCGCGCGCGCCGCAACCCGGACAACGCCGCGCCGTTCGGGCGGCTCGCCGCCACCAGCCACTGGGCGCCGGCGACGCAACCCTCCGACGTCGATCAGGCGATCCGCGAGACAGCGTTCTGGACGCCGCCCGAGCTGACCGCGCCGACGGAGGCCGACGAGATCAATTCCTCCCTGTGCCACGGTTTCATCTTCGACATGTGCGGGCTGGAGATCGATCGCGTCACCGGCGCCGTGCGCATCGACAAGTACGTGACCATGCACGATTGCGGGCGCGTGCTGCATCCCGGCATGGTGGCCGGGCAGATCACCGGCGGCTTCGCGCATGCGCTGGGTGCGGCGCTTTACGAGGAGTACGCCTACGCGCCGGATGGCAGCTTCCTGGCCGGGACGTTTGCCGACTACCTGGTGCCGACGTCCATGGAGGTGCCGGCGCCACTGATTCTGCACATCGAGACGCCGTCACCCTTCACGCCGCTCGGCGCCAAGGGCGTGGGCGAGGGCAACTGCATGAGCACGCCGGTGTGCCTCGCCAACGCCGTCGCCGACGCGCTGGGCATCGCCGATATCGGTCTGCCCCTGACGCCGGCCAAGCTCGCAGCGGCGACGCAAAACGCCGAGCCGCCACCGCCCGCACGAACGGCCGCCGCGATGCCCGCTGGCAAGAGACGCGCGCTGCACGGCGCCGGCGAGGCGCGCGTGGCGGCTCCGCCCAAGGCGGTATGGAACGCGCTGCTCGACACGCGCATCCTGGCCTCGATCATCCCCGGCTGCCACGACGTCGAGCAGGTCTCGGCTACGCATTTCCGTGCCGACGTGACGCTCGGCGTCGGGCCGGTGAAGGGCCGCTACAGGGCCGAAGTGAAGCTCGAGGATCTAGTGTCACCGCGATCGGCGACGCTGATCGGCAGCGCCGTCGGCGCGCTCGGATCGGCCGTCGGCAAGGGCAGCGTCCGGCTCGCGGGCGACGCGGCCGGCACTACCATCATCAGCTACGACTACGATGCCGAGATCGGCGGCAAGGCGGCAGCGGTCGGCGGCCGGTTGCTCGACGGCGCGGCGCGCATCGTCATCCGTCAGTTCTTCGAGGCCCTGGCCCGGCGCGTCGCCGGCATATCCAAGCCTGCGTGGCGCCTGTGGCTCGAACGGCTGCTGGCCCAGCTCGGGAGGCGGCCATGAAGCCGCCCCTGTTCGACTACGTGCGGGCCGACACGCTTGGCGAGGCGCATGCCGTGCTGGCGGCCGAGGGCCCGGACGCACGCGTCATCGCCGGCGGGCAGACGCTCATTCCCATGCTGTCGATGCGCCTGGCGCGGCCCAAGGTGCTGATCGACATCATGCGCCTGCCGGAGCTGGCGACGATCGAGGAGACCGAGGATGCCATCCACGTCGGTGCCGCCGTGCGCCAGGCCGAGCTGCTTGCCCGGCCGGAACTCGCCAACCGCCAGCCCCTGCTCGCGGCCGCGTTACCATGGGTTGGGCATGCGCAAACGCGCAGCCGCGGCACGGTGTGCGGCTCGGTCGCGCATGCCGATCCGAGTGCCGAGATCCCGCTCGTCCTGGTGGCGCTCGCGGGCAGCATCGCGCTGTCGACGCGGCGGCGGAGGAGGACGGTAGCGGCCGAGCAGTTCTTCCTCGGGCTGCTGTCGACCGACCGGCGCGACGAGGAGTTGATTGCAGGCGTGTCGTTTCCGTGCACGCGGCCAGACCATGGCTATGCCTTCCGCGAATTCGGGCGCCGGCACGGCGACTTTGCCATCGCCGCCTGCGCTGCCGTCGTCACCGCAGGCAGCGTGCGGCTGGCTGTCGGCGGCGTTGCCGATCGCCCGGTGGCGCGCGAATGGGGCGCGCTATCGGGCAGCGCGCTCGACGATGCCATCAACGAGTTGGCATATGACCTCGATGCGCGCGATGACCTGCACGCCACGGCTCGCTTCCGCCGTGACCTGGTGCGGCAGCTCGGCCGGGACGTCATCATGGAGGCACGCCGATGCCTCGCCTGAGCGCCAGCGACCGCTGCAGTGTCCGCTTCCTTCTCAACGGCCGCAGCGTCGCCGCCGAAGCCGAACCGCGCATGCTGCTCACCGACTTCCTGCGCCACAGCCTCGGCCTGACGGGAACGCACGTCGGCTGCGAGCACGGCGTGTGCGGCGCCTGCACGGTCCAGATCGACGGCAAGCCGGCGCGCGCCTGCCTGACGCTGGCCGTGCAGGTCGACGGCGCGAACGTGCGCACGGTCGAGGACTTGGCACCCGAGCCCGGCCGGCTCTCCGTGCTGCAGGAGGCATTCCGCCGCCACCACGCGTTGCAGTGCGGGTTCTGCACGGCCGGCATTTTGATGTCACTCGACGCTTACCTCAAGACCAACCCAGAGCCCAGCGAGCCGGCGCTGCGCGAATACCTGAGTGGCCACCTGTGTCGATGCACGGGCTACGTGCCGATCATCGCTGCCGCGCTGGACGCCGCCAAGAGACTGCGGGAGGCCACCGCACATGCTTGATCTCGGATTGTCGTTCCTGGCGGCCGTCTCGCGCGACGCAAATGCCGTCGCCGTGGTCGACCAGTCGCTGCGGCTGAGCTATGGCCAATGGTACCAGCGCATTTCCTCCGTGGTTGCCGGTTTCGACGAAATCGGGCTGGCTGCGGGCGATCGCGTTGTCACCGTGCTGCAGAACCGGTGGGAGGCTGCGACGCTGCACTGGGCCTGCCAGTTTGCTGGCATCGTCATCACGCCCATCAACTGGCGCGCCAAGCCCGACGAGGTGGACTACTGCCTCCAGGACTCGGGCGCCAAGGCCGTCGTTTACGAAGGCATCTCGGCAGAGGCCGTCGAGCAGTCGGGCGAAGCGCGCTCGCGCATCCGCATCAGCCTCGATGGCGACGGCCGGGGCGCGCTTGCTTTCCGCCGCATCGTCGAGTCGGCGGCCGTTTCTGCAGACCCGCGCGCCGATGCGGAGCAGTGGTCGGTGATGCTCTATACCTCCGGCACGACCGCCCGGCCCAAGGGCGTGCCGCGCCGGCACCGGGCCGAGCGTGCCGCGGCGCTCGCGCACGTGGCGCAAAACATGTACGGACGCGGCGAGCGCACCCTCGGCGTCATGCCGCTGTATCACACGATGGGTGTGCGCTCGCTGCTGGCCATGGCCGAGATCGGTGGCGCGTTCATCTGCCTACGGCGCTTCGATGCGGTGCGGGCGCTGGAGCTGATCGAGATGGAGCGCATCACCAACCTCTATCTCGTCCCCACGCTGTATCACGACCTCGCGCATCACCCCCGATTTGCCAGCACCGACGTCGGCTCGGTGCGCAAGCTCGGCTTCGCCGGCGCCTCCATGACGGATGGCCTGGTGAAGACGCTGAACGAGGCCTTCAAGCCGGATCTGTTCGTCAACCACTACGGGTCATCCGAGATCTACACCTTCACCATCGAGCAGAAGGCGGCCGCCAAGCCCGGCTCGGCTGGGCGCGCCGGGCTCAACCAGATGATCCGCGTGGTGAAGCTCAACGCGGCCTCGCCGGATGATCTCGCGGCGCGGGGCGAGGAGGGCGAGGTCATCGCCTTGCTGGCCGGCGACGAGTCCTTCGAAGGCTACTGGCAGCGGCCCGATGCCGACGCCAAGGCCCTGCGGCAGGGATGGTACTTCACGGGAGACACCGGCTACCTCGACGCGGACGGCGACCTGTTCGTGACCGGCCGCGTCGACGACATGATCATCACCGGCGGCGAGAACGTCTCGCCCGCCGAGATCGAAAGCTGCCTGTCGCTGCACCCGGCGGTGTCCGAGGTGGCGGTCGTGGGGCTTCCCGACCCGCGCTGGGGCAAGATCGTGGCGGCCTTCATAAAGCGGCGCGTGCCGGTCGAGCACGAAACGCTCGACGCCTTCTGCCGCACCTCGGGGCTCGCGAACTTCAAGCGGCCGCGCCAGTACGTGTTCGTCGACGCCATTCCGAAATCGCCCGTCGGCAAGCTCCTGCGCCGCAAGCTGGTCGCAGGCGAATACATGGCGGAGAGCACGCCGGCAAGCCTTCAAGAGAAAGGAACCCAAGCATGAGCACACCGATGACCTTTTCCGATCCGCGATTGGCCAAGCTCAACGGCTTCCGCGTCGAGATCGATGCCGCCAAGGAGCGGGCCGACGTCATCCTTGATCGCGCGCCGCTCAACGTCATCGAGATGCCACAGCGCGACCAGCTCCGCCTCGTATTCGAGACGCTAGACGAGGATGCGCGCGTGCGCGTCATCGTGCTGAGGGCGGCCGGCCAACACTTCTCGAGCGGCGGCAACATCAAAGGCTTCCTGGAGGCGAGCCCCGAGCATGTCTCCAAGCTCGCCTGGAACATGGCGGCGCCCGCGCGCTGCTCCAAGCCGGTGATCGCAGCCAACCGCGGCTATTGCTTCGGCGTCGGCTTCGAAATCTCGCTGGCCTGCGACTTCCGCATCGTGTCGGAGACCTGCCAGTACGCGCTTCCCGAGCAGAAGCTCGGGCAGATCCCGGGCTCGGGCGGCTCGGCCCGGCTGCAGAAGATGGTCGGCATCACCCGCACCAAGGACATCGTCATGCGCTCCAAGCGCATCCCCGGCCGGCAGGCCTACGAGTGGGGCGTGGCGACGGAGTGCGTTGCCGACGACAAGCTGGAGGCGGTGACCGACGCTCTGGTCGACGAACTGCGCAGCTTCTCGCCGATCGCCCAGCGCACGGCCAAGAAGCTGCTGAACGATACCGAGGACTCGACGCTGGCGATCGCCATCGAGCTCGAGGGCCACTGCTACAGCCGTCTGCGCCAGTCCGACGACTTCAAGGAGGGCGTGGAAGCTTTCCATGCCAAGAGGCCGGCCGCCTTCAAGGGCACCTAGGCCGGTGACGTCAACGTGAAACAACGACTGCAGAACTGGAGGAAACCATGAAATCCTTGCGTACAAGTCTCGCCACCCTGAGCTTGGCTGCCCTGCTGGGAGGCGGCGCCATGGCCGCCGAGCCCATCAAGATCGGCGTCGTGACGCCGCTGAGCGGCACCTACGCCGGCATCGGCCAGCAGGTGCGCTGGGGCCTCGAGCTCGCCACCCGCGAGGTCAATGCTGCGGGCGGCATCGACGGCCGGCAGATCGAGCTGATCTTTGAGGACGAGGAGGCCAACCCAGCGGTCGCGGTGCAGAAGGCTGAGAAGCTGTTCCAGGTGTCGAAGGTCGATTTCCTCACCGGCACGGTCAACTCGGGATCGACGCTGGCCGTCGGGCAGCTCGCTGAGCGCTCCGGCAAGCTGATCGCGACCACCGTGTCATTCGCCGACTCCATCACGGGCGACAAGTGCTCGCCCAACGTGTTCCGCGTCAACGCCAAGGCGGGACAGCAGTCGGCAGCGCTCGCCGCCTGGCTCTCCAAGGAGAAGCCGCAGGCAAAGGTGTTCTATCTCGGGCCCGACTACGAGATGGGACGCTCGACGGTGGCAGCCTTCAAGTCCAACGTCGACCGCGTGGGCGGGCAGAGCCTCGGAGAGGTGTTCGCACCGCTCGACAGCAAGGACTATACGCAGTACTTCGGCCAGCTCCGCGCCTCGCGCCCGCAAGTGCTCTACACCTCGGTCGCCGGCAACGACACGGTGCGCTTGTTCACGCAGCTCGACGAGTTCGGGCTTCTGAATAACCTCACCTTGCTCGGCGCGTCCGGTACGGTCACGGCGCAGAACATCACGGCCATCGGCAAAGCGGCCGAGGGCTTCGTCACCGGTGTCGGCTACTCCGCCGAGATCGATACGCCCGCCAACAAGAAGTTCTTGGCAGCCTTCCGCGCCGCCAACAAGGCGGACCCGGACCTTTATGGCGCGGACTCGTATGGTCTCATCTTCGCCTACAAGGCCGCCGTCGAGCGCGCCAAGAGCACCGATGCCGACAAGGTGCGCGAGGCGCTGCGCGGTCTCAAGTGGTCGACGCCGCAGGGCGAGAAGACCATCCGCGCGGGCGATCATCAGGCCGAGCAGATCATGTACGTCGTGCGCGTGTCGGACGGCAAGTTCAAGATCGTCGGCCAGGTCGATGGGCCGGCTGCGATCGGCCCCGACGCCTGCACGCGGTTCTGATCGCCACCTCGCAAAGCTCGGTCCCCGAAAGGAGACTGGATGCTCGAATACGCTCAGTTCGTTCTTGCACCTCAGATCGTCACGGGGCTGGCGCTCGGCGTAGCCGTCATCCTCGTGGCGCTCGGGCTGACGATCATCTTCGGCCTGCTCGACGTCATCAACATGTCGCACGGCGAGTTCTATGCGCTCGGCGCCTTCATCGCGCTGGCGCTCGGACAGGTGGGGCTGCCGTTCTGGCTGCTGCTTGTCGCCGTGCCGGTGCTGATACTGCCGATCGGCTACGCGGTCGAGCGAGGCCTGATCCAGCGCGTATTCCACAGCGAGGATCGGCACGTCACGACGCTGCTGCTCACCTTCGGCTTCGGCCTGGTGCTAGAGGACGCCCTGCGGCTCACCTTCGGGCCCAACCCGTTCAAGCCGGAGACGCCGATCCGCGGCACGATCGAGATTCTCGGCACCTACCTGCCGCTCTACCGGCTGTTCATGATCGTCGTGGGCGGCCTCATCATCGCCGGCACTGCGCTCGTGGTCTACCGCACGCGCCTCGGCGCCATGGTGCGTGCGGCGGCCTTCGATCGCAACATGGCGGCCTCCCTGGGCGTACCGGTGGAGCGCGTGTACGCCGGCGCCTTCGCCTTCGGTGTTGCGTTGGCCGGGCTGGCCGGCGTGCTGCTGGCGCCGATCTACTCGGTGTTCCCGACCATGGGCCGCGATTTCATCCTGATGGCCTTCACCGTCATCATCGTCGGCGGCATGGGTTCGATCGGTGGCGCCGTCATCGCGGGCCTTTTCCTCACGCAGGTGCAGGCTATCGCCTCGCTCTACATCTCCCCGGTGTGGACCGATCCGATCGTGTTCGCGATCATGGTGCTGATGCTGATGGTGCGACCGCAGGGCCTGCGCGGAAGGCTCGGCCATGCGTGACGAGCTGACCATCAAGAGTCACGCCGGGTACTGGCTGGCGGCGCTGCTGCTCCTGGCGGGGCTCGTTGTCGCCGGAGTGGGCTTCGCAACCGGCGATGTGTTCTACCTGCGGCTCGCCTCCGAAGCGCTGATCTTCGGCGGGCTTGCCCTCTCCGTCGATATTCTGCTCGGCTACACGGGCCTGCTGTCGCTCGGCCAGGCGCTGCATTTCGGGCTTGGCGCCTATGTGTCCGCGCTCGCGCTGATCGCCACGCAGTCGTTCTGGACGGCCATGGGCGTGGCGCTGGCGGCCGGCGTGCTCGGCGGCCTGGTCGGCGGCTTCATCGCCAACCGCGTGCGCGGCGTCTACTTCGCCCTCATCACCTTCGGCATGGCGCAGGTGTCGGCCAAGGTCGTCTACAACACGCGCTCGCTCGGCGCCTCGGACGGTTTGATCGGCGTGCCTGTGCTCGATATCAACTTCGGGTTCTTCTCGCTCTCCAGCGCATCGCCGACCGCGTTCTTCCTGCTGGCGCTGGCGATCCTGCTTCTGCTGTATTTCCTCGCCGCGTATCTGCTGGATACGCCCTTCGGCCGGCTGCTGATCGCAGTCAAGGCCAACGAGCGACGGGTGCCGTTCCTGGGCTATCGAACCGCGACCCTGCGTCTCGGTTCCTACGTGCTGGCGGCCACGATCGCGACGCTGTCGGGTGCGCTCTATCCCATGCTGCGCGGCTTCGTCTCGCCGGAGCTGCTGTTCTTCTCCACCTCCGGCAATGCCGTGATCACGGTGATCCTCGGCGGAGCCGGCACGCTGGTCGGCGCGTTGTACGGCAGCGTGCTGCTCACCGTCATCAAGTCGGTGGTCGGAAGCTGGACCGAGCACCACTTGATCGTCATCGGCCTGCTGTTCATGGTGGTGGTGATCTTCCTGCCCAACGGACTGATGGGGCTGATCCAGCCCGGCATCCGGGCGCGCCTCGCACGCGGGGGCCGCCGATGACCGCACAGCGCGCGCCGGCCGGGCCGATCCTCGACGTCCGCGATCTGTCGATCAGCTTCGGCGGGCTCAAGGCTGTGGACGGCGTCAGCTTCAATGCTGAGCGCAACCGCATCACCACCATCATCGGCCCGAACGGGGCCGGCAAATCGACGCTCTTCAATCTGATCTCCGGGGCGCTGGCGCCGCGGCGCGGCCGGGTTCTGCTGGAGGGCCGGGACACGACGGGTGCTGCGCCCCATCGGCTGCAGGCGGCAGGCCTGGCGCGCTCGTTCCAGATCACCACCTTGTTCTTCGCGCTGTCGGTGGCGGAGAATTTGCGGCTTGGCGCACAGACGCTGGAGCCCGCCGCGCGGCTGTGGCTGCCGGTGGGCAGCAGCGTGAGGGCGCGTCGGCGCGTCGACGAGCTGCTGGAGCGCTTCCGCCTGACCGACAAGGCCGACTATCCCGCCGGCAAGCTCTCGCACGGCGAGCAACGCCGGCTCGAGATCGCGGTGGCGCTGGCCGGCGCGCCCAGGGTGCTGCTGCTGGACGAGCCCACGCAGGGCATGAGTCATGGCGATACGGCGGAGACAGCCGAGCTCATCCGCGGCCTTGCCAGCGACGTGACGATCCTGCTGATCGAGCACGACATCGGTCTCGTCATGACGTTGTCTGACCACGTGATCGTCATGCATCAGGGGCGCAAGATCGCGGAAGGCATGCCCGAGGCGGTGCGCGCCGATCCGGCCGTGCAGGCCGCCTATTTCGGGCACGTGTGACCATGCTCGAGCTGCGCGACATTCACGTCCACTACGGCACCAGCCACATCGTGCAGGGCCTGAGCCTGTCCGCGGCGGCCGGCCAGGTGATCGGCATCTTCGGGCGCAACGGGGTCGGCAAGACCACGCTGCTCAAGACCATCGCCGGCTGGCTGCAACCGACCAGCGGCAGCATCCTGTTGCACGGCACCCCTATCCACGAGCTTTCCACGCATCGCATAGCGCGGCTGGGCGTGGGCTTCGTGCCGGAGGACCGGCGCATCTTCCCCGACCTGTCGGTCGAGGAGAACCTCGCCCTCGGCTTCCTGCAGGTGCCGGGACGCAAAGCGGCGCAGAATCGCGCGGCGCTTGCCGATGTCTATGCGCGCTTTCCCCGCCTCGCCGAGCGACGCAGCCAGCCCGGCATGACGCTCTCGGGCGGCGAGCAGCAGATGCTGGCCATGGCGCGCGTCATGATCGGCGATGCGCGGCTCTTGCTGATCGACGAGCCGAGCGAGGGCCTGGCGCCGATGATCGTCGCCGACCTCTACGCCATCATCCGCGCCATGAAGGCGGAGGGGCGCACCATTCTGTTGGTGGAGCAGAACGTCGCCAACGCGCTGGAGGTGAGCGACCGATTCGTGGCGATCGAGCGCGGCCAAATCATCTATGCGGGCAGCGCCGCGTCGGAGGGCGACAGGAGCCAGCTTCTAGACGCGATCGCGGTGTAGGAGATACGACGCATGAGCCATGGGTACGAGCTGCGCCTGATCGAGGACAACCTGCAGGCAGGCTGCACGCTGCAGCTCACAGGCGCGGCGATGCGCCGTGTCGTCTACGTCGCGCACGGCAGCGCGTCGATTGCAGAACAGGCGATCACCGACGATCAGGCCGCCTACGCACACGGCACAGCGAAGGTCGTCGCCGGTCAGACAGGCGTCGCGCTCTGGCGCTGGGAGCTGGCGCCGATTGGCGATGCCCCGACCTTGGCGGCGGACGGCCGCAGCGCGTCACGTGTGAAACTGGCCAGCCGCATCAAGCGGCCGGCGGAGAGCCTGCTGATGCGCGCCGACAGCGTGGCGTTTCCGCCGGGCGGCTGCGCGTTCCTGCACACACATCAGGGCCCCGGCATCCGCTGCCTGATCGAGGGCGGCATCCGCATCGATACCGAGGGTACCTCGACGTGCTACGCGCCCGGTGGAGCGTGGTTCGAGGCCGGGCCCGCACCGGTGTTCGCGCAGGCGGCGCAGAACCGCCCGTCGCGCTTCGTGCGCCTCATGATCCTGCCGGCGGAGCTGAAGGGCCGCAGCTCGATCGCCTACGTCAACGCGGACGACCGCGATAAGCCGAAGTCGCAGCGCTACAGCGGATACCTGGACGAGACCATCGCGCTCTGAGCGTACGGACGGACAAGAAGGAAATCAGTCGGATCGAAAGGGAGGACGTGGGATGGAGATCGATCGGCGTCAGATGTGCAAGGGCGCGGCGTTCGCCGCGCTGTCGTCGGGGCTCGCGCTGCCGGCGCGCGCGCAGGCCTACCCTGATCACCCGGTCAAAGTGGTCGTTCCGTTCGCGGCCGGCAGTGCGAGCGATGTCGTCGGCCGGGTTGTTCTCGAGAAGGTGAGCGCCACTCTCGGACAGCCTTTCGTGTTCGAGAATCAGCCGGGCGCCGGCGGAAACTCGGGCACGATGGTGATCGCGCGCGCCGAAGCGGACGGCTATCGCCTGCTGGTCAGCGCATCGGGGCCGCTGGCGGTCAACAAGACGCTGACCAAGGCTCTGCCCTACGATCCCGAGCGCGATTTCGAGCCGGTCTCGCTGCTGGCGACGCTGCCGAACGTGGTTACGGTCAGCGCCAAGCTGCCGGTGAAGACCCTGGCGGAGCTGGTGGCATATGCGAAGGCCAAGCCCGGCGAGCTCAACTACTCCTCGGTCGGCCCCGGCAGCTCGCAGCACTTGGCCGGACTGCTGTTCCAGCAGATCACGGATACCAAGATGACGCACGTGCCCTACAGGGTGACGGGCCAGCTCGTGACCGACCTCATCACCGGCCAGGTGCCGCTGAGCTTCCAGCTGATCCCGAACGTGCTGGGGCAGGTGCAGTCCGGCGACGCGCGGGCGCTGGCCGTAACGGCGACCACCCGCTCCGCGGCTCTGCCCGACGTGCCGACCACGAAGGAGGCGGGGCTGCCCGGCTACGAATGCGCGGCATGGTTCGCATTCCTCGCACCGCGCGGCACGCCCAAGCCGATCGTCGAGAGGCTGAACAAGAGCGTTGTGGACGCGCTGCAGGACGCCGCCCTGCGCAAGCGCCTGATCGAAATCGGCGCCGATCCCGCGTCGTCCTCACCCGAGGAGCTGCGCAGCCTGATCTCCTCCGAGATCGTGAAATGGCGCGAGGTGATTGCCAAGGCCGGTTTGGTTCCCGGGTGAGCCGGGTCGAGGCAATCAGGATTACAAGCAGAGGGCGCCATTCACGGCATGGAAGCAATCGGCGCGGCAGCGCAGGACGATCGCGCTCTGCTGCCGTTGTCACGTTGCGCTCCATGCCAGCAGGAGGGCGAGCAGAGCGGAGAGCCGTGTGCATTGAAATGTGCATGCACGGTTCGGTGGGAGGCGCATGGTCCGTCCTCGAAAGAGGCGGCCCGCGCCTACCCGACCGAGACGCGGGCCCATCAGGGGACAGCGGCTCGGCAGCGCGGGCACCTTCGCCCGCGCCGGGAGAGCGTGGCCCTTGCCCGGACATGAGGTCAGGGGAAGGGAGCCGCCCATACCCCGATTTCATCGGGACAGACGCGCGGTCTCCGTGGTGCGGCCTCTGCGCGGGCCGTGACGCACGCTCCGCATCGGGCCGAATGCTGCCACGACGCAGAGGTGGAGGACTGCCTTCCTGGGCCGGGCCGTCTAGTCCTTGAGGATGGGGACGTCGGGATGGAAGGCGTGCACGACAAACGCGAACGTCACGTCGTAGGGCACATCGCGCGCCGGCCCCTGTTCGTCGCGCACGATTGCGGTCACGGTACCGACATCGCGGCCCTTGGCGACCTGCCAATGCTCGAGCGCCGAGCTCTGCCCGGCCCGCCAGGCCAGCTCCACCTCGTCCACCATGAGCTTGCCCTTCTTGCGCAGGAGCTCGAGCGCCACGGCCTTCTTGCCCGCACTCGTGCGCACCACGACCACGCGGGCCATCGGCTCGATCCCTTTCGGGAAGTCGCCACGGTAGAGGAACGGCGCTGCGCTCTGGTCGTAGCCGACATACGGGTTGCGCCCGTAATCGCGCACTCTCGGCTCGTTGGGAACAAGCAGCTTGCCCGAGGGATGGCGGGCCTTGAACTCCGCGAAAGACTCCAGGCGCGCAGGTACCAGCTTGAGCTCCGTGCCGGTGAACGCGCCAACGATCGCTTCGCCGGTGAACTGCTGCCACCAGCTCTCGGTCTGCCGGTCGTACATGACGAGGTCTGAGTTGCGCAGCTTGCCGCTGGTGCCGAAGTCCAGGACGTGCGGCGGCACGCGCCGATCGAACACCACTGCCGAGTTGCACAGCGGGCAGTAAGTGACGGCCACTGGAATGCCGCCGACCGTGTCGTTGACGATCTCGTGCCAGATCAGGATGCGCAGGGGATAGGCGCGCGCATCGCCGGCGATCTCGAGGCCGACGACGGGTTCCGTCGGCGTCAGCTCGGTGTCCTCAGCGGCGGGCTTGAACTGCGGCCTGTCGATCGACGGGATGCCGTCCTTGGGCGGGCCGCCGGAGACGAACTCCCGCCAGTGGACGCGCGACTTGGAGAAGTCGGTCTTGGTCCAGCCCTCGCGGCGCCAGGTGGACGGATCGGCCGCGGCCTGGTTTGCGCCGACGGCGATCCCTGCAGCGAGCAGCAGGCCCTGCGCCGCCCCACCGAATGCAACGCTCCACGCACCCGTCGGCATGGAGGCATGCTATCTGTCGGAACGCGACAGCACCAATCACGTCCGTCAAACTCATCGTGAGGGGACGGATGACCGTGGAGGCAACGCCATGCCACATCTTCCCTCGCTGCCGGAAAGGGCGACTCTGATCGATCTGTTCCGCCTATTTCCCGAGACCAGCAGGCCGCTGATCGAGTTCCACGAGGCGCTGCAGCGCGGCCCATCGCCGTTCACGGAAGCAGAGCGCGAGCTGATCGCAACCCACGTGTCGGGCCTCAATCGCTGCCGCTATTGCCAGGCCGTGCATGCCGCCACCACGGAGCTGCTTGGTGTGTCCGGTGCGGCCGTAGCCGGGCTGGGCGATCCCGATCACGCATCCGTGTCGGAGAAGATGAAGCTGAGCGCGTTGACGGCCTCCTCGCCGTAGACGCGGTAGCCGTTCGCCAGCCGCTCGGAGGCGATCAGCCCCTGGCGCTCGTAGAAGCGCACCGCGGAAGCCTGAACGCCCATGCGGCGGGCCAAGGCACCGATTGTCAAACCCTTCGCCATCGCCCTTGACCTTAAACCTGGGTTCAAGGTCGATGATAGCTCAATGGGCATAGCAGGAGAACCTTTCATGTTCACCCGCTTGGCCGTCGCGGCGAGAGTTCTGCTGTGGTTGTGCGCTTCGAGCCGGGCCAGCTCGACGAAGCCAGGATCAGGCAGGCGATCGGCGCCGCCGGGTTCGCGGTCGCCGAGAGATAGCCCAGGAGCGAGCAATGACGACGCGGCATCCTGATGCGTTCGGGCGAGGCGTTCCAGGTCCTCAAGGACGTCCGCAAGATCGTGCTCGACAAGACCGGCACGCTCACCGCCGGCAAGCCGGCGATCGTGGAGATGGCGGTGCCCGGCGGGGGCAATGCGCACGAGGCACTGCGTCTGGCAGCGGCGGTCGAGCAGTTGTCGGAGCACCCGCTGGCGCGTGCGATCGTGAAGGCAGCGGAGGACGACCGCCTGGCGCTCCCTGAGGC
>WBUN01000131.1 GCA_008933705.1 Hyphomicrobiaceae bacterium
GATGACAGTGAACGGGAAGTCTGTTTCGGGTGAGATCGATGCGCGCACGCTGCTGGTGCAGTTCCTGCGCGAGAACCTGCGGCTGACGGGAACGCACGTGGGGTGCGACACCAGCCAGTGCGGGGCCTGCGTCGTGCATGTGGACGGCCGCGCCATCAAGTCGTGCACCACGCTGGCGCTCACGTGCGACGGCGCCAGCGTCACCACCATCGAGGGTCTGGCGCCGGCGGGACAGCTCCATCCCATGCAGGAGGCCTTCCGCCAGCATCACGGATTGCAGTGCGGCTTCTGCACGCCGGGCATGATCATGGCGGCGGTCGACATCGTCAACCGCAAGGGCACCAGCCTCGACGACAAGACCGTGCGCGAGGAGCTCGAAGGCAACATCTGCCGCTGCACGGGCTATCACAACATCGTCGCCGCCGTGCGCGCCGGCGCCGCCGCCATGGGCGCCATGCCGCAGCGGCAGGCTGCCGAATAGCTTGGATGTGATCCACCGCCGGCCGTTGCCGGCGGCCCATGACAAGAAGAGCCGATCAGCCAGGGAGGAACCCGTGACCGCAACCGGCATCGGGGCGCCAGTGCGGCGCAAGGAAGACCACCGCTTCATCACCGGCAAGGGCCAGTACACCGACGACATCAACCGCCCGGGCCAGGCCTATGCCGTGTTCGTGCGCTCTCCGCACGCGCACGCCGCCATCAGGCGCATCGACGCGTCCGCAGCCCTCAAATCGCCTGGCTGTCTCGCCGTCTACACCGGTGAGGATATCGCCAACGACAAGGTCGGCGGCCTGATCTGCGGCTGGCTGATCCATTCCAAGGACGGCTCGCCGATGAAGGCTGGCCCGCATCCCGCACTGGCGCAGGGCAAGGTGCGCTACGTCGGCGATCATGTCGCCGTCGTCATCGCCGAGACCCTGGCCCATGCCAGGGATGCGGCCGAGGCCGTGTCGGTCGACTACGACGTGCTGCCGGCCTCGATCGACACCGCCACCACGCAGAATGCGGGCAAGCCGCAGATCCATGCCGAGGCGCCGGGCAACACGGTCTACCAATGGCATCTCGGCGACAAAGCCGCCGTCGACGCGGCCTTCGCCGCCGCCAGGCACACGACCAGGATCGACCTCATCAACAACCGGCTGATCCCCAACGCCATGGAGCCGCGCGCCGCCATCGGCGAGTACGACGCCGGCAACGAGAGCTTCACCCTCTACACGACCAGCCAGAACCCGCACGTGGCCCGCCTGGTGCTGGCGGCCTTCATCGGCATCGCCCCCGAGCACAAGCTGCGGGTCATCGCCCCCGACGTCGGCGGCGGGTTCGGCTCCAAGATCTTCATCTACGCCGAGGAGACGGTGTGCGTGTGGGCCGCCCGCAAGGTCGGCCGGCCGGTCAAGTGGACCGCCGATCGCACGGAGGCCTTCCTGGCCGACGCGCACGGCCGCGACCACGTCACCACCGCCGAGCTGGCGGTGGACGGCGACGGCAAGATCCTGGCGCTCAGGGCCCGCACCAAGGCCAACCTGGGCGCGTATCTGTCCACCTTCGCCTCCTCGGTGCCGACCTATCTCTATGCCCCGCTGCTGTCGGGCCAGTACGACATCCCGGCCATCTACTGCGAGGTCGACGGGGTCTACACCAACACCGCGCCGGTCGATGCCTATCGCGGCGCCGGACGTCCCGAGGCGACCTTCGTGGTCGAGCGTCTGATCGAGGTGACGGCCCGGCAGCTCGGCAAGAACCCGGCCGAGTTCCGGCGCGCCAACTTCATCAGCTCGTTCCCGCACGCCACCCCCGTCATCATGACCTATGACGCGGGCAACTACGGGGCCTGCCTCGACAAGGCGCTCGAGCTCGCCGACTACAAGGGCATCGGCGCGCGCAAGGCCGAAAGCGAAAGGAAGGGCCTCAAGCGCGGCGTCGGCTTCTCGGCCTACATCGAGGCCTGCGGCATCGCGCCGAGCGCCGCGGTCGGCTCGCTCGGCGCCGGCGTCGGCCTGTGGGAATCGGCGGAGGTGCGCGTCAACCCGACGGGCTCCGTCGAGGTGCTGACCGGCTCGCACAGCCACGGCCAGGGCCATGAGACCACCTTCGCCCAGCTCGTCTCCCAGCGCCTCGGCGTGCCGATCGACCAGGTCACCGTGGTGCACGGCGACACCGACAAGGTGCAGTTCGGCATGGGCACCTACGGCTCGCGCTCGGGCGCGGTCGGCATGTCGGCCATCTTCAAGGCCATCGACAAGGTGATCGTCAAGGCCAGGAAGGTGGCCGGCTTCGTGCTCGAGGTGCCCGAGGACACGGTCGCCTTCAAGGACGGCATCTTCTCCTCGACGGCCACCAACAAGACGCTGACCTTCCCCGAGGTCGCCCTGCAGGCCTACATCGCCCACAAGTTCACGGGCGCGCAGCTCGAGCCCGGCCTCAAGGAAGGCGCCTTCTTCGATCCGACCAACTTCACCTTCCCCTCCGGCGTGCACATCTGCGAGGTGGAGATCGATCCCGACACGGGCGCAACGCGCATCGACCGCTGGACCGCGGTCGACGACTTCGGCACCCTCATCAACCCGATGATCGTCGAGGGCCAGGTGCACGGCGGCATCGCCCAGGGTGTCGGCCAGGCCATGCTCGAAGGCGCCGTCTACAACGACGACGGCCAGCTCCTCACCGCGAGCTACATGGACTACTGCATGCCGCGCGCCAGCGATCTGCCCCACCTCAACGTCACCATGACCAGCACGCCGTGCCCGTCGAACCCGCTGGGCGTCAAGGGCTGCGGCGAGGCCGGCGCGATTGCGGCCCCGGCGGCCGTCATCAACGCCATCACCGACGCGCTCGGACACGAGAACATTGCCATGCCGGCCACGCCGCTGGCGGTATGGAAGGCGGCGCAGGCAGCGCCCGCCAGGATGGCTGCCGAATAGGAGGAGGCTGCGATGTACGCATTCGACTATCACCGCCCGCAATCGGTCGCCGAAGCGGCCAACCTCCTCGCCTCCTCAGGCGACGCCAAGCTGCTGGCCGGCGGCCACACCCTGCTGCCGACCATGAAGCTCCGCCTGGCCGCCCCCAAGGCCATCGTCGACCTCTCCCGCATCGCCGAGCTCAAGGGCATCGACAAGAAAGGCAATGCGCTCGTCATCGGCGCCATGACCACGCACGCCGAGGTGGCCACCTCCCCTGCGGTGCGTTCCGCCATCGCCGGGCTGGCCGAGCTCGCTGCGGGCGTCGGCGATCCGCACGTGAGGAACCGCGGCACCATCGGCGGCTCGATCGCCAACAACGATCCCGCCGCCGACTATCCCGCCGCCGTCCTGGCGCTCGGCGCCACCATCGCCACCAACAAGCGCGAGATCAAGGCCGACGACTTCTTCAAGGGCCTGTTCAGCACCGCCCTTGCCGACGGCGAGATCATCACCCGCATCTCCTTTCCCATCCCGGCCAAGTTCGGCTACGCCAAATTCGCCAACCCGGCCTCGCGCTACGCGCTGGCCGGCGTGGCGGTGGCGCTGATCGCCAAGGAGGTGCGCGTCGCCGTCACGGGCGCCGGCAGCAGCGGCGTGTTCCGCGTCCCGGCCATGGAGGCGGCGCTGGCCAAGAGCTGGGCGGCGCAATCGCTCGCCGGCCTTGCGGTCCCCGCCGCGGACATGATGAGCGATATCCATGCGGACGCGGCCTATCGCGCCCATCTCGTGGGCGTCATGGCCCGGCGGGCCGTGGCCAAGGCCGGCTGAGCACCGCCGCCTCAGGGGGCGTGCGCAAGCGGGCAGGGTCCGCGTCTGCCGCCGTCCTTCGGCAAGCTCGGCGCGCAGACGGGTCGGTCACAGGCAAGGGAGCAATTGCATGGCCATGACGATGACGGGAGAATTCCTGCTCCCCGCCGACAAGGCAACCGTGTGGGCACGCCTCAATGATCCGGCCACGCTGCAGGCCTCGATCCCCGGCTGCGAAAGCCTCGAGAAGCTCTCCGACACCGAGTTCCGCGCCGTCGCCAAGGTCAAGATCGGCCCCGTCGGCGCCCGCTTCAAGGGCCGCGTCAACCTCACCGACATCGACGCCCCCAACAGCTATCGCATCGCCGGCGAGGGTGAAGGCGGCGTCGCCGGCTTCGCCAAGGGCGGCGCCGTCGTCCGCCTGACCGAGGCCGACGGCGGCGGCACCCGCCTCGTCTACGACGTCGACGCCCACGTCGGCGGCAAGATCGCCCAGCTCGGCAGCCGCCTCATCGATTCCACCGCCCGCAAGCTCGCCGCCGAGTTCTTCAACAACTTCGCCAAGGCC
>WBUN01000058.1 GCA_008933705.1 Hyphomicrobiaceae bacterium
GAGGCGGTGCGGGCCGAGGCGGCGAAGGCTGCCCCCGGCATTGCGATCTTCGAGCAGGCGCAGCAGGCGGGCACGGCCGACGCCGTTCTCGCTGCGCGGCCGGCGCTGGAGAGCCACCGGGGCGACGTGCTTGTCCTGTTTGCCGATACGCCGCTGCTGCAGGCGTCAACGGCGGCCCGATTGATCGGGGCGCTGAAGGCCGGCGCAAACCTCGCCGTTCTGGGCTTTGAGGCCGCCGATCCGACCGGCTACGGACGGCTGATCGTCGATGGGCGGGGCCGCGTCACGGCCATCCGCGAGCACCGCGACGCGAGCGAGGAGGAGCGCCGCATCACCCTGTGCAATGCCGGAGCCATGGCCTTCCGCGTGCAGAACCTCGCCGGGCTTCTGTCCCGCATCGGCAACGGCAATGCGAAGGGCGAATACTACCTCACCGATGCTGTCGCCATGGCGACCGCGGACGGCTTGGTGGCCATGCCGGTGACGGGGCCGGCCGAGGAGGCGCTGGGCGTCAACTCGCGCGCGCAGCTGGCGGAGGCGGAGGCCGTATTCCAGCGCCGGGCGAGACTGCGGGCGATGGAGGGCGGGGCCACGCTGATCGCGCCCGAAACCGTGTGGTTCAGCTTCGATACGGTGGTGGGTCGCGATGTCACCATCGAGCCCAATGTGTTCTTCGGCCCCGGCGTCGTCATCGAGGACGGCGCCCAGATCCTGGCCAACTGCCACATGGTGCAGGCGAGGGTGCGCGCCGGCGCGCGCGTCGGCCCGTTCGCCCGCTTCCGGCCCGGCGCCGATATCGGCACCGGCGCCCACGTCGGCAATTTCGTGGAGGTGAAGAACGCCACGCTCGAGCCCGGTGCCAAGGCCAACCATCTCGCCTACATCGGCGACGGCCGCGTGGGAGAAGGCGCAAACATCGGTGCAGGCACGATTTTCTGCAACTATGACGGGTTCAACAAGCACTTCACGGACGTCGGCAAGGGCGTGTTCGTCGGCTCCAATGCCTCCCTGGTGGCGCCCCTCAAGATCGGGGACGGGGCCTACATCGGCTCCGGCAGCGTGATCACCAAGAACGTGGAGGCGAATGCGCTGGCGCTCGAGCGGGCGCCGCAGGAGGAGCGGCCGGGCTGGGCCGCCAAGTTCCGGGCGCTGATGAGGAATCGCAAGAAGGCGAAGTGAATTCCTCGGAAAAACCAAGAAACACAGATTGAGTTGAGGCCGGCCTGGCGTTGGGTTTACCAAGCTAGCCAACGGCTTATATCAAAACGACGGATCATTGGGCATGTGCGGGATCGTTGGCATTCTGGGACACAAGGCGGTCGCCGGCGACCTCGTCGACGCCCTGCGGCGGCTCGAGTATCGCGGCTATGATTCCGCCGGCGTCGCCACTGTCGAGAACGGCCACCTGGAACGGCGCCGCGCCGAGGGCAAGCTGAAGAATCTGGAAGCGCGGCTTCACAACGAGCCGCTGCAGGGCCGCGCCGGCATCGGCCACACGCGCTGGGCCACGCACGGCCGCCCGACCGAGAACAACGCGCACCCGCACATGAACGAGCGCGTGTCGGTGGTCCACAACGGCATCATCGAGAATTTCGGCGAGCTGAAGAAGGCGCTGATCGCCAAGGGACACCGCTTCGAGACGGACACGGACACCGAAGTCGTCGTGCACCTGATCGCAGACGAGATGCAGAAGGGCTGCGATGCCATCGAGGCGACGCGGCGCACGCTCGCCAGCCTGCGCGGCGCGTTTGCGCTTGCCATCATCTTTGCCGGCGAGGACGACCTGATGATCGCCGCGCGCCAGGGCAGCCCGCTGGCGATCGGTCACGGCAAGGGCGAGATGTATCTCGGCTCGGATGCCATTGCGCTCGCCCCCTTCACGGATGAGATCACTTACCTGGAGGAAGGCGACTGGGCGGTGCTGCGCCGCAAGGGTGCGATCATCTTCGACCGCTCGGGCAAGCAGGTCGAGCGTGTGCGCACCAAGTCGGTCGCAACGTCGCTGCTGGTCGACAAGGGCAACCATCGCCACTTCATGGCGAAGGAGATCCACGAGCAGCCCGAGGTCATCAGCCACACGCTGGCGAACTATCTCGATCTCGCCGAAGCGCGCGTGTCGATGCCGGACCTCGGCATCGATCCGGCCGGCATCCGCCAGGTGTCGATCTCCGCCTGCGGGACGGCCTACTACGCGGGCCTCGTCGGCAAGTACTGGCTGGAGCGCTATGCGCGTATTCCCGTCGAGATCGATATCGCCTCGGAATTCCGCTATCGCGAGCCCCCGCTTCCGGCGAACGGGCTGGCGCTGTTCATCTCGCAGTCGGGCGAGACCGCCGACACGCTGGCGACGCTGCGCTACTGCAAGAGCCAGAAGCAGCGCGTCGCGTCGGTGGTGAACGTGCGCACCTCGACGATCGCGCGCGAGTCGGACGCCGTGCTGCCGACGCTCGCCGGGCCCGAGATCGGCGTTGCCTCCACCAAGGCCTTCACCTGCCAGCTCAGCGTGCTGGCGTGCCTCACCCTGGCGCTGGGCCGGGCACGGGGCACGATCAGCAGCGCGCAGGAGGAGGAGCTGGTGCACGCTCTGGCCGAGGTGCCGCGTCACATCGCCACCCTGCTGCGCAACGAGCCTTCCTACGAGAAGCTGGCGCACGATCTGGCCAAGGCCAAGGACGTGCTCTATCTCGGCCGGGGCAGCAGCTATCCGCTCGCCCTGGAAGGCGCGCTGAAGCTGAAGGAGATCTCCTACATCCACGCGGAAGGCTATGCCGCCGGCGAGCTCAAGCATGGGCCGATCGCCCTGATCGACGAGAACGTGCCCGTGATCGTGGTGGCGCCGGAGGACGACCTGTTCGAGAAGACGCTGTCGAACATGCAGGAGGTGGCGGCGCGCGGCGGGCGAATCATTCTGGTGTCTGACGCAAGCCCCGACCGGGCCGGCTGCGAGCTGGAAGCGCACGTTGCCATGCCCAAGGTGCACCCGTTTACCAGTCCGCTGCTCTATGCGGTGCCGGTCCAGCTCCTTGCCTATCATACGGCCGTATTCATGGGCACCGATGTGGATCAGCCCCGCAACCTCGCGAAATCGGTGACTGTGGAATAGGTTGATGAAACGGACGGCCGGTTTGCCTGAGGCCCGCGAATTGGCGTAATTTTGCGCCAGGAGGTGCTTCGCGTTCAGGCAACGGCACGACGGGGAACGGACATCATGGCTCGGCACTGGCGCAGGCTCGCTATTGCGGCACTCGCTGCAGCGGCACTGGCGTCGGTCGGCGGCTTGAACGTGCAAGCGCAGACCTCTGCCAAGACGGCGAAGAAGGCGAAGGCGAAGGCGGCGCCGGCCGAGAATGCCGAAGAGCAGGCCGCGAAAGCCAAAAAGAAGAAGCAGGATCCGGCCGAGGCCCAGCGCGCCATCGAGGCGGCGCTGAAGCTGCTTGAGGCCGGCAAGAGCGAGCCCGCGGTTCAGGCTTTGACCGCCGTGCTCAACGGCGGCAACCTTCCCCCGGCGATCATGGCCAAGGCGATGCTCTATCGCGGCATGGCCTATCGCCAGCAGCAGAAGCCGGCCCAGGCCATTGCCGATCTGACCAGCGCCCTGTGGCTCAAGGGCGGGCTTTCCGAGGCGGATCGCAAGGACGCGCTGAAGCAACGCGCGGCCGCCTACCAGGAAGCGGGGCTGTCGGAGACCGGCGAGGCGGTTGCCGCCGTGCCGGGAGCGGCGCGGACCAAGAGCGCTTCGGCTGCGACATCGACCGGCTGGAGCCAGAGCACGACGACGTCGGCGCAGCCCGCGGCGGCGCTTGCGACGGAGCAGGCCGGCGGCCAGGCTCAGGCGCCGGCCTCGAGCCCAGGTTGGAATTTGTTCGGCAATCTGTTCAGCGGCGCTCCGGCGCAGCAGCCGGCCGCGTCATCGAGCCAGCAGGCGCCGCAGCCAAGCCCCCAGCCGAGCTCCCAGCCGAGCCCCAAGGCCGCCACCAGCGGCTGGAGCAGCGGCACGCAGGTGCGCACGAACACGCCGCCTGCCCCCATGGTGACGGCCGCAATCCCCAGGCGGCCCGAGGGCCGTTTCCGGGTCCAGCTCGCCATGGTGCGGACCGAGCAGGAGGCCCAGGCCCTTGCCGCCAAGGTCAGGCGCGAGCATACGGCGGCGCTGGCGGCGCGCGAGCCTGAGATCGATCAGACCGTGGTCGGCAACATGGGCTCGTTCTACCGTGTGCGCGTGGGCCCCTATGCGACACAGCAGGAAGGCCAGGCCATCTGTGCCAAGTTGAAGGGCAGCGGGCTCGACTGCCTGATTGTTACGCAGTAGTTGCGGGATTTCGCTACAACCATATGGCCCTGAGCGCGGCAGTGTTGCGTCGGGGCGGACGGCAGTGTGGCATTCGGGCGGCCTTGCCTCGGCGCTGTCTCGTGCAACAATGGGCGCGACGCGAGGGCGGCCTGTCGAACTGAGCGCCGACCTCGTGGAGCAATGTCCGAGCCGTCTTCATGCAGGAACCACAAAGCCCGTCCGGTCCGCGCCAGCAGGATGACGAGGCGCATGATCTGAAGGCTGAGCTCGCCAAGCTGGCGCTCGAGTCGGCGCCCGAGCCGGTGCATGCCGGGGCGCGGCTGCGCAACTATTTCCTCACCGGTCTCGTCGTCGTCGGCCCGGTGACGATCACGCTCTACATCGCCTGGTATTTCATCAACGTCGTCGACGCGTGGGTGAAGCCGTACATCCCGCGCATCTACAATCCGGAATCCTATGTGCCGTTCCCGATCCCGGGGGTGGGCCTCATCTTCGGCATCGTCGGCCTCACGCTGATCGGCGCGCTCGCCGCCAACCTGCTCGGCCGCTCCCTCATCAGCGCCGGCGAGATGATGCTCGGACGCACGCCCATCGTGCGCAACGTCTATCGCGGCCTCAAGCAGATCTTCGTGTCGGTGGTGACGGCCTCGGCGCCCGACCAGGGATTCCAGAAGGTGGGCCTGATGGAGTTCCCCTCGAAGGGCATCTGGTCGATCGTGTTCGTGACCGGCGAGGCGACCACCCAGGTCGCCGTGGAGATCCCGGGTGAGGACCTCGTCAGCGTGTTCATGCCGACGGGCATGCTGCCGCCGACCGGCTTTGTGTGCTTCGTGCCGCGCAAGAGCGTGATCCCCGTGAAGATGAGCATCGAGGATGCGGCCAAGATCATCATCTCGGCGGGCATGGTGAACCCCGAGACGCAGGCCAAGCTCAAGGAGCTTGCTGCGACCTCTCGCGCCGAGCCGAGGGTGCAGGCGGTCGATTAGAGGAACGCGGCGGCGCGCCGCGCGCTTGCCCCGTGGCGAGCTTGTCGAGCCACGGGCGGGCCGTGGCCGCCCTCCGACCAGCTCAGGGTGCGCTATTCCTGCTGGCTCCGAATGCCCGATTGATGCCGCGTCACGCCGCGCGGAACAGGCGCACCGCCTCGTCGCATTCGAACAGATAGAGCAGCAGCCTCAGGGCCCGGCCCCGGGGGCTTGCCAGGTGAGGGTCCTGGCTCAGCACCAGCCGTGCATCGTCGCGGGCGGCCCCAAGCAGCTCTGCGAAGGCCGGCACCTCGGCGACGCGGAACTCGGGCATCCCGCTTTGGCGCGCGCCGAGCACCTCGCCGCCCCCGCGCAGCTCCAGGTCCTTCTCCGCGATCGCAAATCCGTCCTCCGTCTTCTCCATCATCTCCAGGCGCTGGCGCGCCGTCTCGCCGAGCGGCGTCTTGTAGAGCAGCATGCAGAAGCTCTCGCGCGACCCGCGCCCGACGCGGCCCCTGAGCTGATGGAGCTGGGCAAGGCCGAAACGCTCGGCATGCTCGATCACCATGATGTTGGCGTTGGGAACATTGACGCCGACCTCGATCACCGTCGTCGCCACCAGGATCTTGAGATGGTTTGCGGCGAAGGCGGCCATGGTCGCGTCCTTGGCCTTGTCCTGCATGCCCCCGTGCAGCAGCCCGACTTTCGCCGCCCCGAAGAGCTGTACGAGGTGGGCATGGCGCTCCTCGGCGGCCGCCAGCTCCGACTGGCCGGAGCTTTCGATCAGGGGGCACACCCAGTAGACCTGGGCTCCCTCTGTGAGCTGCACCCGCAGCCGCTCGACGAGGCGCTCGATGGCCTCGACGGGAATGGCCTTGGTGACGATCGGCTTGCGGCCCGCGGGCTTCTCGGTCAGCCGCGATACGTCGAGGTCGCCGTAGTGCGTCATGAGCAGCGTGCGCGGGATCGGCGTCGCCGTCATGACGAGCACGTTGGCGCCGCCGTTGCCGCCCTTGGTCTGCAGGGCGAGGCGCTGGTGCACGCCGAAGCGGTGCTGCTCGTCGATGACGGCGAAGGCGAGGTCCTTGAAGACGACATCGGGCTGGAACAGGGCATGCGTGCCGATGACGATGTCGATCTCGCCGGAGCCCAGGCGCTCGAGCAGCTCGGCGCGTGGGCGGCCCTTCTCGCGTCCGGTGAGCAGGGCGATGCGCAGGCCCGACGCGTCGGCGAGCGGTGCGATGGTCTCGGCGTGCTGGCGTGCCAGCACCTCGGTCGGCGCCATCAGCGCGGCCTGCGCGCCGCCTTCGACGGCGATCGCCATGGCCATCAGCGCGACCACGGTCTTGCCGGAGCCGACATCGCCCTGCAGCAGCCGCAGCATGCGGAATTCGGCGGCCATGTCGTCGGCGATCTCCTTCAGCGCGTGGCGCTGCGAGTTGGTGAGCGCGAAGGGCAGCGCGTCGGCAATGCGCGCCCGGATGCGCCCGTCGCCCGCAATGCTGCGGCCGGGCTGGCTCTTCAGGCTTTGCCGCACGAGCTCGAGGGCGAGCTGGCCCGCCAGCAGCTCGTCGTAGGCGATCCGCATCCAGGGCGGGGAGGCGGCGGAGACGTCGGCGGCGTCCTGCGGCCGGTGCAGGCGACTGAGCGCGGTCCTTATGCCGGGCCACGCCTGCCGCTCGAGCCAGGCGGCATCCTGCCACTCGGGCAGGTCGGGCACGCGGTCCAGCGCATGGCGCACGGCCTTGAGCACCACCTTGCCGGACAGGCCGGCCGTGAGCGGATAGACAGGCTCGAGCAGGGGCAGATCGGCGCGGGATTCAGGAGCCACGATGTAGTCGGGGTGCGCCATCTGCTTCCTGTCGTTGTAGCTCTCGATGCGTCCCGACACGAAGCGGATGCTGCCGACGGGAAGCTGGCGCTCGATGAACTTGCGCTCGGCGTGGAAGAACACGAGGTCGATGCGGCCCGTGTCGTCCTCGCAGGGGACTTTGTAGGGTGCCTTGACGTTGCCGCGCGGGGCCGGCTTGTGCTTGAGGACGCGCACCTCGAGCGTGGCGATGGTGCCGGGCTGGGCGGCGGCCACCGTCGGCGCGGCGCGGCGGTCGATGACCCCTGTCGGCGTATGCCAAAGCAGGTCGATGACGCGCGGCTCGGTGATGCCGGGCGGCAGCCTCAGCGCCTTGCGCAGAAGCAGGTCCATGCGCGGGCCGATGCCGGAAAGGCTCTTCGCGGAGGCAAAGAGGGGTATGAGGGCGGCCGGTCGCATCGTCCTGGGATCAGCTCATCCGGTCAGCGGGCTTGCGAGCCCGCGGGTCGCGGCGAACGGCACCGCCCTGCGTGGGGCTGCCGCGCGTTTTTGCTTCTGGTCTCGCTGCGCTTGCAGCCCTATAGAAGGGTCCGCGAGCCCGGCGAGGGTGGCGGCGGCATCCGGTGCCGTCAAGCGCCCTGCCAGAGTTTTCCGACCCCAACTTGGCCGTCATGACCGACGATATCGAAACCCGCCGCCGCCGCGCGGTCTATCGCGCCAGTCACCGCGGTACCAAGGAGATGGATTGGCTTCTCGGCCGGTTCGCCAACGCGGAGCTGGCGGAGATGTCGCCCGAGCGCCTCAGGGCATTCGAGGAGCTGCTGGCGCTCCCGGATCCCGACCTGCACGACATGATCCTGCATCCCGACCGGGTGCCGGGCGGGGAGTTCGCCAGCCTGATCGCGCGCATGCGCGCATTTCACGGGCTCTAGATCATTGATGCCGGATTTGCAGGCGGCAAGGACCCATGGATGACGGGGCGATGAGCGCCAAGGGGGAACAGCGGGTGCTGGAGGTGCTGACCGGCGTGCCGGACGGCCTCGGCCCGCTCGTGCTCTCGCATCTGACCGGCGAGAGGGGTGCCGGGACGCCGCCTCTCCTGCTGCACGTGGCACGTGACGACCGCCGGCTCGAGGCGCTGAGCGAAGGGCTCAAGTTCTTCGCACCCAGCATTCGTGTCATTCAGGTTCCGGCCTGGGACACGGTTCCCTATGACCGCATCGGCCCGAATGCCGAGATCGTCGCCCAGCGCATCGCCGCCCTGGCGCGGCTTGCCGTCGCCGCGCGCAAGGCGCCGACCGTCGTCGTCACCACCGTCAACGCCATCCTGCAGCGCGTGCCCTCGCGCGAGTTCATCCGCAAGTCGCTGAAGACGATCGCCGCCGGTCAGCGCATCGACATGAACCGGCTGGTGCAACGGCTCAACCTCGCCGGCTTTCAGCGCACCGGCACGGTCATGGAGCCCGGCGAGTACGCGGTGCGCGGCGGCATCGTGGACATGTTCCCGCCCGGCCGATCGAGCCCCGTGCGCCTCGACTTCTTCGGTGACACGCTGGAGCATATCAAGGCGTTCGATCCCGACACGCAGCGCACCTCGAAGGTCGTGCAGAAGCTCACCCTGATGCCGATCAGCGAGGTGGCGTTCGGCGAGGCTGCCGAGAAGCACTTCCGCCGCGGCTATATCGAGATGTTCGGTGCGGTCAAGAGCGAGGACCCGCTCTACGAGGCGGTGAGCGCCGGCCAGCGCTATCCTGGCATGGAGCACTGGCTGCCGCTGTTCCACGAGCATCTGGAGACGCTGTTCGACTATGTGCCGGGCGCTCCGGTGAGCTTCGATCCGCTCTCGGACGAGGCCGCGGCCGAGCGGCTGGCCCTGATCGGCGACCACTACGATGCGCGCGTGAAGGGGCTGGAGACGCTCACGTTCGGCGCGCCGCCCTACAAGCCTGTGCCGCCCGCGGCGATGTTCCTGACCGATGAGGAATGGAAGGGCCTGCTCGCCGGGCGCTCGGTCCGGCGCATGACGCCGTTCGAGCAGGTGAAGGATGCCGAGCACGGCACGGTGCGCTCGTTCAACGGCCGCGCGGGGCGCAACTTCGCGGCCGAGCGGGCAGCGCACGACCAGAACGTATTCGATGCCGCAACGGCGCACGTGCGCAGCCTGCAGGAGCGGGGCAAGCGCGTGATCATCACCGCGTTCACGGCCGGCGCACGCGAGCGCCTCGCCACCCTGCTGGCCGACCACAAGCTCGGGGCGGCGCGCAAGGTCGACAGCTATGCCGAGGCGCAGGCGCTTGGCGCCGCGGAGACGGCGCTCGCCGTGCTCGGCCTCGAGCAGGGCTTCGAGACGCCGGGCCTTGCCGTCATCGGCGAGCAGGACATCCTGGGCGACCGGCTGGTGCGTCCGCGCCGCAAGGCACGCCGCGCCGCCGATGTCATCACCGAGGCAACGAGCCTCTCGGTCGGCGACTTCGTCGTGCATTCCGACCACGGCATCGGGCGCTTCGACGGGCTGACCACGATCACGGCGCTCGGCGCCCCGCACGATTGCCTGGAGATCGGCTACGCCGGCGGCGACAAGCTCTATCTGCCGGTGGAGAACATCGAGCTGCTGTCGCGCTACGGCTCGGGCGAGGCCGGCACCCAGCTCGACCGGCTCGGCGGCGCCGGCTGGCAGAGCCGCAAGGCGCGCTTGCGCCAGCGCCTGCGCGAGATCGCTTCCGAGCTGATCAAGGTCGCGGCCCTGCGGCAGTTGCGCGAGGCACCCATCATGGCGCCGCCGCACGGTGCCTACGAAGAGTTCGTGGCCCGCTTCTCCTACGAGGAGACCGAGGATCAGGCCGCCAGCATCCAGACCGTGCTCGACGATCTGGCCTCGGGCAAGCCCATGGACCGGCTGGTGTGCGGCGATGTCGGCTTCGGCAAGACCGAGGTGGCGCTGCGCGCGGCCCTAATCGCCGCCATGTCGGGCCACCAGGTCGCGGTCGTGGTGCCGACGACGCTCCTGGCGCGCCAGCACTACGCAACCTTCACGGAGCGCTTCAAGGGGCTGCCCGTGCGCATCGCCCAGGCCTCTCGGCTGGTGAGCGGCAAGGAGCTCAACGCCGTGAAGGCCGGCATCAGGGACGGCACCATCGACATCGTCGTGGGAACGCACGCCCTGCTCGGCAAGACGATCGGTTTCCAGCGTCTCGGCCTGCTCATCATCGACGAGGAGCAGCATTTCGGCGTCACGCACAAGGAGCGCCTGAAGCAGTTGCGCGAGGACGTGCACGTTCTGACGCTGACCGCCACGCCCATCCCGCGCACGCTGCAGCTTGCCTTGTCGGGGGTGCGCGAGCTGTCGCTCATCACGACGCCGCCGGTCGATCGTCTGGCGGTGCGCACCTACATCTCGCCGTTCGATCCCGTCATCATCCGCGAGGCCTTGCGGCGCGAGCGCTATCGCGGCGGACAGAGCTTCTACGTGGTGCCGCGCATCTCCGATCTCGATGATGTCGCCGAGTTCCTGAGCGAGCACACGCCCGAGCTGAAGGTGGCTCGCGCGCATGGGCAGCTCGCCCCCGGGGTGCTGGAGGACGTCATGACGGCGTTCTACGACGGCAAGTATGACGTGCTGCTGTCGACGGCGATCGTGGAGTCGGGCCTCGACATCCCCAACGCCAATACCCTGATCGTGCACCGCGCCGATATCTTCGGCCTGGCCCAGCTCTACCAGCTCAGGGGTCGCGTGGGGCGCTCAAAGACGCGCGCTTACGCCTATTTCACCACGCCGAACCAGGGAAAGCTCAGCGTCGGCGCGGAGAAGCGGCTGAAGGTGCTGCAGTCGCTCGATACGCTGGGCGCCGGCTTCTCGCTGGCGAGCCACGATCTCGACATTCGCGGCGGCGGCAACCTGTTGGGCGAGGAGCAGTCGGGCCACATCCGCGAGGTCGGGTTCGAGCTCTATCAGTCGATGCTGGAGGAAGCCGTGGCGGCGCTGAAGGGCGGCGATCTCGGCGAAGGCCGGGACCAGTGGAGCCCGCAGATCTCGCTTGGCACGGCCGTGCTCATCCCGGAGAGCTATGTCGGCGATCTGCAACTTCGCCTCGGGCTCTACCGCCGCCTGTCGGCGTTGGAGAAGCGCAGCGACATCGATACCTTCGCCGCCGAGCTGGTCGACCGCTTCGGCGAGCTGCCGCAGGAGGTCGTGCACCTCCTCGACATCGTCGAGATCAAGGGGCTTGCGCGCCAGGCCGGGCTGCAGCAGGTCGATGCAGGCCCGAAAGGCGCCGTCATCGGCTTCCGCAGGAACCAGTTCGCCAACCCTGAGGGGCTGATCGCGCTGATGCAGAAGTCACGCGGCGGCGTGAAGCTGCAGCCCGATCACAAGCTGGTCTTCAAGGCGGACTGGGATCTGCCGGACAAGCGCCTCGCTGGCGTGCGCGCCCTTGTGCTGCAGCTTGCCGAGATCGCTGCGCAGGGCCGCAAGGCGGCTTGAACGCACTCAGAAGTCACTGCCACTGCAGGCGGAAGCTCTGCCTGCTGCCCAATTCCATTTGCTCGCACTGTGGCTCGGGCGCGATGCACCGAAGTTCCCTGAACGATGTTTGCCCCTTCTCGGCCAAAAAGCATCCGGTGAGAGAATAAAACAGCGGTCATATCGTTGTTAACCGACATCCTCTAACAGATGCATGATGCGGGATTATTCTTACTTTCACAGCGTATTTGGCGAAGCGTGCGGTTCATCGGACTGATTGGGCTCCATTTTCTTGCTGGCGGCCGGGTTCTGAATGTCCAGTTTGTACGACATCCTGGAGCTTACCCACGGGGTCGATGACGAGGGCGTCAAGGCGGCCTATCGCCGGCTCGTCAAGCAATGCCATCCCGACGTCAACTCGGGCGACGAGCGCGCCGAGCGGAGGATCAAGGAGCTCAATCGCGCCTACGAGACCCTGAGCAATCCCGAGGCGCGCGCCGTCTACGACCTGGAGTTGCGGCGGCGCGAGGCCCTGGCGCGGCGGGATTTCTGGAAAGGCATGTCGGCCGGGGCGGCCGCCTTCGTCCTGCTGGTGAGCTGCGTGTTCCTGGCGCTGCTGTGGTGGGGCGGGGCCACGGCGCCCCCGTCCGACACCGTGGCGGCCGGGGCTCCCGCCAAGGACCAGAGGGTCGCAGCGCGGCCCGTCGCGGACGGTCGCACCATGGCCGATCGGGGCGATGCGGCGGCCGAGGCCGAGCCGATCGGGGACGATGTGCAGCGCAAGTCGGCGCTGGCTGCGGCAGCAACACGAGGTGGGCTGTCGCCGCAGAGCGAGCCCGCGGTCGCCGCCGCAGTCGACGCCCCGGAGGAGGAGCCGCAGTTCTCCGGACGGCCCGCGCAGGCGGACGCTGCGCCTCCCCCCAGGCCGGGCCCGTCGGACTGGACGGTCCACCGCGACGTCGCATCCGGGTTCAGCCTGCAGTATCCGGCGAGCGTCTTTCCGACGCTGAAGGATGTGAGCGAGGGCGGCAATCGGCTGCTGGTGTCGGAGGACGGCAGGGCCGTGCTGCGCATCTTCGCGCGGGCCAACAGGCCCGTGCAGACGGTTGGGGAGTACCGCCGGTCGGTGATGGCCCAGCGCTATGGAGGCGCATCGTTCGACTACGCGCCGCAGCGCAACGGCTGGTTCGTTCTGTCGGGCACGATCGGCGCGGAGATGTTCTACGAGCGCACCAGCTTCTCCTGCGATCAGCGCACCATCCACGGGTGGCTGCTGGTCTATCCGGTCGCGGAGCGGCACTACTACGACGCCATCGTCGAGGAGATGCATCGCCGCTATCGCTATGTGGCCGGCGGTGCGAACGCCCGGTGCGGCGAGGCGCCATCGGAACTCGCGCGCGTGCGCAAGGACGGCCCTGAGCCGCCGGCGCATACGGTGCAGTTCTGAGCACGGCAAACCACCCTTAACCTCGCTCTAAGGAAGCTCGCGGACAATGTCCCCGCTCGCAGGCTCGTTGCTTGTGGGGGGATTTGTCATGCGTACCGCCGCTGCCGAACGAGGGAGCCGGGCTGCGACCCTTCCGGGATGTCGCGTGCCTGTGCGTTCGGCCATGCCCATTCTTGCCGCCGGGCTCTGTGCGGGCGTTCTGCTCGGGTGCGCCGGCGAGCAGGGGCCGCAGCCATACGACACCGCGCGCACGGCCATGCGCATCCCGCTGCCGGCCCCGGCGTTGCTCAAGCCGCAGCCCGCGCCGGGCTGCTCGTCGAGAACCTCGCAGCTGCAACCCGGAGCCGAGCCCAAGCGCGTAAGGGTCGCCAACCTTGCTGCCGGCGAGCGTTCCGACAGCGACGCGAGCCCGAGCAAGCAGATCGTTGCACAAGTCGATTCCTCCGCCAGCCTCGCCCAGCGCATCAAGCTCGAGTACGAGCGCGATTGCTATCAACGCGCGGAAGTGCGCGTGCGCGAGCGGCTGCGGCGCCTGCAGGCCGCGGTCGGCACGACGATCAAGGCCGTCAAGCGTGCCGAGCAGACTGCGCCATAGGCCGCCGGCCTCGTCTCCCTGTGCTCAATACCAGACTCCGGGCCAGCGGTAGCGCGGGCGCATGAGGCTCGTTTGCCATGCGGTGCCGTCGCCCCACGGCTGCTCGCGCATCTCGATCGGCGTTGCGGGCGGGTGCTGCTGCAGAGCAAGCAGGCGGGCGACGCGATCCTCCGTCGCCGGGTGCGAGCGCAGCAGCGAGGGCTGCGGCACGCGCCGGCCGGGCACGGGAAACATGAGATCCTCCCAGAAGCGTCCCTGGTAGCGCTCGAGCTTCTGCAGGGCGGAGGCCAGCCCCACGGGATCGCCGGTGAGGGAAGCGCCTTCCAGGTCCGCATCGTACTCGCGCGTGCGCGAAAGGCCGAGCTGCAGCAGGCTGCCGATGGTGGGCGCGAGATAGAGCAGGGCGATGGCCAGCAGCGACACCTGCAGCTCGCCCGACAGCAGAGCCGGCAGGTTGAAGAGCACGAGGAACAGGGCAAGGTAGGACAGCGCCTGCGTGAAGCGGGTCATCAGGTCGGCGAGGCCCATGACGGAGAGATCGTTGTTGCGCACGTGGCTGATCTCGTGCGCCAGCACGCCGGCAATCTCGCGCAGCGTCAGCCGCCGCAGCAGGCCCTCGGTGACGCCGATCACCGCCTTCTGCGGCGTGCCGGTGGCGAAGGCGTTGAGCGCCGTGCTGGGGATCACGTAGATGTGCGGGACGGTCGGCAGATCGGCGCGCTGGCTCAGCGCCGCCACAAGGCGTGCGAGATCGCCGCCGCGGCGCGGATCGAGCCTGGCGGCGCGGTACATGCGCATGACGAGCTCGGGCGGCAGGCGGGGCGCGAAGGCGTAGAGCCCCAGGATCCACGCGGTGCCGAGCACCACCCCGGTCCATGACCACAACAGCCACGCGCACAAGGCGGTCAGGAGCCACAGTCCTCCCACCAGCAGGAAGGAATGCAGCAGGTTGCGCAGCTTGTGCACACGGCGGTGCCGGTCATCGAGCAAGGTTGCCAAGGTCTGCCTCGTTGCGGCGCGCGACGCCGAAATATACCCACTCTGCGACAAATAATGTGTGCGCTCGGGCGGAGCGGCACAAGGCTGGAGCAGGATCGCTTCAGGTTGAATCACCTCGCCCCACGAGCGACGATGCGGCTGAAGCGTCGATCCTGCTCTACTTCCCTGGTGTAGAGCGAGATTCACGTTCTTGAATGGAAGCCCACTGCTTCCATCAAGAATGATCTCGCTCTAAGGCAGCAGAGCCGCGCGCAGGCGCGCCCTGGCGGCCCGCACAAGCCGTTGTCCCCGCACGCGGAGACGTGCCGCGGCATACTGAAGGGTGCGCTGGACCTCGATCATGGTCGGGCGCATGCGCAGCCACTGGCGCCTGAGCGCGCGCCGGGCGCGCTCCTTCCAGACGCGTGCAACCCGCCAGGCCCACGAGTTGTGCACCATGTCGACCAGCGCCTCCTTCCACGGCATGACGATGTCGTAGCCCCAGGCGAACCAGCCGATCTGCATGAGGGAGGGCTGCGTGAGAAGGAAGAGGCGGGCAACAAGCGCCGTCGCCACGATCTTTGCGGCAACGAACAGGAGGCCTGCCATGAAGATCTGCCCGCGGGCGATGAGAAAGAGAGCGAGGAACTTCAGCGGCAGCAGCAGGGCCGAGGGCAGCACGAACACGACGAGCGCAGCATACGGGGGAAGGCGCGCGATCGCCGTCTCCAGCCGTGCCCAGGGACGCCAGCGCGCGAGGCGGCCCAGCAGATCGGCCAGCGGCCGCCAGCCCCATTCCTCGAAGACGATGATGAGGGCCAGCAGGAACTGCAGGGCGTGGCGCAGGACGGGCCTCAGCAGGCGCCACGCGGCGCCGAGCATGCGGATCGAAAGGCGCAGCACCTTACGCAGCAGCACGAGCGTGTGCACGGTGAGGCGGCGCATGCCGTGCAGCCGGCGGCGCCATCTGCTGGTGTCGTGGATGTCGTCGTCCATGCGTTGCAGTCGATGCCTCGAGTGTCCCGATTGCGAAGTTTCGCCGAAGTCTGCTGCAAGGGCCGGGAGCGAACTTCGGAATCAAGAAAGGGACACTAGGTTCATAGTGTTGCCAGTGTGATTGAGATCGAGAAGGTCGCTCCAAGCACGCCGCCAACGCCGGCGAATTTCTCGATCATCACACCAGCGGCGGTTCGTGCCGCTTGTCCCTAAGGTGACAGCGGTTCCTTCAAGGAGCGTTTAGCCTGGTGGGTGCAACTCGATATTTTCAGCGAGGGGATGGGGACCGGCACAACGGTAGTCCGCTAGTTATTTTCCGTGCCGCAGCATTCCACGATCCGTAGGCGGCATTGCGGCCGCCGCGGATCACCTGAAGGGCCGCCGCCAAGGTCGCCTGCCGCCCGGCACGCGCGGCCGCGGCACAGGCTCACGTTGCCGTCTTCAACGGCTCGCTGCCGCCCGGCGGCATGGCGGCCGCAACATCGGCTTCGTTGGGCTGCAGGCGCCCGGCCGTGATCTTGGCGCCCTGGATGGCTTTCTCCTGCTCGAGCGCCTGGGCCAGCTCCTCGCGCGCCTTCTCCGCCTGGCGCTGGCGGTTCCAGAGGCTGGCGTAGAGTCCGTTCATCGCCAGAAGCTCGGCGTGCGTGCCCTGCTCGACCAGCCGGCCGGCGTCGAGCACCAGGATGTTGTCGGCGCCGATGATGGTCGACAGCCGGTGGGCGATGACGAGCGTGGTGCGGTTCTGCGCGATCCTGTCGAGCGCGTCCTGGATCTCCTTCTCGGTGTGGCTGTCGAGCGCGCTCGTCGCCTCGTCGAGAATGAGGATCGGGGGCGCCTTGAGAATGGTGCGCGCGATGGCGACGCGCTGCTTCTCGCCGCCGGAAAGCTTCAAGCCGCGCTCGCCCACCATGGTGTTGTAGCCGTCGGGCAGGCGCTTGATGAACTCGTCGATCTGCGCCATGCGCGCCGCGGCGCGCACCTCCTCGTCGGCAGCGTCGGGGCGGCCGTAGCGGATGTTGTAAAGGATGGTGTCGTTGAAGAGCACGGTGTCCTGCGGGACCACGCCGATGGCCGCGCGCAGCGAGGCCTGCGTGACGTCGCGGATGTCCTGCCCGTCGATGGCGACCCGGCCGCCGGCGACATCGTAGAAGCGCAGCAGGATGCGCGACACGGTCGACTTGCCGGCCCCCGACGGGCCGACGATGGCCACCATCTTGCCGGCAGGAACCTCGAAGGACAGGCCGCCCAGGATGAGCCGCTGGGGCTCGTAGCGGAATTGCACGTTCTCGAAGCGGATCGTGGCGCCCGCGGCTTTGAGCGGGAGCGCACCCGGCCGGTCCTCCACCTCGGGTTTCTCGGCCAGCACGTCCATCATGCGCTCGATGTCGGTGAGCGACTGCTTGATCTCGCGATACACCATGCCCATGAAGTTGAGCGGAATGAAGAGCTGCAGCATCAGCGCGTTGACCATCACGAAGTGGCCGACCGTCTTGTCGCCTGCGGCCACATCCAGGCCGGCCATCACCATGCAGGCGGTGAGCCCCACGGTGAAGATGACGGCCTGGCCCGTGTTGAGCACGGCGAGCGAGGTGTAGCTCTTGATGCTGGCCTCCTCGTAAAGGGCCATCGACTTGTCGTAGCGGCGCGCCTCGCGCTGCTCGGCGCCGAAGTATTTCACCGTCTCATAGTTGAGCAGGCTGTCGATGGCCTTGGTGCTGGCGTCCGTGTCGCTCTCGTTCATGGTGCGGCGGATGCGGATGCGCCAATCGGTGGCGCGCACCGTGTACCCGAGATAAAGCACGATCATCCCGGTGACGATCGCCGCGTAGCGCCAGTCGAACTCGTACATCAGCACGGCAAGCACCAGGGCGAACTCGACGATGGTCGGCACGAACGTCATCAGCGTCATGCGCGAGATGTTCTCGATGCCGAGCCGGCCGCGCTCGAGCACGCGCGTGAGCCCCCCGGTCTTGCGCTCCAGGTGGAAGCGCAGCGACAGGCCGTGCATGTGCTCGAAGGTGTTGAGCGCGAGCTTGCGCACGGCATGCATGGCGACCCTGGCGAACATGCCCTCGCGCACCTGCACGAGCAGGGTCATGGCGATGCGTGTTGCGCCGTACAGCACGGTGGCGAGCACCGGCGCGCCGACGAGCCAGGCAATCGTCTGGCCAGGCGGAACCGTGCCGCCGCTGGCCGCGACCAATGCATCCGTCGCCCACTTGAAGGCGAACGGCATGGCGACGGTGACGAGCTTTGCTGCCAGCATCAGCACGAGCGAGACGATCACGGTCGTCTGCAGATCGGGACGCTCGGAGGGCCACACGTAGGGCATCAGGCCCCTGATGACGCGCAGCCGGCCCGACGCAGGCTTGAAGCGCTCGATGACGCGCGCCAAGGCGCCACCCGAGAAGGCAGGGTTGAGGCGTTGCATGGCCTTGGCTTTAGCCCTGGCCGCTGCTCTTGTCGATTGCGTTGTCGCAGGCTGTTTTGCACGTGCAGCAGAGCATGCGTCCCGTGCATGCTCTGCATTCGAGGCGGGGATGGGTGCCCCGTTGCGCCGGCGCGCCGCTGCGCCCTACGCGCGGCGGGCGGGACGCGGCAGATAGATGCGTTGGCAAGGCCAGATCCGGTGCGCGTTGCGCACGCGGCGGCGGTTCGCCGCATGAATGCGCTTGTAGCGCCAGCCGGCTCCGTAGTGGCGCCTGGCGATGCTCCACAGGGTGTCGCCCTCCTTGACGACGTACCAGCCAGGAAGGCGCTCCACCTGGGTGCCGGCGGCATCGCAGGTTTGTGATGCCGCCCTGCGCCGCGCGCGGTCGCTGCGCGTCGCCGCGGCGATGCGGGGCGACGTGGCGGGCGCTGCTTGCGTTGCCGCCGGCGGCGAAGACTTCGGCGCATCGGTCTTCTTGGCCTCGGCCACCTTCTTCGCGTCCGCGGCTTTCCTCGCCTCTGCTTCCTCGGCGCGCCTGGCGTCTGCGATCTTTTTGGCTTCGGCGGCTTTCCGCGCGCCCTCCGCTTTCTTCTCTGCAGCGGCCTTGGCCTCATCGGCCGCCTTCTTGGCTGCCTCGGCCTTTCTTGCCTCTGCGGCCTTCCTTGCCTGCTCGGCCTTGGCGGCTTCCTCGGCGCGCCTGGCGTCTGCGATCCTCTTGGCCTCCGCGGCCTTCCTGGCATCCTCCGCCGCCTTCGCCTCGGCCACTTTCCTTGCCTCGTCGGCCTTCTTGGCTTCGGCAGCGCGCGCCGCCGCGGCCTTGGATGCGGCCGCGTGGTCGAGCGCGCGGTCGACCTGCTCGGCAAGCCGACGCTCCTCGGCCGTGCGTGCGGCAACCTCGGCAGCGCGCTTGGCCGCGGCTTCCGCCCTCTCCTTGGCGAGTCGGCGTTCCTCGACGCGCCGCCGCTCCTGCTGCCCGGCCTTGGCGGCGTCTTCGGCAGCCTTCCTGGCCTGAGCCGATTTTCTCTCCTGCTCCGCTCTTGCTGCATCTGCAGCCTTCTTTGTTTCGGCGGCCTTCCTCGCCTGCTCGATCCTCAGCGCTTCCTCGGTCTTGCGAACCTCCTCGGCGCGCTTGGCCGCATCCGCTCGGCGCATTTCAGCCAGGCGGCGCTCCTCCTCCGTCTTCCTGGCGGTGTCGGGAGCCGGCGCGGGAGGGGCGGCTGTGACCTTGGGGGATGGCGGCGGCGCCTTCGTTGCCGCCTTCTCGGGCGCCTTCTCCCCGGGCGCAGCCGGGACCGGCGGCTTCGGCTCTGCAGCCTTCTTCTCGGCATCGGCGACAGGGTCCCACTTGCCGGGAGGGGCGGCCCGCTCCGCGAGCTTGCGCATGAGAGCCTGGAAGCGCTCGCGCGACTGCGACAGCCAGTCGGGCACGTCCGCCCGGCGATCGGGCGCTGGCTCGGCGGCAGTGGGGGCCGGCGTTGCGGAGGCGGGCGCCTTGGTCGCCGGCGGACTTGTGCCGCGGGAAAGGCGCCGCATGATCTCCTGGTACGCGCTGCCCGAGTGGTCGAGCCAGCGCAAGACCGATGTCCAGGGATCTTCCGTATCGGCGCGGGGCGGGGCCTGCGGCGGGCGCTGCTGGGCTCCCTGCGGAGGCTGTGCCTGGGCGATGCGGTCGTGCTTCATGACCTCGCTGAAACGCCGGCTGGCGGCCTCGGCCAGCTCCTCGGCGCGGCGGCGCAGCGGGTCGTACACGGGCACGTTGTCCGCCCCCGAGGCCTGAGCGACGCCCAGGATGGCGGACGCCGCAAGCGCCGCCAGAACGGCCACGCCAATGCCGGCAGCTTTCATGGAGCGCCCCTTCTCTTGCTCCGCGCCGCCCCGCCCGGCACGAAGAGCCAATCTTTTCAGACTCTTGCAGAGAAATGCTGCAAGAGCCCGTTAAACACGTGCGTTAACTTACCCACATCGCGGGGCCGCGGCAAACCGGTACGGCGACGAAGACGCGCAAGCCGCGGTGGTATCTAATGGATGAAGACGGGTGCCGCAATTTGGTCCCCGCACGGCGGCTAGGCTTGGCCGCCCGGGGCCGGACAAGAACAGCAAACCAGACAGGACAGGGCATGGGAGATCGTCGTCAGCATCGCAAGAACAACGCGCAACACAAGCTGCAGCAGGCGGCTCCCAAAGCCGGGGATGGACGAGAGCGACGCATTCGCAGCGTTTGCGTGTACTGCGGGTCGAACGTGGGCGCCAATTCGTCCTACGTCGCGGCGGCGCGCACGCTCGGCCGGCTGATGGCCGAGCAGCAGATCCGCCTGGTCTACGGCGGCGGCAGCCTCGGCCTGATGGGGGAGGTGGCGCGCTCGGTGCTGCAGCACAAGGGCCGCGTGACCGGCATCATCCCGGGCTTCCTTGCCGAGAAGGAGCGCATGCTGCGCGAGGCCGACGAGATGATCGTCGTCGAGGACATGCATGACCGCAAGATGCAGATGTTCGAGAAGTCGGACGCGTTCGTGGCGCTGCCCGGCGGCATCGGCACGCTCGAGGAGCTGGTCGAGCAGCTGACCTGGGCGCAGCTCGGCCGGCACAGGAAGCCGATCATTCTGCTCAATATCGAGGGCTTCTGGGCGCCGCTGCTCCAGCTTCTTGAGCATATGCAGGCTGAGGCCTTCATCCGGCCGGGCATGGAGGTGCCCTTCGTCACGGTCGACAGCGCGGAAGCCATATTGCCGGCGATCCGCGCGGCCGCTGCACCGCCGAGCGCGGCTGCCGAGGCGGCGGTGGCGGAGAAGTTCTGAAGGCCAAGGCCCATCCCGTCGACATGGATCGCCGATCCCTCCGTTGTCATCCCGAAAGCCGCGCCAGAGCGCAGCTATGCGGGGGCCTCAACGCCCGCCCCCCGCCCTGAGCTTGTCGAAGGGCGGCTGTGAGGCACCCTCGCGGCCGCCCGGTTCGACAGGCTCACCACGGCGGAGAAGCGGGTGTGCTTTCAGCCCGGGGTCCCGGCTGTGCACGCTGGCGCGCTCGGGCCGGGATGACAGGCGTGGCGCGAGGATTTCCGGGTCAACGTAGATCGGAGAGACTCTAGAGCTCGGTGAACTCCTCGCGGCGATAGCCCTGCAGGTAGAGGAGCGCGGTGAGGTCGCCGTGCGTGATCGACGCGGCGGCCGCGGCGGCGACGACCGGCTTGGCGCGGAAGGCGACGCCGAGGCCGGCGGCCTTGATCATGGTGAGATCATTGGCGCCGTCGCCCACGGCGATGGTCTCGGCGGGGGCGAGCCTGTGCTCGCGGGTCAGCCGTTCGAGCGCGGCGAGCTTGGCCTCGCGGCCAAGGATGGGCTCGGCCACGGTGCCCGCCAGCTTGCCGCCGGCGATCTGCAGCGTATTGGCCTGCTGCACGTCAAAGCCGACGCGAGCGGCCACGCGCTCGGTGAAGAAGGTGAAGCCGCCCGACACCAGCGCGCAGATGGCGCCGTTCTTGCGCATGGTGGCGACCAGCGTCCGCGCACCGGGCATCAGCGTGATGCGGTTTGCGTACAGCTCGTCGAGCACCCTGACATCGAGGCCGCCGAGCAGCCCGACGCGCTCCTTGAGGGCGGCTTCGAAATCGAGCTCGCCGCGCATGGCGCGCTCGGTGATGGCGGCGATGCGCGGGCGCAGGCCGACGTAGTCGGCAAGCTCGTCCAGGCACTCCTGCTCGATGATGGTCGATTCCATATCGGCGACGAGCAGCTTCTTGCGGCGCAGGGCGATGTCGTCGGCGATGATGTTGACATCGATCGGGCGGGGCGCGAGGGCGGCGGCGATGCCGGCACGAAGGGGGCCCAGGTCCTCGCCGGCGCCGGCGAGGAACAGCGCTTCCCACGCTTCGCCCGCGCCCTTCCACCATTCCTGGATGACTTGCCGGCCGCCGAGGAACGGGCGGGCGAGCGCGATCGCCGCGTCGTCGAGGGCGCCGGCCGCCGGCGGCGCGGTGAGGAGGAGGGCGTTGCTCAGCGTGCCGGACATCGTCTGCCCCCGGAGCCTATTCATGGGTTGCCACCAGCACCACGCTCATGATCGCTTCCTCGCCCGGGCGATCGCCTCGCGGATCAGCCGCTTGGACTCGCCGGCATCACCCCAACCCTTCATCTTCACCCACTTGCCGGGCTCCAGGTCCTTGTAGTGCTCGAAGAAGTGCTGCACCTGCTCCAGCGTGATGCGCGGCAGGTCGGTGTAGTTGTGGACGTGCTCGTAGCGCTTGGTCAGCCTCGGCACCGGCACGGCCACGATCTTCTCGTCGCCGCCGGCATCGTCCTCCATCATCAGCACGCCGATCGGGCGCACGTTGATGACGGCGCCCGGCACGATGGGGCGCGTGTTGGCGACGAGCACGTCGATCGGGTCGCCGTCCTCCGACAGCGTGTGCGGCACGAAGCCGTAGTTGCCCGGATAGCGCATGGGCGTGTGCAGGAAGCGGTCGACGACGAGCGTGCCGGAGGCCTTGTCCATCTCGTACTTGATGGGCTCGCCGCCGATGGGCACCTCGATGATGACGTTGACGTCCTCGGGCGGGTGGGTGCCGACGGCGATCGCGTCGATGCGCATGGGGAATTCTCCTAGTGTGATGATCGAGAAATTCGCCGGTGTTCGCGGCAGGCTTGGAGCGAATTCCTCGATCTGAATCACACTAGCAACACTGTGAGCCTGGTGTCCCTTTTGATTCCGAAGTTCGCTCCCGGCTCCTGCAGCAGACTTCGGCGAACTTCGGAATCGGGACACTTGCCTGGCGGACCCTTGCGCCGCCGGCGCGCTCCGGCCTAAGTGGGGCAATGAGCGCGCATATGCAAGAACGTGCCATCCTTATTGCCGGGCCGACCGCGAGCGGCAAGTCGGCGTTTGCGCTCACCCTGGCCGAGCGCCTGGGCGGCGTCGTCATCAACGCCGACAGCATGCAGGTCTACCGCGAGCTGCGCATCCTGACGGCGAGGCCCTCGGCCGCCGACGAGGCACGCGCGCCGCACGCGCTCTACGGCTTCGTCAGCGGCGCGGAAGCCTATTCGGCCGGGCGCTACTGGGAGGATGCCGGGCGCGCGGTCGCCGAGGCGCGGGCGGCCCGCCGCATCGCGATCATCGTCGGCGGCACGGGGCTCTACTTCAAGGTGCTGCTGGAGGGTCTCTCCCCGGTGCCCCCGGTCCGGCCCGAGGTGCGGGAGTACTGGCGGCGACAGGCCGCAGAGCGCCCGCCGCAGGAGCTGCACGCCCTGCTGGCGCAGCGTGATGCACAGACCGCCCGCCGCCTCATGCCCACCGATCCGCAGCGCATCGTGCGGGCGCTGGAGGTGCTGGAGAGCACCGGCCGGTCGCTCGCCGAATGGCAGAGGCAACCCGGCATGCCGGTGCTGGCCGAGGGCGCCTGCGAGGCCCTGTGCGTCATGCCCGACCCGGCGACCCACGGGGCGCGCTGCGATGCTCGCTTCGATGCCATGATGGCGTCGGGGGCGCTGGAGGAGGTGCGCGCCCTGCTTGCGCTCGGGCTCTCCGACGAGCTGCCGATGATGCGCGCGCTGGGGGTGGCGCCGCTCGCCGCCCACTTGAGGGGGGCGGTGTCGCTGGAGGAGGCCGTCGCACAGGGCAAGCGCGAGACGCGGCAATATGCGAAGCGCCAGGTCACGTGGCTGAGAAGAAATATGCGGTCGTGGAAAGTCCTCCCTGAGCAACAAATGGAAAGATTCGGCCGCGACATGTTATCATTTATTGATAAGTAGCCATTGACCCCCCATAACGGCGCCGATAGGGTCCGGCCGCGCCGCCACCGGGCGGAGCGGGGGAAGGAGTTTGTGCGATGGCATTGAACATGTCGGGCGCCGAGATGGTCATCAAGGCGCTCGCCGACCAGGGCGTGGAATATCTCTTCGGGTATCCGGGCGGCGCGGTGCTGCCCATCTACGACGAGCTCTTCCAGCAGGAGAAGGTCAAGCACGTGCTCGTGCGCCAGGAGGGCGGCGCGGTGCATGCGGCGGAAGGCTATGCGCGCTCCACGGGCAAGGTCGGCGTGGTGCTGGTCACCTCCGGCCCCGGCGCGACCAATGCGGTCACCGGCCTCACCGATGCGCTGATGGATTCCATTCCGGTGGTGTGCCTGACGGGCCAGGTGCCGACGCACCTCATCGGCAACGACGCCTTCCAGGAGTGCGACACGGTCGGCATCACGCGGCCCTGCACCAAGCACAACTGGCTGGTGAAGAACGTCGACGATCTGGCGCGCGTGCTGCACGAGGCGTTCTACGTCGCGCGCAGCGGCCGCCCCGGCCCCGTCGTCGTCGATATCCCCAAGGACGTGCAGTTCGCGGTCGGCACCTACACGGGCCCGAAGGATGTCAAGCACAAGACCTATCAGCCGCGCCTGAAGGGCGACGCCAAGGCGATCGCCCACGCGGTCGACCTGATGGCGCATGCCAAGAAGCCGGTGCTCTACACCGGGGGCGGCGTCATCAACTCGGGGCCGAAGGCGAGCCAGCTCCTGCGCGAGCTGGTGCGGCTGACGGGCTTTCCCATCACCTCGACGCTGATGGGCCTCGGCGCCTTCCCGGCCTCGGGCAGGGAATGGCTCGGCATGCTCGGCATGCACGGCACGTACGAGGCCAACCTGGCCATGCACGATTGCGACGTGATGGTGTGCATCGGCGCGCGCTTCGATGACCGCATCACCGGCCGCGTCGACCAGTTCTCGCCGCGCTCCAAGAAGATTCACATCGACATCGATCCGTCCTCCATCAACAAGAACGTCAAGGTCGACGTGCCGATCGTCGGCGACGTGGGCTATGTGCTGGAGGAGCTGATCCGCACCTGGAAGGCCAAGGCGGCGACCGTCGACAAGACGGCGCTCAAGACGTGGTGGGCGCAGATCGAGAAGTGGCGGGCCAAGAAGTGCCTGTCCTACAAGCAGGTCGGCGACGCCATCATGCCGCAGTACGCGATCCAGAGACTCTACGAGCTGACCAAGGACCGCGACACCTACATCACCACCGAGGTCGGCCAGCACCAGATGTGGGCGGCGCAGTTCTACCGCTTCGAGGAGCCGAACCGTTGGATGACGTCGGGCGGGCTCGGCACCATGGGTTACGGCCTGCCGGCGGCGATCGGCGTGCAGATGGCGCATCCCAAGTCGACGGTCATCGACATCGCCGGCGACGCCTCCATCCTGATGAACATCCAGGAGATGTCGACGGCCGTGCAGTTCCGCCTGCCGGTGAAGGTGTTCATCCTCAACAACCAGTACATGGGCATGGTGCGGCAGTGGCAGCAGCTCCTGCACGGCAACCGCATCTCGGAGAGCTACACCGCCGCGCTGCCCGATTTCGTCAAGCTGGCGGAGGCCTACGGCGGCATCGGCATCCGCTGCGAGAAGCCCGACGAGCTCGACGATGCCATCATGGCCATGCTCAAGGCGCCGGCGGACAAGCCGGTGATCTTCGACTGCCGCGTGGCGGCGCTCGCCAACTGCTTCCCGATGATCCCGTCCGGCAAGGCGCACCACGAGATGCTGCTCGGCGAAGAGGTGACGGACGAGGACATCGACAAGGCCATCGGCAAGGAAGGCAAGGTGCTGGTGTAGCGCCTCTCCCTCTCCCCGCTTGCGGGGAGAGGGAATTCCCACCCGCCACGCACCACACGAGCGACAAACATGCCCAATACCCAACCCGGTTCCGCCTATTTCCTCGACGAGCGCAAGGAAGCATCGGAGGCGCACACGCTCTCCATCCTGGTCGACAACGAGCCCGGCGTGCTGGCGCGCATCGCCGGGCTGTTCTCGGGCCGCGGCTACAACATCGAGAGCCTGACGGTGTCGGAGACGGAGCACGAGAAGCATCTCTCGCGCTTCACGATCGTCACCACCGGAACGCCGATGGTGCTGGCGCAGATCAAGAGCCAGCTCGAGCGGCTGGTCAACGTGCATCGCGTGGTCGATCTGACGGTGGCCGGCGATCCGCTGGAGCGCGAGCTGGCGCTGGTGAAGGTGGCCGGCAAGGGCGAGAAGCGCATCGAGGCCCTGCGCTTGGCCGAGATCTTCCGCGCCAGCGTCATCGATGCCTCGACCGAGCATTTCGTGTTCGAGATCACCGGGCGCATCTCCAAGATCGAGCAGTTCATCGCCATCATGCGCGAGCTCGGTCTCTTGGAGGTTTCGCGCACCGGCATCGCCGCCATCGCGCGCGGGCCGAAGGGCATGTGAGGGCGTCCGGGGCGGCGGTCCCGGAGCATTGCTCACCGCACGGCAACGCAAAATTATGCATCTTTCCCTGCGCCCGATGCCGGCGCCCCGATGCTGCGCGCACAATTCCGGGACAACATCTCGTGGGTACGTCCTGTGATGGCCGCCCGTGCCCTCGAGATCGAGGCCCGGAGGTGACCCATGCACAATCCGAACAGGCATTCGCGCCGCGGAGCAGCGACCCGTCGCTTCATGCAGGCATCGCGGATCGCACGGTGGCCGCCGGCGCTGGCCGGCATCCTCTGCATATCCGCGCCCGCCGCCGGCGCGCTGGAAAACCCGGCGGACATCATCGCCGCGCACATCCGCCAGCAAGGCTATGCCTGCAACGATGCCCTGCAGGCGATCCGCAGTCGCCGCGCGTCGCGGCCAAACCAGGCAGCCTGGATCCTGCGCTGCGACAATGCCACCTATCGCGTGCGGCTCATCCCCGACATGGCCGCCCACGTCGAGGTGGTGAAGTAGGGGGCGCTGCCGGCAACACTGTCCTGCCTGCCGCTCCGGCTTGACTTCGCGGCCCCCGATTGGGACACGAAAAGCAACAAGAGGGCGGGGAGGGTGGCATGGCGGACGTGAGCGTGAATGGCCGGCGGTATCGGTTCCCCGAGCAGCCGACCGTCATCATCTGCTTCGACGGCTGCGACCCCGAGTACATCCGCCGCGGACTGGCGGACGGCATTCTCCCCAGCATCGCCCGCTTCCGCGAGACCGGCTTCTTCGGCATGGCCGACGCGGTCGTCCCGACCTTCACCAATCCCAACAACGCCTCGATCGTCACCGGTGTGCCGCCGGCGGTGCACGGCATTTCCGGCAACTATTACCTCGACCGTGCCACCGGCGAGGAGCGCATGATCACGGATGCCGCGCTGATGCGCTGCGGCACCATCCTGGCGGCCATGGCCGACGCCGGCGTGCCGACCGCGGCCGTGACCGCCAAGGACAAGCTGCGCCTGATGCTGACGCGCAACCTCAAGGGCATCGGCTTCTCCTCGGAGAAGGCCGATCAGGCGACCGTGGCCGCCAACGGCATCGGCGATGTCGAGCAGATGGTGGGGCGGGCGAGGCCGGACCAGTATTCCGCCGACCTGTCGCTGTACGTGCTCGACGCGGGCATCAGGCTGCTGGAGCGCCGCGCCGCGAGGCTGCTCTATCTGTCGCTGTCGGATTTCGTGCAGCATGCGCATGCGCCGGGCGAGCCCGAGGCCGATGCGTTCAACCGGGCGGTCGACGAGCGCATCGGCAGGCTGGTCGCCGCCGGCGCCGTGGTGGGCGTGGTGGCCGACCACGGCATGAACGACAAGTCGCGCTCGGACGGCAAGCCCAACGTGGTGTTCCTCGAGCAGGAGCTGAACCGGCGCTTCGGCGAGGGTGCGGTGCGCGTGATCTGCCCCATCACCGATCCGTTCGTGCGCCATCACGGTGCGCTCGGATCGTTCGTGCGCGTCTACGCGCGCAAGGCCACCGATATCGCGGCGCTCATGAACGCGAGCGCCGCGCTGCCGGGTGTGGAAGCGGTCGTCGACGGAGCGGAGGCGGCGCGGCGGTTCCAGCTCCCGCCCGATCTGGAGGGTGACTTCGTCGTGCTCGGCGACGCCGCCACCGTCATCGGCGCTGCCGCGGCCGAGCACGATCTATCGGGGCTCGCCGGCCACCGCCTGCGCTCGCACGGCGGCCTGGGCGAGCAGAGGGTGCCCTTCATGCTCTCGCGCAAGCTGCGGCCGGAGTACATAGCCGAGCGCAACGCGCACGGCGGCCTGCGCAACTTCGACATCTTCCATGCCGCGCTGAGCGGCATTGCCTGATGGACCCGCCTCAGTAGCGCACGCCGGAGCCGGCGCTGCGGGCGTCGAGCTCGCGCATCAGCTTGCGCTCGAGGTTCAACTGCGCCGGCGTTGCGGCCGTCGCCGGCGCGACGCCGAGCGCCTGATATTGGGTCTCGAGGTTGCGCATGTAGCCGGAGGCCGAGGGCACGGCTTTGACGAGCGCATTGATCTCGGCAGCATTCTGCATCAGCAGACCACGTGCTTCCTCGTGCTTGCCCTGGTCACGCAGGACGATGGCTCTCTGGGTGCGCTCGCGGGTGACCTGCTCGACCACGGCCTCTGCCACCTTCGGGTCGGCGCTGGCTTTCACTTCGGCATCGGTGGCGCCGAGACGGCCGCGGACGGTCGTGTTGAGGGTCTGCTGCGCGCCGGTCTTGGCGTCCGTATAGGCAACCTTCACCACGCCGAGCTCGTGCTCGCCGGCGGCCAGCCCCTTGTCGAGCTCGACCTCCATCAGGACGTAGTGCTCGGTGGCGGCATAGACCTGGTTCATGCGGAACTGGGCATGGCTGCCGTCGATTTCTCCATCCCGGCTCAGTGCCCTGACCACGCGCACGCCGGGCTTGAGATCGATGTCGATGGAGACGGTCTGCGCACACGAGCCCAGCACGTCGTCGAACTCGCGATTGAAGATCTGGATCAGGTCGGTCGGCTCGCGGGCGAAGGCGTGATTGCCGTCGCCGGCACGCGCGAGCTGCAGCATCAGGTCCTCGTTGTAGTCGAGCCCGAGGCCGATGGTGCTGACCGAGATGCCCTCCGAAAGCAGCGCGCGGCCGAGAGCGGCGAATTCCTCCGCGCGGTGCGGGCCGACGTTGGCCTGGCCGTCGGACAGCAGGATGACGCGGTTGAGGCGGCGAGGATCCTTCGACTTGCGCACCTCGGCTGCGCCCCGCGTTACGCCGGCGTGGATGGCGGTCTGGCCGCGCACGAAGATCTGGCGGATGCGATCGGTGAAAGCGTGCGGGTCGGTGACGGGCTGCGCCGGCACCAGCACATCCACCGTCTGGTCGAAGATGACGACGGAGGCGATGTCAGTTCCCGTCAGCCGGTTGACCGCCATGATCGCGGCCTCGCGCGCCTGGGCGATGCGGTAGCCGTGCATGGAGCCCGAGCGGTCGATGACGAAGGCGACGTTCACCAGTGTGCGGTTCTGCGCCGGCTCGGGCCTGCAGCCGTTGATGGCGACGCGCAGGAAGTTCCTCTGGCCTTCTCCGCCCTTCATGGCGGGCTCGGCAAGGCGCGCCTCCAGCGTCAACGGCTCGCCGGCGCCGGCGGCCGGAGCGATGAACGGAGCGATGAACGGAGCGATCAGAGACATGGCTAGCGGTAGCAGTGTGCGGATCGACATGAGCTTCCCCGACGTTGAGCCGCCTCCCGGAGCAAGGTCTTGCGCGCATGACTTGGCAAAAGTGGGGTGCAATGGTGTCGGAGCGGTGTTCCTCCACGGTCCTGAAAGCAGGAAAGGTGCGTGCAGATCATCCCGGATCTGACGGGGCGCCGCGCCGATCACGCGCAGCTTGGGGGCGGGACCGGCCCGCAAAAGGGGGTGCCGGCCATCGCGCGATGCGGGCGGCGGATGCCCCCAAGCCACTTCTTCCGGTCGCGTCGCTTTGCCCCGTTCCGGTGCATGCCCGCCGGGCGGCCGGGACGCGATTATCCCTTGCCGGCCAAGCGCCAAGCCGCTACGCCATAGGCCGAACTCGCTGCCATCCAAACCTCCTTACCGGGACCTCCAAGGGAAGCTGCCCATGCGCGTCTATTACGATCGTGATGCCGACATCAACCTGATCAAGGGCAAGAAGGTGGCCGTGGTCGGCTACGGCAGCCAGGGCCACGCGCACGTCCTCAACCTGCGCGATTCGGGCGTCAAGAACGTAGCGGTGGCCCTGCGCAAGGGCTCCGCCGGCATCGCCAAGGCGGAGAAGGAGAAGCTCAAGGTGATGGAGGTGGCCGAGGCCGCCAAGTGGGCCGACGTCATCATGATGCTCACCCCCGACGAGCTGCAGGCCGACATCTACAAGGACCACCTGCACGCCAACATGAAGGACAGCGCGGCGCTGATGTTCGCGCACGGGCTCAACGTGCACTTCAACCTCATCGAGCCGCGCGCCGATCTCGACGTCGGCATGGTGGCGCCGAAGGGGCCCGGCCATACGGTGCGCTCCGAATACCAGCGCGGCGGCGGCGTGCCGTGCCTGATCGCCATCCACCAGGACAAGAGCGGCAACGCGCACGACCTCTTCCTGTCGTATGCCTCAGCCATCGGCGGCGGTCGCGCCGGCATCATCGAGACCACCTTCAAGGAGGAATGCGAGACCGACCTGTTCGGCGAGCAGTCCGTGCTGTGCGGCGGCCTCGTCGAGCTGATCCGCGCCGGCTTCGAGACGCTGGTGGAGGCGGGCTACGCGCCGGAGATGGCCTACTTCGAGTGCCTGCACGAGGTGAAGCTGATCGTCGACCTCATCTACGAGGGCGGCATCGCCAACATGAACTACTCGATCTCCAACACGGCCGAGTTCGGCGAGTACGTGTCGGGCCCGCGCATCATCACGGCCGAGACGAAGGCGGAGATGAAGCGTGTCCTCAAGGACATCCAGACCGGCAGCTTCACGTCCGAGTGGATCCGCGAGTGCAAGGCCGGCCAGCCCAAGTTCAAGGCCACGCGCCGGCTCAACGACGCGCACCAGATCGAGGAGGTGGGCGCCAAGCTCAGGGCCATGATGCCCTGGATCAAGAAGGGCGCGCTGGTCGACAAGAGCCGGAACTGAGACGGGACGCCCCGCCCTGGGGCCGACCGGGATGTGCCTTGGCAGGCACATCCCTCGGTTGCGTAAGGCAGAGGAGGAAACTTTAAGGTTGTAATCTGCATTTCTCGCACTATTGTCCGGCAGCGGTATGCGCAGACGGACTGGTGCGAGGGGTGCCGTGCGGGTTTGGAGGTTCCTGGCTTGGCTGTGGCCGAAACGGGCCGAGCCGGCGGCGGAAGCATCGCCGCCGACCGGGTCGGCGGGCACCAGGAATCCCAAGCACTCCCCTTACTCGTCCCAGTACGAGACCGTCATCGCTCAGGGCCACACCCGCCCGACGCCCTCCTTCGGCGCGCCCGCTTTGGTTTGGCACGTGGGGATCTGGCCCAGGCGGACCGTCGAGCGGGGCTCCGACAAGGGGCAGCCCTGCGATCCTCACGACACCGCCGGGCTGGAGCATAAGACGGCCAGGCAGGTCTTCGACACGCGCCGCCACCTCTGGATCAGGGAGCTGAACGATCGGCTGGAGCGGATCGAGGCGACGGGGCGATGGCGGCGCGATCCGTCGCGGCCGGGACGGCCGAAGCGCTTCCTGCCCAATGATCCCCCCGACGCGAACGCGGATTTCTGGGACCCGCCGAAGCAGGCCGCGTCCGCATCGGTCGGCCTCACCCTGTGGTGGCAGGACCCGGCCATCCCGATCGCCGAGCGTGCAGCGGCCGCCATGCGCGTGCGGCTCAACGCGGAGCTGACGGCGGACTTCGCCACCTTCAGCTTCTTCATGGACGTCACCCAGCTCTGGAACGGGGCGAGCCTCGCGCCGGCCGGCCGTCGCGAGGAGCTTCTCGACGCCGTCGGTGCCGTCGGCGGCATCTGCGAGGCGCAGCTCGCCGCGGCGGCGCCC
>WBUN01000059.1 GCA_008933705.1 Hyphomicrobiaceae bacterium
CGGGCCGCACGGGCCACGCTCCCCGCAGATCACCCCCGCAGCCACGCGCGACATTCCAGCGGCGCGCACACCTGCGTTGAGACGTGATCTGGGTGCCCGCCTGCGCGGGAATGACGTCAGATGAGGTTCCCCTTCCTGCTCGAACGCTCCTCCGTGGTGAGCCTGTCGAACCACGGCCGGTGCGGCCGCCCTTCGACAAGCTCAGGGCGGAGCGGGGTGTGCGACGCGGGCATGACGTCAGTGTTGGCTGATCGGTTCGCATTTCACTGCGATGGCGAAGCACTCGCGCACCCCACCCATACCCGTCACCCCCGCGTCGCGTCGAAGACGCGCCTCCGGCACGATGGCGGGGGCCCAGGTCACCGGGCCGCACGGGCCACGCTCCCCGCAGATCACCCCCGCAGCCACGCGCGACATTCCAGCGGCGCGCACACCTGCGTTGAGACGTGATCTGGGTGCCCGCCTGCGCGGGAATGACGTCAGATGAGGTACCCCTTCCGGTTGGAACGGTCCTCCGTGGTGAGCCTGTCGAACCACGGCCCGGACGTGGCCGCCCTTCGACGCGCTCAGGGCGGAGTGGGGTGTGCGACGCGGGCATGACGTCCGTGTTGGACGACCGGTTCGCATGTCACTGCGATGGTGGGCACGCGCGCGCACCCCACCCACCAGCGTCACCCCCGCGAAGGCGGGGGCCCAGGGCACCGGGCTGCACGGGCAACATCCACCGCACATTGCCCTTCGCCACCAATCGGGACTACGCTTCCTCCCTCGGGAGGACGGGGCCAAGCCGCGGAGGACCGCCATGGCATCCTATATTCTGCTTGCCAACTACACGGACCAGGGCATCAAGGCCATCAAGGACACGGTCAAGCGCACCGACGCCGTCAAGGAGCTGGCCAAGAAGGCCGGCCTCACCATGAAGGAGAGCTACTGGACGCTCGGTCAGTACAACGTGGTGGCGGTGTTCGAGGCGCCCGACGACGACACCATGACGGCGTTCGCGCTCTCCGTTGCCAGGCTCGGCAACGTCAAGACGCAGACCATGCGCGCCTTCTCGGCCAAGGAGATGTCGGCCATCATCGGCAAGATGGTGTGACCCCTCTGTTGTCTGACGGCTGGTAGGCCGCTGCGACGCCAACGTCAGCGATTGTGTTGGTTGGGGACGAAGCGCGTCCTCGCCGGCAAGGCCAGCGACGTGCCAATGCAGAGTCGTGCGCTGCAGCAATAGCTTCCCCGGGCTGGCGTCAGTGGCTGCTTTGACCTGGTCCCTTGGGTGTGAGACCATGCATGAGTTGCCGTAACAATATGATGCTGGGAGGAGGATCAATGTTCAGGTCGATCTCTCGTCGCGATTTCACCATCGGCTCAGCTTTTGGCCTCGGGGCAACGCTGCTGCCGCGTCACGTCAGCGGACAGAGCCTTGCAGGCCCCGGACAGACTCCAACGGTCGACGCGCTGAGCATCAAGGTGGTCATGGACAGCAACCATGACATCTTCATCCGCGCCCCAACTCCGGCCGCCGTAAAGGTGAAGCGCACGCCCGGCGTCGCCGACTATCGCAAGACGCTGCACAACCAGTGGGGGCTCTCTCTCGCCGTCGAGTCCAAGGCGGGGGCAGATACGCGCCGGATCCTCGTCGATTTCGGCTACACGCCGGAAGCCCTGCTCGCCAACATGGACATGCTGGGCGTCGACCCGGCTAAATTCGAAGCGCTCGTCCTGTCGCACGGGCATTTTGACCACTACGGCGGGCTTGTCGGCTTCCTGCAAAAGCATCGCGCCGTCATGCGGCCCGACGTGACCCTCTACGCTGGCGGCGAGGACAACTTCTGCCAGCGGCACCGGCGGACCGGTCAGCCGGGACACTTCTCCGAGTTCGGTGTGCTCGACCGGCGAGAGCTGGCGGCGAGCAGGGTCAATGTCGTCATGTGCGAGAAGCCGACGCTGGTGGGCGGTCATGCCTTCACCAGCGGACGCATCAGGCGCACCGGTATGGAGAAGGTTCTCCCGAATACCGTGGTCGAGTTCGGCATCAAGGACGGCGTCGGCTGCAATGCCTCGCATTTCACTGAGCAGGAGCGTGCCGGCAACATGAAGCATGACGAGCACATTCACGAGCACGCGACCTGCTACAACCTCAAGGACCGCGGGCTTGTCGTCATCACCTCCTGCGGCCACGCTGGCATCGTCAATACGATCCGCACGGCCATGGAGGCGGCCGGTGCCAGCAAGCTGCATGCGCTTGTCGGCGGTTTCCACCTTGCCGTCGCGCCGGACGACTACCTCAAGCAATCCGTAGCCGAGCTCAAATCCTTCAACCCCGACGTGGTCATCCCGATGCACTGCTCCGGCACCAACTTCATTGCCGAGATGCAGCGGCAGATGCCCGACCGGCTGGCTCTTTCGACCACGGGCAGCGAGTTCACTCTGGGTGCTTGACGCGCGCCGTTTGGGACTTGGATTGTTGGCTGCCGCGGTATTGGGCGCTGCAGCGGGGTTGGGTCTATACGCTTGGCGCCACGCGTCCGGCGTGGATGACGGCCTGCGCAAGGCGCGCTGGATGGAAGACGTGATGTTCGGGCGCGCCCCCATCGGCGGGCCGTTCACGCTCACGGACACGAAGGGACAACGACGTTCTCTCGGAGACTTCCGGGGCCGCATCGTCTTGCTCTATTTCGGATACACCTCTTGCCCCGATGTGTGTCCTACCGATCTCATGCAAATTGCAGCCGTTCTGTCACAACTGGGGCCCCGGGCTGAACAGGTCCAGGCGCTGTTCGTCACGTTTGATCCAGAGCGCGACACGCCGAAGCACCTCGACAGCTACCTCAAGGACTTCGACCCTCGCTTGATCGGCCTGACGGGCACGCCCGAGGAGATCGAGACCGCCGCCAAGTTGTGGCGCGTCTACTATGCCAAGGTGCCGATGCCGGACGGCAACTACCTTATCGACCATACAGCCTATACATTCGTGATCGATGAGGAGGGACGCTATGCCGGCGTGTTTCCCCCCGGGACAGAGGCGGGCCGGATGCTGGCACTCATGGGATCGATGCTGCGATGATGCGCGCGAGGATGCCGCGCCGCAGCCTGCGCGAGCACCGCGCGGCAGCTCCCGCTCATCTTCGCGCCTGCCGTCCCACCATGCCGCGGGCCGCACCGCCTGCGGGACATCCGTGAAGATCGCCAACGTGCTCGTCTGGTGGCCACGCAATCTGCATCGAGGTTTGCGTTCCTGAACAAGGCCACACACCTTCCATCGCGACCGATCTCGATCTAGGCTGCGGGCGCATCTTCCCTTGAGCCTGGATCCCGCATGCCTCCCGATCCCGCCGGCCCCGGCCCCACCTCGCGCATCTTCTTCTCGCAGCGCCTGCGGCTGCACTATGTCGACTGGGGCAATGCCGGCGCCCCGCCGCTGCTGCTGGTACACGGCGGGCGCGACCACTGCCGCAACTGGGACTGGGTGGCCGAGGAGCTGCGCCGCGACTGGCACATCATCGCCCCCGACCTGCGCGGGCACGGCGACAGCCAGTGGTCGCAGGACGGCACCTACATGATGGCGGGCTACATCTACGACCTGGCCCAGCTCATCCACCAGCAGAAGCTCGCCCCCGTCACCATCATCGCCCATTCGCTCGGCGGCAACATCGCCCTGCGCTACGCCGGGCTGTATCCGGAGAACGTCGCCAGGATCATCGCCATCGAGGGCCTCGGGCCGTCACCCAAGATGCTGGCCGAGCGTCTCGCCGCCGGCTTTCCCGCGCGCATGCGCACCTGGATCGAGCAGCAGCGCGCGCTGTCGGGCCGCCTCCCTCGGCGCTATGCCACCATCGAGGATGCCTGGAAGCGCATGCAGGAGGAGAACAAGCATCTGTCGCCCGAGCAGGCCCGCCACCTCACCCAGCACGGCGTCAACCAGAACGAGGACGGCACCTACAGCTGGAAGTTCGACAACTACGTGCGCTCCTGGCCGCCCTACGACATCACCATGGCCGAGATCGAGGAGCTGTGGGGACGCATCACCTGCCCGACGCTGCTCGTCTACGGCAAGGAGAGCTGGGCCTCGAACCCCGGCGTCGACGGGCGCGCGCGCCATTTCAAGAATGCGGAGGTCGTCACCTTCGAGCGCGCCGGCCACTGGGTGCACCACGACCAGTTGGCTGATTTCCTCACCCTCGCGCGCCGCTTCCTCGCCGGCTAGGCGTCGTACTCGGCTACGTGGATCAGCGACGAGGCAGATCCGACCGGCCAAGCTCACTGATGCCCGTTGCCGGGCGTGGAAGGGTGGCGTTGTGTTGCCTAAGCCGTCGCTTCCGGCGCCTACTCGTTGCAACAGCGACACGTCGGTGTTCAGTTGCTCGTCAATGTGAAGCTGTGATGTCTTTGAGCCAGCATATGAAGCGGTTCGCGGATTTCGAGTCGGCGCGCAACGTAGAGTGCGCGAAATAAGGCTCGCCTTTCACCGTTATGCGCGGCAGCGAGCAGCGTAGGCCTCTCTCGGCGTTGTTCGGGCGAAAGAAGTTCTTTGGGGCGATGATCGACCCGAGGCCCTCGCGAACGGCGTGCATGGCGACGAACATGTGATCGAAACGATGCCCCCCTTCGAGGAGGTAATCATGGATGCCCGCTGCGCTGAGCCAGGCGTCCCAATGTCCGGGGCGGGTTTCCGACGTGATCAGCCGATGTTTCAACACGTCAGAAGGCTTCTTCACCGGCTTTTCCTTCAACAGCGAATCGGCACTGACGAGCGTCAATTGCTCCTCAAAGAGTAGAACCGGCTCGTGCAGATGGGACCTGACACATTGTACGCTGCCGCGCGTGATGATGATGTCGTTTGCTGAGAAGTCGGGCATTTGCCCGGTGATGCGGGTTGATATCCAGACCGCAAAGTTCGGGTTCTTGGCCTCAAAGAGACGCAAGCGCGGCATCAGGAAATACATCGCGAAGGTCGCCGGCGCTTCGACGGCAAGAACGGTCTGCCTTCGCTGACGGCGGACATAGTCGCAGGCTGCGCCGATGTCCTTGACGGCTTGGCCGAGTTTGCCGGCGAGGACTTGGCCGTAAGGCGTCAGGACCAATCCCCGCCCCTCACGAGCGAAGAGTTTCTGGCCGAGCCAGCTCTCGAGCGCGTTCACCTGCTTGCTGACAGCGCCGTGTGTCACGCCGAGCTCTTTCGCTGCGGACGTCAAATTGCTTGTTCGCGCCGCGACTGCGAACGCGCGCAGGGCAATGAGGGGCAGTTCCCGTTCCTTCATCACAGGCCTCTCGCACCATCGGGTCGGAACATTTCTTGCGTAATGGATTTCACAGATCGGCGCAAATTATTCGATTGACGCTCACGCATCGTTTCGCAATCTTGATGTCAACAGCGCCGATGATCTTGCCGAGAAGGTGCGAGAGATGAACAACTGCGTCGCGCGCGAACGGACGAACGGATCGCTCCCGATGCCAGGTTCTCGACCGCAACCGTCGTTGGTTGTCTCGGACTGGCGCTTCGCCCCGTTCCAAGTGAACGGAGAAACGATATTCGCGATCGGCGATGTGCATGGCTGCGCCCATCATCTGTCGTTGTTGATTCAAAATATGACGGACGAGGCTCAGGGCATTCGCACCTCACGAGTGATCTTTCTGGGTGATTTGATCTGCCGGGGCCCAAGCAGCCTAGACACCTTGGCACACTGGTCGGCACCGCATCTCGACAGGAGTTTCAAGAGCGTTGATCGCCTGTGGGGAAACCACGAGCAACTGCTCATGCTTTCCGTCGGTGATGACCATCTTGCCGAAACCGCCCGCACCAAGTGGATGAGTATCGGTGGCGCGACATTTGTTGATGAGCTGAGGCAGGCGACCGGGCAGGGCGACGCACCACTGACGCGCGATCTACTGCTTAGCGCCGCGGGCGAGGCGGTAGTGAACAGGTTAAGTCAGCTGCAAAGCCATGTCTGGATTGGCAACACCGTCTTCGTCCACGGTGGCATTGATCCATCCGTTGATCCGAAGATTTGCCTGGCTGCACCATGGACTGCATTCGGCGGCAATCATTGGGCGTGGATTCAGGAGCCCTTCTTGAAGTGGCGCGGCGGGTTCGGTGGTCTCTTGGTTGTTCATGGTCATACACCACCGTCGAAGCACAGCATGATGTCAGGGTATCCCGACCCGCACGTGTTTCAGCATGACCGTCTCTGTCTGGATGGCGGAAGTGCGCTGACTGGCATTGTTGTTGCCGCGCAGATTGAAGACGGACGGTATCGTCTCCTCACCGCGCGCTCGACGAGTTGACGGCTGGCGCGCCGGATCGTGGATCGCGAGTTCGCCTCGCCGTTGCTGCGTTGCCGAGGGCACGGTGAAGGCTGGGTTCGGCACTTTGAGCCCTCTAGTCAGCGGGATCCCTGACTGGTCATTGTCAACGCTCTTCGGGACGACCGCGCATGAACATGCACGAAAGCTTCGGACCCTTTGAGGAGATGGTTGGCCGCACCCGCGCGCCTCACACCTCCTGGCTCGGATCAGTGCAAGCCAGGTTCGCTCGACTGTTCAACAGATGCGCCGACGACTACGCAGCAGCGGCCGCCTACGACGACCTTTGCCGCCTTTCGGATGCGCAGCTCAGGCGTCGCGGCTTGAGCCGAGACATACTCGCCCGCGATCTGAGCGGGTGGCGCGATCGCGCTTGGGGCAACTGACATCCACACACGCTTACCGGGAACCAAACGGAGCACGTTGCGATACGGAGCACCTTGGAGCCGGGCGCTTCGACCTCCTGCGGTGCACGAGTCCGAAAGTGGCCCCTTTCACCGTGCGCCGCGAGGAGCCGGATGGTCCGCTATTGGAGCCAAGCCGCCCCTGGATTTCGCTCACGCGAAATTCCGGGATGATGAGGTGGGGGATTGGCGATGCGATCCGGGTCAGGCGGTCTTTAGCGCCAGCGCAGTCCGCGCGCGGTGCCGGCGCCGTGCAGCATGCCGGCGCGCTGCACGATGAGCCACAGGGCGCCGAGCATGACGAATGGTGCCAACGACACCGACGTGAGCTCGGCCAGTGGGCGCGCCGCCAGCGGCAGCAGCCACAGGGCGGCCAGCGCCGTCAGCTCGTAAGGCGCAAAGCCCCGGCGCAGGCCGTGCGCCGCCGTGAAGGCCATCGCCGGCGCCAGCAGCACGAGGTCGTAGTCGAGCACGTACGGCGTCGCCAACAGGCAGGCGATGAGGAGCGCGGCCGCCTTCAGCTCGTAGGAGGCGGCCGAGCGCCACAGCGCCACCAGCGCAATCGCCAGCCCGATCGTCAGCACGGTCTGCGCGGCCGAGGCGAGCGCCAGCGGCACACCGGCCAGGCGCAGCGCGGCGTAGAGACTTTGGATCTTGTAGAAGCCGGGTGCGCCCTCCAGGATCACGCGCCGGGTCAGCGGCAGGGAGGCCCAGAAGTCGGCGAACACGCCGGCGCCGAACACCGCCAAGGCCAGAACCGCCGTGGCAGCCACGGTCGCTGCGGCCGCGCCGAACACCCGCCAGCGCCCCGTCGCGGCAAGCACCAGGGGTATCAATACGGCCAATTGCGGCTTGTAGGACAGCCCGCCGATCAGGCAGCCGGCCAGCAGCGGCCGCCGGTCGAGCACCAGCAGGGCCCCGCCCAGCAGTGCCGCTGTAATAAAGCCGTTATGGCCGTGCGTAATGTTGATGAAGACCGCCGGGAAGGCGAGCGCCGGCAGCCAGGCCTCCCTCCGCCCGGCGATGCGCTGCACCACGCCCAGGTAGAGCACGAGCGTAACGGCTTGATAGACGAGAAGTGCAACCAGATAGGGCAGGAGCGCCAGCGCCGCGGCGACCAGCAGGAAGACCGGCGGGTAGTGCCAGCCCGCATAGGGGAGATCGGCGCGCCCGGCGGTCTGCTTCTGCACCGCATGATGCGCCGGCCAGTCGTAGGCGAGGCCGGCCTGGCCACCGTTGGCGAGCTTGCCGGCAGCGTAGACATTGATGAAATCCGTGCCGAGCGGGCGCCCGGCGTAGTCGAGCCGGCCGTCCGACGTCGCCAGCAACGCGGCGAGGGCGGCAAGATAGCCGGCCAGCAGCAGCAGGCTGTAGGCGTGGACGCGCCTGCCCGTGACGAAGCTCCCGCATCTGACTGCCGACAGCATGTGTACGTTAGCCCTTCCCCAGCCGCCAGACGGGAAAATATCGGTGCCGCCGCTACCGAACGGTTAAGCCCGTTCCCATATTGTGCTGCGTCGCAACGCGGCGGCCCAGGGCCTGCGAATGAAGGCTTAATCGGGCCTCGTCCTTGTGGAGGGCCGACCGTTCTGAGCTGGCGCCGCCGTGATCCGGCGGTACTCTTCCAAACGTAGGAGATTCGATTGAGCTTCCGCTGTCCGCCGAAACAAGACCTGCAAGGGAGGATCTCCATGCCCCGACTCGCCACGTCCTGGCGGCTTGCTGCCGCCGTCGTCGGCTTCTCTTCCGTCGCGCTCGCGAGCGCATTCGCCGCCGCCGCGGCCGGTCCCTTCGAGCAGCTCGGCGGCTCCTGGAGCGGCTCGGGCAACATCCGCCTCGAGGACGGCCGCAGCGAGCGCCTGCGCTGCAAGGCGCGTTATGTCCCGCGCAGCGGGGGCTCCTCCATGGGCCTGTCGCTGCGCTGCGCCAGCGCATCGAACAGGATCGACCTGCACGCCACCCTGCGCGCGAACGGCGGACGGGTGGTCGGCAGCTGGGAGGAGCGCTCCTTCAACGTATCGGGCAGCGCCTCGGGCCGCGCCGCCGGCAACTCCATCCGCCTCGCCATCGACGGCGGCATCTTCGCCGGCTCCATGGCGGTGACCACCAACGGCCGGGTGCAGACCATCTCCGTGCGTACCGACGGCGTCGCGCTCAGAGGCGTCAACATCAGCCTGCGCCGCGACTAGACTGGCGTCGGCCACAATTGACGTCATGCCCGCGCAGGCGGGCACCCAGTACACTGGGCCGCATGGATCACGCCCACCGCATATCGCCGCCGCGGCGACGTTCGCGGTCAGCACAAATCGCACCGGTGTCGCGACGTGATTTGGTTTCCCGCCTGCGCGGGAATGACGCCGGGGGCGCTGCGGGTTGGCGTGTCTCAGCGCCTCTGTTGCCCCCTCAAGCGACGAACGGATTGCTGCGCCGCTCGTCGCCGATCGTGCTCATCGGCCCGTGCCCGCAGATGAACACCAGGTCGTCACCGAGCGGGAAGAGCTTGGTCTTGATCGCCGTGATCAACGCATCGTGGTCGCCGTAGGGAAAGTCGGTGCGGCCGATCGAGCCGCGGAACAGCACGTCGCCGACCAGCGCGAAACGCTGCGCCTCGTTGAGGAGCACGACGGAGCCCGGCGAATGGCCCGGGCAATGCAGCACGCTGAAGGTTGCCCCCGCCGCGGTCACCGCGTCGCCCTCGGCGAGCCAGCGGTCGGGCGTGACGGCGCGCACCCCCGACAATCCGAACGCCCTGCCCTGCGCCTCCAGTCCGTCGAGCAGGAACTTGTCGGCCGCGTGCGGCCCTTCGACCGGCACGCCGCCGAGCCTCGCCCTCAGCTCGTCCGCACCGCCGGCATGGTCGATGTGGCCGTGCGTCAGCAGGATCTTCTCGACCGTGACGCCGACCTTCTGGATGGCGGCCTCGATGCGGTCGAGGTCGCCGCCGGGATCGACGACGGCGCCCTTCTTGGTGTCCTCGTCCCACAGCAGCGTGCAGTTCTGCTGGAAGGGCGTAACAGGAACGATCGCGGCCTTGAGCGGCATCTGGGAGCTTTCCGTGGGCTCAGGAACGGGCCCTCCCTAGCTCAACTGCGCCCTGCGGTCTACCCGTGCCGCCTCAGCCGAGCTTGAGCGGCAAGCGGCGCGGCCCGCGCACCGAGCCCTCCGACCACTTCACGTCGCCGGCGAGACTGAACTCGGGGATGCGCTTCAGGAGCTCCTCGACCGCCACCGTCATCTCCATGCGTGCCAGGTTCGAGCCGACGCAGCGGTGGATGCCGAGGCCGAACGCGGCGTGCCGGTTCTCCTTGCGGTCGATGATCACCTTGTCCGCATCGGGAAACATCTCGGGATCACGGTTGGCCGCAGGAAACGACAGCAGTACCATCTGGCCCGCCTTGAAGGTGCAGCCGTTGATGCTTGTGTCCGTCACCACCTCGCGCGCCATCGTCACCGGCGAAAAGGCGCGCAGGAACTCCTCGATCGCGAGCGGCATCAGGCCGGGCTCGACGACGAGCCGCCGTCGGTCTCCGGGTGTCGTGGCCAGGTGCCAGATGCACGAGCCGATGCCGCTCCAGGTGGTGTCGATGCCGGCGACCAGCAGCAGCTGCACGGTGCCGAGCACGTGGTTGTCCGTGAAGAAGCGGCCGTCCGGGTATCGCTGCTGGCTCAGGTAGCTGATGAGGTCGTCACCCGGGTTCTTGCGGCGCTCCATCAGGTGCGCCGTGAAGTATTCGCGGATCTCGCCGACGCCGCGCAGCAGCGCGGTCTCATCGGTGATGCCGTCCTCCAGCACCGCCTTGATCCAGGCGCGGAAGCGGTCGCCGTCGCCGGCCGGAACGCCGAGCATGTGGGCAATCATCCTGACCGGTATGTGCTGCGCGTAGTCGACGGCCCCGTCGCAGGTTGCCTTGCCGATGAAGGCGTCGATCAGCTCGTTGCAGATCGTGCGCGCCTTGGGGACCAGCTTGTCGATCGCCTGCGGCGTGAAGGGCGGCAGCAGCACCATGCGCGCGAGGCGGTGCCGCGGCGGGTCCGACGTGATGGGCGGGGCCCCGTTGTTGGCGGGCGGCGGGGTTTCCCGCACGACCACCTTGCGCGAGGAGAAGTGCTCCGGATCGTAGGCGATGGCGCGCACGTCATCATAGCGCGAGGGGAAATACACGCCCATGAAGCGATCGGTATGCGCGACGGGGCACTTCTGGCGCATCTCGTCCCAGATCAGATAGGGATCGTTGATCCAACGCGGATCGAGATGATCGAAGTCGGTGGCCCAATCCTTCACTGGCGGGCGCGCGCTCATGCTCTCGTGTCTCCTTCGATATTGCGCTGTGGCAGGCCAATGCCTGCATCAGAACTTTATCGGCAGCTGGCGCGGACCCCGCACCGTCCCCTCCGACCATGTCACCGGGCCGGCCAGGCTGAACTCGGGAATGCGCTTCAGGAGCTCCTCCACCGCCACCGTCAGCTCCATCCGCGCGAGGTTGGAGCCGATGCAGCGGTGGATGCCGAGGCCGAACGCGGCGTGCCGGTTCTCCTTGCGGTCGATGATCACCTTGTCGGCGTCTTCGAACATCGACGGGTCGCGGTTGGCGGCCGGGAAGGACAGCAGCACCATCTCACCCGGCTTGAACGTGCAGCCGTTGATCGTCGTCTCCTTGATCACCTCGCGCGCCATCGTCACCGGTGCATAGGCGCGCAGGAACTCCTCGACAGCCGTCGCCATCAGCGCCGGCTCCCTGACCAGGCGGCGGCGATCCTCCGGATGCGTTGCCAGATGCCATATGCAGGAGCCGATGCCGCTCCAGGTGGTATCGATGCCGGCGATCAGCAGCAGGCGCAGCGTGCCGATCACGTTCTCGGTCGACAGCGGCTGGCCGTTCGATTTGATGTTGACGAGATAGCTGATCAGATCGTCGCCCGGCTTCTCCATGCGCTGTTGCGCGTAGCCCATGAAGTACTGGTGCATCTCCCCCGCGGCCTGGAGGGCCACGCTGACGTCGGTGATGCCGTCGACGAGCACCATCTTGATCCACCGGCGGTAGAGATCGCCGTCCGCCTCCGGCAGGCCCAGCATGTGGGCGATGAGCCGCGCCGGGATCTCCTGGGAATACTCGACGGCCGCATCGGCGCTGCCGCGCCCGGCAAACTTGTCGATCAGCTCGTTGGCCAGCGCCCGGGCCCGCGGCTCCAGCTTCTTGATGGCGTCCGGCGTGAAGGGCGGCAGAAGCACCATGCGCGCCGGCCGATGCTCGGGCGGGTCGGACGTGATCGGAGGGGCCGGAATGCGCGGCGGCGGCGTCTCGCGCACCACCACGCGGCGCGAGGAGAAATGCACTGTGTCGTAGGCGACCGCGCGCACATCCTGGTAGCGCGTGGGGAAGTAGACGCCCATGAACCGGTCGGTGTGGGCAATCGGACACTTCCTGCGCATATCGTCCCAGATCGGGAAGGGATCGTTGACCCACGCCGGATCGAGATGATCGAAATCCGTGGCCCAATCGGTGACGGTCGGACGCGCCATGGCCGCTACTCCTCGATGATCTCGACGGCGAACTCGGGACAATTCGACTTGGCGAGATAGGCCTTCTCCTCCAGCCCCGCCGGCACGGCGCCGTCGCCGATCTCGTGTGCATTGCCGTATTCGTCGAGCTCGAACAGCTCGGGAGCCAAGGCCTTGCAGCGGTTGTGGCCCTGGCATTTGTCGCGATTGACACGCACTTTGAGCGTGGCCCGGTCGGGCATGGGCGGCGTCCTCCTCCGTCTCGCGGCCCTTGCGGGCTCTTGCTTGACCTAAACGAAAGTTTGGCGCGGCCGCCGGGTGCGGGCAACAGCAAAATCGCGCGACCGTTCCGATTCCCTCACGGCCGATACCCGAATGACGGCCGCCCCGTCGTGCGCAGCGGCGCCGCCAGCGCAGCGAAGCGGCACAGATAGGAGCGCGTGCGGCGCGGATCGATGATCTCCTCGACGCCGAAGGCTTCTGCGGTCCGCAGCGGCGACTGCAGCGCTTCCAGCCGGGCCTCGATCTCGGCGCGCTTGGCGGCGGGGTCGGGCGCGGCCTCGATCACGGCGCGGTAGGCCGCCTCCACGCCGCCGGCGATCGGCAGCGACCCCCACTGCGCCGACGGCCACGCGTAACGCAGGAACGCCGGCGAGCCGTTGCGCTGGGCCAAGCCCGCCATGCCGAAGGCCTTGCGCACCATGACGGCACACCACGGCACGGTCGACTGTCGCACCGCCGCCAGCGCCTGCGTGCCGTAGCGCATCACGCCCGATGCTTCCGCGTCCTTGCCGATCAGGAAGCCCGGAATATCGACGAGGTGCACCACGGGCAGGTGGAAGGTCTGGGCCAGATCGATCATGCGGATGGCCTTGCGGCAGGCATCCGCGGTCCAGGCGCCGCCGTAATGGTAGGGATCGCCCGCCAGCACGGCGACCGGCCAGCCGTCGAGCCGCGCCAGCCCCGTGATCAGCGACCGGCCCCAGGCCTTGCCGATCTCGAACCAGGAACCCGCGTCGAAGACGGCCTCGATGATGGGCCGCATCTTGTAGACGGCACGCGCATTGCGCGGAATGACCGAGATGAGCTGCTCGGCAGTGCGCTCCGCCGGATCGTCGCAAGGCGTACGCTGCGGCAGCTCGTACACCGATGCCGGCAGGTAGCTCAGGAACCGCCGCGCCCGCGCGAAGGCCTCCGCCTCGCTCTGCACCTCGTCGTCGATGGTGCCGTTCTTGACGTGCACATGGGTGCCGCCGAGTTCCTCCTTGTCGAGGACCTGGCCGGTCCGGGCAACCACCGGGGGACCGGCGGCGAACAACTGCGAGGTGCCGCGCACCATAAGCGCGTAGTGGCTGCCGCAAACCCGAGCGGCACCCATGCCCGCCACCGAGCCGAGCCCAAGCGACACGATCGGGATCTCCGACAGCGCATCCAGGATCTCCGTCATCTGCGGCACATCCGGCAGATACGTGCGCCCGAGCGTCTCCAGATGCTTCACCGAGCCGCCGCCGCCGGTGCCGTCCACCAGCCGCACCAGCGGGATGCGCCAGCGCCGCGCCCATGTCTCGGCAAAGGCGAACTTCTCGCGCAGCCCGCCGTCATTGGCGCCGCCCCGCACCGTGAAGTCGTCGCCCGTGACGAACACGTCCCGGCCGTCGAGGCGCGCGCGGCCGCACACCACGTTGGCGGGCGTGAAGGCGACGAGCCGCCCTTCGCTGTCGTACTCCGGGAACCCGGCCGTCGAGCCAATCTCCTCGAACGACCCCGCATCGACGAGCCCGGCCACGCGCTCGCGCACGGTGAGCTTGCCGGCCGCCTTGTGGCGCGCCACCTTGTCGGCGCCGCCGAGCTCGGCTGCAAGCTGCCGCCGGCGTTCCTGTTCATCGAGTTCGGATTGCCAGCTCATGGCGCGCTCAACCTTCCAGCACCAGCAGCGGCTGCCCTTCGCTCACCAGGCTCTGCTCGGCAACGAGCCACCTTGCAACGCGGCCTGAGCGGTCTGCGCTGACCGGTATATGCATCTTCATCGCTTCCACAATGGCGACTTCCGTGTCTGGGCTCACCTCGTCGCCCGCGAGCACAAGGCAGCGGAGAAGCTGTCCGGCCACCGGTGAAACGATGGATGCCGCCATGCACGAGCCCTTTCCCGATCTATCCGCGTGGGCATTTGACTATCGTTGCGCAGTTGACGCAAGCGTCAACACTCCGGCGACCCTTCCGCCCGGTCCCGCAAAGAAAAAAGGGAGCTCGATGGAGCTCCCTGAAGGCAAAGCGAAGAGGCCACACAAATTCCGTTGCACGCACCGCCGCGTGCGCGCGCATTCAGGCGGCGACGTTCTCGTCGCCGGGATCGCGCAGCACGTAGCCGCGGCCCCACACCGTCTCGATGTAGTGCTGACCACCGGTGGCCGCCTGCAGCTTCTTGCGCAGCTTGCAGATGAAGACGTCGATGATCTTCAGCTCCGGCTCGTCCATGCCGCCATAGAGATGGTTGAGGAACATTTCCTTCGTCAGCGTGGTGCCCTTGCGCAGCGAGAGCAGCTCGAGCATCTGATATTCCTTGCTCGTCAGGTGCACCCGCTGGTTGTTCACCTCCACCGTCTTGGTGTCGAGGTTGACCTTGAGCTCGCCCGTCTCGATCACGGACTGGGCATGCCCCTTGGAGCGGCGCACGATGGCGTGAATGCGGGCAACCAGCTCGTCCTTATGGAAGGGCTTGGTCATGTAGTCGTCGGCGCCGAAGCCGAGGCCGCGCACCTTGTCCTCGATGCCTGCCAGGCCGGAAAGGATAAGAATTGGTGTTTGGACCTTGCTCACCCTGAGTGTCTTGAGAACCTCGTAACCGCTCATGTCGGGCAAATTGAGGTCCAGCAGAATGATGTCATAGTCGTAGAGCTTCCCAAGGTCTACGCCCTCTTCCCCAAGATCCGTCGTGTAGACGTTGAACCCCTCGGATTGAAGCATCAGCTCAATGCTTTGAGCCGTGGCGCTGTCGTCCTCGATAAGAAGGACCCGCATGTCATTCCTCTCTTCCCAGACCCGTTTTAGAGGTCCGCTGCCCGATATTCGAAGAGACCACCACTGGTGTTCCGGCTAGACCATCTTTAGCAAGTTAGACGCCAGAGGTTAACAAAACCTAATTTTGCATTACGAGCACGCGCATTTCCGGACAATAGATCACGACACGAAACCATCCCTGATCCAGGCCACACTCATCGCCGCGCCCGCCGCAGGCACAGACCCTAGCTCGCGCCATGCTTCCGGCAGACCGACCACGGAACGTTTTGGTCCCTCCGCCGCGCCCCTTCCATGGCCGCAGAATGCCCCCATCCATCCCTTCCGGGACCCGGCACCCCATCGTCCTCGGGACGCGCACAGGACGTTTTCTCTGTCTAACTGATTTGCGACTCACACCCTAGGGCCGGAATAGAAAATTTTGGCACGGGTCTGACCTGTCAGGCACGAAGCCATGAACGCGTTGCTTTACCGCAACTTAAAGCCTCGTATATAAGGTTACTGACGATCTGGCAGCCAGGCTGCGACCCGGTACGGAGATCGGCAGCCTGCAAAACTGTCTGTCGCGTCTGAGACGGTCCAACTGGCATGTCGCTTGCTACAATTGCGACGCAAAGGCCTCGCATCTGGCGCAAACGACAACTCGAACGGGTTGGGGGTATCGAACAATGAAGCCGCGTGACACTGCGCTACGGTTGAAGCGGTTTGAGGCAACCGAAAAGGCCCGCAAGGTCGCTTCCCTCGAGACCATGATCCACGACCTCGAGCAGATGGCTCTAGACCTCGGTCGGCAGATCTCAGCCGAAGAGGAGCGTACCGGCATCCGTGATGCCGCCCACTTCGCCTACTCGACGTTCGCTAAAGCCGCTGCGCTGCGGCGCAGCAACCTGCTGACCTCGGTCACCGACCTCAGGGCGAAGCTCGAAATCGCCCGGCGGGACCATGAGGAGGCGTCGGCCGAGTTGAGGAAGCTGGAGCCGGTGGAGACTCGCGACAGCGACCGCCACCACATGAAAGCCGATCGCAACGGCCTCATGATCGGCTGATCGGCCGCCAACGGACGATTGGCCTTCGCAGCTCTCTTCGCCTGCGCGGCGGCATCATGAGCGCGCCGCCTCAGGGACGCAACTTGCCGCTGACTACTTGGCCTCCAGCACCTGAAGCCGCTGGCGCGCGTTGTCATGCGCCCACTTGCCGTCCTGGTACTTCTGCTTCACGGACAGCGCTGCCTTGTAGTCGGCGATCGCCCGGCCCTTGTCGCCCTTCTTCTCGAACGCCAGGCCGCGCCCGGCATAGGCGGCCGTGTACTCGCGGTCGAGGCTGATGGCGCGCGTGTAGTCGTTAATGGCTCGATCGAATTGGCCCTTCATGTACCAGGCGTTGGCCCGGTTGCCGTGGGCCAGGATGGCGCGCGAGTCGAGCTTGATCGCCGCGTCGAAATCGCTGATCGCGCGATCATAGTCCTTCTTGGCGTAGTACTCCTGGCCACGGTTGGAGTAGGCATCGACCAGCTCGTTTCGCGTCGAGCGCGCCGAGGAGATCACCCGGTTGCAGGCGGCAATGGCAACCTCGCCGGACTCGCGAAAGCAGATGTCGGAATCGCTGGCGACGGCGACATCCGCGGCCAGGCCTGACGCCGCGAGCAGGAAACCCGCGAGGGCAATGCGTTGCAGATGCTTCATGGGCTCCCCCTCCCTTTCCCGGGCCGGTTTGGCCCGGCGCGTCGGCAGCGGACCAATGATGGCAGCGCTCGGCCTCACCATCAATCCCAGTCCCGGCCTGCCCTTCGCGGCCACCCCGTCCGCTTGCCCTTCCCACTCCGCCCGTGGCAACCTTTGGCGTCCGAATCGTCGATCTTTCGAGTTGCGGGCCGCGCGGCCGGCGCGGTTGATGTCCGGTCGCCCTCGATGAGGTGCAATCTTCGGATGCGGCACCGGCGCTCAGTACCCATCGCAATGCTTCTGGTGGTCTCTGCCGGCGCATGCACGCCCGCGAGCTTGCCGACCCTGCCGGCCGCCACCGCCCAGATCGAAACCTCCTCCGCCGGGGCGGCGCCGGGCGACATGCCCCCCGCCGAAACCGCCATCGTCGCCTCCGGCTCGCCGACCGACGCCTACACGGCGGTGGCGCGGCGCATGCTCGGCTGCTGGTTCGGTGGCGACGGCCCCTTGCGACCGACGCACGTATTCCATGCCGACGCGAAGCCGCCCTCACAGGGCGGCACCGCCGAGATCGTCATCTACGAGCGCGACCCGGGGCAGCATGACCAGCGCGGCGTGCGCGCCTTCCGCGTCTCCTTCGACACCGCGGCGCAGGGTGTGCGGGTGGGCATCATCGCGCTCAAGGTTGCCTCTCCGCTGGCAGAGGCGATGGTGCGCGACGTTGAAGGCTGGGTGAGAGGCGGCAGCGGTTGCCAGCTGCGTACGGCCAGTCCGCCACAGGCGGCGGCGCAACAGGCGCCGGCACAGGCCGTGCCCCCGCGCCCGAGCAAACGTTGAACGAGGTGGATTGTCCCCGCCCGCTCCGTGCCGCAGCGATCGCGAGCCGCGTGCACGCGGCTCGGACCCAAGGCCCGGAGCGCCGGATCAGAAGATCAATCCCGGTAGTCCTGGATGCGGGTTGCGCGCAGACCGGGCAAACCGAACCGGTCGATCGAGCGTTGCCACGACAAGAACTCGTCGACCGTCAGCTTGTATCGGTCACACGCCTCCTCGAGGCTCAGGAGCCCGCCGCGGACGGCCGCCACCACTTCTGCTTTGCGCCGTATAACCCAGCGCTTGGTATCCTTGGGCGGTAGATCGGCCACCGTTAACGGACTGCCGTCCGGCCCGATGACATAGCGCACCCGCGCCCTGTACTGTTGATCGGTCATGATACTCATACACGTTGTCTGACCTGGCACGACACTAGACGAACGCAATTAAAATCAACCTAAGTGACAGGGTAAATACATCAAGAACCTTCGGCCTGTTATTTGCCTCCATCATGGTTAATTCAGGGCTCTTGTTGGTTAATTCTTGAGACTTTGGAACGATTGATTGGCCTGGAAGGCCCCAGCCAGGGCAATCGTGCCGTCTCGGCACAGATCTTACGGATGTGGCCATCGCCTCGCCCGCGCTTCGCAACGAAACAGCCATGCACCATGAGCGCGGCAACGCCGCATCAGCCTTGATTGTGCCCAACGCTGCCGTCATATTGCCGGTGTCTGCGCGCAAGGGCGGCAGTGCTCGGATCGAGAGTCCTTGAGATCGTTTCAGCTCCTGCCCATGGCCGCTCCCATCGTTCCGCCCGTCTCAATGCGTCGCAGCGTCCGCCCGGCCAAGCGCGTGGTCGTCGCCATGTCCGGCGGCGTTGATTCGTCCGTGGTGGCGGCGTTGCTGAAGCAACAGGGGCATGATGTCGTCGGCGTCACGTTGCAGCTCTACGATCACGGCGAGGCGGTCTCCCGCCGCGGCGCGTGCTGCGCCGGCCAGGACATCCACGATGCCCGCCGCGTGGCCGACCGGCTCGGCATCCCCCACTACGTGCTCGACTACGAGCAGCGCTTCAGGGCCACGGTCATGCAGTCGTTTGCCGACAGCTACGTGGCCGGCGAAACGCCCATCCCCTGCGTGACCTGCAATCAGCAGATCAAGTTCCACGAGCTGCTGGCGACGGCCAGGGAGCTGGACGCCGAGCTGCTGGCCACCGGCCACTATATCCAGATGCGTCACGGTCCTTCGGGGCCGGAGCTGTACCGCGCCCGCGACCCGGAGCGCGACCAGAGCTACTTCCTGTTTGCCACCACCAGGGCCCAGCTTGCCTCCCTGCTCTTTCCGCTCGGCGGCTATGCCAAGGCGCAGGTGCGGGCGCTGGCGCGCGAGTTCGCCATCCCGGTTGCCGACAAGTCCGACAGCCAGGACATCTGTTTCGTGCCGCAGGGCCGCTACACGCAGATCATCGAGCGCCTGAAGCCCGGCGCCGCCGAGGCCGGCGACATCGTGCACGTCGACGGCCGCGTGCTCGGCAAGCATAGCGGAATAATCAACTACACCATCGGCCAGCGCCGCGGCCTCGGCATTCCCGGCGGCGCCCCGCTGTACGTGGTTCGCCTCGATGCCGACACGCGCCAGGTCGTGGTCGGCCCGCGCGAAAGCTTGCATGCGTACTGGATCACCCTTAGGAACGTCAATTGGCTGGCTGACGAGCCGATGCCTGCCGACGGACTTTCCGTGGCCGTGCGCATACGCTCGAGCGCGCCGCCGCAACCGGCGACATTGTTTGCGTCGGGGGAAGGGGCAAAAGTGCTGCTGCAGGACGGCGAGTACGGCATCGCGGCGGGGCAGGCCTGTGTATTCTATGCCGACGCCGGCCCCGAGGCGCGCATTCTGGGCGGAGGCTGGATCGAGCGGGCCCCTGAGCCCGGCCGAGCGTCCGCCTGCCGCACGTGACGCCGGGCGCAGAGAAGGAGATAATCGCATGCACCCGGCTGACAGGCACCACAATGAGGGAGAAAGCAGGTTATGAGGCCGCCGTTGCGTACCGAAGCACAGCAGCGCACACCCAAGCTCTTCAAGCGCTTCACGGACGCCGCAGAGGGCACCGCGAAGATGGATGAGGATTCCATCAAGAGCGCCTATCGCCGCTGGGCGCCGGTCTACGACCACACGTTCGGCCGCGTCGCCGCCGAGGGCAGGAAGCATGCCGTCGAGATCATCAACCAGAGTCAGGGCCGCGTGCTCGAGGTTGGCGTCGGCACGGGGCTGTCGCTGCCGACGTACCACCGCCGTCTCGAGATCGTCGGCATCGACCTCTCGCCGGAGATGCTGGAAAAGGCGCGCGAGCGGGTGGCAAGTGAAGGTCTCACCAACGTCGCAGGCCTCCACGAGATGGACGCCGGCGACCTTAAGTTCCCCGACGCCTCCTTCGATACGGTCGTCGCCATGTACGTGATGACCGTCGTGCCTGAGCCGGAGAAGGTGATGCGCGAGCTGTCCCGCGTCTGCCGTCCCGGCGGCGAGGTCATCATCGTCAACCATTTCAGCGCCGACGAAGGCATGCGCGGCTGGGTTGAGCGGCGCATGGCGCCGTTTGCAGACATGCTGGGCTGGCGGCCGGTCTTCGACGTCGAGCGCGTGCTCGTGTGCGAAGATCTCAAGCTGGTGGAGAAGCGCGGCCTGCGCCCCTGGGGCCTCTTCACGATGATGCGCTTCCACAAGGCAACCGCGGCCAAGGCCGCGGCCTGACCCTCCACCCGCCGTCTGGCCGCCATGGTCGTGGCCGTGGCGGCGCACTGCCGCCGCCCGAGCGGGGGCATCGCCGACGAGGCGGGCCCAGGCATTGCGGCCCCCAAAGCGGAATGGCGGAGCGGGCCCTGCGAACCCGGCAATCGCTCACCATATGAGGTCGTGATAAGGGCATGCCGGTACGCCGCGGCGCGGGCGGCGGGCGCCTTGCTTGACAGCGCTCGGCCCGCCTCCTTATATCGCGCTCGCCTCGCATACGCGGCCACGCCTGACAGTGGCGGAGTAGCTCAGCTGGTTAGAGCAGCGGAATCATAATCCGTGTGTCGGGGGTTCAAATCCCTCCTCCGCTACCACCGTTCCCCCTTGTCCGGCCCGGACACATAGGTAACGGAACGTACCTAAGACATGGGTGACACCCGTGTACCGAACGGGTTGTCGATGGGCTGCAGGTTTCTGCTCTCCAGGTCGATGTATCCCAGATCATAGTGGATGAAGCTGGCGACCCATATTCCGTCGTCGACCTCCGTGATGCCGGGCCTCTGTCCTGCGAAGGCACGGCGGAGTGGCAAGGCCCGCATCGCAGCCGCTCAGCGCAAGCGCTGGGAGCGGCAGCGGCGCGAGAACGCAGCGGCCCGCAACCGCAGTTCGCAATTCAGATGAAGCAGCCTTTGTCCAGCCACATGTGGCGCCTGTGGTGGTGATGCTTGGATCGAGCATGCATAACGCGGCCACGAGACTTCCTGATCTCTGCGTGCATGCGCCTGCCTTGGCGCGCACGCGTCTTTCTCGGCGTCGCTCGCGCAGTGGTCGGCTCCTGTACCCGCTGCCAAACCAGCAGCTCCTCTCGGGCTATGGAAAGAAAAGCCAGCTGGTCGCCCTTCTCCTCGATGAACTGCGTCCGCGTGAGACCGAGGACAAAGGCGTTCTCGACGCTCTGCTGCTTTCGTCCACACGCCTTACGGGCCAATGACGGCCGGGTGATATCGACGCGCCCATCGGAACGTCTGCTGAATGTGGTTGCAAACGACTTGCATCCGGTCGATCCGGACAGGCTCTGACCCTGAATTTGCATCTCGGGCAACCTGACCCCAGTCGACGCGATGTCCTGACCGCGCTGCAGTCTCCAGGTCGCGCCTTCCCCTTGGGCATGCGCACCTGCGTGCGCCAAAGTCAGCAGGATTGGCGCCAAGGCCGTCGCCCGCAAAATGTTCTTCAGTGTACGCATTGAATCGATCCTCATCTCGGGGATGTCCGGCCAACACTGTCACGCGAGGCGTGACTTCGTCAGAACCGTCAGCGCCTTAGCCAAATACTCTCCGATGACGGTTAATGAAGTGCGCAACGTCGCCGTGCTCCGGGCGGAGACTGATCATGCGCGATCCGACTTGCATCGCGCACCAACCATCCCGATGGGCCCCGCACCAGCCCCACCTATTGATGGTGTGGACGGCGCCCTCGCGCGAGCGCGCAGAGCCGGCCTTGCCGGTTGGCTTTGGCAGTCGCCCGGCTGGCCACGCCTCAAGATCCCGGATATTTCGCTGGCGCGAAATTCCGGGATGACAACGGAAGGATCGGCAATTCCATCCCGATCGGTCTCTAGCGCTTCCGGCGGCGGTGGCTAAGAAACAAGGCGTCGAACTGGCTGATCTGCTCCCGGTCTCCCGCGCGCACCAGGCCGAACAGGTCGTATAGGCCGAACCCGAGGTCGCCCATGAACTCGATAACGTCTGCCGCTAGCGGAGCACCGGCATTGTAAGGCGTTACCGACAGCTCGGCCTGTAACAAGGTTGCCGTCTCAAGTGCCTGCATTGCGCCTTTCATGACCTCTATTTCCGCGCCCTGCACGTCGAGCTTGATGAAGTCCGGATTGCTGGCATCCAGCTTGCCGAGGACTGCCGAGAGGGTCGTCATCGACTTGTTGACGGTCGCAGCAGCCAATCCATGCGAGGTCATCTCTGCGTATATGGATGAACCGCTGCCCAGGCTGTAGAAAGGAACGCTGACCTTCTCCTCTGCGCCCAGCAGGGCGATCTCGTAGGTCGCGCGCGTACCCAACTCAGCGACAGCGGCATCGAGGAAGCCGCGGTTTTCTTCCTGCGCTTCAACCATGATGATGCGGCTCTCGGGGAACACGCGTCCAACGGCCATCGCCCACTTACCGCGGAAAGCACCAACATCGACGATGGTCTTGAGGGAGTATCCCGACCGTCTCAGGTGGTCCATTCTGTCACCGAGCGAATTGTAGCCAATGCGCGCGACGACATCTTTGTGCAGCAGACGTCGGAGACCTCTGGCGGCGATACCGCGGAGAACGTCGGTAGCATATATCGCCAATGCATCCTCCCTCGATTGGCGGCCGCCCGGATCACGCTCATCTACCTCAACACCCTGGTTTCAGTCGACTGGCATGTGCCAGTCGGAAGCACCCAGGCGATCCGCCATCGTTGGGTGTGCGTCACGCGGGTCAACTGCGCCTCAGGCCCAAACTTCAGCTCGATGACTGGCAAGCCGTTGCCAGGCCAGCCGGGTGATTTTGACCCCATGTTGAAAGGGGCCCCAAACACACATGGATTCTGTCAGCCTCCGCACGCGGCGGCGTCTCAAGCAGGGCGCTGCTACTCGCCCAGGTATTCACCGCGTCGAACGGAGACGTCCGGGACGCATCGGCGGACGGATCGCAGCGGCACCCCGCCGTCGGGCGGCCAGGATAGGCCACGGCCGGTGCCGAAAAGCCACGGCTGCGACCCGGGATCTGCCGATCGATGTTCCTCCCCAGGGCGTGTTTTTCCTTCCAAGACTAGGGAAATAGAGCCGGATTCATGCTCCGCCTCCACGCCGCATGCGTCGGCATGCTTTCCCCTGAGGCGCTCCTGCATCTGGTCATGGGACGGCTATGGCCGTATGCTCCGCTATCGCCGTGTTGGGGGTGGCGTCATGCGTCTTGGGGCAACCATCGTCGCATTGCTTTTGGCGGGCTGTGCCTACCAGCCTCCGCCTCCGCACAGGTCGGCCGTCCCGTACAATGAGAGGATCGTATACGCGGACGGGTGCCCGGCACCGGCAACGCTGGCAGCCTATTGCAGGAGCTTCGACACCAGAGAGTCCTGCAACGGGGAAGGCCGATGCCAGTGGGCGATGGATCCCGAGGAAGGCCGGCCGTACTGCCGCAGGCTCCCTTGCAGGGGCCCGCGGTAAGCTCGGTTGCCGAGCGGCTGCGAGAAGTCGAACCCGGCCGGGGCTCAGCCCGCAAGTGCTCCCGACACAGCTCGCGTTCTGTCGACCATCGTCGTTCGCAGATCCGCCGCGATCATGTCGGCCGCCTTTTCCGCCAGGGCGATGACGGGAATGTTGGTGTTGCTGGCGACGAGAAACGGCATGACGGACGCGTCGACGACGCGTAGGCCCGCAACGCCCTTCACCCTCAGCTCGGTGTCGACAATGGCGTCGGGGTCTTGCCCCATGCGGCACGTTCCGATGGGATGCCAGCAGGTGTGCCCCGTGTTGCGGGCGTGCTCGAGAAGCTCTGCGTCCGACGCCACATCCCGGCCCGGACGCACCTCGCGCACGATCAGATCGCGCAGCGGCGGCTGGTCCGCCACGCGCCTCAGCACCTTGAGCGTGCGGACGATGGCGTCGCGATCCGTTCCGCTGGCGAGGTAGTTGGCGTTGATGCGCGGCGCCTGTGCCGCATCCGGCGATCCGATATGCGTGCTCCCGCGCGACTCCGGGTAGATGAAGTACCCGCCGAGATGAAAGCCCGAGAACGGGTCCATGCCGAGCTTGCGGCTCGTCGACAGACGGCTCGTGCCGGAGCTGAGACCGATCTGGATGCGCACGTCTGGATAGGCAAGATCCGGCCGCGTCCGCAGGAACGCCAGCCCCGTCAGGGTGGACGTGGTGAAAAGGCCGCGCCGGAAGAGCGTGTAGCGCAGGAGCTCCCGCATCAGTCTGAGCGGACTGGCAAGCAGGTCATTGGCCGTTTCGGGGACCGTGCATTGGAATCCGATCGTCGCCATCAGATGATCCTGCAGGTTCTCCCCCACGCCGGGGCGGGCAGCCACGACCGGTATTCCCATCTTCTGGAGAAGCTGTGGCATGCCGATACCCGACAGCTCCAGGAGTTGCGGCGAGCGCACGGCGCCGGCGCAGATCAGCACCTCCCTGCGGGCGCCAAGCACCATGCGCGTTCCGCCCCGCAGCACCTCCACGCCGACTGCCCGGCGGCCTTCGAGCACGACGCGCGTGGCGCGCGTGTTCGTGAGGATGTCGAGGTTGCGGCGTGCCTTGGCGTCCTTCAGATAGGCAAGGCCGGTGCTGCAGCGAATGCCATGGCGCGTGCTCAGTTGGATCGGGCTCGCGCCTTCCGGATCGGCGCTGTTGTAGTCTGCCGTGCGCGCGTATCCGGCCGCCTGGCACGAGTCCAGGAAGGCATTGGTCACGCGGTCCCCCGAAAGGCGCGTGACGGAAACCGGCCCGCCGACGGCACGGTGGCTTGGATCGCCGAACGCACAATCCTCGAGGCGCTTGAAATACGGCTCCAGATCGGACCAGCCCCATCCCGGGCAACCAGCCGCCCGCCATTCGTCGTACTTCTGCGGATGGCCGCGAACGAAGAGCATGCCGTTGACCGAGCTCGAGCCGCCGATCAGCCTGCCGCTCGGCCAGTACATGCGCTTCCCGTTCAGGCCCGGCTCGGGCTCTGTTTCTACCTTCCAGACGAACCTCTCGTTGTTGAGCATCTTGCCGACGCCCAGCGGAATTCGCACCCACGGGTGCCTGTCCCACCCTCCCGCTTCGATCAGCAGGACCCGCACGCTCGGATCCTCGCTCAGCCGGCTCGCCAGCACCGCCCCCGCCGAGCCCGCGCCGACGATCACGCAGTCGTATTCGTCCTGAGGCGACATGCTCCCTCCCGCCGGCGGCGCGACCTCCATGCCTGAGCTCGTCCTTAGTGGGGGAGGGTTGCCCTCCTCCCTGCTCGCGGACCCAGACGACCGCACGCAATCCGTACGCGCGACCGCCACCATCGTGACACGGCGAGAAGTTGTGATCTATTACGAGCCGAATAATCTCATTTTCTCTGCTATCTGATTGCCTCTTTGCCGCAACCGCCGTTGACGCGATCGGACGCAATCTTCGCACGGACGGCAAGAATGAGGTTCTTGAACACAGCAGGAATGAGCGTCTTGAACGATGGCAGATGGCAGCGCATTGCGGCTATCCTGCACCAATGAGAGACCTCGCACCGCGCCCTTGCGCCGTGCCTGCTCGCCAACGCTGAGGAGCGCACCAGACCCGTGACGACACCACTTGTGGCTTTGGACCCAACCAAGGACGCCGAGATGACGCGGCGCTGGCGCTCATGCGGGTCTTGAGCACGCGCGCCGAGGGCGCGCTCAAACGGAAGAAGCGCCTCTCCGGCGATGAGCTGTTTCCGGCCGCGGGTGCCGACCGCGCCTCGGCAGCGGCACGTGCACTGGCAATCCTGGAGGCCGTCAGCCGGTCGCCCGAGCCGGTTTCAGCGGTGGAACTCAGCCCCAGACTCGATCTTCCCAAGCCCACCGTGCATCGGCTGATGCTGCTGCTGGAGGACGCCGGTTTTCTCCAGAGAGAGCCGGGCAGCAAGCGCTTCATCACCGGTCACAGGCTGATGGCGATGTCGCTGGAAGCCCTGATCAACGCGCCCAACCGGGCCGAACGGCATGCCGTGCTCCAGGCCCTGGTCGACGAGATCCAGGAAACATGCAACCTGACGATCCTTGTCGGCAACGAGGTGGTCTACCTCGATCGCGTGGAATGCCACTGGCCGCTGCGCACGCACTTCCACGTTGGCTCCAGGGTGCCTGCCCACTGCACAGCCAGCGGCAAGCTGTTCCTCGGTCTGATGCCCGCGGCCAAGCGCAGCCGGCTGCTTCGGCTGGTGCCGCTGAAGAAATACACGGACAAGACGCTTGTCGATCCGGCAAGGATCGAGACCGAGCTGAAAGAGGTTCGCGCCAAGGGCATCGGCGTCGACGTGGAGGAGTTCATCTCCGGCCTGATCGGACTGGCGGTCCCTGTCGTCGACCGGCGAGAGCGCATCTGCGCGACGGTGGCCATGCATGCGCCGACCCAGCGGGTGACGGCTGAACGCATGTGGGATTTCGTGCCCGCTCTGCAGCGCGCCGCCAAGGCCATAGGCAAGACGCTCTGACCGCGGTTCCGCGCCCGGCTCGTTCGGGGGGCGTTCGTCGAGGTCGACGGGCGCAATCCCTGTCGTGACCCGGTCGCGCAACTGATGCTAGGATAATAGGACAACAAAAGCTGAGGCGTGTGGGGCAGCCGGCCGTGTTTCAAGCCAACCACCTCCCCGAGAAAAGGGGACAAGCGTGGCTTCGCACCATTGTGAGCTTGGAAAGAGGTGAGCTGCCTCTCGCCTTGTTGGCCTGTACGTATTTCTTCTGCCTGCTGTGCGGCTACTACGTCGTGCGCCCCTTGCGGGACGAGATGGGGATTGAGGGCGGCACGGCGAAGCTCCCCTACCTCTTCAGCGTGACGTTTCTGGTCATGCTGGCCGCCGTGCCGGCATTCGGCTGGATCGTTGCGCGCGCTCCGCGCCGGCGCATCGTTCCCGTCGTCTACGGGCTGTTCGCGCTGCAGCTCCTGGCGTTCTTCGTTCTGCTCAAGATGCCGATCAGCCGCGCGGCGCTCGCACCGTCGTTCTTCGTGTGGGTCAGCGTCTACAATCTCTTCGTCGTTGCCGTGTTCTGGAGCTACATGGTCGACGTCTTCTCGGCCGCCCAGGCCAGGCGCCTGTTCGGCTTCATCGCCGCGGGCGGCACGATCGGCGCCATCGCCGGTCCCCTGCTGACGCAATCCATCGTCCGCACCATCGGCCCGACCAACCTGCTCCTGGTCTCCGTGGCATTTCTGCTGGCGGCGCTCGGCTGCGTGCTGCTCATCAACCGGCAGGTGGAGCGCCACGGCCTGCCCCCAGCCGCCGATCACGCACAACCCATCGGGTTCGGAGTATTCTCGGGCGTACGGCGCGTGTTCGGCTCGCAGTATCTTTTCGCCATCGGGTGCTGGGTCGTCCTCGGCAACATACTCGGCGCCTTCTTCTACCTTCAGCAGCAGATCATCATCGAAGCCACGGTCGGCTCACCCGCAGAGCGCATCCAGCTCTTCGCAAGGCTCGATCTGACCGTGAATGTGCTCGCCATCATCCTCCAGCTCCTCGCAACAGGACGCATCATCCAGCGTTTCGGGGTCGGTGTCGCCGCCGCCGCACAGCCGGCTCTTGCGACGATCGGCTTCCTGCTGCTCGCGGCCGCACCGACGTTGGCCGTGATCTTCCTGTGTCAGACCGTGGGTCGGGCGGTCAACTATGCGATCTCGAATCCGGCGCGCCACGCCCTGTTCTCGAGCGTGACACCGGATGAGAAGTACAAGGCCCAGAACGTCGTCGATACCTTGTTCTACAGGGGCGGCGATGCGGCAGGGGGATGGCTGTTCGCGCTGCTGTCGCGATCGCTCGGGCTGGAGATCGCGTTGATCGCAGCCATTGCCACGCCCTTCGCCGCGCTATGGACGGCGCTCGCCATCGCGCTGGGCAGGATGCAGGAGAGCCATCGACCGGCAACGGAACAGGTCAAGGGCGTCGCACAGCCCTCGTCGATCTCCTGAGCGACGCCCGCAGTATCTAGTGCGAGTGCTCCGGACACAGCCGGAAATAGCCGAGACGGCAGAAGAGCAGGCCTGCCGACGCCGGCGGGATTGGCGACAGCGCCGTCACGTGGTGCTCCAGGATGTCGATGATCAGAGCCGCGAGGTCCTTGCCCAGCGCACCGCCCACGATCGCCGTCTTGACGCCCTGATGCGAGCAGATCAACTGGCACAGCAGGCCCTTCTTGGCCTCCATCCATTCCTTGCCCGCACGTATCATCTGCTCCAGCGACGGGGCCGTCATGCCCATATCGGTTGAGAGGACGGCCTCGCCGACCTCGGCAAACAGCGCATTCTCGTCCTTGGCCCATATAGCGTCGATGCTCATCCCGCGTACTCCTGCTCGATGCCCAGATAGCGCCTTCCATTTCCAGTGTGACGATCGAGCAATTCGCCGGTGTTCACGGGCTTGCTATGAGCGAATTTCTCGATCTGAATCACAGTAGCAACACTATAGGTTTAGTGTCCCCTTTATGATTCCGAAGTTCGCTTCCGGCGCCAGCAGCAAGCTTCGGCGAACTTCGCAATCGGGACACTACCAATAGGCTCCAATCTGGAAAAGTTGATGACAGGGCGCGTCGCACGAAGCTTGGAAAGTAGGCAGAAGATCTCGACACGCAGGTAGGGGGCGATCGGCTTTGGGCAACAGCAATTCGGCCGGACATTCCCTGAACCAGGCTCTCGCGTCCCTGCTCGGCCGGTACGGCGGGGCGATCGATCCGGCCGCCATCGCGCCCGACTCTGCGTTGCGGCTCGCCTGGGACACCGGCTGCCGGGCGCTCGATCAGACGATTGGCCGCCTTGCCGCCGCCGCGGGCACAGCCCGCGATCAGCCGGCGGGCATCATCTCGCTTCCAGCCGGCGAGCAACTCGCACTCGCCATCCTCGACCGGGACGTCCTGAACGGCGTCGCGGGGCGAGACGGCAACACGAGTTGTGCCGCCATCTTCGCGGCGCTCCCGGTCGTCATCGCCGAGATCGCCGGTGCGATCTGGAAGGATGCACGGTGTCTGCACTGGATCGGCGATGTCTCCTCGCTGCCGGCGACGCCGGGCGGGGACAGTGCAACGCCGCCGGGGTTCGAGCTGCTGCGCCTGCTGGCTGCAAGCGAGGCGGCGCCTCCCGAACCGCAGGTCGCACGATATCTCCGGACGGCCGGCCTGACACAGATCGCGGCCGACCGCGGCGGACTCTGCCCCGTCCGTGCCGCGGGCTTCGCACAGACGGTGACCGATGCCCTGCATTTCGTGTGGCTGCACGAGATCGCGCACGTCGTCCTCGGCCATGTCGACGGCTCGCGCCTGCACCTGGGTTCCGACTCCATGCTCGAGTTGGAGATGGCGCAGCCCATCGCCCGCCCGGCCGAGCGCAAGGTCAACCGGGTGCGGCAGGCACTGGAGGTCATGGCCGACGATTTCGCGCTCCGGCTGATCTTCTCGCACCGCCATGGGGAGCTCGCCCGGCCGCGCAGCCGGGCAGGGCCGCGGCTCGATCCGCTCGACCGGATTGCGACGGCGGTGATCGGCGCCGCCATCATTCCGCTGGCCTTGCATGCGGCCGAGACCTTCAGCGGGCACGCGTCGCCGGTCATATGGCATCCGCCGCTCTGGTTCAGGGCTCAGCGCATCCTGTCGATCGAGGCCATGGCCTACAGGGATGCGTGCGATGCGCTGTCGGCCGCCGCGGGAAGCCGCAGAGAGCTGCTGACCGCGCAGGAACGCTTCCAGGTCCTCACCCATTGCAGCGCGGCCCTCATGTCGCTCACCGCCTTGCACCCGCTCGTCGCCGACTGGATAGGGCCGATGCAGGAGGAGGAGCGGCGGCGCGTCGGCGCCAGGTTCCTGGAGGACCTGAAGGCGGAGACGGCAACCTCCCCGATCATCGGCGGCTTGCGGCCGAAGCTGAGGCCCGCGCCCCGCTGACCGATGCCCTACGCCTTGAAGTCGGGCACGTCGGAGATGAACTGCGCCGCCTCGGTGCGGTTGAAGGCGAGCGAAGCGATCTGCGGCCGGATGTCGCCGAGCTTGATGAGCTGCTCGTGCGTCGGATCGAAGCTCGTGCCGGCGTCTGCAACGCTGAAACGGCGGAACAGGAAATCCCGGCCATAGTTGCGGAACTCCTCGAGCAGGCTGATGGCAATGCCGGCGGTCGGCGCGCCAACCGCCTTCACGTCCGACGTGCTCTGCTCGCCGATCCTGCCGACCGCCAAGGTGATCGGGTCGCCGAGCATGCGCTCGACGCCGACCCGCCCGTAGTGCGGCGCCAGGTGCTCGACGATGCGCCGGACGTACTCGTCGGTCGCCTCGGCCACGTCCTTCTTGAGGTCATCCACGCTCCGGGCCCCCGGGCGCAGAAGCTCGTCGAGCTTCGTCAGGTACGTGATCTTGGCGCGACCCAGTCGCGAAGAATGATCGAGGAAGGGCAGGAACAGCGCACCGTTGTCGAAGGGGACATCCTTGGGCACGCGCAGGACCGGGATATCGTCGAGCTGGCCCGCGTCGACGCTGTCGATGGCGAGCAGCTCGTCGAAGGCCCGCCCGATGGTGGTGTCCACCGCCAGGTTGGCGCTGAAGCTGTCGGTCAGGCCGAGGCCGAAGTTGTAGTGGTAGCACTGGTTGGCGACATCCATGACCTCGCGCATCGCCTCGCGCAGCTCATGGCTGGAGTTTTGCAGCACCGCGTGGGCCGCCTTCTCGAACTTGTCGCGCGGATTGCTCAGGTGCGGCTGGCGGGCAAGGAAGTCCTCCTCGATGCGCGCAAGATCGTCGGACGTGACCTTGGTGAGGCCCAGATGGGACGGCGTGTCCCTGCTGGCGAACACGCGCGCCATCAGCTTGGCGTAGCCGACCGACATGTCCTTGGTCGGCCAGGACACCGTGTTGCTGGTGCGGAAAGCGTTGGCGGCAATGTGCCGGAGCACGTCGCCAAACTCGTCCCATTCCGGCCCATGCACAAGCGCATGGTAGGAGGCGTTGCCGCTCTCTGCCATCACCACGGGCATGCGCGCAAGACCTTCGGCGTCACCCGCGCGGGTGAGAATGCGCACGAAGTTGGCGCTCAGCATCGTGCGCAGGATGTTGCCGTCCGACTGCAGATAGCGTCGCGCAACGGGATGGTTCACCAAATAGCCGTCGTTGAACAGGATGCCGCCGCCGAAGAACACGTTCTTGGCGATCATCTTGCGGAAGAAGTCCTCGGTAACGAAGTCGTTCGAGTAGCGCAGCATGACGTCGTCGAGGAGACCCGTGTACGTATGCGGCAGATCCTCAATCGTCGGCTCGGCGCGGACCGGCGGCAGCCGCTCGGGTGGCGGCGCCTGCGTGCGGCTGACCGGCTCGACCCTCGCCGGCCC
>WBUN01000060.1 GCA_008933705.1 Hyphomicrobiaceae bacterium
CCCACGTCGTGCCGAAGGCGTGCCTTCGGCGCGACGGGGAGGGGGTTCCTGCAGCGTTTGCGCCGAGGCCCCATCAATACGTCACCTTGCGCTCGATGTAGCGGAACTGCACGGCGGTGAGGCCGACCACGATGATCATCAAGATCACCGACTGGGCGGCCGAGCCCCCGAGATCGCCGCCGAGGCGGCCGTCGAAGAAGACCTTGTAGACGAGCGTCTCGGTCGCCTTGGAGGGGCCGCCGCCGGTCATCGCATCGATGATGCCGAAGGTGTCGAAGAAGACGTAGACGATGTTGACGACAAGCAGGAAGAACGCGGTCGGCGACAGCAGCGGGAAGATGATGGTCCAGAAGCGGCGCACAGGGCGCGCCCCGTCGATGGCCGCCGCCTCGATCACCGATTTCGGAATCGACTGCAGGCCGGCAAGAAAGAACAGGAAATTGTAGCTGATCTGCTTCCAGGTTGCGGCCATGACGACGAGCAGCATGGCATGATTGCCGTTGAGCAGGGGGTTCCAGTCGATGCCGAGCGCGCGCAGGTTGCGCGACACGACGCCGAGCGACGGCTGGAACATGAAGAGCCACAACACGCCCGCGACCGCCGGCGCTACGGCGTAAGGCCAGATCAGAAGCGTCTTGTAGACACCGGCACCCTTGATCTGCTTGTCGGCCTGCACGGCGAGCAGCAGGGCGATCGACAGCGAGAGGAGCGTGACGGCGACGGAGAAGATCGCCGTGGTCCCCATGGCTCGATAGTAGTCGCGCTGCAAGAGAAGGTCGCGATAGTTCTCGAGCCAGACGAAATCCGTCTTGAGACCGAATGCATCCTGCAGCAGGAACGACTGCCACAGGGCTTGGCTTGCCGGCCAATAGAAGAAGACGAGCGTCACCAGCAGCTGCGGGGCGAGCAGCAGGTAGGGGAGCGCTTTGCCGCCGAAAATGGCCCGCTTTTCCATGGATTGCTACTCCGCCGGCGCCACGGCCTTGCCGGCGGCCTGGCCGAACCAAAGCCAATAGCCGTCGGGGTCTCGCAGCTCGAATTCCGTCATGCCGTAATCGGTCACGCGCAAGCCATCGACCGACAGCCCCTTCGATTTCCACGCTGCATGCTCCGATAGCATCGGCGACAGGCGATTGAGATGCATCAGCGGATACTCGACAGACAAGGTAGGGCCGGGCCTTGCAGCCCGGCCCGAAACGTCAGCGCGATACGGTGCGCTCGAACTGACGCAGCATGGCATTGCCGCGCGTGACCGCATCATCGAGCGCCTGCTTGGCCGGCTTCTTGCCCGACAGCGCAGCCTCGATCTCCTCGGCCCACACGTCGCGCAGCTGCACCATGTTGCCCAGTCTCAGTCCGCGCGAGTTCTCGGTCGGCTCCTTGTTGGTCAGTTCGAGCAGCGGCGTCTCGAGGTAGGGATACTGCTTGTAGTAGCCCGACGCCTTGGTCTTCTCGTACGCGGCCTTGGTGATCGGCAGATATCCCGACTTCTGGTGCAGCGCCACCTGCCGGTCGGTATCCGACAGGAAGGCGAAGAACTTGGCGACGCCCTTGTACTCCTGCGCCGTCTTGCCGCCCATCACCCACAGCGAGCCGCCGCCGATGATGGAGTTCTGCGGCGCGCCGGCGACATCGGGATAGTAGGGCATCGGCGCGTTGCCGAAGTCGAACTTGGCGTTGGCTCTGACGTTGCCGAAGAACGCCGAGGAGGTGAGGAAGATCGGGCACTCTCCGGAGGTGAAGCGCCCCTCGCCGGTGTTGGTGCGGCCCGAGTAGTCGTACGTCTTGTCCTTCTGCAGCTCGGCCAGGTTCTGCAGGTGCTTGACGTGCAAGGGGCTGTTGAAGTTCAGCACGGTGTCCCAGCCGTCCATGCCGTTGGCCTTGGTGGACAGCGGTACGTTGTGCCAGGCCGAGAGCTGCTCGAGATTGACCCATGTGACCCAGGCGTTGCCGAAGCCGCAGTTCGGATGCCCCGACGCCTTGAGCTTCTTGGCCGCCTCGAACACCTCGGGCCACGTCTTGGGCGGCTTTTCGGGATCGAGCCCTGCCTTTCTGAAGCTGTCCTTGTTGTACCACATCACCGTGCTCGACGAGTTGAAGGGCATGGACAGCATCTCGCCCTTCGTCGTCGAGTAGTAGCCGGTAATCGTCGGCAGATAGGCCTTGGGATCGAAGGCCTCGCCGGCTTCCTTCATGAGAACATGCACCGGCTTCACCGCGCCGGTTGCCGCCATCATGGTGGCAGTGCCCACCTCGAAGACTTGCATGATGTGCGGTGCGTTGCCGGCGCGGAAGGCTGCAATGCCGGCGTTCATGGTGTCCGGGTAGCTGCCCTTGTAGGTCGGGACGACCTTGTAGTCCTTCTGGCTGGCATTGAAGTCGTTGGCGAGCCTGACGATGACCTCGTTGTTTGCGCCGGTCATGGCATGCCACCACTGGATCTCGGTCTGCGCCGAAGCGCTGGCCGCAAAGAGCATCGTGCCGGCCGAGAGCCAGCCCAACATCATGTGCGTTCTCATGTAATCTCCTCCACAATGGGAGCCTTGCGTCTTCTGACGGACGCTAGTTGCAGCTCTCGCATGACAGCGGCGTGTCAGTCACGACGTCTCCGCCCCGTTCAACGGTAGCGCAGGTGAGGGCAGGCATGGAAGCCCGGCGAGGCGCTGTGCACTGCAGGGGTTGCGGCGTTGTTGCACCCTCGCATAAGTTCGACAAAGGGCACCCGAAACGACTGAACGGGGTCGCAGCATGGGCAAGCCGGGCACTGTTCTGGCAATCGATCAGGGGACGACCTCCAGCCGGGCCATCCTGTTCGGTGAGGATCTCCAGGTGCTCGGCCTGGCACAGCGGGAGTTCGCTCAGCATTACCCGGCTTCAGGGTGGGTGGAGCACGATCCCGAGGACATCTGGCGCACCACCGTCGAAACCGCTCGGCAGGCGCTCGCCGCCGCCAAGCTCGAGGCGTCCGACATCGCAGCGCTTGGGATTACCAACCAGCGTGAGACCTGCGTCCTTTGGGACCGGCGCACCAGCAAGCCGATCCATCGCGCCATCGTGTGGCAGGATAGGCGCACGGCAGATTTGTGCACCGCGCTGAAGCAAGCCGGGCACGAACGTATCGTCAGTGCCAAGACCGGCCTGCTGCTGGATCCCTATTTCTCGGCAACCAAGATTGCCTGGCTGCTCGATCACGTCGAGGGCGCACGGGCGTTGGCGCAAGCCGGCCATCTCGCGTTCGGAACCATCGATACGTTTCTGCTTTGGAGGCTCACCGGCGGAAAGGTGCACGCGACCGATGCGACGAACGCCTCGCGCACGCTGCTCTACGACATAGCGACGGGCGTATTCGATGACGATTTGCTGCGCATCTTCAACGTGCCGCGCTCCATCCTGCCGGAGGTGCGTGACTGCAACGCCGACTATGGCGTGACCGAGCCCTCGATCCTGGGGGCGGCCGTCCCGATTCGCGGGATCGCAGGCGATCAGCAGGCTGCAATGATCGGCCAGGCGTGCTTTGTACCCGGCATGGTCAAGGCGACCTACGGAACCGGCTGCTTCGCCTTGCTCAACACGGGGCAGCAACCGGTGGTCTCCCAGAACCGGCTGCTGACGACTGTGGCCTACCAGCTCGACGGCAGGCGCACCTACGCGCTTGAAGGCGCCATCTTCATCGCGGGCGCGGCCGTGCAATGGCTGCGCGACGGGCTCAGGATCATCGCCTCGGCGGCGGAAAGCGGCACGCTGGCCGCGAGGGCCGAGGCGGGGCAGGACGTCTATCTCGTGCCCGCGTTCGTCGGTCTCGGTGCGCCCTACTGGCAACCGGAGGCGCGAGGTGCGCTGCTTGGACTGTCGCGCGGCACAGGATCGGCGGAGATCGCCCGCGCTGCGCTCGAAGCCGTCTGCTATCAGACCCGCGATCTGCTCGACGCCATGCGCGGGGACTGGGCCGCAGAGGCGAAATCCGTGCTGCGCGTAGACGGCGGCATGGTGGCGAGCGATTGGACCATGCAGTTCCTGGCCGACATCCTGAATGCGCCGGTCGAACGCCCCACCGTGCTCGAGACGACAGCACTGGGTGCCGCCTGGCTTGCCGGGCATCGCAGCGGTGTGTGGCCGGACGCGCAGGGCTTTGCCGGCACGTGGAGGCTCGAGCGTGCATTTGCGCCGCGGATGGACGATGCCGAGCGCCTGCGCAAGTACGCGGGCTGGGCACGTGCAGTTCGCTCGGTCCTAGACTTCTCGAGAAGCTGACTAATGGGTGCCCCATGACCGAAATCTGCAGCGTGGGCGATCTGCGCAGGGTCTATGACCAGCCGAGCGACCTGGCCTTGCGCAAAGAGCTCGGGCACATCGACAGGCACGCGCGCGAGTTCATCGGCCGCTCCCCGTTTGTGGTGGTCTCGACGGCCGACGCGGACGGCTGGCCCGACGCCTCGCCCCGCGGCGACGCACCCGGCTTCGTCGCCGTTCAAGACGCGACGCGGCTGCACCTGCCGGATCGGCCGGGCAACAATCGGCTGGACAGCTTCCAGAACCTGGTCGCCAATCCGCGCATTGCACTGCTGTTTGTGGTGCCGGACCGCCTGGAAACGCTGCGCGTGAACGGCACCGCTCGGATTCTCGCGGCACCGGATCTGTTGCAGCAATACGCCGTCCGCAACCAGCCGGCTCGAGCGGTCGTCGAGGTGACGGCCAGGAGCGTCTATTTCCAGTGCGGCAAGGCGGTAGTGCGCTCCGGCCTCTGGCAGAAGGAAAAGTGGCCGTCGCTCGACGGTCTTGCAACCTTTGCCGAGGCGCTTGCCGACCAGATCGAGGGCCTCGAGAAGCCGGCGGTCGAGGCCGCTCTCGAAAAGTCCTACCGCGACCGCCTGTATTGATGGGCCGTCAGCGGCTGTAGCGCACGACCTTCTGCTCGATCTTCCCGAAGATCGAGCGTCCGGATGCGTCGAGCATCTCGATGCTCACGCGATCGCCGAACTTGAGGAAGGGCGTGTTCGGCTTGCCCTCGAGAATGGTCTCCACCGTGCGGACCTCCGCCAGGCAGGTATAGCCGGCGCCTCCGAGCCCCACCGGCTTGCCCGGGCCGTCGTCGAGCTTGTTGGAGACGGTCCCCGAGCCCACGATCGTGCCCGCGCCGAGGCGGCGCGTCTTGGCCGCATGGGCAATCAGCTCAGGAAAGGAGAATGTCATGTCCTGCCCGGCGTTCGGCTTGCCGAGCAGCGTGCCGTTGATCGAGGCCAGGAGGGGCAGATGCAGCTTGCCTTCGCGCCAGTGGGTGCCCAGCTCGTCGGGCGTCACGGCCACCGGCGAGAAGGCTGTGGACGGCTTGCCGTGGAAGAAGCCGAAGCCTTTGGCCAGTTCGCCCGGGATCAGGTTGCGCAGCGATACGTCATTGACGAGCATGACCAGCCGGACGTATTCACCCGCCTCGCTTGCGTCGACACCCATCGGCACGTCGTCCGTGATGACGGCAACCTCACCTTCCAAATCGATCCCCCAGGCTTCATCGGCAATCTCAATGTCATCACGAGGTCCGAGAAACGTGTCCGATCCGCCCTGGTACATGAGCGGATCGGTCCAGAACGTCGCCGGCATCTCGGCGCCGCGCGCCCGCCTTACGAGCTCCACATGATTGACGTAGGCAGATCCATCAGCCCACTGGTAGGCGCGCGGCAGCGGCGCCGTACAACGGCCTTCATCGAAATCGATGGTGTCGAAGGGGGCTTGGCGCCGGCCGTCCACGGCTTCGTTCAGCTCGGCATAGATCCGTTCGACCTTGAGGTTCGTATCCTGCCAGTTGTCGAGGAGCTGCTGCAGCGTGCCGAGGCCGGCCACCGCGGTTTGCGCAATCACCGCGCGCGTCAGATCACGGGAAACGACGACCAAGGCGCCGTCACGCGTGCCATTCCTGAAAGTTGCAAGTTTCATGTGCCCGATACGTCAGCTAGGTTAATGGGACCTGGTGCGCCTGGGAGGAGCCACCCGTGAAACGTCGACAATTCCTGCAGACAGGGGCTGCAGCCGCGGTCGCCGCGCCTGCCGTTGCGGCTCCGGCCATCGCGCAGTCCGCTCCGGAGATCAAGTGGCGTCTGACCTCCAGCTTCCCGAAATCGCTGGATGTGCTGTTCGGCACCGCCCAGACGATCTGCCGCTATATCGCCGAGGCCACCGACAACAGGTTCCAGATCCAGCCGTTCGCGGCGGGTGAGCTGGTGCCCGGCACGCAGGCGCTCGACGCCGTCACCAGCAACGCTGTCTCCGTCGAATGCGCGCATACGCCACTCTCCCACTATGTCGGCAAGGATCCGGCACTGGCCTTCGGCAGCGGCATCCCTTTCGGGCTCAACGGCCGCCATCATAGGGCATGGTGGACCTTTGCCGGTGGAGCCGAGATCGTCAACACCTCGCTCAAGAAGCTCAACGCCATCGGCCTTGCCGCCGGCCTCACCGGCGCGCAGATGGGCGCCTGGGTCAGGAAGGAGATTGCGACGGTCGACGATCTCAAGGGCCTCAAGTTTCGCATCAGCGGCATGGGTGCGCCTATTCTCGAGCGCGTGGGCGCCGTGCCGCATCATTTGCCCACGTCGGATATTGTCGCGGCCCTCGAGCAGGGGCTGATCGATGCGGCTGAGCATCTCTGCCCTCACGACGATGAGAAGCTCGGGCTGCAGAGGGCCGCCAAGTACAACTATTTTCCGAGCTGGTGGGAAAGTGCCGGGATGATGCACTTCGTCGTCAACCTCGAGAAGTGGAATGCTCTGCCCAAGTCCTACAAAGCCATCGTTGGTCGGGCGTGCGATGCGGCCAATGCCTGGATGATCGGCCGCTACGACGTGCTCAATCCGCCGGCCTTGCGCCGGCTGGTCGCCGCCGGCAGCCAGCTCCGCCCCTTCCCGCAGCCCGTGCTCGAAGCCTGCCACAAGGCTGCCGGAGAGCACCATGCCGAGATCGCTGCCAAGAACGCGCACTTCCGCAAGGCGCTGGACTCTCTCAATGCTTTCCGCGCCGAGCAGCAGCCTTGGTGGCAGGTCGCTGATCAGGCCTTCGACAGCGCCACCATGCGCATTCGCTAGCCAAATGGCGGGCATGCTGCCGTCCGGCACAGGTCGGCCCGGCAGATTGGCCCTCACTTGACGCCCGTGAAATTCTTCTCCAGCGGTGCCCAGCAATCCGCATAGTCGGCCTGCAAGGTCTCGAGCTCGGCCGCGAATTTCGTCAGATGCTGGGGAAAACGCGTCTCGAACATGAAGGCCATCGTGCCTGTCAGCTTGACGGGCTTCAGCTCTCCCTCGGTGGCGTGGTCGTAGGCGGCCTTGTCGGGCCCGTGCGGCAACATGCAGTTGTGCAGCGACATGCCGCCGGGAACGAAGCCTTCGGGCTTGGCGTCATAGACGCCGTAGATGAGGCCCATGAACTCCGACATGATGTTCATGTGGTACCAGGGCGGGCGGAACGAATGCTCCGCCACCATCCAGCGCTCGGGGAAGATCACGAAGTCGATGTTGGCGGTGCCGGCGGTCTCGGAGGGTGCAGTCAAGACGGTGAAGATCGACGGATCCGGGTGATCGAACAGGATGGCGCCGACCGGAGAGTAATGCCGCAGGTTGTACTTGTAGGGCGCGTAATTGCCGTGCCAGGCGACGACATCGAGAGGCGAGTGGTCGATCTCGGTAACATGGAAGCCGCCGCACCACTTGACGGTGAGCCGGCACTTCTCCTCGCGGTCCTCGAAGGCGGCGACCGGCGTCTTGAAGTCGCGCGGGTTGGCGAGACAGTTGGCGCCGATCGGTCCGCGATCCGGCAGCGTGAACTTGGCGCCGTAGTTCTCGCACACGTAGCCGCGTGCCGGACCGTTCACCAGCTCGACCTTGAACTTCACGCCGCGCGGGATGATGCAGATCTCGCCGGGCTTGATCTCGATCTTGCCGAACTCCGTGAAGAAGCGCAGCGATGCCTGCTGCGGCACGACCAGAAGCTCGCCGTCGGCGTTGTAGAAGTACTCGTCCTGCATCGACTGGGTGACGAGATAGACATGCGCGGCCATGCCGGCCTGGGTGTTGACATCGCCCGCCGTCGTCATTGTGCGCATGCCCGTGACGAAGGTCAGCTTCTCCTTCGGCAACGGCACAGGGCCCCAGCGCAACTGGGCGATCGGCAGGTCGTGCTCGCCGAGCGCGGGCGCCGTCTTCCAGTGGGGCACGGAGATCTTCCCGAACTTGCTGGCGTGCTTGACCGACGGGCGGATGCGGTAGAGCCACGAGCGCTCGTTGGTGCCGCGGGGCGCGGTGAAGGGGGAGCCCGAGAGCTGCTCGGCGTAGAGGCCGTAAGCGCAGTTCTGCGGTGAGTTCTGCCCGATCGGAAGGGCGCCGGGCAGCGCCTCGGTCTCGAAGTCGTTGCCGAAGCCTGGCATGTAGCCGGCCATGATCGCGGTAGTGCCGGTTTCGCTGGTTCTGCCGCCGTCTGCCATGTCGGTTTCCTCCAAAGCTGGTCGTGCATGTCATCCTGGACGGTCGCGGGCCGACCCGGGGCGCGGAGCGGAAGGGTACCACGATCTGCGCGCTCAAGGCCCCGGTGTGCGCGCCGAGCGTCGCATCAAACGGGATGACAGTGTCGTGGAGGCATGATAGTTTCGTTTAAAACGAAATCAACAGGAATCGGAACGCAAGCCATGGACGCCAAGGTCGAGACGGCCGGTCCGCATCTGGTTCTCGAGGAGTTCCTGCCCTACCGCCTGTCTGTGCTGGCGCACAAGGTGAGCCGCGAGCTGTCCGCCGTCTATGGCGAGCGTCTCGGCCTCTCCATTCCCGAATGGCGCATCCTTGCCAATCTCGGCCGCTTCGGGCCGCTGTACGCCGGTGAGCTGGCGGAGCGTTCCAGCATGGACAAGCCCAAGGTGACGCGCGCCCTGCAGCGCCTCGAAGCGGGCGGTCTCGTGCAGCGCGCTGTCGATGCCAGGGACCGGCGCCAGGTGCGCCTCGACCTCACTCGGCGAGGACGCGCCGCGTTCCGCGAGGTTGCCGCGCTGGCTCTCGATTGGGAGGCGAAATTCCTGGCTCCGCTCGCCGACAGCGAGCGCAGAACGCTGAGCAGGCTGTTGACCAAGCTCGCGCGCGGCGGCGAGGATAGGTGATGGCGGCTGCGCCGCCGGCCCGCGCAACTCGAGGATCGCCCGCAGTGTTGAAGCTCCACAGCTATTTCCGCTCGTCGGCCGCCTATCGCTGCCGCATCGCGCTCGCCGTGAAGGGCATCGCGCACGAGATGGCATTCGTGCATCTGGTGAAGGATGGCGGCCAGCAGAACGCGCCGGCCTATCGCGCTCTCAATCCGCAGGCGCTGGTGCCGACGCTCGAGCACGACGGCGCCGTCATCACGCAATCGCTTGCCATCATCGAGTATCTCGACGAGATCAGCCCCGAGCCGCCGCTGTTTCCGGGCGATGCGCTGCGCCGCGCTCACATCCGGGCATTCGCCCTGGCGATTGCGTGCGATATCCACCCCATCGACAACCTGCGCGTCCTCAACTACCTGAAAGGGCCTTTGCATCAGGATCAGTCGGCTGTCGACGCCTGGTACCGGCACTGGGTGGACATCGGCCTGAAAGCCTGCGAGGCTCTGCTGCCGAAGGAGAGGAGCCCGTTCTGCTTCGGCGATCAGCCGTCGCTGGCGGACATTTGCCTCGTGCCGCAGCTCTACAATGCACGCAGGTTCAAGTGCGATCTCTCGGGCGTATCGCGCCTCGTGGCCATCGACGAGACCTGTCGTGCCCTGCCTGCATTCGCCGCCGCCGCCCCGGAGGCGCAGCCCGACGCGGCTTGAGGAAGTCCATGGTGTCAGGCCCCATGGAGTGGGAGGCGGAGTCCCTAAAGGTCTGCCAAGAGCCTGCCCCCTGGGAGGCTCCATGGCTGCCGGGCTACTCGAACAAGAATACCCGCGCGTCGGCAGTGCCTTTGTCGAGATAGTCCGCAACCAGTGCCGCCAGCGCTGGTGCCATGAGAAAGCCGTGACGGTAGAGGCCGTTGACGTGGATGTGGCGGCCGCGCACGACAATCTTTGGCACGTTGTCGGCGAATGCGGGCCGCACGCCGGCCCCAAGCTCGATGATCTCGGCCTCGCCGAAGGCCGGGTGCAGCGCGTAGGCCATGCTGAGCAGATCGAGCGCCGATCGCACCGTGACGGAAGAGGAATCCTCGCTCTCAATGACCGTTGCGCCGATCATGAAAAGTCCGTCTGGCCACGGCACCACATACAGCGGATGGCGCGGGTGCAAGAGCCGCACGGGCCGCGTCAATTCAACCTCGCGCGTGCGCACGACCACGCGTTCTCCCCGCACGCCGCGCAGACCGGCAAGCTCGCCGCGCGCGGCGAGGCCGCGGCAGTCGATGACGATATCGGCGGCTTGGCTTTCGCCGCCCCAACGCGTGCCGAAGCTCACCTTCACTCCCGCTGAACGCGCGGCATCCAGGAGAAAGCTCATGGCTTCGGTCGGCGCCATGTGCGCTTCATCGGGGTAGTAGAGGGCCGCAGCAAACCGGCCGCCCAATCCGGGCTCCAAGACGTCGAGCTGCTCCGCATCCAGCTTGTCGAAGCCTTCGGTCATGCGCGCAAAGCGCACGAGCTCGGCACGATCGCGCGTACCCGCGACCACCAGCGTGCCCCTGGCCGTCACTCCGGGAAACGTCCCGCGCCACAAGGCGAGCGACTGCAGGCCGAGATCGCGCACGACCGGCTCGGCGGCCTCGGCCTCACAAAAGGGGGCAAGCATTGCACCGGCCAGGCGGCTCGCGGCGTCGGCAAAGGGTGCGGTTGACTGCTCGACGAGCCGGATGCGATGCCCGCGCCGTGCAAGCGTCAAGGCCTGCCACAGACCTGTGATCCCGGCGCCGACGACCACGACGGATCGCTGTTGCATGGAAGTGAGCCTCAATTCCCTCGCGCCACGCCTTCGCGCCGCGGGTCTGCCCCACCTTCCAAGATACCGTCCTGCCTGATGTGGATGACATGCGTGCCGGAGGTGAGGAAGTCGGCGTTCACGCGATGCCCGTACGGCTTCACCTTCAGCGCATGCCAGACTGCTGAACTGTGGTCAACCTCGATCTCGAAGGGTCCGCCGCGGCTGCCGAAATTCATGATCGATACGGCTTGCTGCGGATCGAGCCGCCAATCGATCAACGCAACCAGCGCCTTCACGACGTACAGAATGATCCGGCTGCCGCCCGGCGAGCCGAGGACGAGCCTGGGCCGGCCCTCCTCGTCGAACACAATGGTTGGCGCCATCGAGCTGCGCGGGCGCTTGGAGGATCCGACGGCGTTGGCGATGGGGCGGCCGGCGCGGTCCAATGGACGGAAGGCAAAATCGGTGAGCTCGTTGTTGAGGAGAAATCCCGCCGCCCACAGGCGGGAGCCGAAGGCGGATTCGATGGTGCTGGTCATGGCGAGCACGTTGCCGTCGCCATCGACGATCGAGAAGTGGCTGGTGCCTGCCCTCTCGACGGTCTCATCGTCGCCGAATTCGCGACTGCCGATCTCCGGCAGCCTGCCAGGGGTCGGGCGTGCCATCGCCGTTGCCGGATCAATCAACGCCCGGCGCGTGCCGAGATAGCCGGCCTCCAGCAGTCCTTTCGGTGCAGGGACGAAATCAGGATCGCCGATGTAGTGGTCGCGATCGGCAAATGCGAGCTTTTCCGCCTCGGCGATCAGATGCAGAGCCTTGGCGTTCATGGCGTCGGCCGGACCCTGCCCGAGATCGAACGGCTCTAGGAGCTTCAGAACCTGGCCGACGGCAAGGCCGCCGGACGAGGGCGGCCCCATGCCGCAAATGCGATGCCGCCGGTAGGTGAAACACACCGGCTCGCGCTCCTTCATGCGGTAGCCGGCCAGATCCGCCAGCGTCATGTCCCCGGGATGGTGGGGCGCCTCGCGCACGGCACCGACGATCGCCTCGGCAATGGGGCCCGCATAGAAGGCGCCGGCACCGCGCTCGGCGATCGCCCGCAATGTCATGGCAAGCTCGGGGTTCTTGAGCAGGTAGCCCGCGGGGCGGGCATTGCCGGTCGTGTCGAAGAAGTAGCGGCGCGAGCGGGGCGCAAAGCTCTCAGCGCCGTACCACCGCAGCAAAAGGTGCAGCCTCGGCGAGACGCGGAAGCCCTGCTCCGCCAGGTTGATCGCCGGTGCGAAAAGCTGAGCCCACGGCAGGCGGCCGTGGCGCTGGTGGACACCTTCCAGCGCCCGCAGAGTCCCGGGCACGCCGACGCTCAAGCCGCTGAAGATCGCATCGTCAAGCCTGCGAGGGCGACCTTCGACCAGAAACCGCCCCGGCGTGGCGGCAGCCGGCGCCGTCTCGCGGCCGTCAAGGGTCGTGAGCGCCTTCGTTGCCGAATCCCAGTGCAGCACGAACGCGCCACCGCCGATGCCTGAGGACTGGGGCTCGACAAGATTGAGCACCAGTTGCACCGCCACCGCGGCATCGGCGGCGGTGCCGCCATCGCGCAGCATCTGAAGTCCGGCCTCGACGGCATAGGGATTGGCAGCCGCAACCATGTAGGATTTCGCCGTCGCGAGCGTGCTGCCGGTCCAGCCGGTTGCGGCTTCGGGCGCGGCTCGCCTTTCCTGCGCCCGTGACAGGTCCGCGCTGCCGGCGACCAGGGCCAACATGAGGGCGACGCGCAATGCCCGGAATGCCGGCCTGAACTTCAAAGGCATGGCGCAAATATCTCTCGACGCAGATGCGATGGCCACTCTTGCGCCCTTTCCGCAACCAGCGAAAGCAAGCGCCGCCAACAAGGGCTTGTTTATTTCCCACAGACACATTGACCAATGTGGCTGAAATCGCACAGACGGAAACAAACACTCAAACCAATGGGTTGATCACAAGTCCGTGGGTTGCGCAGGCTGCGCCGGGACGCCAAACTCCAGCCGCTTTTCCAAGGCTGGCAGCGCGATTGCCGGAGACAGAGAGATTTGCCGGAGTTGCTGCAACGTCGCGGCGTTGGCGAATGGCTGGTTGCTGCTTGTCGCTGCGGGGCGGCGAGTGAGGCCAAATATAGAGCGGCAGTAAACACACTTTTCATGGGGCCGCGGCAGGATCACCTGCAATGGATTGAGGGACAAAGAAAAAAGGAGCCCAAACGATGATCATCGGTCGTACGCTGCGTCGCGCGGCCATCGCAGCCGGAGCCCTCTTGGCTTTCGCCGGCCTTCAGGCCGCGCCGGCATCGGCGCAGCTCTTCTGGGACTGGAGCGGCGGGAACTCCGTCGGCGGCAGCGGCCGCGAGACCGTGAAGTTCAGCCCGCAGTTCGGCAAGGGCCAGATCGTCGTCAGCTTCGGGGATCGCAGGCTGTATTACGTCACCAGGCCCGGCGAGGCTATCAGCTACCCGATTGCAATTCCGCGCGAGCAGAGCCGGTGGCAGGGCGTCACGTCCGTCAGCGACAAGCGGGTCAATCCGTCATGGACGCCGACGCCGACCATGCTGGCCGAGAACCCGCGTCTGCCGCGCTGGGTGCCGGGCGGCCACCCGATGAATCCTCTGGGCGTGCGCGCGCTCTACCTGGGCTCGAGCACCTACCGCATCCACGGTACGGATGCACCCTGGACCATCGGCACGGCCGTGTCGAAAGGCTGCATCCGCATGTACAATCAGGACGTGCTCGATCTGTACCCGCGGGCATCGGTGGGCGCGAAGGTCACGGTGACATGGCAACGCTTCACCACGGTCGCGAGCAGCAGCTCCTCGTTCGGTGACGATGAGGTGACCGAGCAACGGCCGGCGGGGCGCGGCAACTTCCGGCGCGTAAGCCGCGCGCGCGACGCCGCGGAGTGAGCGCCGCGCTGGTGCGCGGATCAAGAGCTGAACAGAGGGCGGCCCGGCGGCCGCCCTTCGTGTTTCCGGGCTCGACTATGTCGACGGCAGGTCAATCGCCGCCCCGTCAGGCAGGCGGTGCGAGGCAGCCTCTCAAGCCTGCCGCCAGTCCGCGCATCAGCGCAAAGTAGAGTTCCGGGCCCGGCTCCAACCGGCCGCCTTCTGGGTCCAGTGTGCCGGTCCGCACGGGCGTGCCTTCGACCAGATTCTTGACAAGGCGTGTGTCGAACTGCGGTTCGGCGAAAACGCAGGTTGCGGTCAGCGAGGTCACCTTCTTGCGCAACTCGGTCAACCGCTTTGCGCTCGGGGGCACCTCGGGACTGACGGATATCGATCCCACCGCATTCAACCCATAGCGCTTCTCGAAGTACTGGAAAGCATCGTGAAAGACGATGTATGCCTTGCCGGCGACAGGCTGCAGCGCCTGTTCAAGCTCGGCCGCCAGCGCATCGAGCTTGGCGGTCAGCGCTTGGGCATTGGCCTTGTACACGGCTGCGTTGGCCGGGTCCTTCGCGCTCAGGGCCTGCTCGATGTTTACGACCATGGCCTTGGCGTTGTCGGGATCGAGCCAGGCATGACCGTCGATCGTGTCGGCCTCGTCCGCATGGTCCTGGTCATGATTGTGGTCATGCTTGCGGTCATGCTTGTGGTCGCCGCCATGGGCGTGCCGTTCAAAGGTTGTCCCCGTGCGGATCTCCAGCAGCTTGAGGCCGGGTGCGCTCCGCAGCGTGACGACCTGCACGCGCCTGGGGAGAGACTTGATTACCTTGACGGTGAATGGCTCGACCCTCTCCGACATGCGGAAGAACAGGTCGGCGCCGTTGAGCAGGCGGGCGTCGGAGGGCTTCAGCGCATAGGTATGCGGGGACGACGCGCCTTTCACGAGCAGATCGGGCGTCCCGACCCCGACCATCACACCTGCCACCAGCGCATGCAGCGGCTTGATGGTGACAACGACCTTCGGCTTGGCCGCTGCGGGGCTGCTGGAAGACGCGATCATCAGGCAGCCAACTGCCAGAGCCGCCAGCCGAATCTTGCGGTGCATGAGTGCCCTCCGCTTGGTGTAGGGAGACCGACCTGCGTCCAAGGCCCGTCTCCGGTTTTGAAATGTGCAAGCGCAACGTTATAATATATCTACAGCAAGTACCGACGAGATCAATTGCCGCGTTGCCGCTAAGTTGCTCTAATCTCACCTTCATGTGCCGAAGGTGAGGCTGGTTTCACGAGCGTCGAGGCGACGGCTGGCCCGAACAACGCGACCTCTCAGCCACGTGCGAAATTGCAAGCAGGCACAGGAGTTTAGCCTATGCTGTTCTCACTGTTGCGGCCATTGATGGGCCTGCTCGGAGCCGCCGCGTTGTGGGGGCTGCTGCCCTCGCATGCTGCAGCGCACCCGCACGTGTGGATCTCGGTCGAGACGACCGTCGTCTATGAGAACGGCTCCTTTACCGGGTTCAGGCATCGGTGGACCTTCGACGAGTTCTATACGGCCATGGCGGTCGAGGGCCTGGATAAGAACAACGACGGCAAGTACGACCGCGACGAGCTGGCGGAGCTCGCCAAGGTCAACGTCGAAGGTCTCAAGGATTTCTCCTATTTCACCTACCCGTTACTTGGCGGCCGCGAGCTTAAGGTGGGCGAGGTGAGCGACTACTGGCTTGAGCACAAGGATGGCATCCTCACGCTCAACTTCGTTCTGCCATTGGCCCAGCCGGTGCTGTCCGACGCGAAGGGCTTCACGTTCTCGGTGTACGATCCGAGCTACTTCATCGCCTTCGATCTGGTCAAGGACGATCCCGTCAAGCTGAGCGCGGGAGCGCCCAAGAACTGCCGCCTGAACGTCGGGGTGCCGGCCAAGGACAACGGTCAGACGTCGGCCCTGAACGAGGCATTCTCCGCGCAGCTCGGTGCGTTCTCAGGCGCCGCCATCAAGTCGGTCACCGTCGAATGCAGCGCTCCATGACGAGGTTCCGGCTCCTGGCCCTGGCGATGGTGGCTGCCGTGCTGGCATGGCCGGCCCTGGCGCAGCAGAGCCCGCCGGCAAAGAGCCCCTTCGCCGCCCCTCCGGCAGGTGCGAGCAAGAGCTTCCTGCCCGCGCGTCCCGCGGCCGAGACGGCGATGCCGCCAGGCGTGTTCCAGCGCATCGGCATGTGGGTCATGGAGAAGCAGGCGCAGTTCAATCGCGAATTGGCGGTGGCGGTGCGCCGCTTCAAGACCGCTGATCCCTTGAGCGCCACCCTGACGCTGGCATTTCTGAGCTTTGCGTACGGCGTGCTGCACGCCGCAGGGCCCGGACACGGCAAAGCGGTGATTTCGTCCTATGTGCTGGCCGACGGCCGCACGGTCCGGCGCGGCATCCTCCTCGCCTTCATGGCGGCTCTCATCCAGGCACTCTCGGCTCTCGTGCTGGTCACGGTTCTGGTCCTGGTGTTCCGCTCCACCGGCCTGCAGATCAGAGCGATGGAAGCTTGGCTCGAGACGGCGAGCTGGGCGCTCGTGACGCTGGTCGGCGTCTGGCTCGTCTATTACCAGCTCAGATCAGCGTTCGCGGGAACGCCCGCTCACGCGCATCGCCACCATCATCGCGGCCATCATCACCACCACCATGATCACGCCCATGACGACACGTGCGAGGTGTGTGCGCACCTGCCCGCGCCGGCACAACTGCAGGGCGATTGGTCGTGGCGCCGGGCGATCGCGCTGGCGTTTGCAGTGGGAGTGAGGCCGTGCACGGGCGCGATCCTTGTTCTCATCTTTGCCATGGGCCAGGGCCTGATGTGGGCCGGCGTATTCTCGACTTTTGCCATGGCGCTCGGCACAGCGATCACCGTATCGGTGCTGGCTGCTTCGGCCGTGGGATTTCGTGAGGTGGCGGCCCGTCTGGCCGGAGGCGGGGCGTCAAGCAAGTGGGCTGACCGGGTTCAACTGGCGGCGGGACTTGGCGGAGCCACACTCGTGCTGGCCATCGGCGCCGCCTTCTTCATCGGCTCGCTCAGCGGGGCCAAACCTTTCTGAGTGTCCTCGCGGGCCAAGGGTTCCGCGTCCCGCTTCGGTACGCAATTTACGGTTTCTTCAACCTTTCCTTCCGTGCGGCATGCGCCCCGCCTACGCTGTTCGCGACCAATCGGGCGTGGGTTTTGCCGGCATGCGTGCTTTGTTCTCGGTTCTTGTTGCCTCGCTACTGCTGCTGGCCGCGCACAACGGCATGAGCCGTGCCGCCATAGGCTCAGGGCCCGCCGCTCCAGCGGCAATGGAGTTGCTCGTTTTCGAGCATCCCGACTGCGTCTATTGCCGCGAGTTCCGTCGCGCCGTGATGCCGAGATACATGCAGTCGGCGGCTGCCGCGGAGGCGCCATTGCGCTTCATCGACATCACCAGGACGGAGACCGGCAACCTCGATCTCAAGGGGCGCATTGCCGCCGTTCCGACTGCCGTGCTGATGAAGGACGGGCGCGAGTTCGATCGCATCGCCGGCTACTGGGGGCCCGACAACTTCCTCAAGATGCTCACCCACCTGATCGCCAGGGCGGAATAGCCCAAGCGCGCCTCGCGCCGCACGCACTGCGTGTTTGCAGCGCCCGACGCCTGCATTGCTTGCCCAAATAGCGCACATCCTGTTTGATAGATCATCGTGTGACGCGGCGTGTTGCGATCGGGTCGTGGGAAGGCGGAAGGGCCATGGATCGGCGCGATTTCCTGAAGACGACGGGTGCGGCAGCGGCGACAGTGGCATCCGGCGCTGCCGTCGCCGACGCGCAGCCAAGACCCGCGATCAACTCTGGCATCGAGCACCTCATGCTCGTGTCAGCCTGGGAGCCCGATCTGCCGGGCTTCGACGCGGCACGTCTGGCTCGCCGCATCGAAACGACGACAGCCGGGCGCTACCGCGTCGAGATACGGGCAAAGGGTGCAACCGCCCGTGCAGACGCCGATCTGAGCTTCGCCAGCGCGCACCAATTTGCCGATCTGCACCCAGCCTTCGCCTATTTCGCCGGTCTGCCTGCAGGACTCGGCTTCGACTCGGCGGCGCTGCCGATGTGGCTCGCCGTCGGCGGCGGCCAGTTGCTGTGGGATGAGCTTGCGGCGGCGGCCGGGTTCAAGCCGCTGCTGGCCGGCCACACCGGCGTGCTGTCCGGTTTGTGGACGAATCGCCGGTTCGATGAGGTCGGTGATTGGGCCGGCGCCAGAATGGCGGTGGGCGGCCTTGCCCGTGAGGTTGTCCGCGCACTTGGCGCGACGCCGGTCGAGGTGACGGCCAGCGACCTGAGGGCGGCATTGGCCGAGGGTCGTATCGACGCCGCGGAATGGCTCGGTCCGCTTGCTGCCGCATCGCCCGTCCTCCTGCCGCTGGCGCAGCGCCGCTACACCCGCGCCCTCAACGACACCGGCACGGCGCTATCGCTGGGTGTCCGCAGGAGCCTTTGGGAGCGCATGGGTGCTGCGGATCAGGCCGCATTCGAAGCTTGTGCCGCCGAGGCCTATCAGCAGTCGCTGGCCGAAAGCGCGATGCATCGCTTCATCGAAAACGAGATCGCGCCGACGACCAAGTGGCCGGCGGCCCAGGCGCTGCCCGCGTCCATTGCCGCCGCCGTGCGCGGCGCGACGATCGCAGCACTCGAGCGCGTGGCAGCGACGGACGAAGCCTCGCGCCGCATCCATGACAGCTATCAGGCCTTCCGCGCCGTGCTCGGCGAGCCGCAGACGGTGTGACGCTGCACACGCACCCAAGCCGGGACCCTGTTGGGGCGGCTCAGCCGCCGCTGCGCTACTCTTACGACCAAATGGCCAATCTCGACCGGATGCGGCTCCGGTCGTTGGGCGTCGAATGACAATGCATCGGACGGGATGTTGGAGAACATGAGCGACAGCGCAGCCGGCAAGTGGCACTTCTGGATCGATCGTGGCGGCACGTTCACCGATGTTGTGGCGCGCACGCCCGATGGCCGGATCATCGCGCGCAAGGTGCTGTCCGAGAACAAGAGCGCCTATGACGACGCGGCGCTCGAAGGCATCCGCCAGTGCCTCGGCCTCGGCTCGACGGCGCCGATTCCCGCCGATCGCATCGCTGCCGTGAAGATGGGGACGACGGTTGCCACCAACGCGCTGCTGGAACGCAAGGGCGAACGCACCCTGCTGGTCATCACGAAGGGCCTCAAGGATCAGCTCGAGATCGGCTATCAGGCGCGACCCGACATCTTCGCGCGCAGGATCATCAAGCCGGAGATGCTCTATGCGCGCGTCGTGGAGGCGAGCGAGCGCGTGCGCGCCGACGGCACCGTCGAGCAGTCCCTCGACCAGAACGCCCTCAAGGCCGACCTGGAACGTGCGCTGGCCGAGGGCATCGGCTCGGTGGCCATCGTTCTCATGCACGCCTACGCCTATCCGGAGCACGAGCGGCAGGCCGCTACCCTCGCTCGTTCGGTCGGCTTTGCGCAGGTGTCGGTCAGCCACGAAATCTCGCCGCTCATCAAGATCGTCGGCCGCGGCGATACGACGGTGGCGGATGCCTACCTCTCGCCCATCCTGCGCCGGCATGTGGAGAGGGTGGCACAGGCTCTTTCGGCAGGACCCGCTCGGGGCGTTCCCTCCTCACAAGGGGTAGGGGGACCCAACATCATGTTCATGGCCTCGTCCGGCGGCCTGAAATCCGCCGAGCTGTTCCAGGGGCGGGACGCCATTCTGTCGGGGCCGGCAGGCGGAATCGTCGGCATGGCTGAGACGGCACGCTTGGCCGGCTTCGAGCAGGTGATCGGCTTCGACATGGGCGGCACATCGACCGACGTGTCACATTTCGCCGGCGAGTACGAGCGCTCCTTCGAGACAGAGGTCGCCGGCGTACGCATGCGTGTGCCGATGATGCGCATCCACACGGTGGCTGCCGGCGGCGGCTCGATCCTCACCTATGACGGGGCGCGCTTCAAAGCCGGGCCGCAATCCGCCGGCGCCGATCCCGGCCCCATGTGCTATCGCCGCGGCGGTCCACTCACCGTCACCGACGCCAATGTCATGGTGGGCAAGCTGCGTGCGGCGACGTTCCCCAAGATCTTCGGTGCAGGCGGCAACGAGGCCATCGACGAGGAAGCCGTGCGCTCGGCCTTCGCTGCCTTGGCGCGGGAGATCGGCGACGGCCGTTCGCCCGAGGAGGTAGCCGACGGCTTCATCCGCGTTGCCGTGGAGAACATGGCGAACGCCATCAAGAAGATTTCCGTGCAACGCGGCTACGACGTGACGGAATATGCGCTGAACTGTTTCGGCTCGGCCGGCGGACAGCATGCCTGCCAGATTGCCGACACCCTCGGCATGGAAAGCGTGCTGATCCATCCGTTGTCGGGCCTGCTCTCGGCCTACGGGATCGGCCTGGCGCAGATCCGTGCCAGCCGGGAGCAGTCGGTCGAGACAGCACTCAGTCCCGACAGTCTCAGCAGTCTCGCCGGCTTGCGCGAGCGCCTCACCCAGGAAGCCGGGGCGGAGGTGGCAGGTCAGGGCGTGGCGCCGGGCGGGATAGCGACCGCGGTGCGCGTGCACCTGCGCTATGACGGCACCGACACCGCGCTTCCCGTCGCGCTCGGCGAGGCCGGCGCCATGCGCGAAGTCTTCGAGTCGCAGCATCAGCAGCGCTTCGGCTTCATCTCGCCGGAGAAGCGCGTCATCATCGCCGCGCTGGAGGTCGAGGCCTTGGGGGGCGGCGCCACAAGCGCGGCCGATTCCCCTCCCCGTCGCGCCGGAGGCGCGTTGGGGGAGAACGCCCGTGCTGCGGCGCAGACGATCCCCTTCTACTCAGGTCGCGCGTGGCACGAGGCCCCGGTGTACATGCGGGAGGCGTTGCAGCCCGGACAGCGGCATGCCGGTCCAGCTCTGATCATCGAGCCGCATCAGACTGTGGTCGTGGAGCCAGGCTGGAGCTTCGAGGTCACCGATCGCAACGACCTCGTGCTCCGCCGCACGACGCCGAGGAAGCGCGAGGTGCTGGGCAAGATCGCCGATCCGGTCCTGCTCGAGGTGTTCAACAACCTCTTCATGTCGATCGCCGAGCAGATGGGCGAGGCCCTGCGCAACACGGCGCAGTCCGTCAACATCAAGGAGCGACTGGATTTCTCCTGCGCCGTCTTCAACACGGAGGGCCAGCTGGTTGCCAATGCCCCGCACATGCCGGTGCACCTGGGCTCCATGGATCGATCGGTCGAGAGCATAATCCGCACCAACAAGGGGAGGATGCGGCCCGGCGACGTATACATGCTGAACGCCCCCTACAACGGCGGCACGCACCTGCCCGACATCACTGTCGTCACGCCGGTGTTTGCGGCTGCCCCTTCCTCAGAAGGGGGGAGGGAGAGCACCCGCGAAATCCTCTTCTACGTCGCCAGCCGCGGACACCACGAGGACATCGGCGGCCTCACGCCGGGATCGATGACGCCGCGCGCCACCACCATCGAGGAGGAAGGCGTCTACATCGATGACTTCAAGCTGGTCGACCAGGGGCGCTTTCTCGAGGCGGAGACGCACGCTCTGCTTTCCGGCGCGAAGTACCCGGCCCGCATGCCGGCCAAGAACATCGCCGACCTCAAGGCCCATGTCGCCGCCAACGCCAAGGGGGTCAGCGAGCTCGAGAAGATGGTGGCCCACTTCGGCCTCGGCGTGGTCAAGGCCTACATGGGCCACGTGCAGGACAACGCCGAGGAAAGCGTGCGGCGGCTGCTGTCGCGGCTCGAGGACGGCGCCTTCCGCGTCGAGATGGATCAGGGCACCTGGGTCGCCGTGAAGATCTCGGTCGACCGAGAGAACCGGCGTGCGCGTGTCGACTTCAGCGCCACCTCGCCTGAGCAGAAGAACAACTTCAATGCGCCCGAGCCGGTGACGCGCGCGGCCACGCTGTACGTCTTCCGCGTGATGGTCAACGAGCCGATCCCGATGAACGCCGGCTGTCTGAAACCCATCGACATCGTCATCCCGGAGCACTCGATGCTCAAGCCGGCCTATCCGTCGGCCGTCGTTGCGGGCAACGTCGAGACCAGCCAGATCGTCACCAACTGCCTGTTTGCCGCCATGAAGGCCATGGGACCGAGCCAGGGCACGATGAACAACCTGACCTTCGGCAACGCCAAGTACCAGTATTACGAGACGATCTGCTCGGGCAGTCCCGCCGGAGACGGCTTCGACGGAACCGCTGCCGTGCACGTGCACATGACCAATACGCGCCTTACTGACCCGGAAATACTGGAGCTGCGCTATCCCGTTCTGCTGGAGGAGTTCTCCATCCGCCGCGGCTCGGGCGGCAGAGGCAGATGGACGGCCGGCGACGGCACACTGCGGCGCATCCGCTTCCTCGAGCGGATGGACTGCGCCATCCTGGCGAGCTTCCGCAAGGTGCGACCCTACGGTTTGCTCGGCGGCGAGCCCGGCGAATGCGGGGAGAACTGGGTCCGCCGGAATGATGGGCGGATGGAGCGCCTCGAAGGTTGCGACCAGACCGTGCTGGAAGCCGGCGAGGCGGTTATTATCAAGACGCCCACCGGAGGCGGGTTCGGCAGGGCATGAGGCAAATATGACGGGAGGCATGCGCGCAGTGCAATGCTGCGGCGCAGCATGGCCTCTACTTTGGTCGGCCCCGACAGGCGATATACGGCGCTGAAAGAGGCTGCACCTGCGGACTTCGGACCGGTATGCCCAAGGAGTACGGGCCGCCCCTCCGGCAAGGCAGCCGGCCCAAGCGTGGCGCAGCGGCATGTACCGCCGGCGCAAGAAGACCAAAAAGCACACCACGCGGGGCCCACGGGGAAAATGCTCGAGGCTTGGCATCAACAACGTCGATACGACGGAGGCCACTCATGAGCACTCTTGCCTATTCCGGTCACGATCTGGTCGCGGATGCCGCTGCGCCAGAGAAGTCAGCACGCAAGTCGCTGTGGCGCATTGCTTACGAAGCTTTGGTCGCCTCGCGCCAGCGCCGCGCCGAGCGCGAGATCGCTGCATATCTCGAGAGCCACGGCGGGCTCCTGACGGACGAGATGGAGCGCGAGATCATGCGCCGCATGTCGCCGACGCGTCTCTGACACCGACCATCTGAAGACAGGCCGCACCCGTCACACGCCGGGTGTGGCCGTTATTGGCGGTTGGCTTGAGCCCGACGCTTTGCGCAGGGAATCGCGCTGCTGGGCCACGCTCTGCAGCCCGATATTCCTGATCGGGGCGTTGCCTATTCGACAATACGCCTCCTCGGCACGCGCAAAGCTGGCTTCCATTTCCTCGATGAGACCGGCGTTGTATTCCTGCACCGCACGCAGGTGCCAGATGCGCCCGGCTACCGACTCCTTGTAGTCGCCGGAAGCAGCTCCGAGCCGGAGGGCTTCGTCGTACTGTGCGCGACCGCTCTCAATTCTGCCGACCTGATAGAGAAATGCGGCATAGCCCTCGATATAGGCGATCTTCTCGGCGTCGGTTTTCGCCAGGGAAACAGCCTTCGTCCAGTGACGCTCCGCGGCCGGATCGCGGCTTGCCGTGAACGCTGTTGCCAGCAGGGAATGATCGGTCGCCGAGACCTCCCGCCCCAGTTCCTCCAGCAAATCCCCCATGCGGCGCGCGAATGTGCCGAGCTGCGAGTTGTTGGCCTTCAGCCGCAAATTGTAGGTGAGCTGATCCCCACTCTTCTGCAGCTCAACCCACGCCTCATCGTTCTTGGCCTGGATATCGATGATGCGCTCGGCAACGCTGTTGAAGAGCGTGCGCACCGTGCGGCGGTCCTCGCGCGCCTTGTTACGGATCGTCACGAAGCTGGAGATGCCGGCAAAGAAGAGGGCAAATGCCGAGATCACGATGGCAATCGGATCGCGTCCGCCACCTTCAAGCAGCCATTCGCGCATCCAGTCGATGATAGCCATGGGATACCGGGGCCTGGGTGGAGGGTGTCAGGTGCGGCCTCGGATGAGGCCGTAGATGATGCCGAGGCCAAAGCCAAAGCCGCCGACGATGATGGCTACGGCGAGCATTCGCTGTGGATCGAAGCCGTTGAAAAGAACCTGGTTGGGCTGTCCGAAGATCTGGCCCTTTATGAGAGGCAGGAAGATCCAGTTGCTGAGCACGACGATGAGCAGCCCGTAGATGAGACCCTTCGCCCAAGTCGTGCTGCCGGGAAGCCACTCGTACAGCAAGGCGAACAGTGCGCCCCAAAGGCCTCCCCAGAAGATATTGTTGAACAACCGCGGCACGCTCCACGGCGGGATCGGCTGCATCCCCCAGGGCGCACCCCGGATGAGGCCGGCCTCGGTGAGGCCGTAGATGATGGTCTCGTGGACAAAGACGACCGAGATGGCTGCGGCGATGAAGCCGAGCGCCGCGCGCCCGAGTGTCCCTTGCATGGCTTCCCCCGGAAAGGACCCTTTCAACATCGGTTCCCGACGCCGCCCAGTATGGCGCCGGCCCGGCGGCGGGGAGAAGATGTGGATGGGCCGCCGTCTGATCACGGTCGCGTGATTTTTTGGCCTGACAGACCCTTCCCAGGCGGAGTTTTCTCTTGCCGCGGCCGTGGCTGCAGCCCATATACGTGCTGTCAAATCCGCACTGGAGCGCGTCTTGCCGGCGGCCGCTGCTCGGCTAGCCCCGCTCCCCGTGCGGTTTGAGAATTTGCCGCATGGTCGGTTGCGGCGGGTCAAATGGCTGGGTGGCGGCCCGGCGTATTTCAGGGGGCTGCCATCGGCACCATCGCAGGAGAGAGTATGGCCAAGGAAGAGATGCTGGAATTCGAAGGCGTTGTCGCCGAAGTGCTTCCCGATGCGCGTTGCCGCGTCAAGCTCGACAACGGGCATGAGGTGGTGGCCTATACGTCGGGGCGCATGAAGAAGAACCGCATCCGCATCCTCGCCGGTGACAAGGTCACCGTGGAAATGACGCCGTACGACCTCGACAAGGGCCGCATCAATTTCCGCCACAAGGATACACGGGCGCCCGCGCCCGCAGGCGGCCAGCGCCGTCCCCCTCAGCGCCGGTTCCGCTGAACGATAGGCAGCAGTGCCGGGCATCAGGCAGTCTGCCCCGCGGGGCTGCCATTGCCCACCGCCAACCGCCCCATCCCGCCTTGGTTGCGTCACGCGAATCGGCGCAACGTGATCCCTGTACAGGGTATGGAGCGGGGTATCATGGTCGAACGTGCAAATGGCCGCCGCGCTGTGGCCAATGACGAGGAGCCGGCAGGCGGAGAGAACCGGCGCACACTCGTCCCCAAGGCGCAGTACGACAAGAAGACCATAGCGCTGGTCTACGACTTCGACGGCACGCTCAGCCCCAAGCCGATGCAGGAATACGCGTTCCTGCCCAAGATCGACGCCGACCCGGCGGCTTTCTGGGCCGAGAGCAATCGCGTGGCCAAGGACCACGCCGCCGACCCGCTCATCACATACATGCACCTGCTGTACAAGAAGGCGAAGGAGCGCGGGGTGCGCATCGACCGTGCCGACCTCGTCGCCCAGGGTCGGCACGTGGAGCTTTACCCCGGAGTCGAGGCGTGGTTCGCCGCCATCGGCGAATACGTCAAGGCGCACGCCCAGAGTCACGGCGTGGTGCTACGCCACTACCTCATCTCCTCCGGCCTGACCGAGATCATCGAGGGCACCTCGATCTATCCCCGCTTCCACAACGTGTTCGCCTCCGAATACTGGTTTGAGGCCTACGATCTGCCGTACCCGAAACGCGTCATCACAGATACCGGCAAGACGCAGTACCTGTTCCGCATCAACAAAGGTGTGGAGGACTTGGGCGAGAGCATCAACCAGCACATGCCTGAAGGCGCACGGCCGATCCCATTCTCCAACATGATCTACTTCGGCGACGGCGACACCGACGTCCCGTCCATGGCGGTCACGCGCAAGAACGGCGGCTATGCGGTGGCCGTCTATCCTCCGGGCAAGGCGAAGTCCAAGTGCGTCGAGCTTTTCAAGGCGGGCCGCTGCGATTTCTTTGCCCCCGCCGACTATCGTGAGGGTTCTGACTTGTTCAAGCGCACCTGCCTTCTGCTCGACCGCATCCTTGCCGATATCCGCGTGCAGGAGGAGATGTGGCGGCTGGGGCGGGGGCTGGACCGCGCGAAATAGGTCTGGGGGCTGCGGTTGCCCCGCTTCCGACACCTTCCTTGCTGAAGACTTTCCCGCCGGGGGCACGCACCGGAGGGATCGGCCATGCGGACTCTTGCTGTTTGCTGCGCAATCGTGTTCGTCATGGCGAGCTCGGCCGGCGCGGCCTGCCCGCTGGCGGCCGGCGACGCCGCGGACAAGCCGCAACTCGAGCGCCCGAGCGACGGCTCGCTGATTTCAGGCTTCGGCGTGCGGCTCCATCCGATCCTACTGGCCAAAAGGATGCACACCGGCGTCGACTTTGCAGGAGCCATTGGTGACCCCGTGCGCTCGTCGGCCGCCGGCGAGGTCGTGACGGCCGGCGTCGAGGGCCAGTACGGCAATATCGTCGTGCTCAAGCACGGGGGAGGTGTCGAGACGGCCTACGCGCATTTGAGCGAGATCGAAGTGCAGGAGGGCGCCTGCGTGGAGCGGGGCGCCGTCATCGGTCGCGTCGGCAGCACGGGCTTTTCCTCCGGGCCGAAGCTGCATTTCGAGGTGCGTCTGCACGGCCGTCTCATCGACCCGGTCATAGCTATGGCAGACGGCGCGAAGTAGGGTAGCCGCCGCCACGCAATGCAGAGGCGGGCCGATCGGAACGCGGCCGGGCGTACGGGAGCGGCCTTCAGCCGATTTCGCCGAGCGCGAAACGATACTTGCGCGAGCAGAACTCGCAAGTGACGGCGACCGCACCGTCCGCCTCGCGCATGTCCTTGAGCTGCTCGGCGCCAAAGCGTTCGAGGAACGCATGGATGCGCTCGCGCGAGCACCGGCACTCGGCGACCAACGGCGTCGCCGGGGTGACCTTCACGCCCTCCTCGTGGAACAGCCGATATAGAAGCCGCTCGGGCGCAAGCATCGGGTCCAGCAACTCATGGTCCTCGACCGTCGCAGCCAGGTGGCGCGCCCGGCTCCAATTCTCGTCATCGTCGCCTTCGAGGCGCGCATCCCGCTCCTCGCCGGTCTCGGTCGTGCGCTTGCCGCCCTCACGAGAAAGGTGCTGGATCATGAGGCCGCCCGCGCGCCAACGCCAGACCGGGGCCCCGCTGCTGCCCGGACCATAGTGCCGTGCCACTGCGAGCCTGATGAACGTCGGCAACTGCTCGGACTGACGGAAGTAAGTGTGTGCCGCATCAACCAGCGGCTCGCAAGCCAGCGCGACGATGCCCTGATAGCGATCCATATCGCCGCCTGGATCGATGGTCATGGCCACGTGGCCGCTCCCCAACAGGGCGCCCTGGTCGCCGCGCCCACCGGCCTCGGCGAGAGTGGGGTCGGCCTTGTCGAAGCTGGCGTAGCCGCGGATCCTGCCGGGCGATACGTAGTCCGCCACGAGAAAATCGAGCGCGCCGTCCGATTTGGTCTGCAGGATGAGCTTGCCCTCCGTCTTCAGAGCGGCGCCGAGCATGGCGGTGAGGGCCAGGGCCTCGCCCAGCGCGTGGCTGACCGGCTCCGGATAGGCATGCCGGGACAGAATCGTATCGACTACGGAGCCCAGCCGTACGATGCGCCCGCTCACGCCCGACCGGACCGTCTGGAACGGCAGTACGAGATCATCGGCAGGCAACGCCAGGGCCTGTCTGGTCTCGGCAACCGCCATTCAATCCACTCCCAGGCACCAGGCCAGAATCGCCTTCTGCGCGTGCAGCCGGTTCTCGGCTTCGTCCCACACGACCGACCGCGGGCCATCGATCACGTCGGCGGCCACCTCATGGCCGCGATAGGCGGGCAGGCAATGCATGAAGATCGCCCCGCGCGCCGCCTTCTTCATCAGCCGCTCATCGACCGCATAGGCCCCCAAGAGCTGCTTGCGGCGCGTGGCTTCGGTCTGCTGCCCCATTGAGACCCAGGTGTCAGTGACAACGCAATCGGCGCCTGCCACGGCCTCCGCCGGATCGTCGGTGAGCTCGATTGCGCCGCCTTCACGCCGTGCCCAGTCGATGATGGCGCGCTCGGGGTTGAGCTGCGGGGGGCAGGCGAGCGTCAGCTTGAAGCCGAGGCGCGCAGACGCCTGGATCCACGACGCGGCGACGTTGTTGCCGTCGCCCGTCCAGGCCACCTTGCGCCCCTTTATGGGGCCGATCGATTCCTCAAACGTCATGATGTCCGCCACGATCTGGCAGGGATGGGTGCGGTCGGTGAGGCCGTTGATGACCGGTACGCTTGCGTGCTCGGCCAGCTCGGTCAGCGTCTCGTGCTTGTTGGCGCGGATCATGATCGCGTCGACGTAGCGCGAGAGCACCTTGGCCGTGTCGGAGATGGGTTCGCCTCGGCCAACTTGCAAGTCCGTATGGTTGAGGGCCAGCGTCTGGCCCCCGAGTTGCCTCATGGCGAGGTCGAATGAGACGCGCGTGCGCGTCGAAGGCTTCTCGAAGATCAGCATCAGCACGGCATCCTCGATGCCCCCGGGCCGGAGCCTGGTCGGCACGCGCTTGCCGGCCTTCTTCATGGCATGGCCCATGTCGACGATCCGCCTCAGGGTGGTAGCATTGAGCCGGTCGATATCGAGAAAATGCCGAGGCGTTTGCGCCGCTGCCGAGCGTTTCATGAAAGTTGCCGTCAGGCCTTGGGGTTGGCGACGCGCCGGAGCGCCCGCGACAGGCGCCCCATCGCATCGCTGATCTCTGCGTCGGTGACATTCAGCGGCGGCAGCAGCCGCACGACGTTCTCGCCCGCGCTGACGACCAGGAGCTTCTCGGCGATGCAGGCGTTGACCACGTCGGCCGTCGGCGGCTTCACCTTGATGCCGGTCAGCAGACCGCTGCCGCGCACCTCCTCCACTGCGTCGGCATGCTCGTCCTTGAGACGCGCGAGCTCCTGCTTGAGGCGCAGGCCCCTCGCCTGCACCTGCTCGAGAAAGCCCGGCTCGAGAACGGCGTCGAGCACGGCATTGCCGACCGCCATCGCCAGCGGATTGCCGCCGAAGGTGGACCCGTGCGTGCCGGCGACCATTCCTTTCGCCGCCTCGTCGGTGGCGAGGAATGCACCGACGGGGAAGCCGCCGCCGATGCCCTTGGCGATGGCCATGACGTCGGGCGTGATGCCCTCCCATTCGTGGGCGAACAGCTTGCCCGTGCGCCCCATGCCGCTCTGCACCTCGTCGAGCACGAGCAGCAGGCCGTGCCGGTCGCACGTGTCGCGCAATGCCCTGAGCCACTTGGCTGGGGGGACGCGCACACCGCCCTCGCCCTGCACGGGCTCGACCATGATGGCAGCCGTCTCGGGTCCGATCGCCTTCTCTACGGCTTCCTGGTCGCCGAAAGGAACGAGGTCGAAGCCGGGCGCGGGCTCGCCAAAACCCTCCAGGTACTTCTCGTTGCCGGCGGCGGCGATGGTCGCGAGCGTGCGTCCGTGGAAGGCCCCCTTGAAGGTGACGATGCGCCAGCGCTCCGGATGGCCGCTGGCAAAGTGGTAGCGCCGCGCCAGCTTGATGGCGCCTTCGCATGCCTCGGCGCCCGAGTTGCAGAAGAAGACCTTGTCGGCGAATGTCGCCTGGCAGAGCCGCTCAGCCAGCCGCTCCTGCCCTGCGACGCGGTAAAGATTGGACGTGTGCCAGAGCTTTTGTGCCTGCTCCGTCAGCGCTGCGACAAGCTTGGGGTGGGCATGGCCGAGCGCGTTCACTGCCACGCCGCTGCCGAAATCCAGGTAACGCTCGCCCTTCGTGGACACGAGCCATGACCCCGAGCCGCTCTCGAACACGAGGTTCTGGCGCGCATACGTGGGCATGATCGCGGGCGAGGGGCCATTGGCTGCGGCAGGCTGCAACGGCTCGGTGGAAGGGGATTTGCCATCCCGCACGGGGGATTTTGACATCGGACGACCTATCTTGAGTGGCTTGAAACGAAAAAGCCGCGCTCACGCGCGGCGCTGAATGGGGACCCGGCAATGGTCCGTCATCGCAGCCGTGCGCAGGGAGCGATATGGTTACGTCGCTTGCTTTGGGTCCGATAGGTCATCATCACAACTCTATGGGCGCTCGCCCGAGGGTGTCAATGGCGCGAGGCCCGTGCGGATGTTCTTGAGAACAAGAAGACCGGAAGCTGCCCCCCGTGGCGCTCCCGGCCTTCTCCCCCGCTGCTTTGCCAACGCCCTCATTGACAAAGCGCAACCCTTCTTCAGACGACGAGCTTCTCCTTGTCTGCATCGGTGAAAACGGTCGGCTCGTGCGCGGCAGAAGCCGGCTGGGGCGCCGATACCGGCGTCGCCGGCTCGAAGATCTCCCGGTCGCGGCGGCGCGGCTGCGGCGGCTGGAAGGCACGCCGGGCATGCACCTCGCAGTAGGGCAGGCCGGTCACCTTCTTCTTTCCGCAGAAATGGAAGTCTGCGTGCTGCGGATCACCGATCGGCCAGCGGCAGCAGGTTTCCGTCAGCGTCTGGATGTATTTGCGTTCGGCCAGTGGAATCTCGAGTTCTTCTGCCGGTGGCGTGTAAGGCTCGGTATCGCCCAAGTATAGCTGGCGCAGCGCCGTGTTCCCGACGGTGGCAAAGCGCGGCTTCATCAAGCGCTTGACGGTCTGCGTTCGAGCCCTCGGCCGGTGCGACTTCATGCGGGAAGTGGTGGCCCGTCCCGAAAGCCCGAGGCGATGCACCTTGCCGATCACGGCGTTGCGGGTAACCCCGCCAAGGCGGCCGGCAATCTGGCTGGCGCTGAGCCCATCGGCCCACAGTTTCTTCAAGAGTTCCACTCGTTCGTCGTTCCAGGCCATCGTCCTGGTTCTCCCGATATGCTCGACGGCGGAATCCGGGCTTGCGCCACGCAGATTCCGGCCTACTCCGGACAGACCTGGGCAAGACGTTCAGAGCGCGCGAACACGCGCGCGAACGCCAAAGGCCAGATCGGCCGACGATCAACGCGAGACTGAAGGTGACGCTGGACTAGAAAACGGACGCGTACTTCTGAGGACTAATCGCACTAGGGTGCGCCGTTACGCGTACGAGCCCGAGGACTACTTGGAGCCGACCGCAAAAAACACGCTAAGTCGTGGGCGACGGGCAGAGATTACTCCCCAAACTTTCCCGGCTACAAGCGCGGCAAGCATTCTGGAGCGGCAAGGCAGCGAAGGAGTGACATGTTCGCCACACTTCAACTGTACATCGTGTGGATTGCGTGGAAGGAGGCCAAGGCCGTTTTTCGCGCTGCCTAAGCGCCACTGGGCGGCCCTTCGCCGAACACATAGCCCGTGCCGCGCACGGTGCGTATGGGGTCGCTCTCGCTGCCGCGCGCCAGGGCCTTGCGCAGCCGGCCGACGTGCACGTCGACCGTGCGCCCGTCGATGAACACGTCGCGCCCCCACACCCCGTCGAGCAGCTGCTGGCGCGACAGCACCCGCCCCGAGTTCTCCATGAAGAAG
>WBUN01000061.1 GCA_008933705.1 Hyphomicrobiaceae bacterium
ATCCATCAGGGGGGAGGGGATGCCGGCGGCGCGGGCGGAGATGGCCCGCAGCGGCCGCGCCTTGTTTGGGAAGTCGCGAGCGAGGTGCTTGCCCGAGACGTTGCCGTTGTCCTCGGGTCTCACGTCGCGGCCGGTGTATTCCTCCACGCCGCCGCGCTCGCGCACCCAGGCCGCGCGGATGCGGGGGAGGCCCTTCTCCACGTCGATGGCGGCCTGCGCGTCCGTGTAGGGGCCTGACGGGTCGTAGACGCGGAACGGTGTTTGGCCCGCGTCCTCGCTCAGCACGATGTCGCGGAACGGCACGCGTACGTCCGGATGTCCCTCGGGCGAGGAATAGACCTTGGTGCTGGCGCTGATCGGCCCGGTCGTGACCTTGGGGACCATCAGGTCTTTGCCGCGGGTGATTTTGTTCATGATCGTCTCCGAAAGCGGTCAGAGGTGCGAGGGATGGTCGGGATGAGCGCGGGTGCGCGCGAAGGCGTGTCCGGGGGCGGCGCCGTAGACGGCAGCGGCCCAGACCGGGCTCATGGTCTGCGGCACGAGGGAACTGGCGAGCACGCGCCGGACCGTCCAGACGGAGGCGAGAACCTCCTGCGCCTGGCGCACGATGCCGTAGAGGCTGGAGAGGTCGAAATAGGCGGCAATGCCGACCAGCCTATGGGCATGGCTCACCTCGTCGTGCGTCGCCGCACCATAGCAGGCGAGCCGCACGGGTGAGCGCACCTGGCGCAGCACGCCGACCATGTCGGTGTCGGTGCCGGCGGGGGGCGTCAGCGCCATCATCACGAGGTCGACCCTTTGCGCCATGGCGCCAAGCGTATCGAGCGCCTCCTCGCCATCGGCGACCGTCTCAGGCGCGCCGAAGCCATGCCATTGGAAGATGTGGCGCAGCAGGTGCGCCACATCGCGGTCGGGCTCGACGATGAGCAGACGCGCACGCGGTCCGTTCGGCCGGACCTTTCGACACCAATCGGCAGGCTGGAAGAAGTCGCGCAACATCTTTCCGTCCCTTCGCCGGCATGACCCGGATCAGGTTCAAAGGGTGGCGGCGCGGCACCAGCGCCATCTCAGCCGGCTGCCGCCGGCCCCCCTGGAACTGTCTGCAATGTGCGCCGGAACGGCATCGCTTGCAAGCGCCTGCTGGCGGCTTCGCCGGCAAGGCAGATTTGGCGGCAGCGCCTGAAGGACCGGCCAGGAGACGCGCTGCCAAGCTGCCGCGGTCGCCGGCATCACTGCAGGTCGTAGGTGTAGGTATTGAAGTCGCCTGTATCAACCTGGATGAACTTGCGGCTGTTGCGGTTGCCTTTGCACAGATCGCCGGACAACGTGAAGTTCTTGTCCTCGACGCAGACGGAGAATTCCCCGGTCCACTTGCGGTTCGATGCCCTGGCCTCCGCATAGATCAGGTAGTAGCGGTACTTGAGCTTGCCCGGATAGGCATTGGTGCAGGCGCTCGGCGCCAGCGTAAACCAGCCCTCCGACACCACCCGGTTAGGCTCCTTCTTGGCCTTGTCGGAGACATTGAGCGCCTTGGCGAACACCACGGTCAGGTTGGTGCGATTGCATACGATGAAGCCGTCCTCGGCCCGTGCCTCGCGTGCCCCAGCGACAATGACGGCGCAGACCGCCGCGATCCACAAAAAGCGAGCCATAGTCCCCCCAACAAGATTGCCGAATATCCGGGCGGCATCCTATTCTGTCCTGGCGGCCCTCGTCGAGGGCGGGTGCCCGCCTCAGGCGACGGCAGCCGCCTGGGCGCTGGCTGTGAGCAGATCCGCGTCCGTCCTGGCAAGGAAACGCCTGACGGCGTTGATTGTCGGCGCGTCCTTCAGCAGCGGCGCGTGGCCTTGCCCGCGCACGCTTACGGCCTCGAAGCGCGGATGCCGGGCGCCCATCTCCGCCAACGTCTTGGCGCTCAGAATGTCGGAGTTCTCGCCGCGGATGGCGAGCAGGGGCACGTGCGAGAGGGCGGCGTACTGCGGCCACAGCTCAGGAGCGGCGCTGCCCATCACCGTGATCGCCTTGGAGAGGTTGGGATCGTAGGCGGGGGCGGGCAGTCCATGCTCGTCGCTGAACACCTGGCGTGCGAACTCTGCCCACTGCTCGGCCGCCACTCCGGTGAACTGCCGGCGGTTCATCTCGGCGACGAGGGCGGTCGCCTCCTCCCAGTTGGCGGGCAGCGGCACGCGCCCCACGTAGGCGACGATGCGCGCCAGCCCCTCGCGTTCGATGACCGGGCCTATATCGTTCAGCACGACGGCGCCGAGCGCGCTCGGCCTGAGCACGCCCATCAGCATGGTGATCAGCCCGCCGCGGGAGGTGCCGATGACGGCCGCCCGATGCAGGCACTTCATGGTCATGAAGTCGAGCACGTCGTTCAGCTCGACCAGGATCGAGTAGTTCTTCCAGTCGGGATCGTGCTGCGAGCGTCCGCGTCCGCGATAGTCGATGGCGTAGACGTCGCGCCCGTCGTTGTCCTGGGTCGACAGCGCCGTTGCGAGGTCGTGGAAGTCGCGGCAGTTGCGCGTCAGCCCGGCAAGGCACACCGTCGGCCGTCGCTGCGATCCCGGCACCGGATAGTGACGCGCATAGAGCCTGAGCCCGTCACGGGAGGTGAAATAGATGTCGTTCCAGTTCTGCATCGGTCAGGTCGCCGGGCTCACAAAGGCTGGCATGCGCGTGCCTGGGGCGCAAGCTGCGCGCGTCGCCGCGTGTTGGTCGTCCCGGGCTTTATGCCCGGGAGCCATGGGTCAGTGCATTGCAGCCTTTGCGGCTTTCCACAACAACGTGCGCAAGGGCGTAGTCGTATCGATGCATTCCGGGCACGAACCCCGGGATGATCACACTACTTTGCTGCGGCCGCCGCTGCGGCGGGCGGCGGGCTCGCCGGTGGTGCAGGCGGTGCCGCTGCCGATACGCGCTTCAGGTCCGCATTCAGGCGCACCGCGTTCGCCTCCTCGCCGAGACGCGCGCGATAGACCTGGATGTTGGACAACACCTTCTGCACGTACTCGCGGGTCTCCTCGAACGGGATGCGGTGAATCCAGTCGATCGGATCGACCTTGCCGTCGCGTGGGTCGCCGAATTCCTTGATCCATTGCCTGGCTCGCCCCGGCCCCGCGTTGTAGCCGGCGAGCGTGAGCACGTAGGAGCCCGCGAACTCGTCCATGCGATCGGAGATGTAGGCGCTGCCCATCATGGTGTTGTAGGCCGGGTCCTTCATCAGCCGGTCGATCTCGCACTTGATCTTGTAGTCGCGGCACACGTGCTTGGCCGTGATCGGCATCACCTGGAGAATTCCGCGCGCGCCCGCGCCAGACCGCGTCAGCGTGTTGAACTCGCTCTCCTGGCGGGCGATGCCCAGGATGAAAGCCGTCTCCGGCGGCCGCCGCAGCGGCGTGTAGGCCGGCAGCGAGTGGATCGGATATGCGTAGTAGACGAGGTTCATCCCGCGCGCGATGGCGATCTTGCCGATGCGCACCGCGATCTGCGTATCGCCCAGCGCCTGGGCGAGATGGGCGACCATTGCCACCTCCGCCTCGCTCTTGAGGTGATTGCGCAGGTGGATCAGGAAGGCACGCATCAGCGACACGTCGAGGCCAGCCTTGTGCGCGATCACGGCTGCCTTCACGGCGTCGGAGCCGTTGAATCGGGCCACCTCGTCCTCCGTCGGCGCAGCCGGCGGCGTGAGCTTGAGGCCGTTGGCGCCGGGATCGAGCTTCAGCCGGGCGAGCTGGCCGTGGAATGTGTCGAAATAGGCCGATGCCGCGCGGTAGTGCTCCTGGGCCTGGGGTTTGTCGCCCAGCGCCTCGTGCGTGCGACCGAGCCAGTACTGGCCCCTTGCTTTGCTCAGGGGACCGTCGGCTTCCTTCGCAAGCTGCTGGAAATGGCCGAGAGCGGCCTTGGCGTCGCGCAGGTGCCGCAGCGCCAGCCAGCCGGCGAGAAATGCTGCGTCCTTGCTCGCATTGACGGACAGTCTGCCGGGATCGCGCACCAGCTCGTAGGCGAGCTTGGCCTTGCCGGCCTTGAGCGCCGTGTAGGCGCTGGCGCGCCTCTCCTCCCACCAGCCGTCGGGCTTGACGCGCAACGTTGCCTCGGGCTCCGCCAGCAGGATCTTCCAGGCCTCCTCGTCCTTGTTCTGGCGCCGCAGGGCCTGCGCCTTCTGCACCGCGACGCCCCAGTCGGCCTGACTGTGGGCGGGCAGCTTGGCCATGAGCTGCGTCGAGTTCTTGGCGCGCAGGAACACGGCAAGGCGCGCCTCCGCGATCTTCTTCTCATCCGCCGGCAGCAGCGGCAGCATGCGGCGGATGACGGCCGCGCGCTCGTTGCGCTCGGCGGTCCAGCGGCTGTCGTTGAAGAGCAGGCGGTCCAGGCGCCGTTTGTGGTCGGCCAGGGTGAGCATGCTGCCCACCCGCTTGAGGAACTCGGGCTCGAGACCTGCCGGCAGCTCGTGCTCCGTCCACGCCTTGACCACCAGCGCCTTCGCCCGCGCCTCGTCCTTGTCCGCGAGATGGGCCGACGCCAGCGCGGCGAGACCGACTGCCGTTCTTGGCTCGCTGCTGCCGAAGAAGGCCTTGATGGCGGCCGGCGGCGGGGGTGCATTGAACAGCGCCTCCTCCGCGCGCTGCATCAGGGTGCCACGGTCGGGCCAGGCCGGATTGGCGTCGAGGAATGCGCGGATTTCGGCCGCCGAGCCGTAGCCGCCGCGGAAGAGGTACCAGTCGACGAGCTTGCGCGCGGTTGCATCCGCCATCTGGTCGCGCAGGGCCTTGGCCTGCGGCGGCTTTGCGGCAGCAGCGGCCGCAATGGCCTCGCGCAGCCGCGCCTGATCCTCCGAGGAGATGGCAATCACCCTGACCTGCGCGATGGCGGCATCGTAGCGGGCGGCGTGCTCTCGCTCCTGGGGCTGCGGCCGCGGCACGGCGGTCGGTTGTACGGTCGGCCCTGGGTTCGGTACGGCGGCGGCTTTCGGTGCGGGCTTGACCTTGGCGGCAGCCGGCTGGGCCTTCTTGGCCGGCGCGGTCTTCGGCGCGTCCTTGGCGGCGCCTGACTGGGCCCGGGCCGATGCGTGGCCAGCAGCGAGACCTGCGGCGAAGACACCGGCGGCGAAGTAGCGGGTCAGAACCCTCGACAGGTTGGGCATCACGTCCAATCTTCTGATTGCGTGCTTCAGGTCACTCCGGCGCTCTGGGCTGAAGACTGGCAATGTCTCCTTAAACAAGGCATCAACATGACCGGTGAACAGTCGTGAGGCGACCTTGCCCGGCCTCCCTGCCGGCGTCATAATGGCGTCGCGTCTGTGAGCGGGTTTCGTTCTGTTAACGCTTGTTCCGCTCAGGCCATTCTAAGGCTAGCAACTCAGGGTGCGGCGTTCAAGGCAGCGGGGGCGCACGCGGCATCCGTCGAGGGACCCGATCGGGAGCAACCCATGTTCAGGGGTTCATTCACGGCGTTGGTGACGCCGTTCAAGGGCGGCAAGGTCGACGAGAAGTCGTTCCAGCGGCTTGTCGAGTGGCAGATTGCCGAGGGTACGCACGGCTTGGTGCCGGTCGGCACGACAGGCGAGAGCCCGACGCTCAGCCACGACGAGCACAAGGAAGTCGTCGAGCTGTGCATCAAATTCGCCAAGAAGCGCGTTCCCATCATTGCCGGCGCCGGCTCGAACTCGACCGATGAGGCCATCGACTTCACGCGCCATGCCAAGAAGGCCGGTGCGGACGCCGTGCTGCATTCGACGGGCTACTACAACAAGCCGACCCAGGAAGGGCTGTATCGCCACTTCAAGGCCATCAGCGACGCCGTCGACATTCCGATCATCATCTACAACGTTCCCGTGCGCACCATCGTCGACATCTCGGTGGCCACCATGGCGCGCTGCTTCGAGCTCAAGAACGTGGTGGGCGTCAAGGACGCGACCGCCAACGTTGCCCGGGCCTCCCAGCAGCGGCTCGCGTGCGGCAAGGACTTCAACCAGCTCTCCGGTGAGGACGCAACGGCGCTCGGCTTCATGGCGCACGGCGGCCACGGCTGCATCTCCGTCACGTCCAACGTCGCGCCGCGTCAGTGCGCCGACTTCCAGAATGCCTGCCTCGCCGGCAACTTCGCGGCGGCCCTGGAGATCCAGGACAAGCTGATGCCGCTGCACGACGCGCTGTTTGTGGAGACCAATCCGGCGCCGGTGAAGTATGCGGCTTGGCGCCTCGGCGTCATTGCCTCGCCCGAATGCCGCCTCCCGCTTGCACCCGTCACCGACACCACGAAGAAGGTGGTCGACGATGCGCTGGCGCGGGCCGGCCTGGTTCAGGCGAAGGCTGCCGAGTAAGGCGCCGCTCGCGAGGCAAGGCCCATGGCGGCCGACAAGGACGAGGGCCGCAAGCGCATTGCGGAGAACCGCAAGGCGCGCTTCGAGTACATCATCGGCGACACCTACGAGGCCGGCATCGAGCTGACCGGCACGGAGGTGAAGTCGCTGCGCTCGGGCCAGGCCAACATCGCCGAGAGCTACGCCTCGGTCGAGGATGGCGGCATCTTTCTCATCAATGCCTACATCCCCGAGTACAAGGCGGCCGGCACCTTCTTCCAGCACGAGCCGCGTCGCCGGCGCCGCCTGCTGCTGCACAAGAACGAAATTCACAAGCTTGCCGTCGCCGTCGAGCGGCAGGGCATGACGATGGTGCCGCTCGAGCTCTATTTCAACGCGCGCGGCCGCGCCAAGCTGAAGCTTGCGCTGGCTCAGGGCAAGAAGCTGCACGACAAGCGTGCCGACACGGCCAAGCGCGACTGGAACCGCCAGAAGGCCCGCCTCATGCGCGAGAAGGGGTGAGAGGCGTCGCCTCGCACAGCGTTCTCCTTCATCGTGGCAGTATGCCGCCCGATGGATCCTCGGGACGAGCCCGAGAATGACATCCGCGGAGAGGGCATGCTGAAGCAGGTCTCGTGGGCCTCTGTTGCGCGGTTCGAGGCGCTGAGTGGCAGATCGCTCCTGAATAGCCTGCCGCAACCACACTCGCGCCCGTCATCCTCGGACTTGTTCCGAGGATCCAGCGCTTCGCGAGGGAGGAGCGACGAGATGGGGGGCACCGGCGCAAAAGGGACCTACCGTTTCCGCGAAGGCCGCTCCGGGACCGGTCGAACCTCATGGGGCTGGCGCCGGGCGGGGCCGCGGCTATGATCGCGCCCACACGACGATCAGCGAGGAAGCGCCATGCCCACCGCCAACCAACCCCATCTGCTGGACGTGGACTGGTCGAAGATCCCGGCGCCCGTCGACGACGGTGCCGCCCGCCATCTCGAAGGCTTGCAGGTGCCGGACGTTGTGCTGGCTGCGACCAACGGCACCGATGTGTCGCTGGCCAGGATTGCGGGCCGCGTCATCGTCTTTGCCTATCCGCGCACCGGCCAGCCGGGCCAGATCGCCCTGGTCGACGACTGGGACATGATCCCGGGCGCGCGTGGTTGCACGCCGCAAGCCTGCGCCTTTCGCGACCTGCACAAGGTGCTGATCGAGGCAGGTGCGGCGCGCGTGTTCGGCCTGTCGACGCAGGACAAGGCCTATCAGCAGGAGGCCGCCGGCCGCCTGCATCTGCCGTTTCCTCTGCTGTCGGACGAGAAGCTGGCGCTGACCAAGGCCATGCGCCTGCCGTCCATGCAGGTTGCCGGCCAGACGCTCATCAAGCGGCTCGCGCTGGTGATCGACGACGGTCGCGTGACCAAGGTGTTCTATCCGGTGTTTCCCCCTGACCGGAATGCCGGCGACGTGCTGGCATGGCTGCAGCAGAACCGGCGCCCATGAGCAGCGCCTCGCCCGCCCTCCAGGATGATGGGGGAGCCCGCCACCTGAAGCGCGGGCGGCGCATGCCCGACATCCTGCTTCCCACCACGGCCGGCCGCGAGGTCAGCTTCGCCAGGCTATCCGGCCGGGTCGTCGTCTACTGCTATCCGTGGACCGGTCGTCCGGGGCTCGATAATCCGCCAGGCTGGGACGACATCCCCGGTGCGCACGGCTCCACGCCGCAGACCGAAGGATTCCGCAACTTGTACGACGGCTTCCGCCAGGTCGACGCCGAGGTGTTCGGCCTGTCCACGCAGTCCTCGGACCATCAGCGCGAGCTGGTGGAGCGCCTTGGGGTGCCCTTCGAGATCGTCAGCGATGCCGGGTTCGCGCTTGCCGAGGCGTTGTCGCTGCCGACCTTCACGACCGGGGGCGTCACCTATTTGAAGCGCCTAACGCTCGGCCTCAACGATGGCCGCATCGAGCGCGTCTTCTACCCCGTGCGGTCGCCCAACAGCCATGCGCGCGAGGTGTGCGCTTGGCTCGGTATGCTGCACAGCTCGCTGTAGATCTCGACCCGGCGCTCGCTGCGCCCTGATCCCAGCTCGAATGGTGGGGAAGCCCTCAGAGGAAGCTCTCAGAGAATGTCGCTCTCTGCCGACTCCACCGAGATGCCAAGCTTCTCGAGCCCCTCCTCGAGATAGTCGGCGAGCAGCGGCATGCCGAGCAGGTAACGCGAGGTTGCGGTCGTGCGCTCGTTGCGCGCGGTCTCGACCGCCTCATCGAATTCCTCCGGCGCGAAGGTTCCGCGCCCGACCCATGCCAGCGCCACCAAGTGCACCTGCTCGTCCTCGTTCAGCGCATCGATGAACCCGGCCAGCTCGCCGCGCGTGGGGTCGTTGGCAAAATCCTCCAGGATGGATGCCGGATCATCCTCCGCGTCGCCGGACGCCGGGCTGTCGTCCCAGGCGCCGACCTTGGAATCGTACTCGCGAGCCTTGATGATGACGTGCGCGACTTTCTCGGGTGCGATTTCGAGCATGACAGGGGGCCTTGCGTTGGGCGATGTGCCTGGAGCCTACGGGCATGGGATCGGGGGCACGTTGATCTGCCTCAACCCTCGAGGCCGGTCAGTGCCTCTCCAGATGCTCCTTTATAGCCCTTACCACGGCGCGGAACATCTCCGGCGTCAGCCGGCCGGTATTGGTATTGTAGCGGGAGCAATGAAAGCTATCGAACAGCGCGATGCCCGGGCGCACGTGGTGGCGTGCGCCGTGCGCAAATGCAAACGCTGACTTGCGCTGACCGAGCGCTCCGAGCGTGCTGTCGTGCGCGATCCGTCCGAGCGCCAGGACAGCCCCGAGTCGAGGCATGGCGCCGGCGCGGCTGGCAAGGAACGGCCGGCAGGTGTTGATCTCGGCAGGGGTCGGCTTGTTCTCGGGTGGCACGCAGCGCACCGCGTTGGTAATCATGCAGTCGACGAGCGTCAGCGTGTCGTTGCTGCGGGCCTCGTAACGTCCCTTGGCGAAGCCGAATTCGAGCAAGGTCGCATACAGAAGATCGCCGGCAAAGTCCCCGGTAAAAGGACGCCCCGTCCGGTTGGCGCCGCGCAAGCCGGGTGCGAGCCCTACGATGAGCAGCCGCCCCTGCGCATCGCCGAAGGAAGGTACCGGGCCGTTGTACCAGGACGGCTCGGCGGCCACGTTGGCCATCCGGAAGGCGACGAGGCGGGGGCACAGGGGACAGTCGCGAGGCGCCTCGGCCGGTACCTCACCCATGACATCCCCGTCGTCGCTGCAGATCTCGGGCGCAGGGCGCGGCCGGGTGGCTCACGTACGCCCGTCGTCCTCCTCGTCGGGGAAATCAAGCGTGGCCGGTGCAGGCGCTGCGCGGCGGGATGTGCGCGCCGGACCGGCGTCGCGGGGCTCGCGCGCAGGGCGTGACGCCGGATCGCGGCATACCTGCTCCTCGAGATCGGCAAGATCGATGAACTGGTCCGCTTGCCGGCGCAACTCGTCGGCGACCATCGGCGGCTGGGTTTGCAGGGTGGAGATGACGCTGACCCGGCGCCCGCGCAGCTGCAGGGCCGCGACCAGAGCTCGAAAATCGCCGTCGCCGGTGAAGAGCACCACATGATCCAGATGCTCGACGAGGCGCATGGCATCGACGGTCAGCTCGATGTCCATGTTGCCCTTGATCTTGCGCCGGCCGAAGGAGTCAGTGAACTCCTTGGTCGGCTTCGTGACCATCGTATAGCCGTTGTAGTCGAGCCAATCGACCAGCGGTCGGATGGAGGAGTATTCCTGATCCTCCGCCAGCGCCGTGTAATAAAGAGCGCGCACCAGCTGCCCCTTGCCGCGGAACAGCGTCAGCAGACGCTTGTAGTCGATGTCGAAGCCGAGCGCCTTTGCCGTGGCGTACAGGTTTGCGCCATCAATGAAGAGCGCAATGCGCTCTGTCGGATAAAAATGCATTCGGCTACCCTCTGCAATAAATCGCTGGCCCCTTCTGTACAGGAAGGTGCCCATGAGCTCCAAGATGAAGTTTCACCACTGGTGAAGTTTCACGTTAGGTAATGCTTCTCAGATGAAATGCAAACACGGAAGTGCGCATTTTTACACACCTGCTATGAAACATTCGCCTTACTTGCTTCCGGCCTTGGTCGAAAGCCGTTAACTTCATCGAGACAAGAGCATGCATACCGCACTTCTTGCCCTTGGCGCAAATGTCGCGGGCGCGTGGGGCGAGCCGCGGGACACACTTGCGCGCGTTGCCCGCGAGCTCGAGGCGGCCGGAGTGCGCATTGTGGGGGCCTCGCGGGCTTATTCCACGGCCCCGCTCGGCACCGGCCGGCAGGCGCGCTACCTCAATGCCGTGATCCGGGTCGAGGCGCGGTTGGGTCCGGGTATGCTGCTGCGGCTGGTGAAGGGGCTGGAGCGGCGCGCGGGCCGGCGTCTGGGCCGGCATTGGGGTCCCCGTCCCCTGGATGTGGATCTTCTCGATTGGGGCGGCAGGCGCATCGGTCGGCCAGGCCGCCGGCGCGACCAGGGCCGTCTCATCCTGCCCCATCCGGAAATGCACGCGCGCGCCTTCGTCCTTGTTCCTCTCCTCGAGATCGCACCCGGCTGGGTGCACCCCGTGCTTGGCGTCCCGGGCCGCACCCTGCTGGCGCGCCTCGGCGCCAGGCGGGGCGCCGGCGTCCAAGCCCTTGATTTTGCGGCGGTGCCATGCGACAAGCTGATCCAACAGAGGCCGCGCTCCGGATGATAGCTTCCGGAGTGTTTTTGCTCGTTTCCAATTCCGACAGAGGGATCATCGCATGGCGCGCGTGACCGTCGAGGACTGCGTCGACAAGGTTCCCAACCGGTTCGAGCTGGTGCTGCTTGCTGCGCATCGCGCACGCTCGATTGCCAACGGCTCGGCGGTGACGGTGGATCCAGACAACGACAAGAATCCCGTGATCGCGCTGCGCGAGATCGCGGAAAAGACCATTCCGCCCGACGACATGCGCGAGGGCCTCATCCACTCGATCCAGAAGAACGTCGAGGTTGACGAGCCGGAGGCGGCGGCGGCTCCCTCGCTGCCGGTGGAGCGCCGGCCGGTGCTCGGTCGCGACGACCAGGCCAGCGACACGGTGGTGGATGTCATCACCGAGGAGCAGCTTCTGCGCGGCCTGGAGAGCATGACGCCGACCGAGCCCTCTGCGAACGGCGGCGGCTCCGATCGGTCGGGCTGATGCAGGAGGGGGCGTCGCCACTCCTGCACGACGGTAGTACTGCGATCCCTTCCCGGCGCGTTCGTCATCCCTTATCTCTCGTGGGAGCATGATGTTCCGCGCGGAGCGGAAGCGAGGCGTGCCATGATGCGCCAATACGAGCTGGTCGATCGCGTACTCAAGTACGACCCGAGCGCCGACGAGGCGCTGCTCAACCGCGCTTACGTGTACGCCATGCAGGCGCACGGCAATCAGAAGCGTGCCTCCGGCGACCCCTTCTTCTCGCACCCCCTGGAGGTGGCTGCGATTCTGACCGAGCTGAAGCTCGACGACGCCACCATCTCCGCCGCCCTGCTGCACGACGTCATCGAGGACACCGACGTCACGCGCGCCGAGATCGATCAGAAGTTCGGCAAGGAGATCGGCGCCCTCGTCGAGGGGCTCACCAAGATCAAGCGGCTCGACCTCGTCACCAAGAAGGCCGAGCAGGCGGAGAACTTCCGCAAGCTTCTCGTTGCCATTTCCAGCGACATCCGCGTGCTGCTCATCAAGCTGGCGGACCGCCTGCACAACATGCGCACGCTCGGGCACATGCGTCCGGAAAGCCGGCGGCGCGTCTCGGAGGAGACGCTGGAGATCTACGCCCCGCTCGCCGGCCGCATGGGCATGCAGGGCATGCGGGAGGAACTGGAGGAGCTGGCTTTCAAGTGGGGCTACCCCGATGCCTACCGGGCAGTCGTCGACAAGCTCGCCGAGATTCACAGGAAGAACGCCGGCCTGGTGGACGAGATCGTCACGGCCGTGAAAGCCAAGCTGACCAGCGCGGGCCTCGCAGCGGAGGTGTATGGCCGCGAGAAGAAGCCCTTCTCGATCTGGCGCAAGATGGAGAACCGCCAGATCTCGCTGGAGCAGCTTTCCGATATCTACGGCTTTCGGGTCGTGGTTCCCGATCTCGATTCCTGCTACCGGGCGCTCGGCATCGTCCATTCGGCCTGGCGCGCGGTGCCGGGCCGCTTCAAGGACTACGTTTCGACGCCCAAGCAGAACAACTACCAGTCGATCCACACCACCGTCGTCGGCCCGCGCCACCAGCGCGTCGAGCTGCAGATCCGCACCGGAGAGATGCACCGCGTCGCCGAGTACGGCGTGGCCGCGCATGCGCTCTACAAGGACGGGGGCCCCGGCGAGAACGGGGGAGCGGCGGGAGGAAACGGTGCCGCGCCGCCCGGCGCGCCGCTCAAGGACAATCCCTACATCTGGCTGCGCCGGCTGGTCGACACGCTGCTCGAGGGCGACAATCCCGAGGAGTTTCTCGAGCACACCAAGCTCGAGCTGTTTCAGGACCAGGTGTTCTGCTTCACGCCCAAGGGCAGCCTGATCGCCCTGCCTCGCGGCGCCACGCCGATCGATTTCGCCTATGCGGTGCACACCGACGTCGGCAACTCCTGCGTGGGCGCCATCATCAACGGGCGCCAGCTTCCGCTGACAACGCAACTCAGGAACGGCGACGAGGTGGAAATTCTCATCTCCAAAGGACAGACGCCGCCGGCCGCATGGGAGCGCATCGCCGTCACGGGCAAGGCGCGCTCGTCGATCCGCCGTGCTGCGCGCGATGCGCTGCGCCGGCAGTATTCGGAGCTGGGACAGCGCCTGCTGGCGTCGGCCTTCCGCCGCATCGGCCAGGAGTATTCGGACGAGAGGCTGAAGAAGGGGCTTTCGCGTCTGTCGCAGAAATCGGTGGAGGAAGTGCACGCCACCGTCGGCCGCGGCGAGCTGCCCGTGTCCGACGTCATTCGCGCGGTCGTGCCGGAAGCCGAGCTCGCCAAGGACGCGGCTGCGCCGCGCAAACGCAGCCGCAGCGAACGAGGGCAGGGCGAGGAAGGCTGGTTCAATCTGGCCAAGGTCATCGGTCTCAAGTTCCGCTGGCCCGGAAGCGGCGGCGCGGGGGCCAAGCAGACGCAGGTGGTGCCCATTCGCGGCCTGCGCAACGATGTGCCCGTCAAGTTCGAGGAGGGCGGCGCCGTGCCGGGCGACCGCATCGTCGGCGTGCTCGACGGCAAGGAGGGGATCCGCATCTTCCAGATCCACTCGCCCCGACTGAAGGACTACGAGCACGAGCGCTGGATCGACGTGACGTGGGACATCGACCCCGACGATCCGGAGCGCTTCCCGGCCAAGATCGTCGTCACCGCGCTGAACGAGCCGGGCACGCTGGCGCAGATCGCACAGCTCATCGGCGAGGTGGACGGTAACATCGACAACGTGCGTATGCTGCGCCGGGCCAAGGACTTCACCGAGATGCTGATCGAGATCGAGGTGTGGGATCTCGCCCACCTGACCCAGATCATCTCCGGCTTGAAGACCAAGGCCGTCGTCAGCAGCGTCGAGCGGGTGTTCATCTGATGGTAACGCAAGTGCGCTTCCAAGGTTGCCATCCGATCGCAGGCCGTGACCCGGTACCGCCGCCACGGCTGACTACGCCTTCGAGATTGCGCTTGGCTGGAGCAGGCCTGCACACGGGCAGCACGATCCCATGAAGCCGACTGGAAGCTTTGATCGCGTACCGGCGCCTCTGCGCCTCGGCGTCAACATCGACCACGTGGCGACCATCCGCAACGCGCGCGGAGGCCGCCATCCCGACCCTCTGCGCGCCGCCCACCTTGCCATCGAGGCCGGCGCCGACGGCATCACCGCCCACCTGCGCGAGGATCGCCGGCACATCTCCGACGTCGACATCGCGCGCCTCAAGCGCGAGCTGACACGACCTCTCAATCTGGAGATGGCGGCCACCGATGAGATGCTGGCCATTGCGCTGCGCCACGTGCCGCACGCCTGCTGCCTCGTGCCCGAGAAGCGCGAGGAGGTGACGACCGAAGGCGGCCTTGACGTGGTGCGCGGCGAGAATCATCTTCGGCGCTTCGTCGATGACCTGAAGGCGGCCGGCATTCGCGTTTCCCTCTTCATCGAGCCTGATGAGAAGGCGATCGAGGTTTCGGCGCGGCTCGGGGCCGACGTGGTGGAGCTGCACACCGGCGCCTATTGCGATCGCGCGCTCGACGATGATGCGGCCGGCTTCGCTGAACAGCTCGAGCGACTGCGGGAGGCGGCGCGCGTCGCTGCGGCTGCCGGTCTCGAGGTCCACGCCGGACACGGCCTGACATTCAACACGGTTGGGCCGATCGCGCGCCTGCCGGAGGTCGTCGAGCTGAATATCGGCCATTTCCTGGTGGGCGAGGCCATCTTCAGCGGCCTGTCTTCAGCCGTCCAGCGCATGCGCGCCTTGATGGACGGTGCCCGCTCAGGGCTTGGCGCGCCCGCGCCCGCAGGGGAAGGCAAGTGATCCAGCCATGAGCCGCCGATGATTCTTGGGCTTGGCAACGACATCATCGACATCCGCCGCATCGAGAGGACGATTGCGCGTTATGGCGATCGCTTTCTCGACCGTGTCTTCACCGACACGGAGAGGCGCAAATCGGACTCTCGCGCAGCCCGGGCCGCTTCCTACGCCAAGCGCTTCGCCGCCAAGGAGGCGTGCGCCAAGGCGCTTGGCACCGGCCTGCGCAAGGGCGTGTTCTGGCGCGACATGGGGGTCGTCAACCTGCGTTCGGGGCGGCCGACCATGGTCCTGACCGGCGGGGCGGCCGAGCAGTTGAAGCGGATTACGCCGCCGGGGTTCGAGGCCCGCGTCGATCTGACACTCACGGACGACTACCCCCAGGCCCAGGCGGTCGTCGTGATCTCGGGCGTTCCGGTGAAAGGCAGCGAGGCCAGCGGGGCTTGACGAAAGGCATGCGCCGAATTGCCGGCCGCCAACTAACCCGCTATACGGGGGCTCCGGCTCCGGATTGAGCGAGGGGCCGACGATGCCGCCTGTTGCGGCAGGCGGCAGCGGAAAGAGAGAGCATGAGCTTGAATACCGACGCCGACAAAGCCGGGGAAAGCGGTTGGCGTGAGACAATTCGCATTGTTGTTCACGCGCTCATCCTGGCGATGATCGTCCGCATCTTCTTCTATCAGCCGTTCAACATTCCGTCGGGCTCGATGAAGTCGACGCTGCTTGTGGGCGATTACCTTTTCGTCTCCAAGCTGTCGTACGGTTACAGCCGCTATTCCTTCCCGTGGGGGCTCATCCCGTTCAAGGGGCGCATCTTCTCCGGCGAGCCGAAGCGGGGCGACGTCGTCGTCTTCAAGCTGCCGCGCGACAACTCGACCGACTTCATCAAGCGCATCATCGGCCTTCCCGGCGACGAGATCGCCGTGCGCGGCGGCATCCTCCACATCAATGGGCAGGCCGTCCCGAAGGTGCGCAAGGGCGACTTCATCTCGCCCGAGGAGGACCGGCCGATCCCGCGTTTCGAGGAGACGCTGCCGAACGGCGTCAAATACTACGTGCTGGATTCGGTGCAGAACGGCCAGTTCGACAACGTCGGACCTTACAAGGTTCCTGCCGGTCATTACTTCATGATGGGGGACAATCGAGACAACTCCACCGACAGCCGCGAGCAGTCGCCGCGCTACGGCGTCGGCTACGTACCTTACGAGAATCTGGTGGGGCGCGCCGAGATCATTTTCTTCTCTGCGGCTGTTGACGATCCGAACGCATTCCGGCTGACCAGTCCGTGGACGTGGCCCACGGACATCCGCTGGGGGCGGATCTTCAACCTCGTCCGGTAGTGGTGTGGCACCGGTCCGAAAGCTAGCTGAGCTTGAGGCCCGCGTCGGCTATCGTTTCAAGGATCGTGCGCTTCTCAAGAAGGCGCTGACGCACGCGAGCGTGCGGCAGGCCTCAGCGAAGCGCCGCGACAACGAGCGCCTCGAGTTCCTGGGCGACCGCGTGCTGGGGCTGGCCATTGCCGATCTGCTCGGCGAGGCCTACCCCTCGGCGAGCGAAGGTGATCTGGCGCGCCTCTACAATCGCCTCGTGCGCGGCGGCACGTGCGCGGAGGTGGCGCGCGAGCTGGATCTCGGTGCCTGCCTGGTCTTGAGCGAGTCGGAAGACGGCAGCGGCGGTCGCGAGAAGGAGACCATTCTGGCGGATGCGTGCGAGGCTTTGCTGGGTGCGATATTCCTCGAGGCCGGCTACAAGACGGCACGGGATGCCGTGAAGAAGCACTGGGGCAGCCGGCTCGAGGCCTCCCTGATCGATGCGGCCGATGCCAAGTCCGCGTTGCAGGAATGGGCGCAAGGCCAGGGGCTCGATCTGCCGACCTACACCGAGGTTGCCCGCGAGGGCCCCGATCACGCGCCGCGCTTCACCGCCGAGGTGCGCATCAAGGGCAAGAAGCCGGCGCGGGGAGAGGGAGCAAGCAAGCGTGCGGCCGAGCAGGCCGCGGCAACCGCCCTGCTCGCCCGCGAGGGGCTGTGGAGGCGCGGGAGCAAATGAGCGGTCCGGACGAGGCTGCCGCGGCGGCTCCCGAGCCGGGAGGCGAGACGCGCTGCGGCTTCATTGCCATCATCGGTGCTCCAAACGCCGGCAAGTCGACACTCGTCAATGCGCTCGTCGGCGCCAAGGTCTCCATCGTCAGCCACAAGGTGCAGACGACGCGCATGCCGGTGCGCGGCATCGCAGTGGAGGGCGCGAGCCAGCTCGTCTTCATCGATACGCCCGGCATCTTCAAGCCACGCCGGCGGCTCGATCGCGCGATGGTGGATGCCGCCTGGGGCGGCGCCGACGACGCCGACGCCGTCGTCCTGCTGATCGATGCCGCCAAAGGCGTGTCGGAAGACGTGGAGCGCATCCTGAACAAGCTTGCCGCCTCCAAGCGGCCCTGCCTGCTGGCCCTCAACAAGATCGATCGCGTGAAGAAGGAGGGGTTGCTGGCGCTGGCGCAGGATCTCAATGCGCGCATCCCGTTCCTCGCCACTTTCATGATCTCGGCGCTCAACGGCGACGGTGTCGCCGACCTCAAGGCGCACCTTGCCCGCGCGGTGCCGCCGGGACCCTGGCACTATCCGCCCGACGAAATCTCGGATGCGCCGTTGCGCCTGCTCGCAGCCGAGATCACGAGAGAGAAGATCTACGAGCGCCTGCATGAGGAGCTGCCGTATCACGCCACCGTCGAGACCACGGCCTGGCAGGAACACAAGCGCGGCGTGCGCATCGAGCAGACCATCTATGTCGAGCGCGACAGCCAGAAGAGCATCGTGCTCGGCAAAGGCGGGCAGATGATCAAGCAACTGTCGATGAGCGCGCGCCGGGAGCTGTCGAGCATCCTGGAGAAGCCCGTGCATCTCTTCCTGTTCGTGAAGGTGCGCGAGCGCTGGGAGGACGATCCCGAGCGCTACCGCGAGCTGGGGCTCGAGTTCCCCAAGGACTGATCCTTCCTCACATCGCCCTGCGCGAGGCGCGGCCGCCGCGCTGCTTGCGTGCCCTGCCGAGGCGGCGGGCCTCCTTGGCCTTCGCGCGCACAAGTTGCGGCGAGGAGTATTCCTGGTCGGGGATGAAGCGGTAGAGCAGCCGCGGACGATTGAGCGCCGGCTTGGAGACCGCCTTCGGTGCGACGACGGGCTCCGGCTCGGCGACAGGCTTTGGCGGCTCGGGCTCGATGGTCCACAGGGCTCGGCGCCGGTCGGTCGCCAGCTTCTCCCTGCGGATGCCGGCCGTGTGCTTGAGGGCGTACAGGAAGCGGTTGTCGGAGACGGGCTCGCGGTGATCGGCGGCGGCGCACTCGCCATAGAGCGCGCAGATTACGCCGGTCGGGTAGGTGCCCGTGGCATTGATCGCGCGGGCCCAGATCACGAACTTGCGGGCTGCCTCTTCCGGCGTATCAGCCTTGCGCTTCCTCTCGCTGTAGACCGGCGAGTCGTCGGGCGGCATGCCGATATCGAGAAGCGTCTGCTCCGCCTCCGGCGGCAGCCGCAGCGCATCCAGCACCTCGCGTGGAACGGGCTTGTCGGAGACGCCCGGCGGCGGCGCCTCCGCGGTGGGCTCGCATATCGCCGGCTGCTCCCTGCGGGTCGTGCCTCTGCGCGTCCACGCGGTGATGCCGGGCATGAAGGATTCCAGCAGCGCCACCGCTCCACCGGCTTGCCACGACATGATCGTCTCCCGAGGAACCCTGGCCGAAACCCATGCAACGCGAGCAGCTGCAACTGTCGCGAGATAATGCGAGTCGGGCGCACGCGTCACGGATTGTTGGAAGGCGCCGCGCGAATCGATTAACCGGGCCGGCCGGAGTATTCGCGAAGAAGGTGACGAATGGCGCAATTCCTTGCCGTGTCGAACAGAAAAGGTGGTGTCGGCAAGTCGACGATCGCCGTCATGCTGGCCCATGCTGCCGCTGCCTGGGGCGGACGGCGCGTATTGGTGATGGACCTCGATACCCAGTGCAACGCCTCCCTGATGCTGATCGGCGGCGAGGGCTGGGACAAGGCGGCGAGGGCCGGGCACACCATCGCGGACTATTTCTACGACCGCTTCGACAAGGTCGCCGAAGATGAATCGGCCTATGTCGTTGGCAACGTCGGCGACATCGCCCATGCACGTGCGGCGCCGGGCAGGGTGTCGCTGCTGCCCGGCTCCCAGCGGCTCGAGGACATCCAGGGCGAGCTCTATCTCAAGGTGTCGAAGAAGGATCTCGATGCCGATGCCGTGTCCGTCCAGGTGCGCAGCCGCATGAAGCGCCTCATGAAGCACTTCGGCATGGATTTCGATCTCGTCATCCTCGACTGTCCGCCGGGACTGTCGTTCGCCGCGCTGGCGGCGCTCGATCTCGCCGATCGCGTCATCGTGCCCTTCCGGCCCGATTTCGTCTCCCAGTTCGCACTCGATCGCGTGGCGCTCATGATCGAGAAGGTCGAGACCGGTGAGCAGCTTGCCGACATCCCCTTCGAGCAGCGGCGATACGCCTGCCTTGCCAATACCTTGCGGGGAGAGGGCGCCGAGCGGATGCTGCTCGACCAGCTGGCGCTCGATCATCCTCTGCTGGATGCGCGCATGCCGCTGCTCGACAGCATTGCGCGGGCCTTCGATTGGGACGAAACTAAGAAGAATATGGAAGAGAAGTACGCGGATGCGCTGCCGCACCTGCGCGCCCTGCATGATGAGGTATTCGGCGCGCCTGCGCTGCGCGCAAGAACGGCCCAGGCCTGAATGTCGAAGACGACGAAAGCGCTGTCGGGAGCCTCGCAAGACGCCTATTTCCGCCGCGTGCTGAAGGCGTTTCCCAATGTTCCCGATGACGTGCGCGATCGCCTTGTGCAACAGCTCCGCCGCGAGATCGCGCAGGTGCGCCTGCGCACGGCCATCCGGCGCGAAACGTTGCAGGGGGCGCCTCCGCCCGAGCCTGCGCAAGGCGTCGCTTCGACCACCGCTGCGCTACCCGCCGCTCCCGCGCCCGGGCCCTTCGATCCCTACTCCCCGAACCTGATCGTTGTCGTGCGCACCTCCGGGCGGGAGGCGGCCCTGGCCGCGCTCGCCGCCATCGACAGCGCCGACAATCTGCGCCTCCTGGCCCGCGAGCAGCGGCTCAGCATCGGTGCCGATTGCGCCAGCCTGGCCGAGATGCGGGCCGCCATCGTCACGGCTGCCGAGCGCCGCATCGCCAATCGCAAGGCGGCCGCGAGCTGAGGCAGTTCTCGCAAGGGCTGCGGTTTGACAGGTTCGCCTGCTCGTGCGGATTGTGCGCAGGGCCGGAGGATTGCGAACGTGCACTGGTCGGATGAAGGCGTGATCCTGAGCGTGCGCCCGCACGGGGAAGCGGGCGCGGTGCTGGAGTTGTTCACGCGCCAGCACGGCCGCCACCTCGGCCTGGTGCACGGAGGGCGCTCGCGCAAGCTCAGGCCCGTGCTGCAGACCGGCAACCACATCGAGGCCGAGTGGAAGGCCCGCCTGGCCGATCATCTCGGGCACTATACGGTGGAGTTGCGCAGGGGCTTTGCTGCCGAGGTGATGGACGAGCCTGCCGCGCTGGCCGCCATGACCTCGATCACCGCGCTGACCCGCCTTCTGCCGGAGCGCGATCCCCATCCCAACCTGTTCGAGGTGACCCTGTTCGTGCTGGGGTACCTGGACGACCGCGAAGTGTGGCCGGCGCTGCTGGTGCGCTGGGAGCTGGTCCTGCTCGAGGAGCTTGGCTTCGGCCTGGATCTTTCCTCCTGCGCCGCGACGGGCCGCACGGACGATCTTTTCTACGTCTCGCCGAAATCGGGCCGGGCGGTGTCGGCGGAGGCCGGCGCGCCCTACAAGGACCGCCTGCTGCCCCTGCCGCCATTCCTGCGAGGCGCATCGGGCGGCATGGTAACGGCCGGGGACGTCGCCGACGGCCTGGCTCTGACCGGGCACTTCCTCGATGTACGTGTTCTGCGGCCGCGCGAGCTCGCCATGCCGGATGCGCGAAACCGTCTGTTGTCGTACTTACGGCAGCCATAGTCTCGCCCTATGCAAGAGCGCGATCGGGCCTGGAGCAAAGCATCACCATGACAGCACTCGCCATCTCCTATTGGCGCGACCGGCCGGCGGCGGCGATGGCGGGGCTCGGCCTCATCTCGGGCATCCTGTCGGCAATCGTGGGCTTCAACTTCGGCCTGCCGGCACTGGAGCCGGTGGCGGCCTTCTTCTTTTTCGGTGCCGAGATGCTGCCGATCGGCTTCTTCTTCGGCGCGGTGGTGACTTTCGGGGTGTGGTTCTGGGCCGGGGAGTCGAAGGCGGCGCCGCTGCTCTTTCTCACCACCATGTGGGCCTGGAGCGCGGCCGTCCATACAGCCTTGCGCCTGCACAAGTTCGGCGGCGGCGATGCGGTTCCCGCCACGCTGATCGTGGCGAGCATTGCCGCCGGCATCGTCGGCGCCGGGCTCACGCAGCTTGGGGCGGCAGTCCTTGCGCCCGGGCTGCGCGGCCCCTTGCGCTTCGCCCTGACCTGCGCCGTCGGCGGCGTCGCCGGGCTGATGCTCTACCTGGGCGAAATGAAGATCGTCGATTCCAGGATGCTGTTTGTCGTGTGGCAGCCGGCGGTGGCCTACTGCCTCGGCTTGGGCCTTGGCCGGCCCGGCGCGATCAACGGCATCCGCGACGCCTGATCACGTGGGCGGCCCGCTACTGGCGCGTCACATCGACCTTGATCGCGCCGGCCGGGCTCTCATTGATGATGAAGTGATCGCCGTTGCGCGGCTCGAAGCGGGCAGCCGCAGCGCCGGCCTTCTCGAAGCTGAGCCTGTGGGCGTCGCAGCTCGTATGCGTGACAATCGTCCGCGGTGCCAGATCGTGCTGCTCGTCGCCGAGCGCATAGATGACGGTCCCGGCAGCGCGGTTCTCGATCCTGAACACCACCTTCAGCGCCTCCGGCCGGCCGAGCAGCTGCACCGAGATGAACTTCGGATCCCGGTGCGGAGCGTGCACCACGCCAACCCCGATGTCGGTCGCGCCGGCCTGCAGCAGGTTGGCGCGGTGCGTCGGAGATCTCTTCCAGCCTTCGACCGCGTCGCCGGCCAGCCGGCGGCTGGCGAAGCCGCGGCTGTCGAGGTTGAGCGAGAGGTTCTCCGCCACAAGGCAGTATCTATAGCCCTGCGCCTCGGCGCGGTCGGCGGGCTGGCGGCCATCGGCCCCATGCGCGAACTTGCCTGTCCTGGCCAGGTACTGCGCGAAAGCGCGGGCCGCTGCCGTGAGCGCGGCATTGGGCTTCACCGCCCCGAGGCCGTTCTCCTTGCGGAATGCGTTTGTCATCTCGACGATGGCAATCTCGGTCTGCGGCAGATCGGGGAGGACGGCGGGCATGGGCCGGACGGGACCTTCAGACGATCGAATCGAGCTCGGCAGCCGATCCCCATAGCATGGCGGAAGATGGGATGACCGCGCCGCGGCCTTCGCAAGGAAGCGCGCTTGTGGATGTCCGATTCGTGCGGCCTTGGCCGCGCGGTCGCGTGATCGGGCGGGAGATCGGTGTCGGCACGTGTACGCCCCGCTGCCGCGACGGGGGAGCGGCAACGGGGCGGCGGACGAGAGGATCGCGGTGAGTGGACGGGGACTTCGATCCTCTCGCTGCAGGGTACGCACTGCGCCGATGGCTCAGCCGTACTTGCACTGCTTGTATTTCTTCCACCAGAACGGGCTGCCGGTGTTGATGGCCTTCTTCTTCAGCCAGTAGCAGGACGGGCCGTAGTCGTAATAGCCGTAGTCGACGAAGCCGACGCCGACAGGCACGCCGAGGTGAATGTGGACATGGCCCTTCTTGGCATGGGCAGGGGCGGCGAGGGCACCCGTCATGGCAACGACGGCGGCGCCGAGCACGAGGGCGGACTTCTTGAGAGGGTTCAGCTTCGAGGCGGTCATGACTCATTTGCTCCTTTGCGTTCGTTTGCGGCCCGCATTCGCCGGCCGCATGACCGGTAGTCGCGAGGGAGCCGGCAAAGGTTCAAGGAGGTTCGAATCTTTTTTGCGTGGTGTGGGCAAAGGCCTGTTGTATGAGCGCGTCTTGCGCGTCTGGCCCCGCCGAAAGCCTTGGCGTAACGTGCGGGGCGGCGGCCGGGCTCTCGCAAGCCGACCGGCTGATTTGAAGCGAATTGTCGGTAAATGAACCTTTCAGGATGATGTTGCGACAGACCATGTGGATGACGTCGGTCGTATCGGCAGCGCAATGAGCCCAGCCGCAAACGATCGCCAGCTTGTCGAGCGCATTGCCGCTCAGGACCAGACCGCTCTGCGTGCTCTGTATGCACGCCATCAGGGGCGCGTGTTCCGGTTCGTGGCGCGGCTCGTGCGGCAGGACGCCATCGCTGAGGAATTGACCAACGAGGTCTTTCTGGAGGTCTGGCGCAATGCAGGTACGTTCGAAGGCAAGGCTTCGGCCTCGACCTGGCTGCTCTCGATCGCTCATCATCGCGCGGTCAGTGTGCTGCGCAAGCGCCGGGAGGAGAGCTGGAACGAGGAGGTGGCGGCCGAGATCGCCGATACGGATGACGATCCGGAGGTCGTGGCGCAGAAGGTCGACAAGAGCGCGCTTCTGCGCCGCGCGATGGAGCAGCTCTCGCCCGAGCACAGGGAGATCGTCGATCTTGTCTACTACCATGAGATGTCCATTGCCGAGGTGAGCGAGATCGTCGGCATCCCGGAGAATACGGTGAAGACGAGAATGTTTTATGCACGCAAGCGGCTGTCGGAAATTCTCAAGGCTGCCGGCGTGGATCGAGGTTGGCCATGAGCGACGACAAACTGGCACTCTCCGAGCGGAAGGAGATCGAGATGCTCCTTCCCTGGTACGTCACCGGCAGGCTCGACGCGAAGGATCGCGCCCGGGTCGAGGCCTACCTTGCCCGCGATCCCGCCATGCGGCGTCAGCTCGATCTGATCCGCGAGGAGCAGGCGGAAGACATCGGCGCCAACGAGGTGCTGGGGACGGCCCCGGCAGGCGCTCTCGAGCGCCTCATGGCCTCCCTGCCGGAGCGGCGGCCGGGTCTTGCCCAACGCGTTGCGGCCGGCCGCCTGTACGAGGCAGTTGTGGACTTCTTCACTGCGCCGACGGCGCGCGGCGTGCGCCTGGCTGCAATCGTGGCGGCCGTGCTTGTGCTGGTGCAGGCGGCGGTCATCACGACGCTGATCGTCCGCGGCGACAATGCCGGCGCCTACCAAACGGCATCCGGACAGGAAACGGGGGAGGGTATCCCGCTTCTGGTAACCTTCACCGACGAGGCGCGTGCGCCTGCCATAGCAGGACTGTTGCGAGACCTTGATGCCACCATCGTGGATGGACCCAAGCCCGGCGGTCTTTACAAGATCAGGGTGCGCACGGCCGATCGCTCCGAGGCGGCAAGCCTGGCGGTTCAGCGCCGTCTGACCGACCGTCGCGATGTGGTAAAGTCCGTGCTCCCGGCCAAGGATTGACGCATTCATGGCTGTGTCGAACAACACGCGTACGGCGCCGCCGCATCGCGGCATCCCTTCCCGCCCGGCGGGGCGGGCGGCGGTGTGGCTTGGGGGATGCGCCGCGCTGATGTTGCTTGGCCAGGCGTCGCCGGCCTCGGCCGAGCCGCCCGTGCGTTTGGCCCAATTCGTTCCCGAAGTTCAGCTCCAGATCGGTCCCTCCGTTCGCACGCCGGGTCTCAAGCGGCCGAAGATTCCGGGGCGTACGCCGACGAGCCGCGTTCCGGGCAGCTCCCGCCCTCCGAAAGTTACTGCGCCGGTTCCCCCGCGCCCGCCGCCCCGTCTGCCGCCCGTGGTGACCATTCCTGAGCCGGGGCCCAAACGCGCGCGCTATCTCACGAGCTTGCCGCATCGCGGCCAGCGTGAGCCTGCGCGCCTGCCGGTGGCCGAGCAAAGCGTGCCGCGCCAGGTCGTCGTGCTGCTCGGCCGGGATCAGCCGGAGAGCGTCGATGCGGAACTCGCCCGCGCGCACGGTCTGGAGAGGGTGGAAACGCAGACGTTGCCGCTGCTCGACGCGCGCGCCGTGCTCTACCGCATTCGCAGCCAGCGTTCCGAGCAGCGTGTCGTGGCGGCGCTATCGTCGGATGCGCGCGTGCGCGAGGTTCAGCTCAACTATCGCTACCGTCACCAGAGCGGGCCCACAGCGCCGGGCCTGGCCGCGCAGTACGGCCACCTCAAGGTCGAGCTACCGGGCGCGCATCGGCTGGCGCAGGGGCGCAACGTCATCGTCGCCGTCATCGACTCGAGCGTGGATCTTGCCCATCCGGATTTGCAGGGCGCGGTTGCCCGCACATTCGACGCTGTCGGCGGGCAGGACCGGTCGCCTGATTTCCACGGCACGGCGGTCGCCGGCATCATCCGCGCTCGCGGCGTGCTGGAGGGCGTTGCGCCCCAGGCCTCCCTGCTCGCGGTTCGCGCCTTCCAGGTGAGCCAGGCCGGCAAGCTGCCCGAGACCAGCTCCTGGATCCTGCTGCGGGCGATAGAGTGGGCCGTCGCCAACGACGCCAAGATCCTCAATCTGAGCTTCGTTGGGCCGCGCGATCCGGCCATCCAGACGATCCTGCGGGCCGCGGCGCAAAGGCGCGTCGTGGCGGTGGCGGCTGCCGGCAATGGCGGACCCAAGGCCCCGCCGGCCTTTCCTGCAGCGTACCCCGAGGTGATCGCCGTCACCGCCGTCGATGAGCGCGACCGGCTCTATCAATACGCCAACCGCGGCGAGTATGTGGCCGTCGCCGCGCCCGGTGTCGACATCCTGGCTCCGGTCGAGAAGGGCAAGCACTCCTATCTGTCGGGCACGTCGTTCGCCACGGCCTATGTCAGCGGCATCATTGCGCTGCTGATGGAGCGCGATCCCGGCCTCGACACGAATGCCGTCGTCGATCTGATCGCCGCCGGCGCGCAGGATCTGGGACCCAAGGGGCGCGATCAGGAGTTCGGCGCCGGGCGCATCAACGCGCTGCATTCCCTGCAGGCGATGGCGACCGCGCGGGCCGAGCAGCGCTGAGCCCGCATGCGCCTGCGGCGTGCGGCTGACATCGCTGGCATCAACGCGCGCGCGGATGCCGGCGCAGATAACTGCGAAACGCGTCGAGCGTCGCGTCGCTCACGTGATGCTCGATACCCTCCGCGTCGGCGTCCGCAGTCTCGGCATCGACGCCGAGTGCGATCAGGAATTCGCGAACGATGCCGTGGCGTTCGCGCGACTCGGCAGCCAGCGCCTGGCCCTGCTCGGTGAGAAAGATCGAGCGGTAGGGCTTGCTGGTCACCAGCCCGTCGCGCTGGAGCCGCTGGATGGTGTTGTTGACCGTCGCGTTGGTGACGCCCAGTCGCGTGGCCAGGTCGACAACGCGCGCCTCGCCCGTTTGCTCGATCAAATCGGCGATCAGCTCGACGTAGTCTTCCGCAAGCTCGGTCTGATGTGCGTCGCGGACTCGCCTGAAGCGTTCGGCGTGCCGGTGAGCGTCCTGGCCGTTCTTGTCGGCTGCTGCCATCTCTTGTCCCTGCATATTCGTGCGAATCTGTCTAACCTGCTTTGCCATTGACAACAAGTTTAGCACTTACTAACTTATCGTGCATGCACTAATTGCAGCGCATTTTTTGGAAGGGCGAAGGCATGGCGAAAGTGAGGGCAGCGGGGCTGGCCGCCGGTGTCGCGGCGCTTATGGCCATGACGGCCGAGGTGAGGGGCGAGAGCAAGGAGCAGTACTCGCTCGTCAACCCGACGCCGGATCGCCTGCTGCGCGATATGACCACCGATCGCCCCGACACCACCGAAAGCCCGTTCACGGTCGATGCAGGCCGGGTGCAGGTCGAGACCAATCTGTTCGGCTATGCGCGGTCGCGACCGGATGCCGATGGGACGATCACCGACACTTATGAGTTTGCCACCACCAACATGCGCATCGGGCTGACGAACTCAGCCGAGATCAACTTCGTTCTGCAACCCTACGGCATCATCCATGCGCACCCGGCCGCGCCCGGCGTGGCCACGCGCAGCTCCGGCGTCGGCGGGCTGGACATCCGCGCCAAGTTCAACCTGTGGGGCAACGATACGTTCGAGAAGTCCGGCTCCGCGCTCGCGCTGCTGCCGTTCGTCTCGCTGCCCACCGATCGCAACAACGGCATAAGCCCCGAGTTCGTGGAAGGCGGGTTGATCGTTCCTGTTGCCTTCAAGCTGCCGGGCAAATTCGGCCTTGGGATGAACGGCGGCGTCGTCTACACGAAGGACAGCGACGCATCCGGATATCACCCGGAGTATTTGACCTCCGCATCACTCGGCTACGAGTGGAGCGAGAAGCTGGGGACCTATTACGAGGTGGCCGCCCGCTTTCATACCGCAGATCCGCGTGGCGACGTCGTCGTCCTCGGAACGGGTTTCACGTACAAGGTGAGCAAGAATGTCCAGCTCGACGCGGGCGTGAACGTCGGGGTCACCTCAGCGGCGGACAGAATCAACCCGTTCGTCGGTCTGGCGACCCGGTTCTAGCGGGGCACGCTTGAAGGTGTCCGAAGCGCCGTGACCGATCCCTCAGCCATCGTTCAACCGGAGAAAGTCATGCAGCCGAGTTCGCGTGCCCTTGCCCTCAAGTCGACAGTCGGGAGGTTGATCGCCGCTGCCCTGACGCTGGCGCTTGCAGGGCTTTGCCTTGGCACGCCGAGCCAGGCGCAACCCAAGCCGGTCAAGACCTTCCGTGTAGTGACCACGTTCACGGTCATCCAGGATATCGCGCAGAACGTCGCCGGCACGTCGGCCATCGTCGAGTCGATCACCAAGCCGGGCGCGGAGATCCACGACTACCAGCCGACGCCGCTCGATATCGTCAAGGCGCAGTCAGCCGATCTCGTGCTGTGGAACGGCATGAACCTCGAGCGCTGGTTCGAGAAGTTCTTCGAGAACGTCAAGGAAGTGCCGAGCACGGTCGTGACCGAGGGCATCGAGCCGATGGGCATCCGAGAGGGCCCTTACACCGGCAAGCCCAATCCGCATGCGTGGATGTCGCCGCACAATGCCCTGACCTACGTGGAGAACATTCGCAAGGCGCTCGTGAAGCACGATCCTGCCAACGCCGAGGCATACAACAAGAATGCGGCTGCGTATGCCGCAAGCATCAAGGCCATGGACGAGCCGCTGCGCAGGCGGCTGGCCGCCATCCCCGATGGACAGCGCTGGCTCGTGTCGAGCGAGGGGGCCTTCAGCTACCTGGCGCGGGACTACGGCTTGAAGGAGCTTTACCTGTGGCCGATCAACGCCGACGAGCAGGGCACGCCGAGTCAGGTCCGGCGGGTGATCGACACCGTGCGCAAGGAGAAGATACCGGTGGTGTTCAGCGAGAGCACCATTTCCGACAAGCCGGCAAGGCAGGTAGCCAAGGAGACAGGCGCCCGTTACGGCGGCGTGCTGTACGTTGACAGTCTGAGCGCGGTCAACGGTCCGGTGCCGTCCTATCTCAAGCTGCTGGAGGTGACAGTGGATACGATCGCCAAAGGTTTTGGAAGGTGACCGAGCCGCAAACGATGCCGACTGCAGTGGGCGAGGCCTCTCGGCGAGGCCTCGTTGCGTCGCTGTCCGTGCGCGGCGTGACCGTCGCCTATCCCAACGGCACCGTTGCGCTGCGGGACGCATCGTTCGAGCTGGGACCCGGCACCATCTGCGGTCTCGTTGGCATCAACGGCTCGGGCAAGTCGACCCTGTTCAAGGCCATCATGGGCTTTCTTTCGCCAACCGCGGGGGACATCCGCATTGCGGGCCTGGCAGCGCGCGAGGCGCAGAGGCGGCACCTGGTCGCTTACGTGCCCCAGTCCGAGGACGTCGACTGGAACTTCCCCGTGCTCGTTGACGACGTGGTCATGATGGGCCGGTACGGGCACATGGGCTTCCTGCGCATGCCCACGCCGACCGATCGCCGCAAGGTGGACGAGGCGCTCGATCGTGTCGGCATGACGGCATTCCGCAGGCGGCAGATCGGCGAGCTGTCGGGCGGGCAGAGAAAGCGCGTGTTCCTGGCAAGGGCCCTGGCGCAGGAGGGGCTCGTCATCCTCCTCGACGAGCCGTTCACCGGCGTCGACGTCAAGACCGAGACGGCCATCGTCGATCTGCTGCGGGAGCTCAAGGCGCAGGGGCACCTCGTTCTGGTCTCCACCCACAACCTGGGCAGTGTCCCCGACTTCTGCGATCAGGTGGTGCTGGTCTTGCGCACGGTGCTCGCTGCGGGGCCGACCGCGACCACCTTCACGCAGGCCAACCTGGAGCGGACGTTCGGCGGCGTGCTCCGGCACTTCCGTCTCGAAGGACAGGAGCTGCATGCCGACGACGACCGGCGCAGCGTGACGGTCCTGACCGACGACGAGCGGCCCGTGGTGTTCTACGGCGAGCGCAAGGCGTCCGACCGGCCCCGGGGACGAAGCGGCGAGGACAAGTCGTGATGAGCGAGCTGCTGGTGCCGTTCGGATACGACTACATGGTCAAGGCCATGTGGGTCTCGGCGCTGGTCGGGGCGACGTGCGCGTTCCTGTCGGCATTCCTGATGCTCAAAGGCTGGTCGCTGATGGGCGACGCGCTGGGCCATTCCATCGTGCCGGGTGTCGCCGGCGCGTACCTCCTCCATCTGCCCTACGCGCTCGGGGCCTTCTTCGCGGGGCTCCTGGCCGCACTCGGCATGGCGTTCGTGCGCAGCCAGACGCGTCTGCGCGAGGACGCCATCATCGGTCTGGTCTTCACGTCCTTCTTCGCGGCCGGCCTGCTTATGGTCTCGATCAACCCGACGTCGGTCAACGTGCAGTCGATCGTGCTCGGCAATATTCTCGGCATCTCCGACGAGGATGCGCGCCAGGTCGTGATCATCAGCGTCGTGACGCTCGCCGTGCTGCTGCTGAAGTGGAAGGACCTGATGGCGGTGTTCTTCGACGAGGGGCATGCCCGCTCCGTCGGCCTCAATGCCGGCTGGCTCAAGATCCTGTTCTTCACGCTGCTGTCGGCCGCCGTGGTGGCGGCGCTGCAGACGGTCGGCTCCTGTCTCGTCATCGCCATGGTCGTCACGCCCGGCGCCACCGCCTACCTGCTGACGGACCGCTTTCAGCGCCTTCTGGTGATTGCCGTGGCGATCGGAACGCTGACGAGCCTGATCGGCGCCTATCTGAGCTTCTTCCTCGACGGGGCCACGGGTGGCGTGATCGTGACGCTGCAGACGCTCACCTTCCTTGCCGCCTTCTATTTCGCGCCCAAGCACGGCGTGCTGGCGGCCCGCCGCAAGGCCGCGATCTCCGGGGGTAGGCCGTGAACGCGCTTCTGGAACTGATCACCGTGCCCTTGAGCTACGGCTTCATGCAGCGGGCGCTGGTGGTGGCCGTTCTGGTGGGCGCCGTCTGCGCCGTACTGTCCTGCTACCTGGTGCTGAAGGGCTGGTCGCTGATGGGAGATGCCATCTCTCACGCGGTGCTGCCGGGCATCGTCATCGCATTCATGCTCGGTCTGCCGCTGGTGGTCGGGGCGTTCGCCGCGGGGCTCGGCTGCGCCGTGGCCACGGGCTACCTCAAGGAGAACAGCCGGGTGAAGGAGGACACGGTAATGGGCATCGTGTTCTCCGGCATGTTCGGCTTCGGTCTGGTGCTGTTCACGAAGGTGGAAACGGACCAGCATCTCAACCACATCCTGTTCGGCAACATGCTGGGCGTCACTGTGCGCGACCTCGTCGAGACGGGCATCGTCGCCGGCGTTGTCCTGCTCGGTGTCCTCATGAAGCGGCGCGATCTGCTGCTCTATTGCTTCGATCCGCAGCACGCGCGCGCCATCGGCCTGCCCGTGCGCCTGCTCCACTATGGACTGCTGGCCCTCCTGTCGCTGGCCATCGTCGCCTCGCTCAAGGCCGTCGGCATCATCCTGGTCGTGGCCATGCTCATTGCACCCGGCGCCATCGCCTACATGCTGAGCAACAGCTTCGAGCGGATGCTGGGGATCGCTGCGGCCGTCGCGGTCGGATCGAGCGTTGTCGGCACGATCGTCAGCTTCCATCTCGACGGCGCGACCGGCCCTTGCATCGTTCTCATCCAGATGGCGGTGTTCGTGCTGGTGTTCCTGTTCGCGCCGGGCCGCGGTCTCCTGCGGCGGGCAAGTCCGCAGGCTGCGGCGGCGACGCCCACGGCGCCGCCGGGCGCACTTCCCTGACGCGCGATTACGTCATCGAGGTCGGCGATCCCGCCGACCTGGTGGTGCTCAACTGCGAGTCGCGCTTCTCGGCGGGCGCCGAGCTTGCAAGATCCATCGCCGGTTTCAAGGCCGGGCGCCCGCCGTTCGAGGCGGCTATGGTGCGGCTCCTGCGCCCGACTGTATGGCGGTTTCGGCGTCCGGCATTTCCGAT
>WBUN01000062.1 GCA_008933705.1 Hyphomicrobiaceae bacterium
CCCCGCGAGACCGCGGTCAAGGACGCCCCCATCGCAAAATCCCAGCCGGACCCGGCGCCTGCAGCGACACCGGGAGCCAGCATCACCCCGAGGATCATCAACCGCCCGGCGCCGGTCGAGGCGCCGGCAGAGCGACCGGCCGAGGCGAACGTGTCTGCGCCGCCGCCCAAGTCGGCGGCGCCGGCAGCTTCCGACCAGGTTGCCGCGCGTGAGAGCCAGGCGCCCGCGCCAGGACGGCAGGACACTCAGATTGCCAGGTCATCGGAAACGCGCTCGCCCCCGGCAACCCCGCATGCGCTCACGGCCGCCCCCGACTCCTCGCGCCTCCAGGTCTTCGCAGCGTTCGCGGGACTGGTCACCGTCGTGCTTGCCCTGTTCGCCTGGACCAAGCGCCGCGAGCGCCTGCGGCTTGCCGCCGTCAGGCATCGCGAGATCGGTTCTGTCAGTTTCGATGGTGCCGAACGCCGGGGCACGGGAGGTGGCGCGTTGACGGCGAGCCGGTCGCCGGTCCGGAAGGGCCCCGCGCCGCCCCCGACGTCTGCGCCGTTCCAATTTCAAGCCCCGGCTGACTGGCTTCCCACGACGCGTGCCGAAGCCTGCCGGCTGCTCGGCGCCAGCCCTGACGCCAGCGATGCGGCCATCAAGAAGATCGTCGATGGGCTGCGCCAGGCCTGGCATCCGGACCTCGCGACAGGCGAAGCCGACCGGCAGGTGCGCGAGCAGCGCATGAAGCAGGTCAACGCTGCCTGGGACATCATCAGCGGCAAGCGCCCGGCGGCCTGAGGCGCTCTCGGAGCGGGATATGCGGCGCTCCAGCCTCTCGATTCATCGATTCAACATACTGTGACTGACCGCGCTGTGGATAACCGCCCTCGTGCCTTTGCCACGCCGTCGTGGGTTGATTAGGTTGCAGCGCGAAAGCGGGCATTTCCCTGCCACATCAGAGCGTTGCGGAGCGCTCGGGTGACAGGCGTTCACCAATTGAGGGCAAAGAGCATGTCTCACCTGTACGCGGTGCTTGGCGTGTCCAGAAGCGTGGACAGCGCGGGGCTGAAGTCCGCTTACCGTCAGCTGGCCAAGGCCTGCCATCCTGACCTTCATGCGGGAGACGATCGTGCCGCGCTGCGCTTCAAAGAGATCAGCGCGGCCTATGAGACGCTCGGCGACCCACAGGCACGGGCAGCCTACGACGCCGACTGCGCGGCTGCGCGCGTCGCATCCCGGCGGCGCCTGTGGAAGACGGCAACCACAATGTCGGCCTCCTTCGTGATCACGGTCGGCTCAGGACTCATGGCGGCCAAGTGGCTGCTGGGCGTTTGAGGCATTACGCCTGAGGTAATTGGATAGCCTATCGGCCCTGCGCTATCGTCGCGGGCCATGAACGCTGCGCAACCGATCGGCGATCTCCTTCGCGACTGGCGTCAGCGCCGTCGCATGAGCCAGCTCGATCTCGCCTGCGATGCCGAGATTTCGACCCGGCACCTGAGCTTCGTCGAGACCGGCCGGGCGCAGCCGAGCCGGGAGATGGTGCTACGTCTGGCCGAGCGGCTCGAGGTCCCCCTGCGCGAACGCAATGCGCTGCTCGTCGCAGCCGGCTATGCGCCCATCTTTCGCGAGCGGGCGCTCGCCGACCCGGCACTGGATGCAGCCCGCAAGGCCGTGGACGTGGTGCTCGCAGGGCATGAGCCCTATCCGGCCCTGGCCGTCGACCGGCATTGGAACCTCGTTGTCGCCAACGCGGCCGCCACCCGTCTGATGGCGGGCGTGGATGAGAGGCTGATGGGGCCGCCACTCAACGTCCTGCGCCTCAGCCTGCACCCTGGGGGTCTGGCGCCGCGCATCGCCAATCTTCCGGAATGGCGCGCGCATCTCCTGGCCCGGCTGCGCCGCCAGGCCGACGTCAGCGCCGACCCCCGGCTCGCCGAGCTTCTCCAGGAGCTTGCCGCCTATCCGCTGCCTGCCGGAACCCGGTCGGCGCGGACCGCCGCTGATCCGCCATACGCAGGTGTGGTGGTGCCCTTGCAGCTCGTCATCGCCACGGGCACCCTCTCCTTCGTCAGCACCACGACGGTGTTCGGCACGCCCGTCGACATCACGCTGTCGGAACTGGCGCTGGAATCCTTCTTTCCGGCAGACGCGGCGACCGCCGAAGCCCTCCGGGCCATGGCGCAGACAGCTTGACAGAGCCCCCCTGCCACCGCGATCCGGCGGGCGACCCGGGCGTCCGCCCCATTTCACCTGACGGATTGCTCGAATGCATTTCCGATGACATGATGTCCGACAATCCGGCGAGACGTCCGCGATCATGCACTGAAGGGAGAAACGCAACTGTGAAGCCGATCACCAAGCTTTTTGTGGCCTTCCAGGCCGCTGCCGTCACGGCGCTGGCATCTGCAGCCTCGGCCCAGACCATCAAGCTGCCCGAAACCCTGACGTTCACCGCTTACGACACGGGTTCTTCCGGCTTCAATATAGCCGTCGCTGTCGGCAAGGCCCTGAAGGACAAGCAGGGAAGCGACGTGCGCGTTCTGCCGGCCGGCAATGACGTCGCGCGCCTCGCGCCGCTGAAAGCCGGCCGTGCCCAGGCCTCGGCCATGGGCATCGGTACCTACTTCGCCCAGGAGAGCGTGTTCGAGTTCGCCGTGAAGGACTGGGGGCCGCAGCCGCTGCGGCTGATGCTGTCGGTGACCGACTGCAACGCCATCTCACTCGGCGTGGCCAAGGATACCGGCGTGAAGGAGATCAAGGACCTCAAGGGCAAGCGCGTCGGCATCGTCGTCGGATCGCCAGCCCTGAACCAGAACGCTTACGCGGTTCTGGCTTACGGCAATCTGACCAAGGGCGATGTCAAGCTCGTAGAGTTCTCGAGCTACGGCGCCATGTGGAAAGGCATGCTCAACAACGAGGTCGACGCCGCCATCGCCTCGACGATCTCGGGCCAGGTCAAGGAGGTCGAGACCTCCCCGCGCGGCATCGTCTATCCGCCGACGCCGGCAGCCGACAAGGCGGCGTGGCAGCGCGTCAACAAGATCGGGCCGTACTTCTACCCGCACAAGACCACGTGCGGCGCCGGCATCCCGAAGGGCGGCTCCGTCGAGCTTCCGTCCTATCCTTATCCGATCTTCATGGTCTATGCCTCCCAACCGGCCGATCTCGTCTACAGCCTGACCAAGGCGATGATCGCCGACTACAACGACTACAAGGACGCCGCGCCTGGCGCTGCGGGGCTGGAGATTTCCCGCCAGAACCTGACGTGGGTGATCCCCTATCACGAGGGTGCAGTACGCGCGCTCAAGGAAGCCGGCGTCTGGAAAGCCGAGCACGAAGCGCACAATCAGAAGCTGCTCAAGCGCCAGGAAGCCCTGGCTGCGGCCTGGGCGGCCTACCTCAAGACCAACCCGCCCGATGACAAGGCGGAGTTCACGAAGGGCTGGATGGCCGCGCGCAAGACAGCGCTGACCAACGCCGGCATGGACCCTGTGTTCGAATAGCGCGCGTTCGGCTGCTGCCCGGCCCGGAGTGGTCTCCCTCGAGACGACACTCCTCGGCCGGGCACTGCATTTTCAGACGCGAACATCGCAGGAGTGCCCGTGTCCACTGCCACAGAGAAGGCCGGCGCCGTATCAGGCTCCAGGAAGATCGAGTTCGACGATCCGCACGCGGCCACCGGCCCCGCCGAGGCCGAGGTCGTCCGCGTCCGCAGGCTTGCCGGCTTCTGGCGCGGGCTGCTGCTGCTCGCAACGGCTGCCACCATCCTTCTTTGCATCAATCAGCAGTTCACGCTGCGTTTCTTCGTCGGCTACACGCAGCTCAACACGGAATACTTCTACCTGCTCATTCTGCTGATGCTGCCGTTCACATTCCTGATCTTCCCCGGCTCGTCCTCCGCTCCGCTCGATCGGATCCCGTGGTACGACGCCTTGCTCTTCGTGGGCACGATGGGCGCCTCCGGCTTTCTGATGCTCAACATCCGCGCGGCTGCGGAACTCGGATGGGAGTTCAGCGGCGCACCGATGCCGGTCGTCGCCGCCGGCATCGTCATGTGGGTCGTTCTGATGGAGGCCCTGCGCCGCACGGGCGGCTGGAGCCTGCTGCTTAGCGTGCTGCCCTTCACGCTCTACCCGCTGTTTGCGGATGCGCGCTGGCTGGGGCCCCTGCGCGGCCAGCAATCGACGCTCGATCAGGCCACCGCCTACCACGTGCTCTCCAGCGAAAGCCTGCTCGGCATCCCGATCCAGGCCTTCGCCGACACGGTGATCGGCTTCCTGGTCTTCGGCACGGCCCTGATGATGACGGGCGCCGGCAAGTTCTTCATCAATCTCGCCTTCGCGTTGTGCGGCACCTTCCGCGGCGGCGCCGCCAAGGTGTGCATCTTCGCCAGCGGCCTGCTCGGCATGATGTCGGGCAGCATCGTCTCCAACGTGCTGACCGCGGGCACCATGACCATTCCCGTCATGAAGAAGAGCGGCTTTCGGGCCTCCTATGCCGGCGCCATCGAGGCCTGCGCATCGACGGGCGCGGTGCTGGCGCCGCCCGTCATGGGCGCAACCGCCTTCGTCATCGCCCAGTTCCTCAACGTCAGCTATGCCGAGGTGGCCGTCGCCGCCGTCATACCGGCGACGCTCTACTACATCGGTCTGTTCATGCAGGTGGATTCCTACGCCGCCCGCCACGGCCTCAAAGGCATTCCCCGCTCCGAGCTGCCGAGCATCACCACCACCCTCAAGGAGGGCTGGTACTACGTGTTCGTCATCGCGCTGCTGATCGTCATGCTGCTGCACTTCAAGCGCGAGAGCCATGCTCCGTTCTATGCGACGGCGCTGCTGCTGGTTCTGAACCAGCTCTTCTCCCAGGACAAGCGCTGGACGCCCAAGACCATTCTCGACTTCCTCGAGGTCAACGGGCGCACTTTCGTGGAGCTGGTTGCCATCCTTGCCGGCTGCGGCTTGCTAATCGGCGCCTTCTCGATGACCGGCGTCGTCTCCTCGCTCGCCAACGACCTGCTGCGCCTGGCCGGCAGCAGCGCCCTGCTGCTGCTCGCCATGTGCGCGATAACCAGCCTCGTGCTGGGGCTCGGCCTCACCACCACTGCCTGCTACATCTTTCTCGCCATCCTGGTTGCCCCGGCGCTCGAGAAGCTAGGCCTCAACAAGATGGCCATCCACATGTTCATCTTCTACTGGGGCATGCTGTCGTCGATCACGCCGCCCGTCGCGATTGCCTCCTTCGCCGCGGCCGGCATTGCCGGCGCACCGGCCATGAAGACCGGCTGGGAGAGCATGTGGGTCGGCAGCATCATCTACTTCATCCCCTTCTTCTTCGTCTTGAACCCTTCGCTGGTGCTGCAGGGCAGCTTCCCGTACTTCGAAGCCCTGGGCCTCATGGCGCTGGCTGGCATCGGCACGCTCTTCATCTGCGGCGGCATCCAGGGCTATCAGGCAGGCATCGGCGATCTGCGCCGAGCCGGCATACTCGAGTGGCCGCTCAGGGTGGTTCTCGTCGTCGGCGGCTTCGTGCTCGCCACGCCGGGCGGCGGCATCATGCCCTACAGCCAGTTGCAGATCACCGGGCTTGGGCTGGCGCTCCTTGTCCCGGCCGCATTGCTGGCCTGGCTGCTCGTGCGCCGAGGACGGGCTGCCGAGCTGCGCCAGGCAGCGACCTGAGACGGGGTTGACCGGACCAGCGCAGCACTCAGTTCTGCACCATGTGGAATTTGCGGATCGAGGGACGCAGGCTCAGCTCCTTGACCAGCGTCAGCAGAGGCGTCTCCAGCAGAGGATATTCGGTCTTGATCGGCCCGGCATCCTTCAGGGCGCGATACTGAGCATCGTCGTAGAACGCGGCAAGCAGCAGGTCATCGTCCGATTTGAACGGTCCACGCGTCTTGCGCAAGCGCTCCAGCGCCGGCGCCACCAGCGCGCCGGGACGCTCCTTGATGGGCGCGGCGCCGCGCGTGATCTTGTCATAGAGATTGGCATCGATCGGTCCTGCGATCTCGCCGTAGCCGCCGCGCACGTAGAGACGGATCTCGTCGGGAACGGTGTCGTAGCGCTCGCGGCCCTGGTCGCGTCCGACGACGTTAAGGACGGCTTGCGTGACGATGTACTGCGCGAAAGGACTGACGACGATCGGATAGCCCAGGTCCTCGCGCACGTGCCACGCCTCCTCGAGGATCTCTTCGAGGCGCCCCTTGAGGCCCATCGTCTCAAGCTGATAGGCGAGATTGGAGACCATCCCGCCGGGGCATTGATGCTGGAAGTGAAACTCGTCGTACTCGTTCGGCGTTCCGACCGGCTTGCCCTCCCTGCCGGCGATGTAGGCGAGGCGTTCGGCCACCTCGGCGATGGGCGCCACATCGATCTTCACGTCGTGCCCGCGCCGGCGCAGATTGGCGACCACGCGCTCCGTGGGTGAATGGGACACGCCGTTGGCGAGCGTGGAGGTCGCCGTGTGCACGACATCGACTCCGTGCTCCACGGCTTGCAGCACGACATAGGGTGCAAGACCCGAATTGCAGTGCGTGTGGATCTGCAGAGGACGGCTCCCCAGCACCTTCTTCACTGCCGGCACCAGCGTCGCCACCCGCTCCGGCGTCAGCAATCCGCTTGCATCCTTCAGGAATACGGCGTCGACTCCGAGCTTCAGCAGATCCTTGGCCTTGCGCACGTAGTACTGATCCGTATGCACGGGGCTGAAGGTGTAGACGAGCCCGCCCACGACGTAGAGGCCGTGCCGCTTGGCCGCCTTGATGGGGATCTCGAGGTTGCGCATATCGTTCAGCGCCTCGTAGAGCGTGTGATAGCGCATGCCGTTGGCAGCGAAGCGCCCCGCCGCCAGCTCGACGACATCGTCGGCGAAGAACTCAAAGGTGAACAGGCTCTGCCCGCGCGTGTGGATGATGAGCGGCGTCTGCTCCACCCACGAGGACAGCAGCCGCATGCGCTCCCAGGGATCCTCGCGCAGGTAGCGCACGCAAACGTCGAACACGGCGCCGCCGACCAGATCGATGGCCTCGAAGCCGGCCCGGTCGAGCCTCGGCGCGATGTCGCGCATCATGGCGGTGGTCATGCGCGTTGCCCAAAGGCATTGATGCGCGTCGCGCAATGTCACATCGATTAGGCGGATCGAGCGTCCCATCTGTCCCGTCGACTTGCTCCCGAATGCGGCGGTGCCGCCTACCTCTCGACCTCCAATTCGTCCTGAATGAGGTCGCGGATGCGCCGGTTGAATCTGCCTGCAAGCGCTTTCAATTATGATATTCTCACTTTTTCGGGACATCCAGTATCAGAATTCGCTAGGGATGATGTCAACGATCAGTCCGGGAAAGAGAGAAATCAGCGCCATGAACGACCCGTTGTTCGACATTCGCGGCAAGTCCATCGTTGTTGCGGGAGCCGGAAGCGGCCTTGGCCGGGCCGTCGCACGGGCGCTCATCGCGCGCGGCGCGCGCGTCACCGTTGCCGACATCTCCACGGAGAGCCTCATCGCGCTTGGCACCGAGCTCGGCAAGGATGTCTTGAGCTGCCCGACCGACATCACAAGCGAGAAGCAGGCGAACGCGCTGATGGCACGTGCCGCCGAGCGCTTCGGGGCCGTCGACGGCGTCATCAACACGGCGGGAATTCTACGCATCGCGCCAGCCCTCGAGATGAAGGAAGAAACCTTCCGGCAGTCGATGGACATCAACGTGACAGGCGCGTTTCTGCTGTCACGGGCCGCGGCGCGGGCGATGGAAGGCAAGGGCGGCCGCATCATCCATTTCGCGTCCGTATCGAGCTTCGTCTCGAACATCAACTACGCGGCGTATGCGACGTCGAAGGCCGCCATGTGGCAGCTCACCCGCGTGCTGGCGCGCGAGTGGGCGCCGAAGGGCATCACCGTCAACTCCATCGGACCGGCCATGACCGAGACCGGCATGACGGTCGACTACATGTCGGATGGCGCTTTCCGTGCACAGGCGTTGGCTTCCATCCCGATGGGCCGTTTCGGCTCGCCCGATGATCTGATCGGCATGGTGGTGCTGCTCCTGGCGCCGGCAGGCGCCTTCATTACCGGGCAGACGCTCTACATCGACGGCGGGCGCACGCTGGTGTGAGGCCGATGCCGCGTGCCCGCCGGCTCAGCCTTGAGCCAGCAGCTTGCCTTCGATCTGCAGGATGCAGCCCTCGATGTTGTGCAGAATCTCGTCGGTGCGACGCAGCTCCTTGTCGATCTCCGAAGGATTGCGCGCGCGCCGCTCGGCACGCGACAGCGTCAGCAGGTCGATGACCCATGAGAACACCGACCCGACGCCGGCGATCAGCTTCCAGAAGAGGGAGTTCGCGCGCCTGCCCTTGCCCTGCTTCGCACGCAACGTCTTCTGCCGACGCACCAAGGCACTGCGCAGGAATTTGAGCTCGCGCTTCTTGTGCCGCAGCTCCTTGAGGGCCGCCTTGGCCTCCTCGGCCGAAGTCACCGTCACGGCAACGGCCGTGCCGTCGATGCTGGTGAAGCGTGTCGATGCCAGGCGCATGCGTGTCGTCCCGTTCCTGTAATGATGCCCAAAAGCAACGCCCGCATCCTAAGCAGTACCTGTGGCGAACGTCAGACTGCGGCGCGGCATCGCACCTGACGAGGCGGCAGGCGCCGAAGCGCGCTCCAGGCCGCGCGTCGGCGCCGAAGAGCCTGTGAATGCAGACGAAAACCGGCCCAATTCTCGCCACATCACCCGCCGAGACAGCGCCGGCCTCACAGGCGGCTCCCGTTGGCGGGTTCCCGGGGAACCAAACGCTCAACACCCACAGGGCTGCTCGAGTGAGGGAAGGGCAGCAGCGCCCGGGTGCCCGCTCCATCGCGAGCGGATCGACCGAGCCGCCGCCCCACGCGCCGTCGAGGTCCGTCATCCTGCGGGCGCCTCTGCGGCTAACACCAACCTACAAACCCAGGAGACAACATGAGCAAGCGGCTTCTCACCGCTACGATCGCTATTGCGCTCGGCGTCTTGGCCACACCCGTCGTTGCGCGCACGTACGACAGCGATCACAGCCCGAGGTATCGCCATGACGACGGCGAGCGCGCGCGGGCATACCGGGCGGAGCGCGACGACGACGAGGAGGTCACACGCAGATCGCATCGGAGATACGTTGCGAAGTCGCGTCAGCGCAGCAAGTCCGTGCGACGTGGCAACCGCAACCGCAGCATCGCAAACCGCAGCCTGCGCCGCTATGCGTCCTCGGGCACCGGCACCTCGCGCACCTGCCTGACGTCGGCGGCGCGCGCCTTGCTCGGCCGCATCGAGGCCAAGTTCGGCCGTGTGCAGATCGTCTCGACCTGCCGGCCAGGTGCAGTGATCGCCGGCACCGGCCGTCCCTCCAAGCACGCGAGCGGACAGGCCATCGATTTCAATGCGCCTTCCGGCCGCAAGGCTGAGGTCGTGCGCTGGCTGATCGCCAATCACAAGGCGGGCGGCGTCATGACCTACAGCGGCATGAACCATATCCACGTCGACATCGGCCACCACTTCGTGTCGCTCAACTCGCGCCGCGGCTGAAGCTTACGCCTCGTGTCGCAACAACGCATAGGGGAAGGGGCGCCGCAGGCGCCCTTTTCGTTCACGGCACGGCAAAGAGCCACAACCCGCGGGCAAGATAGGTGGCGCTGACGGCGAGCGTGATGCGCCGGCTCCACATGCGAAACCCATCGTCCGTCATGCGCTCGAGCACCAGCGCCGCCAGCGACGTGCCGGTGAGCGCAAGCGCAATGGCCCCGACGTAGCCCCACCAGGGAATGCTGGCGTCGAATGCCGCGGCGAACGAGCCGAAGTACGCGATGCGGTAGAGGTGTCCGGTGACCTGCGTCACGGCCTTGGTGCCGACGATGGTCTTGCGCGGCAGCTGGCTCTTCTGGAAGAAGACATCGAGGATATGCCCAGCGGCGCCGGCGAGGAGCTGGAGCACGATGATGATGGCGCCGCAGATGTAGGCCGCCCCCGGCCGCGTGATGTCCGGCGTCAGGCGCGCAGGCAGGAGGTTGGCGGCAAACGGAATGATGCCGAGCCCGACATAGACCATCGCCTTGTTCGGCAGCATGGATACCGACCGGAGCAGAAGGAACATCACGGTCGACCCTATGACGTAGCGCCCAACGATGCCCCAATCGACATGCCGCCGCCACAGCGCGGCGCGCCATCCGTTGGAGGCCGTCTGAATCGTGCCGAACAGCACCATGGCCGGAGCGACGTCCAGGAAGACCAGCAGGACGCCGAGCAGGATCAAGCCACCGGCCATCCCGAAGATGCCGGAGATGAAGGACGTGCCAAGCACGGTTGCGGCGATGGTGGTGAGGACTGCGGAAGACAGCATCTGAGGTCGGACTCAGCCGCCGGCCAGCAGCGTCTCGGCCGCCTGGCGAACGGCGGCCGGGAATGCACAGGCCTTGTGCGCCTTGCGGTCGAGATGCACGGCTGTCAGCTCGCATACGGCGGCAACCGCACCGCTCTCGATGTTGCGCATGTCGTGGCAGAAGCGAATGCGGGTCGCATGCACCTCCAGGAGGCGCGAGCGCACCTCGACCACGTCGCCCGCGAAAAGCTCCTGCCTGTAGGAGATGTTCTGCTGCACGCCTGCCATGCCGTAGTCGCCGCTGCGCAGATACGACGGCGTGATGCCGAGCTCGTAGAACAGGTTCCAGTTCGCCTCGTCGAACTTCGAGACATACCAGGCGATGTTCATGTGCCCCATGTGATCGCAATGCCAGGGATAGACGGCACCCCGGTAGGTCTTGATCTGCTTGCTCATCTTCCCCCATCCCTGCAGCGCGGACCGTTCGCGTGCGCCAACCTACCCCCGTAGCCTCCACGAGGACAACGCCACCACGGCAGCGTTCGAACGCACCTGTGCTAAGGTTTCTGCATGGCTCAGTACCAAGGGCGCACCTGACCATGCGTTTGGAGCAACCGTTCCGCCGTGCCACCGCGGACGATGCCGCCGCGCTCGTGGACCTCGTCGATTTCGCCAGCGAGGGCCTAGCGCTTTATCTCTGGACCAAGATAGCTGGTCCCCGCGGCGACGCCCGCGCCATCGGCCGAGAGCGCGCTGCCCGTGAGACCGGCAGCTTCAGCTATCGCAATGCCGTCGTCCTGGAACGGGAGGGCCGCGTGGTCGCCGGCCTCATCGGCTATCCCCTGCCTGATCGGCCGGAGCCCATTGCTGCCGATATGCCGGCCATGTTCGTGCCTCTGCAGGAGCTGGAGAACCTGGTGCCCGGGACGTGGTACGTCAACGTGCTTGCCGCCTACCCCGAGGAGAGGGGCAAGGGTCATGGCTCCGCACTGTTGGCCCTGGCCGAGAGAATGGCCGCAGACACCGGCAGGAGCGGCCTCAGCATCATCGTCTCCGACGCCAACACTGGAGCGCGTGTGCTTTATGAACGTTGCGGGTATCGGGAGCGCGCGCAGCGCCGCATGGTCAAGGAGGACTGGCGGCATGCCGGCACCAATTGGGTATTGCTGACCAAGCCCCTGTCGCTGTAGCGAGTTCAGCCCTGCCGTCGTATGGTCTGCCCATGTCCGACATCCTCGCCAAGATCACCGCCTACAAGCTCAAGGAGATTGCCGACGCCAAGGCCAAGCGGTCTCTGGAGGCGACGGAGGCCGCCGCGCGCGCGGCAACGCCCGTGCGGCCGTTCGCCAAGAGCCTGCAGGCGAGGATGGCAGGCGGCGGCTTTGCCCTGATCGCCGAGATCAAGAAGGCAAGCCCCTCCAAGGGATTGATCCGGGAGGATTTCGATCCCCCTGCCCTGGCCAGGGCCTACGAGGCGGGTGGTGCTGCTTGCCTGTCGGTGCTCACCGATTGGCCGTCGTTCCAGGGCGCCCCGGAATATCTGACCGAGGCGCGGGCCGCCACCGCCCTGCCGGCGTTGCGCAAGGACTTCATGCTCGACCGCTATCAGGTCGCCGAAGCCCGGGCGTGGGGCGCGGATTGCATTCTCATCATCATGGCCGCCGTCGACGATGTCATGGCGGGCACGCTGTGCGCCTATGCCAGGGCATGGGACATGGATGCCATCGCCGAGGTGCACAACAAGGATGAGCTGGACCGCGCCTTGAAGCTCGACTGCCGCATGATCGGCATCAACAATCGCGACCTCAAGACCTTCAATACGGCGCTTGAGACCACCGAGAGCCTCGTCCACCGCATCCCCAAGGACCGCATCGTGATTTCAGAAAGCGGCATCAACACGCATGCCGACCTGCAGAGGCTTGCGATGGCCGGGGTGCGCGCCTTCCTCGTCGGCGAGAGCCTGATGCGTCAGGCCGATGTCGCGGCGGCCACGCGGACCCTGCTGGGGGCGGAGACGAAGTGATGAAGCCGAGCCTCCCATACGCGCTGCGCAGGTTCCCTCCCCGCGAGAGGGAGCGGAACTGCACGCTGCTCGCGGTCGTGTCATGACCAAGCTCAGCCATCTCAACGACAAAGGCGAGGCGCGCATGGTCGACGTCTCGGACAAGGCGGTGACACATCGTACCGCCATCGCCGAGGGCTTCGTCGCCATGGAGCCTGCAACGCTCGCGCTGATGGAGGCCGGCACGGCCAAGAAGGGCGACGTGCGCGCCGCCGCGCGCATTGCCGGCATCATGGCCGCCAAGAGGACGCACGAGCTGATCCCGCTTTGCCACCCGCTGGCGATCAGCAAGGCCACGGTCGATTTCGCGCCATCGCAGTCCCCACCCGGAATTCGCGTCAGCGCCGAGGTGAAGGTGTCCGGCCAGACCGGCGTGGAGATGGAGGCCCTGACGGCGGTGTCCGTCGCCTGCCTCACTATCTACGACATGCTGAAGGCGGTCGACAAAGGCATGCGCATCGAGGGCGTGCGGCTCATCGAGAAGACCGGCGGCCGTTCCGGCACTTATCGGGCCGGCAGGGCCGTGAAGGGGTAGCACAACGCGCCAGGCACGGGCGCGCCGGCCGGCGGGCTCGCTCCGCAAGGCGGTCGCCGGAAGCCCGCAGACCCGCTGCACCCCTAATGTCTCGCTGGATACGCGGCACAAGCCCCGCTATGACTGATCGGGAAGAGCGCCATTAGTCGAGCATCATCGCCATGCCGCCTCTGACAGTCGACCAAGCGCTGGAGCGCATTCTCGAGAACGTCGAGCCGACCGGGTGCGATAGCCTGGCCATCGAGGCCGCACGCGGGCGCACGCTGGCCGAGCCGCTTGCCGCTCGCGTGACGCAGCCGCCGTTCGATGCTTCGGCCATGGACGGCTACGCGGTGCGCACGGCCGACGTGGCGCATCTGCCGGCCACGCTTGTCGTTGTCGGCGAGGCGGCAGCCGGCCACCCGTTCGACGGAAGCATCGCGCCCGGCGAGGCGGTGCGCATCTTCACCGGCGCCCCCCTTCCACACGGGGCCGATGCCGTCGTCATCCAGGAGAACGCAACGCGCGACGGCAGCAAGGTCGTCGTGCAGGAAGGCGCCATCGATGCCGGTCACATCAGGCCAAGGGGCTTCGACTTCCGCGAAGGCGATGTCCTGCTCTCAGCAGGCCGCAGGCTCGGGCCGCGCGAGGTGGCGCTGGCTGCCGCCATGGGCCATGGCAAGGTCACGGTGCGCCGACGGCCACGCGTCGCCATCCTCTCCACGGGAGACGAGTTGGTCCCTCCGGGCAGCCGCCCGGGCCCCGGCCAGATCATCGCCTCCAACCATCTGGGCGTCGCCGGCCTCGCCGAGCTCGCGGGCGCGGAGGTGCAGATGCTCGGCATTGCCCGCGACACACGCGCGGACCTGGACGCGCATTTCGTGCGCGCAGAAGGTGCCGACGTCATCGTCACCATCGGCGGCGCCTCTGTCGGCGACCACGATCTCGTCGGCCCGGTGCTGGAGGCGCGCGGCATGACGATGGCGTTCTGGAAGATCGCCATGCGCCCCGGCAAACCGCTGATGTTCGGCCGGCTCGGCCGCGCACGCGTGCTGGGGCTGCCGGGCAACCCCGTGTCATCTCTCGTCTGCACCCGTGTTTTCCTGACCCCGCTCGTCGCAGCCCTGCTCGGCCGCCCGGCAAAGGGCGAGCGCATGCAGCAGGCCCGCTCCGCCGTCCCCCTCGAACCCAACGGTCCACGCCAGCACTACATGCGGGCAACGCTGGAGCTTGGCCCGGACGGGACCACCCTGGTCACCCCCGTGCGCTCACAGGACAGCTCCCTGCTGGCACCGCTGGCCCGCGCTGACTGTCTGCTGGTGCGCCCGATCAATGGCCCTGCCCTGCCCGCCGGCAGCCTCGTTCCCATCCTGCCGCTCGACTTCTGAGCACTGCCCTGCCAGGACCGCGCCCCATCCACGGCTTGCAGAACATCACCGGAACATCTAATGTGTTCCCGGTTTGTACGGTTCGCGCGAGTCGCCCCGTTCCAACACGCTGCGGGAATAGCCATGCTGACGACAAAACAGAAAGAGCTGCTGACGTTCATCAACGCCCGGCTGCAGGAAACCGGCGTGCCACCCTCGTTCGATGAGATGAAGGAGGCGCTCGCGCTGCAGTCGAAGTCGGGTGTGCATCGGCTCATCATCGCCCTGGAGGAGCGCGGTTTCATCCGCCGCCTTCCGCACCGTGCGCGCGCCATCGAGGTCATCAAGCTGCCCGATGCCATGACCGAGGGCGCCGCCCAGCGCCGCACCGGCTTCAGCCCCAACGTCATCGAGGGCAGCCTGCGCCGGCCCTCGTCCCAGCTTGCGCCGCCGCCGGCCGGCTACGCCGAAGCCCGCGCCGCCAGCGTCCCGCTGATGGGTCGCATCGCCGCAGGCGTGCCCATCAGCGCCATCCAGAACCACACGCAGGATATCGCTGTGCCGCCCGACATGCTGTCCAGCGGCGAGCACTTCGCGCTCGAGGTGAAGGGCGATTCGATGATCGACGCCGGCATCAACGAGGGCGACATCATCATCTGCCGACGCTGCGATACGGCGGAGAACGGCGATATCGTCGTCGCACTGGTGGAGAAGGAAGAAGCGACCTTGAAGCGCCTGCGCAAGAAGGGTGCCTCGATAGCGCTTGAGGCCGCCAATCCCAGCTACGAGACGCGCATCTTCGGCCCCGACCAGGTGGACATCCAAGGCAAGCTGGTGGGGCTGATCAGGCGGTTTTGAGCCGGCACCGCAGGTCGCTCAACCCAGCCGCTCGATCGTCAGGGGATCGAATTCGCCGCCGAAATACTTCTGCAAGGCGTCCAGGAACATTTGGTTGTCCGGCGTGGCGTGCGCGAACAGCGTCATGCACGAGCGGAATTTGAAGTCGTCGGGAGAACCGAAGATCTGACCGATCGAGCGGCCCTCGACCTGCATGACCAGTTGCGTGCACTCTCGCAGCCTCGGGCCCAGAACTGGATGCTGCAGATATGCCTCGGCTTCCGCGCGCGATGAAATCGCGAACCGCTGCGCCCGCGCACTGTGGCCGAGTCCCGCGATCTGCGGGAATATGAACCACATCCAGTGGCTTTCCTTGCGACCAGCCTGCAGCTCCGAGCGAACCCTCGCGAATACGTGTCCCTGCGCGTCGACGAAGCGCTGCAGGTTGTAAGGATCGTCCATGCTTCCCGTTCCGGCTACCGGTAGATCTTCATGCGCACGGCGACGGTGCGCTTTGAACCGAATGGCGAGATGCTGCGACCGATGGTGGGAAGGGCTCCCGGGCCCTTTCTTGCCAACGGAGGAGTTATCATGAAGAGCAAGATCATTGCCCCCATCGCGGCGGCTGCAGCCCTCATCGCCTTTGCCGGCGCAGCGGCAGCATGTCCGCCCGGTTATCACAAGGTCAAGATCCAGGGGAACTGGATCTGTGCGCTGGATGCTTCGGCGAGCAACAATCTCGCTGCCAAATCGGGACCGACGCTGCCCAAGCAAACCTCTCCTCGGCGGCGCTAAGACGCCCAGCCGACGGCCACAATCTGCCGAGTCTCGATACCGTGAGGCTGCGCTCCCTCCAGGGGCGCAGTCGAGGCCCCCCGTACACGTCTTAGCCTACTGTGCGCGGTGCCCGCGTGCCGGCAGATATTCGTCGGCGAGCCTGGGGCTGGACATCGTGCTCTCCTCGCTGTGCCGCCTTGAAGCCCACGGGCGGTCCCCTCGGATATCGGCCACCGTCTCGATGCGCACGCGGCCACGGTCCAGGTAGAGCGCGTGCGCGCCTCGGGCGCCAACATCGTCGACATCGATGACGACCCCGCTTGGAGCACAGCCGCGCGGCCTGGAGAATTTGAGCACCACGATGCCGGCCACGCCGCAGTCATCGCGCGCAGCGGCCGGCGAAGTGGCAACCGCCACCAATGCCCCCTTCACCCGCGCAATGCACCCGAGGGCGTCGCATCGGAAGGCCTGTGCCTTGGCAACCTCGGCAACGGCCCTGCCGTCGCCGTCATGCTCGAGCCAGCGCCCCAGCTCGAACGATGAGCCGCGGCCCGAAAGCGCCGAGAGTGCGCCGCTGGCGTCCCGCACGGCAACCAGCGCTGCATCACGGCCGATCAGAACATCCGGTCGCTTGGCCGTCGGCGCCAGCATCAGCCCCAGCACGATCGGCACCAGCCCCAGCAGCCGCCAGCGCGTGCCCCACAGCGTGCACCACAGGCCGCCCACAATGATGAGCGCGAGTGCATACGTCGGGATGGCCGGCACACGGCCGACCGCGCCCGGCAGACGCGCCACCGCCGTCGCGCACCACACCATGGCCTCGATGCCCCATCCCATGATGTGTAGCGGCAGTGCCTCGACGCCGAGCGGCATGGCCACGAGCGCGCCGAGCGCCGCCGGCATCACGACGATGTTGCAGATGGGGATGGCGATCAGATTGGCCAGGATCGCGAACTGCTGGGTGTTGTGGAAGTGGTAGATGCCGAATGGAGCGACGGCGAGGCTCGCAACCAGCGTCGAGGTGATGATGCCGCCGAAGAACACGAGGGCATGCACGATGAGCCCGCGGCGTGGCGGACCCGCACGCTCCACTGCGCGCGCCCGCAGCCATTCGTAGGCCGACACCAGCGACACCACAGCCGCAAACGACATCTGGAAGCCCGGATCGAGCAGGCTCTCCGGCCAGATGACGAGAATGCCGAGCGCCGCCAGCGCCACATTGCGAAGCGCAACGGCCGGCCGGTCGAGCAGGACGGCCAGAAACATGATGGAGATCATGACGTAGGAGCGCACGGTGGCGAACGCCGACCCCGAGATCAGCAGGTAGCAGAGCGCGCCCACCATGGCCGCGGCGGCGGCCCATTTCTTGATCGGAAAGTTCAGCGCGATGGAGGGAATGGCGGCGAGCAGCAGCCGGATGCTGGCGAACACGGCGCCCGCCATGATGACCATGTGCAGGCCCGAGATCGAGAGGATGTGGAACAGGCCGGAATCGCGGAAAGCCTGATTGGTCGCCTCGGCGATGCCGCCGCGCTCCCCCGTGATCAAGGCATTGGCGATGGCACCCGTCTGGCCCGGCAGCGCCGCAAGGATGCGGCGGCCGATAGCCTGCCGCGCGCGCTCGATGGTCGCGCCTACGCCCAGGCCGCGGGCTTTCGTGCCGGCCTCGTCATCACGCGCAACCGGCGTCGTCGCGTATCCGACGGCTCCGAGCCCCTGAAACCAGGCCGCCCGTGCGAAATCGTAGTCGCCAGGCAGCGACGGGCCCGGAGGTGGGCTCAGCGTCGCCTTGAGGCGCACGGGGTCGCCCGGCTTGATCTCGTGGTTTTCCGTCATCGTGCGCACACGCACGCGCAAGGGCCAGTCCTGCGCCTCCAGCCTCTCCATCATGCCGACGCGGATGGTCAGCCGCTGCCCTTTGGTCGCCCGCGGCTCGACCAGCTCAACAACGCCGCGCACATCGACGGGACCGATCTGGCGCTGCAGGACAGGCGCCCTCACTGCCTCGGTGCGCAGCTTGGCGGCGGCAAATCCGCTCGTGAGCGCCACCAGGACCGCTGGCACCAGCGCCGCCACGCCGCTCCGCCCTGCGACCCAACGCACCACCAACGCGGCAGCAACCGGCGATGCGGCAACGAGCAGCGGCGGCTCGACGGGCAAAGCGAAATAGGCAGCTATCCCGACGCCGAACACAACGGGCAGCCAGAGGAACCATCGCTCCTGCTCGGCCTCAAGGTTGCGCGCGAGCACACCGATCAGCGGCGGGCGCCGTGGTGCGTCGCGCCTGGACAGCCGTGCTGACCCCGCATCCGCCTCGCCGGTCGCGGCCATCACTTCCCCCCGTCAGCCCCTACTCCGGGGCCCGGCAATCCCAGCATGCTGACGATAGGAGCGACAAGGCAAAAAGCGTCGACCCACATCGAGAGGGGGCCACAATCTGCCCCTGCGCGCTTCCCGGTCTATCGGCCGAGTGTCTGACCCGATGGCTCAGCCTTTCCCTCCGCCCGACACCTTCGCCCAGGTATCGCGCAGGCCGACCGTGCGGTTGAAGACAGGCCGGTCCGGCTGTGAATCCTTGTCCCGGCAGAAGTAGCCCTGTCGCTCGAACTGCACGGCCTCCGTTGCGTTCTCGGCGGCGAGCGCCGGCTCCACCCTGCAATCGGCCAGAACCTCGAGCGAATTGGGGTTGAGGTCGGCGGCGAAATTACCCGCATTCGGATCGGCGCGCGTGAATAGAGGGTTGTACAGCCTCACCTCGGCCGGCACAGCATCTGCTGCGGAGACCCAGTGCAAAGTCGCCTGCACCTTGCGTCCGTCGGGCGGCGTGTTGCCGCCGCGGGTCGCCGGATCATAGGTGCAGCGCAGCTCCACCACCTCCCCGGCCGCGTTCTTCACCGCCTCGCGGCAGGTGACGAAATAGGCATAGCGCAGCCGGACCTCCTTGCCGGGAGTCAGCCGGTAGAACTTCTTCGGTGCGTTCTCCATGAAATCGTCGCGCTCGACGTAAAGCTCGCGGCCGAAACGGATCTTGCGCGTGCCAGCCGACGGATCGTCCGGGTGATTGGCGGCTTCCAGCTCCTCCACCTGCCCCTCGGGGTAATTCTCGACCACGACCTTGAGCGGGCGCAGCACTGCCATGCGCCGCTCGGCCGTCCTGTTCAGCACCTCGCGCACCGAGAAGTCGAACAGGCCCACGTCGACCACGCTGTTGGCCTTGGCGACGCCGATGCGCTTTACGAAATCGCGCAACGCTGCGGGCGGCACGCCGCGTCGGCGCAGGCCCGCGAGTGTCGGCATGCGCGGATCGTCCCAGCCCGACACGTGGCCGCCGCGCACCAGCTCGGTCAGCACGCGCTTGGAAAGCACCGTGTAGGTGAGATTGAGGCGCGCGAACTCGTACTGCCGGGGCCGCGATGGAACCGGCAGATTCTCCAGAAACCAGTCGTACAGCGGACGGTGATCCTCGAACTCGAGCGTGCAGATGGAGTGCGTGATGTGCTCGATGGCATCCGACTGGCCGTGCGCGTAGTCGTAGCTCGGATAGATGCACCACGCCGTACCCGTGCGTGGGTGGCTCGCATGCAGGATGCGGTAGAGCACGGGATCGCGCAGGTTGATGTTGCCGGCCGCCATATCGATCCTGGCGCGCAGGACGCGCGCCCCGTTCGGAAACTCGCCGGCACGCATGCGGCGGAAGAGATCGAGGTTCTCCTCTACGCCGCGGCCGCGCCAGGGGCTGTTCTTGCCGGGCTCGGTCAGCGTGCCGCGGTTGATGCGCATTTCCTCCTGGCTCTGGTCGTCGACGTAGGCCTTGCCGGCTTTGATCAAGTGCTCGGCCCAGGCGTAAAGCTGCTCGAAATAGTCGGACGCGTGATAGAGGTGCTTGCCCCAGTCGAAGCCCAGCCAGCGCACATCGCGCTCGATGGCGTCGATGTACTCCTGCTCCTCCTTGGTCGGATTGGTATCGTCGAAGCGCAGATGGCAGCGACCGCCGAACTCCTCGGCAATGCCGAAGTTGAGGCAGATCGACTTGGCGTGGCCGATATGCAGGTAGCCGTTCGGCTCAGGTGGGAAGCGCGTCACCACCGTCTTGTGCCGCCCGGCGTCAAGGTCGGCCTGCACGATGTCGCGGATGAAGTCGCGCCCCGCCTCGCGCGTTTCCGTGTCGTCAACCGTCATGGGCCTCAATCCTGCTGCCAATACCGCATCCCGCGGGCGCACATTGCGCCGCACTCGATGTGCCAAATCCGCCTGCATAAGCCAAGACGGCTGCGACGAGATGTGGTACACGGCGCGCGCCGCCGACATCTCATGGGAATTTCCAACCTAAAGCACATGACCCGGACCGTCGTCACGCGCTTTGCTCCTTCGCCCACCGGCTACCTTCATATCGGGGGGGCCAGGACGGCGCTGTTCAATTGGCTCTACGCCCGCCACACCGGCGGAAAGTTCCTGCTGCGCATCGAGGACACCGATCGCGAGCGCTCCACGCAAGGGGCGATCTCCGCCATCCTGGACGGCCTCAAGTGGCTCGAGCTCGACTGGGATGGCGAGCCCATCTACCAGTTTTCGCGGGCGGTGCGCCACCGCCAGGTAGCCGAGGAGCTGCTCGCCGCCAGCAAGGCTTACCATTGCTACGCCAGCCCGAAAGAGTTGGACGATATGCGCGAGGCCGCGCGCAAGACCGGCCGCTCCAGGCTCTACAACGGCCTCTGGCGCGACCGCGATCCCAAGGACGCGCCGCCCGGCGTCAAGCCGGTGATCCGCCTGAAAGCACCCCTCGATGGCGAGACGGTCATCGAGGACCGCGTGCAAGGCCGCGTGGTATGGCAGAACGCCGACCTCGACGACATGATCATCCTGAGAAGCGACGGCACACCGGTCTACAATCACGCGGTGGTGGTCGACGACCACGACATGGGCATCACGCATGTGATCCGCGGCGTCGACCATCTGACGAATGCCGCAAGGCAGGTGCAAATCTACACTGCGATGGGCTGGGAGCTGCCCGTGTTCGCGCATGTACCGCTGATCCACGGGCCTGACGGCGCCAAGCTGTCCAAACGCCACGGCGCGCTCGGCATCGAGGCCTACCGCGCCATGGGCTACCTGCCGGCCGCCTTGAGGAACTATCTCGCACGCCTCGGGTGGAGCCACGGCGACGACGAGATCTTCTCGGCCGAGCAGATGATCGCGTGGTTCGATGTCGACGACATCAATCGCTCGCCGGCGCGCCTCGACTTCGCCAAGCTGCAGGCCGTCAACGGCCACTACATCCGCCAATCGGGCAACGAGGAACTGCTGCGCCGCATCAGGGATCTGCTACCCGAGCTGGAGAACGGTGCCGCCCTGCGGGCCGCCTTCGAGAAGGCCGGCTGGGACCGGCTCGCCGCCGCCCTGCCTTCGCTCAAGGAGCGGGCCAAGACGCTGAACGAGCTTGTCGACGGCGCCGGCTATCTGATCACCGCACGGCCGCTGAAGCTCGACGACAAGGCTGCCAAGCTGATCGATGCGGACGCGCGTGCGCTTCTTGCGGGAGCCGCCGCCAAGCTGGAGGCCGTCACGAGCTGGGACACGCCGGCGTTGGAAGCCGCTGTGCGCACCTTCGCCGACGACAGCGGCCAGAAGCTCGGCAAGATTGCCCAACCCCTGCGCGCAGCGCTGACGGGCCGGGCGGTGTCACCGCCCGTCTTCGACGTGATGGCCGTGCTCGGACGGGAGGAGGCGCTGGCGCGCATTCGCGATCAAGCAGCCGGAAGCTAGGTCCGGCTGCCGCTTTTCCCTAATCGCATGCTCCAGCCCTCCTGCGTCTTCCGGCTGACAAGCCTGCAGGTCGTTGCCGAGAACTTGGGCACGAATCCGTTACTGCCTCGGTGCCGCTCACCTTCTCCCATTGCATGGCTTGCCGCACTGCAAAAGGTATAATAGCAAGACTGTCACAAGCCCTTCCCGGGCAGGCAACCGGCGCACATAGCCGAAACGAGCCCTGCCCGGTGGGATCGCTGATCGAAGGACGAGAGCCGATGAACGCGAAGGATGCTGCGCCTGCGAAGGCAGACACCGACAAGAGCGCAACCCTCAGCGTTGGCGGGCGCCAGACCCAAATGCCGATCAGGTCCGGGACGGTCGGCCCCGACGTGATCGACGTCGGGCGGCTGTATCGCGACACGGGTTGCTTTACCTACGATCCGGGTTTCACGTCGACCGCCAACTGCAGCTCAAAGATCACCTACATCGACGGTGACAAGGGTGTGCTGCTCTATCGCGGGTACCCGATCGACCAGCTCGCAGAGTCATCGAACTTCGTCGAGGTCTGCTATCTCCTCCTCTACGGCGAGCTGCCGACGAGGCCCCAGCGCGAATCCTTCGTCACCACCATCACGCGCCACACCATGGTGCACGAGCAGATGACGCGCTTCTTCAGCGGCTTCCGCCGCGATGCGCATCCGATGGCGGTGATGTGCGGGTCGGTCGGCGCGCTGTCGGCCTTCTACCACGACTCCACCGACATCAACGATCCGCATCAGCGCGTGGTCGCCAGCCACCGCCTGGTGGCGAAGATGCCGACGCTGGCGGCCATGGCCTACAAGTACTCGGTCGGCCAGCCCTTCATCTATCCGCGCAACGACCTCGACTACACGTCGAACTTCCTGCAGATGTGCTTTGCGGTGCCGTGCGAGCCCTACATCGTCAACCCCGTGGTATCGAAGGCGCTCGACCGCATCCTCATTCTTCACGCCGACCACGAGCAGAACGCCTCCACCTCCACCGTGCGTCTCGCCGGCTCTTCAGGCGCCAATCCTTTCGCCTGCATCGCCGCCGGCATCGCCTGTCTGTGGGGGCCGGCCCACGGCGGCGCCAACGAGGCCGCGCTCAAGATGCTGGAGGAGATCGGCACGGTCGATCGCGTGCCCGAGTACGTCAAGAAGGCCAAGGACAAGAACTCGGAGTTCCGTTTGATGGGCTTTGGCCATCGCGTCTACAAGAACTACGATCCCCGTGCCAAGGTCATGCAGCAGACCTGCCACGAGGTGCTCGATGCGCTGGGCGTGAAGGATCAGCAGCTCCTCAAGGTGGCCATGGAGCTGGAACGCATCGCGCTGCAGGACGACTACTTCGTAGAGAAGAAGCTCTATCCCAACATCGACTTCTATTCCGGCATCACATTGCGAGCCATGGGCTTCCCGACGTCCATGTTCACGGTGCTGTTCGCCGTCGCGCGCACGGTCGGCTGGGTATCCCAGTGGAAAGAGATGATCGAGGACCCGGAGCAGAAGATCGGGCGGCCGAGACAGCTCTATATCGGAGCGAGCGAGCGGCCCTACGTACCGGTCGAACGGCGCGGCTGACCGGTTCCTGCAGCATGCAGCGCGTTATGTCCCGCCGCCCTCGGTGGCGGCGCCAAAGGCGGCCGCCACCGACGGCAGGTGCTGTCGCCGCGCATCACGGCCGGCCGCCTCTGCGCGATCGACCGCAAACACCGCAGTCCTGTGAATTCAGTCCCTCGACCCGCTTATGAGGCGGTCTGCGCTCCACGCGCCCCCGCCCGCTGCCGCAAGGTAAAGGAAGACGAAGGAGTAGAGCACGGCGAGCTCGCCGCCATTCAGCAGCGGATAGAATCCCCGCGGCGCATGGGCGTAGAAATAGGCCACCGCGGTCATGCCGGAAAGAATGAACGCCACCGGCCGGGTAAACAGGCCGATGATGATGAGGGGCCCGCCCACCAGCTCCAAGATGCCGGCTGCACCGCCCATCGTCATGGGCGGCGCGTTGTTCATCGGTCCCACGGGAAAGTTCAGGAATTTGGTCGTGCCGTGCTGCAAGAGCAGGAGCCCCGTCATGATGCGGAGCACGCTCAGAAGCTGCGATGCGTAGGGGCGCAGAAAGTCCATCAATTGCCTCGTTCCGATTGCCTAGGTGGAGGCCGGCAACCTAGCAAGGATCGCCATGCCGTCCAGGCTGGCAGCCCCCATCGTGCCATCAAACAATTGTTAGGTGACAGGACGACATCGGCAATGCCATGCGCGATCATGCGGGATGACAATGCCGGCCGCATGGGAGCTCGATGGAAGCTGAAGGATCTCAAGGCGGCGTCAGCTTCCATGTGCCCACGCTGACTTTGGCGATCGATTCCCGCCTGGTGGGGATCTCGATGTATTCGCCCTTCGCCCACCGTTCGGCAAACGCACGGTACTGCGGGGACATCGGATTGCCGGACTGCCCCGTGCTTTGGATATGGAGCGAGCGCTCGAGGTCGGCCAGGTCGTAGATGGCCCGATAGCTCGACCCGTGACGGTTGGCGAAGGGGTGCTCCTCCGTGAACTCCATCTTGCCGCGATTGAGCGTGTACGCCCCGCCAGGGCTCGGCACCTCGATGTTGAAGTAGGGGCCGATCGTGCCCATCGTGCCGAAAGGCCGATGCTCGCCCTGCGCAAAATGCGCCGACCCCCATCGCCACTTCGTGCGGTCTGCACCATAGCGCTTCTCCAGATCCTGCAGCGCCGTCTTCAGAGCCCCGGCGATCACCGTGCCGCACTTCTCCCGTTCCGCCGTGGCACGGTTGTCGCACCAGTCGCGCCCGGTCGCGCGACCTTCCAGCAGGCGGATCAGCACGTCCGCGCGCGTGTCGAAGAAGCGGTCGAATGCGCTCCCCAGGTCGTCGCGATAGATCGCGCGCACCGTCTCGCGCACCCACGCGGTAAAAATCAGGGGCTCTGGCGCGTCGGCACGCATATTGCCGTCCCACGTGGTGAGCTGGTCGAGCAGCGCAGCGTCGACACCGGCGGCCGTCTGCGCCACGGCGATCATCAAAGGCTGCAGGCGCAGGTAAGGCGAGGAAAGCACGTCGTTCTGTGCGGCGCGCATGCTGGCGACGTCGTGGCCGCTGCGATCGACGATCAGTTCCTTGACACGCTGCTGGCGGTAGGGTGGATCCCAATCGAAGGTGAGATGGTGCCGATAGCTTGGTCCCACAATGCGGGCGTTGGCCGTGCCGATCGCGGCTTCGGGCGGGTTCTCCGCATGGGGCAGGTCGGCGAACGCCAGCATGCCCTTCCAGTCGTAGGTCGCATCCCAGCCCGGCACCGGCGCGCGCCCGGCCACCTTGTTGGCCGCATCGCGCACAGGCACGCGTCCCGGCGCAATGAGGCCGATGTTGCCGGCCGTGTCCGCGATCACCATGCTCTGCATCGGCACTACGTATCCGCGCATGCGCGCAACGTAGTCGCTCACGGTGCGCATATCGCCATCGAGCATGCCGGCAGCGATCGTCGTGTCGTCGTCGCTCAGCGCGGTCCATTGCAGTGCCGCGACCAGCCCGGGCGCCAGCAACCCTTCGAGATTGCGATAGAAGCCCGGCAGCACCGGCCCGTGCCGTGTGCGCCTGCGCTCAACGGTGCGCACGCCCGCGCCCTTGACGGCAATCTTCATCTCCTCCGTCACGAAAGGCCGCCAGCCGTCGGGCGTCAGATACTCGCGCGGATTGTCCGGGTTCACCCTCTCGATGAAGATGTCCTGCACATCAGGCCCCGTATTGGTGAACCCCCAGGCCAGCGCATCGGTGCGCCCCAGCACGATCAGCGGCACGCCGGCGAGGCTGGCGCCGGCAATGTTGAGCACTGCGGCACCCGGCCGCTCGATCGCCAGATGGGCTAGGTACCAGACGGACGGAGCGGTGAGGCGCAGATGCGGATCGTTCGCAAGCAGCGGCTTGCCCGAGCGCGTCCGGCTGCCGGCCACCACCCAGTTGTTGGAGGCGCCGCTGCCGATCAGCTCATCGATTTCGGTCAGCGCGGCCTGGCGCTGCGGGCCCATGCGTCGCACCGGATAGAGCTGAGCGATCTCGGGCAGCGGCGGCGGATTGTCCGCCGCATCGAGGGGCATCAGGTCCTCGATCTCCGCCGACGTCAGTCCCTGCGCCGCCAGCATGAGGCGCATCGTCTCGTGGTTGATATTCGTGCTGAGCTGCAGCGCCATCATCTTGATGCCGACCACGCTGTCTGCCGGCCGCCAGGGCTCGGGAGCGTGGCGCAGGATCAGGAACTCTGGCGGCAGCCGTGTCTCAAGCCAGCCCGTCTTGCGCTCGATGAATGCGTTGACGCCCCTGGCGTAAGCCTCGAGCGTCTTGCGCGCCTGCACCGGCAAGGCGCCCAGCGATCGCTCGGCATGGCCGTAAAGGTCCAGCGTGCGCAGGAACACGTCGGTGGTGAAGGTGCGCTCACCGAAGATCTCCGACAGACGCCCCTGCCCCGTGCGCCGCAGAAGCTCCATCTGCCACAGCCGATCCTGGGCATGGATGAAGCCCATGGCGATGTAGAGATCATCGGAGCTCTTGGCGAAGATGTGCGGCACGCCCTCGCGATCGCGCACCACCTCGACCGGCGCACTGAGGCCGGCGATTGCCAGCGTCCCCGACGCCGCCGGCACCGAGTTCCTGAGCCAGAGATAGCTGCCGCCGCTCGCCGCCAGCGCCAGCAGCACGACCAGCACCAACAGTCGGCCGATCCACTTGAGGCCCCATCTCATGCGCGCGTTCCATTCCCCGGCTCTGAGCACGGACTACGATCGCACAAACATGCTCCGCAGACGGTCGCGAGGCAACACGATGATGGTGAGTCCCGTCAGCACGCACGCCATGCCGGCCAGCCGCAGCGGGCCGAACTCTTCCCCGAACACAATGCTGGAGGCCAGCGCCGCAACGATGGGAACCAGCAGCGCGAAAGGGGCGACTTGGGCCGCGGCATAGGCGTGCAGCAGCTTGCCCCAGACTGCGTAGGCAAGCGTCGTTGCGATCGCGCCCAGATAGAGCACAGCCGCCAGCTCCCGCCACGTCGCATGCGTGAGTGCATGCGCCAGAGCCTCTGGACCATCGAGATGCAGGGACAGCGCAAGCATCGGCAGCGGCACCACCAGGCTCAGCCAAGTCACAAGGTTCATCATCTCGATGTCGCCGAACCGCTTTCCAAGCCGCTTCAGAAGTATATTCCCGATGCCGAAGCTTATGGGCGAGACCATCGTCAGGCAGAAGCCAACGAGCGTCAGGCCCTGTCCGATGGTCGCGGCGATTAGCCCCAGTCCTACACATGCACCGGCAATACCTGTCATCTGCCGCCGCGTTGCGCGTTCGCCCAGCGCCATCGCGAACAGCACGGTATACACAGCCTGCGTCTGCACGATGACGGAGGCAAGCCCCGGCGGCATGCCATAGGCAATGCCATAGAACTGAAACAGGAACTGCCCTGCGTACAGCGTCAGCCCGATCGGCACCAGCACCCGCCAGGGAACCTGCGGCCGGGCAAGAAACAGCACCGGGGCCGCAGCGATGAGGAAATGCAAGGCTGCGAGCTGCGGCGCGGTGAACGTCTGCAACGCAATCTTGGTCTCGACGAACGCAAGACCCCAGATCACCGCCACGCCCAGTCCGAGGCCAAGATCCAGCGGCCTGATCATCCCTCACGCTCAGAACGCCACGACGCTGCGGATGCTCTTGCCTTCGTGCATGAGGTCGAAGCCCTTGTTGATGTCGCCGAGCGTCAGGGTGTGCGTGATCATCGGGTCGATCTGGATCTTGCCGTCCATGTACCAGTCGACGATCTTGGGCACGTCCGTGCGCCCGCGCGCCCCCCCGAACGCGGTGCCCTTCCACACCCGCCCCGTGACGAGCTGGAACGGCCGCGTCGAGATTTCCTGCCCCGCGCCGGCGACGCCGATGATAATGCTCTCGCCCCAGCCGCGGTGGCAGGATTCGAGCGCCTGGCGCATCACGGTGACGTTGCCCGTGCAGTCGAAGGTGTAGTCGGCGCCGCCGATCTGGTCGGCCCCGCGCTTTGTCATGTTGACGAGATGGGCAACGAGATCGCCGCCGACTTCCTTGGGATTGACGAAGTGCGTCATGCCGAAGCGCTCACCCCATGCCCTCTTGGCGTTGTTCACGTCGACACCGATGATCATGTCGGCGCCGACCAGCTTCAGCCCCTGGATGACGTTGAGGCCGATGCCGCCCAGACCGAACACGATTGCCTTGGCCCCCGGCTCCACCCTGGCCGTGTTGATGACCGCACCGATGCCGGTCGTCACGCCGCACCCGATGTAGCAGATCTTGTCGAAGGGAGCGTCCTCACGCACCTTCGCCACCGCGATTTCCGGAAGCACCGTGTGGTTGGCGAAGGTCGAGGTGCCCATGTAGTGGTGCAGCTTCTTGCCGTCGAGCGAGAAGCGGCTCGTGCCGTCCGGCATCACGCCTTGGCCCTGGGTGGCACGGATGGCGGTGCACAGGTTGGTCTTGCGCGACAGGCATGAGGGGCACGTGCGGCACTCGGGCGTGTAGAGCGGGATGACGTGATCGCCCTTCTTGACGCTCGTCACCCCTGGGCCGACGTCGACGACGATACCGGCTCCCTCATGGCCAAGGATGGCGGGAAACAATCCCTCGGGGTCGGCACCCGAGAGCGTGAACTCATCTGTGTGGCAGATGCCGGTCGCCTTGATCTCGACCATCACCTCGCCTGCCTTCGGGCCTTCCAGATCGACATCCAGAATCTGCAGCGGCTTGCCCTTCTCGAGCGCCACGGCGGCACGGGTTTTCACGGCGAGCACCTCTCGTTTCGAGTCAGACCATAGGTTGCCTGAAGCATGGGGTGAGCGAGGCATGCGGCCTGCCCCGTGTCACCGATCCGCCATCATCTGCGATACTGCACGAACGGCGATTTCGCCGCCAACGTATCGTAGAGCCCGCGTGCCGTCGCGTTGAACTCCTGGGTCGCCCAGTAGGTGCGTGTGCATCGCCGCCGGTCGGCCTCCTCATAGACGGCCTCGATGAGTGCGCGACCCACCCCCTTGTTGCGCAGCTGTGGGTCGACGAACAGGTCCTCCAGGTAGCAATACCAGGTCGCCGACCAGGTCGAGCGGTGAAACAGCACGTGCGCCAGCCCGATGGCCGTGTCGGTGTCGTCGACGGCCACGAGGCAGATGTGGAATCCGGGCTCCTCCGCCATCAGGCGCTGCCACGTCAGCTCGATCACGTCCTCGGCTACGGTTGCCTTGTAGAACGCGATGTAGCCGTTGAAGAGAAGCCGCCACCTGTCCTTGTCCCGCGCCTGGAGCCGGCGCACGCGCACGCTCATTGAGTCCTCCCGAAGATCCCGCTCAAGGCTTCCACGTCCAGCGAAAATGGCTCTCACGGAACGTCACGGCCCGAGAGAACTGCCTCTTGTTTGCCACCTGCTCGAGGTTGCCGAGAGGTTTCCCCCTGTCGTCAAAATAGATGCGATCGGCCTCGATCCTGATCTCGCGCTTGCCGATCTCGCATTCGTAGGGCGCAGCACGTCCCCCGCCCAGGTGCTTCCAATGATTGCCGTGGCGGGCGCCGATGCAGACCACGTCAGCGGCCTTCAGGCCGACGGTCTTGAGCTCCGCCTCGATCTCGGCAACCAGCCTGGGATCGCTCTTGACCGCCTCCAGCACTTCATCCAGCCCGAGGCTTCCTTCGGCGTGCGCCGGGAGCCCCGAGAGCAATGCAACAGCCGCCGCGGCGACCCACGATCGCAGAAGGGGCCCTGTCACGCACATGAGAATCTCCACCGTGATCGGCGTGCACCCTCGCACGCCGTGTCGGAGGAGACCAGTCGCCCCTCCACGAATGCTGAGTGATGCGACGCAGATACACTCCGAGAGCCAATAAGTGTTGCAGACGAGCCCTTTACCTTTGCTCTCTAGATTCCCCGCACAGTGCAACTGCTTGCTCTTGCCCTGGGAGCGTGTCAGAACGCGCTTCGCGCTGGGAGCCCGTGCCCGCTTCAGAATCGTCAGAAGGGAAAGCTAAAGATATGCGCGCGATCCGTGCGTGCGGCCTGGCCACGGCCCTTATCCTCAGCGCCTTGCAGCCGGCCATTGCCCAGCAATCGTGCCCCGCCAACGGGAATGCCCTGGGTGTCTCCCGTGTCGTGGAGATCGATACCTCCGCGGCTCCGCGCTTCGGCTTCCAATACAAGGAGCAGGACTTCCTGCAGGATGGGGAGGTCGTGCTGACCTTCGATGATGGTCCGCTGCGCGCCTACACCAAGCCTGTTCTCGAGGCGCTGGCCCACCATTGCACCAAGGCGACCTTCTTCGTGGTCGGCCGCATGGCGCTCGCCGATCCCGAGATGGTGCAGGAGTACGCGCGCCGGGGCCATACCGTCGGCACGCACACGTGGTCACATGCCAATCTTGGCTCCGTGACGCCTCTCAAGGCCCGCGCCGAGCTGGAGATGGGCTTCAGCGCCGTGCAACAGGCGATGGGCAAGCCGATCGCTCCCTTCTTCCGCTTCCCCTATCTGCGCGATACCAAGTCCATGGCCATGCATCTGCAGGGCCGGCAGATCGCGACCTTTTCCATAGACGTGGACAGCAAGGACTACCGCACGCGTGATCCGGGTTCCGTGCATCGCAAGGTCATGGCCGATCTCGCACGGGCCAGGAAGGGCATCATCCTGTTCCACGACATCCAGCCGTCCACAGCCAGGGCGCTGCCGGGACTCTTGGCGGAGTTGAAGGCCAAGGGCTATCGCATCGTCCACATCCGCCCCAAGGCGCAGGTAGCGACGGTCTCGGAATACGATGTGGTCGTGCAGAACGAGTTGGCCAAGCGGCGCGCCACGGTCGCGGCTCAACCTCTCGCCAAGCGGTCATTGACCTGGCCGTCCTCCGACGCGGCGCTGCCAACGCAGCCAACGGCCGTGCAGGCCCCTGCCCCGTCCGTACAGCCGCAGCCAGCGGCGGTACCCGGGTTGCGCGGCGTCCAGGAGGAAGACTGGACCACCAGCGTCTGGCGCCGCAACTGATCCGTCCTCCTCTCCCTCCCCCCTTAACCACGTTGATGCTCCGCGCCGGCACGGACTGATGCGGCGCCTGGGTCCAGGCATCCTTTCCGCGTCCGGTCTCGGACACGTGATGGTCGAGCGCGCCTCAAAAATGCCTGGCCGATTGCACAAAGCTAGGGTGTGGCGTAATCAAGAATGAGAATAATCAAAATAATTAGGTCCCCTATGGGGCCACATAGGAGGCGACGCATGTTTTCCATGTTCCGCAAGACTCCACCTGCGGATGCCCCATCCGCACACAAGGGTTCCGCCGCCGATCGGGAGGCTGGCGGCCAGCGCAAGCAAACAGGAAGCGGCATGACCAAGGTCACGATGACAGTGAACGGGAAGTCTGTTTCGGGTGAGATCGATGCGCGCACGCTGCTGGTGCAGTTCCTGCGCGAGAACCTGCGGCTGACGGGAACGCACGTGGGGTGCGACACCAGCCAGTGCGGGGCC
>WBUN01000063.1 GCA_008933705.1 Hyphomicrobiaceae bacterium
CTTCCGCACCATCCTGGTTGCCAATCGCGGCGAGATCGCCTGCCGCATCATGCGCACGGCCAAGGCGATGGGATACCGCACCGCGGCCGTCTACTCGGAGGCCGATGCGGGAGCGCTGCACGTGCGCGAGGCCGATGCCGCTGTTTGCATCGGCCCGCCGGAAGCCCGGCTCAGCTATCTCGACATCGAGCGGATCATTGCCGCCGCCAAACGGCTCGGCGCCGACGCCATCCATCCGGGCTACGGCTTCCTGTCCGAGAACGCTGCCTTCGCCGAAGCCTGCGCTGCGGCCGGCCTCGTGTTCATCGGCCCGCCCGCATCCGCCATCGCCGCCATGGGCAACAAGGCCGAAGCCAAGCGGCGCATGCTGGAAGCCGGCGTGCCCTGCGTGCCCGGTTGCCAGGGCTCCGACCAGTCCGACAGGACGCTCGCCCGCGAGGCGGAGCGCATCGGCTTCCCCGTGATGGTGAAGGCGGCGGCCGGCGGTGGCGGCCGCGGCATGCGCCTGGTTGCGACGAAGAAGGATCTGCCCGCCGCGCTCGCCACCGCCCGCGCCGAGGCCGAGAGCGCCTTCGGCTCGGGCGAGCTGATCCTGGAGAAGGCGGTCGTCGACGGCCGGCACGTCGAGATCCAGGTGCTGGGCGATGCGCACGGCCACGTGATCCATTTGGGCGAGCGCGACTGCTCGGTGCAGCGCCGGCATCAGAAAATCCTTGAGGAATCGCCCTCGCCCGCCGTCGATGCCGAGCTGCGCGGGCGCATGGGCGCCTCAGCCGTCGCCGCCGCCAAGGCGATCGGCTACGCCAATGCCGGCACGGTCGAGTTCCTGCTCGGCGCCGACGGCGCCTTCTATTTCCTGGAGATGAACACGCGCCTGCAGGTCGAGCATCCCGTCACCGAGCTCGTCACCGGCCTCGATCTCGTCGAGCTGCAGATCCGCATCGCCGCCGGCGAGCCGCTGCCCCTGAAGCAGGACGATGTCCGCTTCTCCGGCCACGCCGTCGAGGCCCGCCTCTATGCCGAGGCGCCGCATGAGGGTTTCCTGCCGCAGTCGGGCGCGCTCCTAGCCTGGCGCCCGCCGGCGGGCACGGGCGTCCGCGTCGACCACGGCCTTATCGAAGGCCAGCCCGTCAGCCCCTACTACGATCCGTTGCTCGCCAAGGTGATCGCGCACGGCCGCACACGCGAGGAGGCCTGCCGCCGTCTCGCCCAGGCGCTGCAGGACACAGTTGCGCTTGGCATCGCCACCAACCGCACCTTCCTGATCGACTGCCTCAGCCATCCGGCGTTCGCTGCCGGCGGCGCCACCACACAGTTCATCCCGACGCATTTCGACAGGCCCGACCTGCCGGCGGCCGATGCCGTCGTGCTCGCATTGGCGGCCGCGCTCTTCTTCGAGCGCAGCGCCCGGGCCAACGGCCACGATCCCGCCCGAACCTGGTCGTCCAGCGGTGCGCTGGCCTGGCCGCTTCAGCTCGAGATTGCCGGGGAGCGCAACCCCTGCACGGTCAGCGTCATCGGTCCGCGCCGCTATCGGGTCGAGGGCGGGGACGATCCCGGCGAGATCGCGATCACGCAAGCCACAGATGACGGCACGGTCAGCTTCAATCTCGATGGTCGCAACGGCCGCGCTCTGTGCGTGCTCGATGGCGACACGCTGCACCTGCACACCCCTGCTGCCGATATCGCCGTGCGCGAGACGCTTTACGCACCGCGCAAGCCGGCCGGTCCCGCGGCAGGCTCCGACACCGAGCTGCGCTCGCCCATGAACGGCAAGGTCATCTCCGTTTTGGTTGCCGAAGGCGACGCCGTGCATGCGGGCCAGCGCCTCGTCATCGTCGAGGCCATGAAGATGCAGCATGAGCTTGCGGCGCGCGCGGATGGCATCGTCGCACGCGTCTGCGCCAGCTCCGGCGACCAGGTGGCAACGCGCCAGCTCCTCGTCGAGCTGAAGCCCGCGCCATGACCAACGGAGCGATGCACATGCCGAGTCGACAGCACCGTGCACGCCTCTCACCGATCGGAGCCGGCCATGCCTGAGCCAGCCGCCATGGAGCGAAGCTCCCCCTACTATACGCCCGAGCATGCCGCCTTCCGCGACAGCGTGCGCCGGTTTGTCACCCGCGAGATCGAGCCCTATGCCGACGTGTGGGACGAGGCGGGCGAATTCCCGCGCGAGCTCTATGCCAAGGCCGCCGCGATCGGCCTGCTGCAGCTCGGCTTCCCCGAAGCGTACGGCGGCATCAAGTGCGATCGCTTCTATCGCATCATCGCCGGCCAGGAGCTGGCTCGCGCCGGCTCGGGCGGCGTGGCGGCCTCGCTCATGAGCCACACCATCGGCGCGCCGCCCATCGCCCGCTTCGGGTCGGAGGCCATGAAGCAGCGCGTCCTGCCTTCCATCCTCGCCGGCGAGAAGATCTCGGCACTCGCCATCACCGAGCCAGGCGGCGGCTCCGATGTCGCCAACATATCCACCACCGCGCGTCGCGACGGCGACCACTTCATCGTGCGCGGCGAGAAGACATTCATCACCTCCGGCATGCGCGCCGACTTCTACACCGTCGCCGTGCGCACGGGCGGCCCCGGCATGGGCGGGCTCTCCCTGCTGCTGATCGAGCGCGACAGGCCGGGCTTCGTGCGCACGTCGCTCAGGAAGATGGGCTGGTGGGCCTCCGACACGGCCACGCTGCATTTCGACGACTGCCGCGTACCCGCCGACAACCTCATCGGCGCCGAGAACGCGGGCTTCAAGGTCATCATGTCGAACTTCAACGACGAGCGCCTGGGCCTCGCCATCTCCGCCAACTCCTTCGCCCGCGTCGCCTTCGAGGAGGCGCTGGCCTACGCCCGCTTGCGCGAGACCTTCGGCAAGCCGCTGATCAAGCACCAGGTCGTGCGCCACAAGCTCGTCGACATGGCCCAGCGTGTGGAAGCAACGCAGGCCATGATCGAGCTGATCGCCTGGCGTCTCGACCGCGGCGACCACGCGGTGCCGGAGCTGTGCATGCTCAAGAATCAGGCGACGCAGACCATGGCCTTCTGTGCCTCGGAAGCCGTGCAGATCTTCGGCGGTGCGGGCTTCATGCGCGGCTGCAAGGTGGAGCGCATCTATCGCGAGGTGAAGGTCAACGCCATCGGCGGCGGTGCCGAGGAGATCATGAAGGATCTGGCCGCGCGCCAGCTCGGCTGGTGAGGCATGGGACACGTCGAGCGATGACGCACTGAGGATGAGGAGACCTGGGTCATGACCAAAGCCATCATCACCTGCGCCTTGACCGGCGTCCTGACCGACCCCAAGCAGCACCCTGTGCCCGTCACACCCGAGGAGATGGCGCGCGAGGCCAAGGCCGCCTTCGACGCCGGCGCCGCCGTCATGCACGTGCACTTCCGCCAGCAGGGGCCGGGCAAGGGCCACCTGCCCTCGTGGGAGCCCGAGGTCGCCCGCACCATCATGCAGGCGATCCGCCAGGCCTGCCCCGGCGTCATCCTCAACCAGACCACCGGCACCGTCGGTCCCGACGTGAAGGGCCCGCTCGCCTGCCTCGGAGCCGTCAAGCCCGAGATCGCCGCCTGCAACGCCGGCTCGCTCAACTATCTCAAGGTCAAGGCCGACGGGAGCTGGGCCTGGCCGCCGATGCTGTTCGACAATCCCGTCGACAAGGTGCGCGCCTACCTCGACGTCATGGCCGAGACCCGCACCAAGCCTGAGTTCGAATGCTTCGATGTCGGCATCGTACGCTGCGTGGAGATGTACGTGCGCAACGGCATGTACAAGGGCCTGCCGCAGTACAACTTCGTCATGGGCGTGGAGTCCGGCATGCCCGCCGACCCCGACCTGCTGCCGATCCTGAAGAAACTCATCATCCCCGGATGCGGCTGGCAGGTCACCGCCATCGGACGCGCCGGCATCTGGCCGCTGCACGCACGGGCGGCGGAGCTCGGCGGGCACCTGCGCACGGGCCTCGAGGACACGTTCTATCTGCCCGATGGGCGCAAGGCCGGCTCGAACGGAGAGCTGGTGGCGGCGCTGGCGCAATGCGCGGCTGATGCCGGACGGGGCATCGCCTCGCCCGCCGAGGCCCGCGCCATGATGGGGCTCGGCTGAGCGCTCAGCCCGCCATCAGATAGATGTAAAGCATCGCGCCGATGGCGCATGACAGCGCAAACCCTGCCATGAAGCCGCGCACGTCCATCGGCCTCTTCTCGGTCCCGACGGGGCGCCTGGTGACGGCCGAGGACTTCGGATTGACCGGCGGGCGCGGCGGCGGCACGGGCCTGGCGGCCTGAGAGGCCGGGGCAGCGACGAATTGAGCAACTGGGGGCGACGTCATGCGAGATGCCGGCGGATCGGCCACCGGCGGCCCCGCCATCTCTCCCGTCGCTGCCCGTCGCGGCACCTGCGGCGGCACAAACCTCGACGCCTGCTGCTGCTGCAGCAAGCGCTGCAGGTTTTGCAGGGCCTCGGCAGCGGCGCTCGCGTCGGCCATCAGCTTGGCCGCCGCGTCGACCGCGCTTGCGAGCGGCGCTCTGCCGGTCTGCGTGCCTTCTGTGCCCATGCCCGCCTGCGCGGGCTTCAAAGCATCGGAAGGCGTCTGTGCGTCGGCCGCTGGCGCTGTTGCAGCGGGAGAATGATCCGTGGTGGCGTCTGCTTGCTCGGCCAGCGGCTGGCTCACGTATTCCGGGACGTTCTCCTCCGCCTCGGCGAACATGACTTCCGGGCCCAATTCCGGCTCCGCGCTCGCAGGCTCAGACCGGGGCGTCGGCTCGACCGCTGCCGGCTCGGGTTGCGGCGCCGGGATCCACTGACGCAATCCGAGCGACCCCAGATCCAGCGCCTCGGTCACCACCACCCCGGACTTGCGCAACGCCAGCGGCGGCGTCTGCCCGTTTTCCTCGAAGCTCTCGCGCACGGCATCGATGCGGTCGGAGAGGCGCGCCACGCCCTGGTCCGGATCGGTGACGGAGACGTCGGCAAGCGCTTCCTTCAGCGAACCATCCGCGGCGTCATCGAGCCGGTCGGCCGCGATCGTTTCGGCGTCGCCGAGGCGCAGCCCCCGCGGCTGCGGAGGACCAGGCGCATTCATGCCGGCATCCGGCGGGAACAGCACGTCTGACATCGCAACTCCTTACGCTCCAACGGCTGACCGCCTCCCGCAGGCGGGCAGCTGACTCTGCGATGATCTTCGTTGGCGTCCGGTTAAACCCCGATAGTGACGGCCGCTACGCTCCGGCTGCCGGCCTGCTGCATCACTCCTTGGAGAGACCGGTGATGCGATCGAGCAGGCGTGACCGCCGACGCTCCCCAGATATCTGCGGCGCTTTAGGCATTTCTGCGGCAATGGTATCCGCCGCAGGCTTGTCCGCCTTGCCGGCGGCCGCAGGGTTGCTGGCACCATTATTGTTCTTGCCGTTGACGGCGGGTGCCTCCGCCCGTTCAGGATCGGTTGCACGCGGGGGCGCCAGCCCCGGCGCCTTCTGGGTTGAAATCGCCGGGGCGACCTGCGCGACGCGTTCGGCCAGGGCGCGCCGCTCCCCGCCGCGCGCCTGACGCCGGACCTGCCCAGAGGCCGGCAGCACACCGGCACCGATGCGACGCATCTCGTCCATGAAGTGCGCGGCCTGGCGCGCCATCCGTTCATGCGCGGCCGCGAGCTCCGACCTCAAGCGAACGATGGTGGCCGCCTGCTGCTCCGCCTGGGCCTCGGCCGCGCCGAGCTTGGCCTTCAAGGCGATCTTGCTGCCCCGAAGGCTGCCGGAAGCCTTGTCGTCGTGCTGCTCGAAGGCGCTGAGCGCCGCCTTCAGCCGGGCGATCTCGCCCGCCTGATCGTCCGTTCTGGCCTTGAGCGCGCGGATCTCGCGATCGTAGGCGGCGCCTGCGGCCTCCGCCTCGCTGGCACTGCCGCGCGCCGAGCTGAGCGCCGCCTCGGCCTCCGACAGATCCTTGCGCAGGCGATCCATGTCGCGGTTGTTGGCCTCCTCCGACGACGCCGAGCTCGCCGATGCGGATGCCGGCAGCAGATAGCCGTTGCCGAGACGCTGCTGCAGTCTGTCGATCAGGGTCGCCTGCTCGCGCGTCTTGAGGCGCAGCGCCTCGATCTCGGCTCGCATTTCCGCCTCGCCTGCGAAGCGCGATTCGCTGCCGGCCTGCCGCAAGCGCCCGCCGCGCGTCGACAGCTGCGTGCTGAGCCGCTCGATCTGCGCATGCTGCTGCACGGTGAGCGAGCTGGCTTCCTCCAGCGCCTGTTTGTGCTTCTTGGCGCCGTGCATCAGCTCTGCGATCTCCCGGTCGCGATTGAACAGCAGCCGCTTGGCCTCTGCGAGCCGCGCCTCCACCTTCGGCAGCCGGTCCGTCACCGTCTGCTCGAGGACCCGGCGAGCGTTCTGATTCTCCTCCAGATCTGTCTTGAGCCGCCCCATGTCGGTCTCGAGCGAGGAGATGCTGGCGTCACGGCGGTTGATCTCGATGAGCTGACGAGCCCGCTCCAGCTTGGTCTGGTCGAGTTCCGTTTCGAGCTTGTGCACCTTGATGGCGTACTCGGCGCGGAGCCTGTCGCGATCGGCCTTGATCTCGGGCTCGCTGACCGGCATCGACTGCTTGATGCGCCGGGTGGTGAGCCGCACGGCCCGTGACCACAGGGCCGACGCCAGCAGCAAGCCGAGCAGGCTCGCGGCCAGGAAGCCCAGCGCCACCAGCATCGCGGATTGAATAGAGATCAATGGCGCATCCTCGGCTTCACAAGTGCCGGATTATCGAGGCCTTCATCAAAGCTTTTTGGGCCCAGCCCGCCGCACGGCCAGGGCCCATCTCCTGGGGCTAGACTCAAGCGCCGCCGATACTACGGTCACATACCGGCGCCGTCATGCGGCATCGTCGCTTTTGCACCACCTCAAAATGGGTTCCACGTCGGTTTGCGCGTATACTTCAAATAGCCGACATTGGCACCCAGACGAAGGCCCACTCCGGCACGAATCGGCGCCACCATCACGTCCCCGCTCTTCTGAAACGTCAGGCCGACTCCGCCGACGAAATAGGCTGAGCCGTCCACGCCCCCGAAGCGCTGATAGATTTCCTCCACATCGCGCAGATTGTAGACCAGCACCATGACTTTGGAACCTTCCGCGCCGGCATCGTAGCCGATGGACGGCCCCTGCCAATAGACGCGGTGCGTTCCGGCATCCTTGGTGTACAGCGTGCCCTCGCCGTAGCGCAGGCCGGCGATGAAGGCACCGCCGGCATCCTCGCCGAGGATGTAGCCGTTCGGGCGCCCCTGCTTCTGGAAGGCATACTCGATCACGGCGGCGAGGCCCTTGCTGACGGACCCGAAGAAGCTGTGTCCGGCATCCATGATCTCGCGCGAAGAGTAGGTGCCCGCGCCGGTGCTCTCGTAGGGTCTGAGGCCCGGCCTCTCGTAGCCTGGGGGCGGCCCGTAATCTCGGTAGGCGGGATCATTGTAGGCCTGCGGCGGGGGGGCGTAAGGCTGGCCGTAGCCCTGGCCCTGGGGCGCGTAGTAGGGCTGGCCGTAGCCTTGGCCGTTATACGGCTGGCCGTAGCCCTGCGGCGGGTAGGGCTGCTGTCCGTAGGGGCCGGGCTGACCCGAGTACGGCTGATTGTAGCTGCCGGGCGTCTGCGCGTAGTCCCCGTTCGGCGGCCGGTAGGCATCATTCACCGGCGGGTTGCTGTAGCTGTAGCGGGGCGAATAGGCCTCGTTCGGCCGATAGCCCTGATTGTAGCGGGGGTCGGGCCGATAGGCGTCGTTGGGCTGATACTGCGGCTCGCCGCTGCGCGCCCAGGGAAGCTGCTCCTGAGCCGATCCCGATGTTGCCCAGAGCAGGATCGGCAGGCTGAGCAGAAGCCCTCCCGCCAGCGCCGAAAATCGTGTCGGCATCGATCGACCGTCCTTGATATGCCGCCCAAGCGCGTTAGGCCTATGCGCTGAACGCAAAGGTCATGCTTATGGATAACAATTGTCGCAAAGTATTACGAAAGTGTGGCCGAAAACCCACTTCTGCGTGGCGAGCTCCTATATCTCGCGCACCTTTGCGAGGGGCTTGCGGCCCCACGCCACGAAGTCCGGATTGACGAACCGGCGCGCAACGTTGCCGTAGAGCAGCGGCGCCCCATCCAGCGTCGTCACCACGCCTCCGGCCGCGGCCAGCACCGCGTGCCCCGCTGCCGTATCCCATTCGCTCGTCGGCCCGACACGCGGATAGAGGTCCGCCTCGCCGCGCGCGAGCAACCCGAACTTGAGCGAGGATGCAACGGCCCGCTGCTCCTGCACGCTGTAGCCGTCCAGGAACCGCCTGGTCGCGGTGTTGAGGTTCGTCTGGCTGGTCAAGGCGCCGAGCGCATTGGGATCGGGCACCCTCGTCCTGATCGGCGCCAGGCTGCAGTCCGCCAGGCGATGCACGTCAGCGCCGGGCTCGAGGCGCGCATTGGCGGCCTCGCCCGGCCCCGTCGTCACGTACAGGTCGGCGAGTGCTGGCGCATAGACGAGCCCGAACGTCGGCCTTCGCTCCTCGATCAGCCCGATGTTGATGGTGAACTCCGCCCGTCCCTTGACGAAGCCGTTGGTGCCGTCCAGCGGGTCGACCAGGAAGAACGCGCCCTCAATCTGCGGGATGCGCCCGGCCGTCACCTCCTCCTCGGCAACCACGGGAACGCCGGGCGCGGCGCGTGCCAGCCCCTCGAGGATGATCTCCTCGGACTGGCGGTCGGCGACCGTCACGAGGCTGCGGTCGGCCTTGGTCTCGACCGCCACGCCCGATTTGAAGTGCGCCATCTGCACGCGGCCAGCCTCGAGCACGATGCTCAGGAGGCTTTCGGCGAGGTGGCGGAACAGGCTTGCAGGCATGGTGGCAGGGCTCAGGGTGATTCGCGAGGATGGGCCGGGGAGCCGGCCCGCGGGAGTGGCGGTCTCGGCCAACAGATGGATGGCCAGTGACGAAAAAACAATAGCTTCCGCATCATCCGTGGGCTGCGCGCAGCGGCTTTGCAGGAACGGCGCGAAGCGTGTATCAAGGAACGATGACGGCGCAAGCGGTCCCGTTGGCTGGCGTGGCATGCGCGTTTTTCAGCCGCCGGCTGCGCCGAGGCACACCCAACACTCGAGGGCCCTGATGACCGTGCGCGCCCAGCCGACCGATCTGGAACTCGCCGCCCTGATCTCCAGCAAGATTTGTCACGACGTCATCGGTCCCGTCGGCGCCATCTACAATGGGCTGGAGATCCTCGACGAGGATGACGACGCCCAGGCCAAGAACTACGCGCTCGACGTGATCCGCAACGTGACGGAGCAGGCCTCCGCCCGGCTGCAGTTCGCGCGCTTTGCCTTCGGCGCGGCCGGCTCGGCCGGGGCGCTGATCGATCTCGGCACGGCCGAGCAGATCAGCCGCGGGCTGATCGGCAAGGGCAAGCACAAGCTCGTTTGGCGCGGCATGGCCGGGCACATGGCCAAGGACAAGGTCAAGCTGCTGCTGAACCTCATCGCCGGCGCCATCACGGCGCTGCCCCGCGGCGGCGAGATCGAGGTGCGCATCCAGGGCAGCCTGGAGCAGCCGAGCTTCGCCCTGCATTGCCGTGGTCCGGGCGCACGCCCGCCGCAATACCTGGCCGATTTCGTCGCCGGCGGGCAGCCGCCGCAGCTCGATGCCATGTCGATCCAGGCCTATTACACTTGGCGGCTCGCGGCATCCTCGCGCATGCGCCTCGACATCGCCAAGGATGGGGCCGACATCCTTCTGCTTGCCAAGCCCATGTAGTGCCGCCCCTCGGGCGCGCCTGTTCTCGTACGCGATGGCCGACACCGCGCCGGCGGCGGCAAGGCAATATTAATTTTTTGCCTTCAGGGTTTAGCTGTTGGCACGGGGCGGTTGCCCGAGGGGGGCGGCGCGTACCCACGACGCGCCATGCAGGCACACTTCGGTCGAGGTCAACATGAGAACCTGCCTTGTCGTGGACGATTCGAGCGTCGTCCGCAAAGTCGCCCGGCGGATCTTCGAGGTCCTGGACTTCGACGCCCGGGAGGCTCAGGGCGCCCACGAGGCTCTCGGGCAATGCCAGGAAGCGATGCCCGACGCCATCCTGGTCGACGGGCATCTGTCCGCCATGAGCACGACGGAGTTCCTTTCCACCCTGCGCATGATGACCGATGGCAACAAGCCGGTCGTACTGTTCTGCACCAGCGAGAATGACAACGGCGAGATCGCCCGCGCGCTGACGGCTGGCGCCGACGATTACGTGCTGAAACCCTTTGATCGCGAATCGATCCGCTCCAAGCTGGCCGCAGCCGGCATGAAGCTGTAATCCCCGCGCCCCTTATCGCCATTGCCGACTTGGCCCCGGCGGCAAGCTATTCGGCCGGCGAGCGCTCGCGCGGCATCGCCTGAGGCAAGGCCGGCCGCGCGGCCAGACTGACACCGGCCAGGATCAGGATGAATCCGACCACGTGATAGGGCTTGAGCTGCTCGCCGAGCAGCAGGATGGCGAGCGTCGTGCTGAAGATCGGTATCGTATGCAGGAAGGCGCTTGCGCGCGGCGCGCCGACGAGATCGATGCCGCGGTTCCAGGCAATATAGGCCAGCAGGCTCGTGAAGAAGGCCGCGTACAGCACCGCCGATGCGGTGGCGAGGTCGGCGACGATTCTTTGTCCGCTCGCATGCTCCCAGACCGCGAACGGCAGGTTGCCGAGGGTCGAGAACATCGCCACCACGAACAGGAAGCTCATGGGATGCACGCTCGGCCGCAGTCGCAGGCAGGCGCAGTACACGCCCCACAGGGCCATGTTGGCGAGGATGATCAGATCCCCGCGGTTGAAGCTGAGACTGAGCAGGCGCTCGGGGTGCAGTTGCGTGACGATCGTCAGCACCCCCACCAGCGATATGCCGACGCCGGCGAGCTGCACGGAACCGAGCCGGTCGCGGAACAGCAGATAGCTCGCCGCAACGATGAACGCCGGCGCCACGGAGCCGACCACGCCCATGTTGATCGCCGTCGTGTACTGCAGGGCCACGAACTGCAGCGTCCCGAACGCGCCTCCGCCGATGGTCGCGAGGAACGCCATGATGCCGGCCTTCTCCTTCAGGAGGGGCCAGTCGCTGCGCAATTGCCGCCGTGCAATCAGGCTGACGGCCAGCATCACGACGATCCAGCGCGCCACGGCGAGGCTGGCGGCGGGCACGTGCCCGGCTACGGCGCGCGCAACGATATGATTGCCGGCCCAGCATGCCGACGCGATCGGCAAGAGGAGGTAGGCTGCTGCCTGCGACCTGAGAAACGGAGCCACTGACTGCGTCTTTCGTTAGCCGGGTCGCGCCGAACGCACCCAATGCCGCCAATCGTGATGATACCCCGAGCGTACGGTGGCGCATGCTCGAGCCAAGTCTGAATTGCACACAGTTTGTGCACGAACAAGCCCGAGTGTCATGCGTCTTGAGCGCACCAGCCGAGCACGCGAAGGTCAACCAATGGTGCCTGCAACGTTGGCCCCCTTCTGAGCGCTGACGACGTGGGATGCGCTATCGACGGGGTCTGCCCCCCACACGCGCACGCATGCCAAATCCCTGCCACCGGCCCTGCACCGGCGTCAGCATGGAAGATCGAAGGAGCGGGGCAAGAGCCGCCGGACCGTATTTGCAAGGCGCCCAAGAGCACCGGCTCCTGCACCCGCCCGCCGCGTCCTGAAGTACCGCTCCACCCGATGGGCGGCCACATCGCCAGCGCGCGAGACGCCCCGGACGGCGACCCTCCGCTCATGGTTCGAGGATGCCGCTGCAGCGGCCCCCTCGTGAGCCGAGGTGGCGTCATCATCACACATGCCGAACTGCCGTTGATAAGGGCCTGCAAGGTGAACGCCCTCACGCGATATTTCAGCGGCGCGCGCACCTGCGCTGCAATGTGACCTGGCTGCCCGCCTGCGCGGGCATGACGTCAGTGTTGGCTGATCGGTTCGCATTTTTCCTGCAATGGTGAGGCACTCGCGCACCCCCACCCACTACCGTCACCCCCGCGTCGCGTCGAAGACGCGCCTGCATCATGCGTCGAAGACGCGCCTCCGGCACGAAGGCGGGGGCCCAGGTCACCCGGCCGCATGGACCACATCCGCCGCAGATCACGACCGCGGCCGCGTGCGCCATTCCAACGGCGCGCACACCTCTGCTGATCTGTGATCTGGGTTCCCGCCTGCGCGGGAATGACGTCAGATGGGGCAACCCGGGCGCCCCACACCACACCCGTCACCCCCGCGAAGGCGGGGGCCCAGGTCACAGGGCCGCACGGGCCACGTTCCCCGCAGATCGCCCCCGCGGCTGCGCGGCGCCATCTCAGCAACACGCGCACCTGCGCCTTCCGGTTGGAACGCTCCTCCGTGGTGAGCCTGTCGAACCACGGCCGGCGCGGCCGCCCTTCGACGAGCTCAGGGCGGAGTGGGGTGTGCGACGCGGGCACGACGTCAGTGTTGGCTGATCGGTTCGCATTTTTCCTGCAATGGTGAGGCACTCGCGCCCCCCACCCACTACCGTCACCCCCGCGAAGGCGGGGGCCCAGGTCACCGGGCCGCACGGGCCACGTTCCCCGCAGAGCACGCCCGCGGCCGCGCGCGCCATCTCAACAGCGCACGCACCTGAGTTGAGACGTGATCTGGGTTCCCGCCTTCGCGGGAATGACGTCAGTGTTGGTTGATCGGTTCGCATTTCACTGCGATGGCGCTAGCGCGCGCCACCCACACACCCGTCACCCCCCGCGGGCACCCAGTTCACGACGAAGGTGCGCCCGAGGCCCATCTCACGCCGTCGCCGGCTGCGCGCCCGCGCCCGCCTTCTCGCCGACGGCCGGACCTCCGGTCTCGTTGAGCACCATCAGCAGCGGCGTCAGGCCCTCGGTGTCGACCAGCTTGAAGATCTCGATGTCACGGCGGGCCTTCTCGCTCCACTTGGCAATCTCGAGGACGCGCTCGGCTTTCGAAAAGAGACCATGATTGCGGATACGCCCCTCGCCGTCAGCAGAGCTGGAACTCCCTTCCTCATGCCATTTCTTGTGCAGATCTGTCAGGTCGGTGTCGCTTTCCAAAGTCTCTTCAAATTTCAGCTGCTCGAGCTCGCTCCTGAAGCGTCTCGGAATGTCCCTTACACGCCGCCAAAGCCCGCGATGAGGCCAGCGCACCAAGTCCAGGTCGCTCAGCACGCCGGCGAGCTGGTTCATCGCCAGCGCTCTTGAGGCCTCTCGCTCGTCGTTGGGGTCGCAGCTGTAGAGATTGGGGATCACGAAATAGGACGCCTTGTTGTGGTGGATGAAGTGCCGCCGCACCCACTCGCGATCGACGCCGGCACGCGCGATTGCTGTGTCGATGGCCTCGTTGATCTGCCGCCGCAGAATGCCGGTCGGCCGCATCGACGGTCCCTCGCGCGGCGGGTTGACGATGGCCAGCGCCAGCAGGCCGAGATCGATGCCGATGGTGGCGAGCAGCGCGATCAGGTCGCGGCCTGTGATGGGCTCGCCCGTATCCGTGCGGCCGGGCACCACGTTGCCCCCTGACAGGATGTAGCCTGCCAGCGCGCTCGAATAGCTGCCGATGTTGCGCCAGAGATTCTTGACCGCGTTGGCGACGCCCGCCGGCCCCTCGTTGAAGACCGCCTCGCGCAGCTTGAGCTCCGCCGGCTGCTCGGCCTGCGCTGCCGCCTGCCGCAACCGCTCGGCCAGCGTCGGATCGTAGCAGGAGAAGCCGGCCGCGCCGGGCGCAATGGCGACCACGTTGGCGAGCGCGCGCATCTCCGCCGCGGTCGATTTGCCGAGCTGGTTGCTGCGCGCGGCGATGTTGCGCGCCCGGCCGCGGATTTCGGAAGCTCTCGCCTCGAACGCCCGCTGGCGCTCCTCGACGGTGGCACCGGTCAGTCCTGCCGCCATCTGCTTGAGCTGCTCGACATCGGCCTGTACCGGCTCGAGCCACGAACGGGTCATGCCGTCCCTCAGCGTGGTGATCGAATCACGCACGCTGCGCCGTGCATTATAGAGCGGCCCGCGCCCGGCGCCCGACGGCATGCCGCAGCTCCCTCCGCTCGTCTCCTCGCGCGACATCTGGCTGTCCGACCAGCTCACGACGCTGTCGAGCTGGCCGCGTACCGCGTCGAGCCGCGCCGCAATGACGGCACTGGCGTCGCGCGCGTCCTCCTGCAGGCCGGCGAGGCCGGTGCGCGTCGCCTCCTCGCCCGAGATCAGGCTCCACCAGAAGCCGTAGCCGAAGCCGATGGACCAGATCGCCAGGAACACGTAGAGCGGAAAGGTGACGACCCGCGTGCGCAGATCGCGGCGCGCGCCGAACGTCTCCCTCAGCATCAGCCACATCAGGAACGTGAGCGCAGCTACGACCACAATCACCAGGATGTCGTTGGAGAACGACATGCCTCCCGGAAGCTGCTGGCCCTGGCTCGCCGTGGCGGAAACCCCGATTATGAAATCGCGCATGCCATGCCAGGTGGCATAGCCGGAGATGATCAGCAGCATGAAGGACGCGATGCCGATGAGCGTGTTGCGCCCGAGGATGTAATCGATGACCTTGCCCACCAGCGTAGGGTGCGATATCTCGGACATGCTCAACTCCCCTCGCGCTTCCCGCGCCTACCCCATAACCTCGCATGCAACGTCGATGCAGCGTGAACCCTGCTCTGTCTTCCCGTCGCGCTCCGGCCAATACTATAAGCTTGGCGTCCCTTTCTTGATTCCGATCGTTCGCTCCCGGCGCGGCAGCAAACCTCGGCAGACTTCGGATTCGGGACACTAGGCCAATAGCGGAAATCAGCCGCCTTGTCGCGCCGCCAACAGCGCCGCCGCGCTTTTGGAGCTTGCTGCGTGGCACGGGTCACCGTCACATCCAGGTCACGCCTAGGCCAAAAACATGCGGCGGCGATGGCCCGCCCGGCCAATCTCCGTACACAGGCGCGGCTGCGTGCTATTTTTTGGCACGATTATCGGCAAGGGGGTCGAAACATGCGAAGCGCCATGGTGCTCAACCCGGGCATGCTGATCCTGGCGATGGCCTGCCTCGGCGCTTTGGCGGGGCCGGCGCACGCACAGTGGTCTCAGCAGCAGCGAGCCGAATTCATGGGAGACTGCGAGCCCGGCTGCCGCAACAACCCCAAAGTCTCCGCGCCTTACAAGGACCGGTGTCCGCGCTACTGTGCCTGCGTGGTGGAGGAGGGCGAGAAGATCTTCACGGCTTCGGACTATGCCGACCTCGATCGCGATTCCCGCGCCGGCCGCGATACGCCGCAGTTGAAGCGGTTCTCCTCCTTGTTCCCGATCTGCAACGCCCGCGTCTTCGGCAATTAGTGCTCTGCACCCGACCGATGATGTCCACGTTTCATCCTCGGGCTTGTCCCGACCATGAGAGAATGGGCATCGAGCGTCGGCATTGGAACACTGGATAGGTCCGCCGCTGTTGCGGCGGTGCGACGCCATCGCACCTCGGCGCGTGCGGGAATGGGCGCCTTGGCGCCGTCGCAATGCTACAAGGAGCGCCCTTGCGCATCGCTGCGCCGGAAATCTCGAGGAGAATGATGTTCCGTTACCCGCCGCGCCCGGTCGCCCGATACGCCGCCCCGATGCTCGCCTTGCTCGCGCTGCTGGCGGCCGCGCCCGTCCCTGCTGCGGCCGCCGAATGCGGCCACGACTCCGACGACTTCGAGGCGTGGCTCTCGCGCTTCAAGGGCAAGGCTGCCACGCAGGGCATTTCCACGGCCACGCTCTCCTCCGCGCTTGCCGGCGTGTCCTACGACCCGACCGTGATCCGCCTCGACCGCTCGCAGCGCTCCTTCAAGCTCAGCTTCGAGGAATTCTACGCCCGCCGCGTCGGCCCCGCTCTGATGCGCAAAGGCCAATCCCTGATGCGCACGCACCAGGCAACGCTTGATCGCGTCGAGCGGCGCTTCGGCGTGCCGGCCCCCATCCTGATCTCCATCTGGGGGCTCGAGACCAACTACGGTGCCGACACGAGCGGCCGCTTCTCCATCGTGCGCTCGCTCGCCACGCTGGCCTACGACTGCCGCCGCTCTGCATTCTTCACCCCCCATCTCCTCGACGCGCTCCGCATCATTCAGCGGGGCGACATGACCCCGGCGCAGCTTCGCGGCGGCTGGGCCGGCGAGATCGGGCAGACGCAGTTCCTGCCCTCCGGCTACGTCAAATACGCCGTCGATTTCGACGGCGACGGGCGGCGCGATCTCGTCAACAGCATCCCCGACATCCTTGCCTCCACCGCCAACTTCCTCAAGGGCCACGGCTGGCAGGCCGGCCAGTCGTGGGAGCCCGGCTCCCACAACTACGCGGTCATCAAGGATTGGAACAAGGCCGAGGTCTACCAGCGCACCATCGCCGTGATGGCAAGCCGGCTGCGCTCGGCTCCGTGACGGGTTCCACCGCGCGCGGCCCGACCGGCTGAACGCGCAACCTCTCAGCCGCTCGCTGCCTTGCGCGCAAGGCAGGCCGGACCCTGCCCTCGGGAGGCCGTGCCGGGCGATACCTCCGTGCCGGTCACAAATTCTCCTTGCTTCCGACTTCATCTTGCGCCGCGGGTGTGCGAGCGAGCGATCAGGGTTGGGGACACGCATGCGCAACACCATCACCGTCATGAATGCCAAGGGCGGCGTCGGCAAGTCGACGCTCGTCCTGGGGATCGCCGAGACCTTGTCGACCTATCACCGCAAGAAGGTGCTGGTCATCGACTCCGACGCGCAGGCCAGCATCAGCCACATGCTGACGCCGAGCGAGCAGCTCGACGCCATCCGCGCGCAAGGCCGCACGATCGTCGAATACCTCATCGCCGCCGTCCTGAAGGAGGAGCCGGCGCGCTGGGAGGACTTCGTCGTTACGGGCACCTCCGACGTCGACGATGCGCGCTCCATCGATCTGGTGCCGAGCGACACGCATCTGACGCTGTTCGAGCGTGAGGTCTCCAAGCGCGACTACGAGGTGCGCTTGCGCAAGATCGTGCGCACGTGGGTCGCCGAGGCGAAAAGCACTTACGACCTGGTGCTGATCGACAGCGCTCCCGGACTTTCCGTGCTGACCGAATGCTGGCTGCGCGAGGCCGACTTCTACCTGTCGCCGACCAAGCCCGACCATATCTCCACCCGCGGCCTGAAGTTCCTGCGCCAGTTCCGCCAGCGCGATCCGGACATGGGCTTCGCGGAGCCGCTCGGCGTCATCGTCAACATGAAGGATCTGCACTCGACGGACGACGAGCAGTACGACCGCTGGCTGCGCAAGGATGCCGAGAACCGCTGCTTCCCCATATCCGTGGTGCGAGCGAGCCCGCTGCAGGCGGCGGGCCACTTCTCGCCCCGCCCCCGCTCCTATTGGGCCAAATATCCGGGCAACACCGGCGACCAGCTGCGCCAGCTCACCGCCGACCTGCTCAGCCGGGTTGCGGCCGCCCAGAAGCGGGCGTGACGCGCGGTCGAAGCCGCCAATGCCCTCTCACACGGCGCGCGCAGCAAACCGCCCGCCGCCGAGCGCCGCCTGCCCCACCAGATCGACGAAGCGAACATACGAGCGGTAGAACGCGTCGTGGCCGGCAGGTGCGCTGGCCTGCTCCGCCTCCCCGCGCAGCTTCCGGTACATGGCGAGCCGCTGCTGCAGGATCGTGGCCCACTCCGCCGTCAGATCCTCGACCGACTCCACCTCGAACCCGGCGCGCCGCAGCATCCCTGCATGTGCGTCGAGGCTGTGGAGCCGTCGCGCTGCCATGCCCTGCCACAACAGCTCCGCGTCCGCCTCCGATAGCGGGCGGTGCGCCACCCAGTTGGTGAAGGCCATGCGCCCGCCGGGCTTCAGGATGCGGCGCGCCTCTGCGAGCGCGCGCGACACATCCGGCACGTGCAGCAGCGCTTCCTGGCTGATGACCACATCCATGCAGGCATCGGGCAGCGGCACCTTCATGACGTCGCCCTCGATGATGCGCACGCGATTATCCAGCCCTGCGCGGCGCGTCAGGTCCTGCGCACCCGCGACCCGTGCCGGCGTCAACTCGATGCCGGTGACGTCGACGCCATAGCGATGCGCCAGATAGCGCGCCGGCCCGCCGAGCCCGGCGCAGAAGTCGGCGATCCGCATACCGGCGGCGATGCGCCCGCGTTCCGCCAGCGCATCGTTGGCGGCGAGGCCGCCATAGTGGTCCTGGTCGTGCGCGAACAGATCCTCCGGCGCCAGCCGCTCCACATCGCCGCGGCTCTCGGCGAGCTTGGCGAGGATGATCTGCGCCGAGATCGGGTGGCGCTCGTAGAAGTCGATGGCGGATCGGATTTCGTCCGTCATGCATCGCCCCCCGCTCACCGGCTGCAGTCGGAGGCAATCCGCGGGAGCAGCGTCGCGGGAATGGCCGGCGCCGGCCGGTAGCGGCGGCACAGCGCACCGATGCGGCCCGGGTCCTTGTCGGCGCCGGGCACGCAGTAGAGCCCGCTGCCATCGCTCTGCGGCGTGAAGCGCAGCCCGCGCGCCTTGCCCGCCGCATCGTCCAGCGTCCCCGCCAGGTAGTTGAGCACGTGCACGCGGACTGCGCCTTGCTCGCCGGTGAGCCGCCGCGGCCGGTAGTGCGTATCCGTCACCGGAATGGCCTCCACTGCCCTGATCGCCAGCCTGCCGTCCGCCGCCTTGCGCAGGTGCACGCGCGCCATCAGGCCGTAGTCCCTGCAGGGGCCATTGCGCGTCATGTTCGCGGTGCCGAGGTGCAGGAAGTTGCCGAGGCCGTAGAAGATCAGCGACCGCCCGGCCATCTCCACGCCCCGCACGACGTGGGCATGGTGCCCGACGATGATGTCGATGCCGTCCTTCATGGCGGCCTCGCCGCGCCATTGCGCCATCTGCAGCGCGTCGGCGCGCACCTGGCCTTCGTAGCCGTAGTGGATCGACAGGATGCGCAGCGCGGCCGGCTGCCCGACGAGCCGGCGGCGCACCTCGGCGAAGTCCTCGTCGAACCGGTAGGCGATCTGGCCAGGCCGCTCGGGTCCGGCGCGATGCCGCTCCAGGTTGTTGGTGACGATGCCGATGGCGGCGAACGCGACCTCGCTGCCCTTCACCCGCACGGTGTGCGGGCGGGACGCCTCCTCGCGGTTCATGCCGACGCCGGCCGCCGCCTTGATGCTGTTGCCGCGCAGCGCTCCGACATGACGCAGCGTCTCCTTCAGCCCGGTGACGCCGTAGTCCATCGAATGGTTGTTGGCGAGCGAGACGAGATTGAACCCTTTGGCCGCCAGGTGCCTGAGGCCTTCAGGATGCATGCGGAAGTTGAACGGCTGGCTCTGGTCCTTGCGATCGGGCGGGATATCGCTGCGATCGGTGACGATGGTTTCCAGATTCATGAAGTTGAGATCACCGTTGATGTCGGCGGCGATCTGCGAGGTGGTGTCGGCCCAGGCGTGGAAGCCGCCCTTGTAGCCGCCGCGCGGATCGAGCGGCTGGTTGCTGGAATTGATCCCCACGTCGCCCACCACCACGATCGTCACCGTGCCGTCGTCGCGCGTGGCAGGCACAGGCACGGGAACCGGCATCGGCGCCTGCGCGAGCGCGGCGCTCGCCGGCGCCAGCACGGCCGCGAGCACCAGGCATCCCCACGCTCTACGCCGGCCTCGCCCCTTCGCTGGAAGCATGCGGCGCCTCACGCCACGACCGGCAGCGGCACACCGGCGGCCGCAAACGCGGCCTTCTGGCGCTCGCTCACGTCCTCGAGCGTGAAGCCCTCGATCGTCTCGTTGAAGATGTTGTGATAGTTGAGCCGCGCCCGCAGGTGCAGGAAGACGCCGCCGAGGCCGATGGCCGCGCGATCCATGAATACGAACTCGCGCGGCACCCGCACCGGGCCCTTCTCCTTCAAAGCCTTGTGCACCGTGAAGGCCTCCTTGCGCCCGTACTGGCCGGGCGTCGTCCCCTCCGCGATCTCGCGCGCGCGGTCGTCCAGCAGCGGACCGTAGATGAAGCGGGCCCAGATGTTGAGCACGTCGATCAGCTCGTTCGACAGCCCGGTGAAACCCCAGGTCTCGTAAGCGTGCACAACGAGATCGCGCCGGTCGTGCAGCAGGCCGTTGTAGAGGTCGATGACGCCCTGGACGAACTGGGTCGGGAACGTGCGGATGCAGCCGTAGTCGAGCAGATTGATCCCCGCCGGCCGGCCGAGTTCGCCGGCACCGTTTGCGTTCGCCGGCCGCTCCGGCTCCTCGAACACGGTGTAGTTGCCGAGATGCGGGTCGCCGTGGATCACGCCGTAGTGCGAGAACGGATACCACCAGGCCTTGAACATCGCCCGCGCGATGGTGTTGCGGTCCTCCACAGGCGCCGCCTTGTAGTCGAGCAGCCGCCGGCCCTCGAGCCACGTCATCGTCAGCAGCCGCCGCGTCGACAGCTCCGCCGCCAGCTCCGGCACGCGGATGCGCGGCTCGTCCTTGAAGATCAGCGCGTACAGCGCCATGTGGCGCGCTTCCAGCTCGTAGTCGAGCTCCTCGCGCAGCCGCGCCGACACCTCCTTGAGGATCTCGCCGGTGTCGATGGCCGGGTTCATGCGCGCGTGCACGGCGAACACGACCTTGAGCTGGGTCAGGTCCGCCTCCACCGCCGAGTTCATGTCCGGATACTGCAGCTTGCACGCGAGCGCGCGCCCGTCGTGAGCGACCGCCCGATGCACCTGCCCGAGCGAGGCGGATGCAGCCGACTGCGGCTCGAAGCTCCGGAAGCGCGCCGCCCAGTCCGCGCCCAGCTCCGCCACCATGCGCCGGCGCACGAACGCCGGTCCCATCGGCGGCGCCTGCGACTGGAGCTGGGAGAGCTGCTCGGCATATTCGGGCGGCAATGCCTCGGGGATGGTGGCCATGAGCTGCGCCACCTTCATGATGGGCCCCTTCAGCCCTCCGAGCGCCGCCGCCAATGCCGCCGCGTTCTTGGAATCGTCGCTGTCCAGGCCGAGCAGGCGCTGGCTTGCGACGCGCGCCGCCACCGCCCCGACGTTGGTGCCCACCCGCACATAGCGCGCCGCGCGCGCCGAGAAACGGTTTTCTTCCTGATCGTCAGGGTTACTCACGCGGCCCCTCCTGGTACCTGGAGAATATCGGGTTCCGACCGCGCCGCGTCCAGGGGCGATGATGCGCCTTCAAGGAAGGCGCGCTAATGTCGCGATCCAACAGGCGGGGTCGAGGAAGCGGGCATGCAGGAGCGGCGCACGGACATCGGGGCCCATTCGGCCTGGGGCACCTTTGCGCGCGACCCGGCAGCCCACGCCGTGCTTGCGCTCGGCATCACCCAGATTATTGCCTGGGGTACCACGCTTTACGCGCTCGGCGTGCTCGGCAAGCCGATCGCGGCCGCCATGGGCTGGAGCCAGAGCCTGGTGTTCGGCGGCCTGACCGTCGGCCTGCTGGTTTCGGGTGCCGCGTCGACGTTCATCGGCCGCCTGCTCGATCGCCGCGGCGCGCGCTTCGTCATGTCGGCCGGCTCGGTCGCCGCTGCCGCCGGCCTCGCGCTGCTGGCGCTGGTCTCCAACCCCTATGCCTATCTCGCCGTCTGGGTGGTGCTCGGCATCGCCATGCGCATGGTGCTTTACGATGCCGCCTTCGCCGCCCTGGTCCAGGTGACGCCCTCGCGCGGGCGCCGCGCCATTTCCTACCTCACGCTGTTCGGCGGTTTCGCCTCCAGCGTCTTCTGGCCGATCGGCCACGCCTTGAATGCCGCCGTCGGCTGGCGCCAGACCCTGCTCGTGTTCGCCGCCATCAACCTGCTCGTCTGCCTGCCTCTGCACCTCATCGGCCTCGCCCGCCGTGAAAGCGAGCATGACGGGCCGCGCGCCCGAACGGCCGAAGCAGTTTCCGCCCCATCCGATCCTCCGCTTCAAGGCACGGCGCGCACCATCGCCATGGTCCTGTTCAGCCTGATCGTGGCGGCGAGCGCCGTCGTATTCGGCGCGCTGGCCGTGCATCTGGTGCCGATCCTGGAGGCTGCCGGCCTCACGGCAGCGCTGGCCGTGACGATCGCCTCGCTCAAGGGCGTGGCCCAGGTCGCCGGCCGCGTCTGGGAGCTCGTCTTCGCCCGCAAATGGCATGCCATCGACGTCGGGCGCGTCTCCGTTGCCTTCATACCTTTGTCGTTCATCGTGCTCATGCTCGGCGGTGCCGATTTCTGGGCCGCGCTCGCTTTCACGCTGCTGTTTGGCATCTCCAACGGGCTCGTCACCATCATGCGCGGCGCCGTGCCCCTCGCCCTGTTCGGGCCCAAGGGCTACGGCGAGGTGCTCGGCATTCTGGCCACGCCCTACCTGCTGCTGGCCGCTTTGTCGCCGGCCGCCTTCGCCATCGTCGTCGAGCGATACGGCTACGGCGCCGGCGAGGCGGTCATGCTTGCCGCCGGCCTGTTCTCCTTCCTCGGCATGGAGCTGATGGCGCTGTGGTATCGGCGACGCCGCAATCCGCAGTAGCCTGTCATCTCACGTCTGCGCTTGCGTTCGTCAATTCCCGAACAGGGCGGCGAACGGATTGAAGGCGGCCTGCTCCTTCGCCTTCTTGCGGACCGGCCGCGAGGGGGCCCTGACGCTCGGCGCCGCCGTCTCGTCGGGATCCGTGGCGGCAACCAGATGCACCGCCTGCCCCTCGATGGCGGAGGCGACCTTGGCATCGAGCCCGTAGATGTCGGGCCGGTACTGCACCTTGCCGTCATCGTCCACGATCGCCGTGAAGTAGGTGATATGCACCGGGATCGGGGTGGAGAGCACGATCTCGCCGCCCCGCTTCACGTATTCCTGCACCTTCTCGGCCGGCCATCCCTTGTCGCGCGCGAGCAGCACCTCCGCCAGCCGCACCGGGTTCTGCACGCGCATGCAGCCGTGGCTGAAGGCGCGCACGGCACCGCCGAACAGATGCCGCTCGGGGGTGTCGTGCATGTAGACGTCGTGCTTGTTGGGGAAGCGGAACTTGACGATGCCGAGCACGTTGCGTGGTCCCGGCGGCTGCGTGAACTCGAAGCCGCGGATGTCCACGCTCGACCAGTTGATGGAGTCGGGATTGACCGGCTGGCCGCCGCGGGTCACGCGCAGCCCGTGCGCGTTGAGCACCGAGGAGGCCAGCGGCTTGGTGGAGAACCAGCCCCCGCCGCTGTCGCGCAGTTGCGGCCACAGCTCGTGCGTCTTCATGCCGGGCGGCACGCCCCAGGAGGGGTGGAAGATGATGAACTGCATGTCGGCCGAGAAGATCGGCGTCGGGCTGCCAGGCTTGCCCACGACGATCTTCTCCGACAAGACGACCTTGCCCGCATCGACGACGCTGGTCATCTGCTCGGGCACGCTGTCCCAGACGTAGAAGGCGCCGAGGTCCTCCGGCATCCAGCGCCAGCGCTCCATGTTGGCGAGGATGCGCTTCACATTCGTGGACGCCGCGCCGCGTCTCGTGTCGTTCAGCGCCTCGCGCGTGCTGGCGTTGATATTGCCGGTCGGCGCCAGGCCGCGCTGCCGCTGATAGCCCTTCACCGCCTCGACCAGCGCATCGTCGTAGACCGTTTCCTTCTCGCTCGGCGGTGGCAACCCGAGGCGCTGACGCACGAGCGCGACGTGGGCATGGTCCCGCCCGGGCTTGATCAAGGGGCCTGCGGGAATCTTCACGTTGCCAGCCGGCGTCTCCTCGGTCGTGGCGCCGCGCGTAGCCAGCAGCGCCTGCCGCAACTTCTCGAATTGCGGATGCTTGGGGTGCAGGCCGCGCAGGTAGGCATCGACCGCGTCGCTTCCGGCAACCGCCAGCAGCAGCGACTTGGGATCGAAGATCGACGGCTTGCGATCGAGGAGACGGCTGATCGACCGCGGGTCGACGCGCCCGCCGCGCGCATGGCGCGCATAGGTGAGCACGGCCATGCTGAGCTTGATCTCAGCGTCGGCCAGGACCTCCGGGCTTGGTGCGCTCCCGGGCAGGACGGGAAGGTCGAACGCCGCAGCCTTCAGGCCCCAGTCGTCGGCCTTTCTGATCTCGGCCATGGCCGCGGCTGCCCGGGCCGTGAAGCCTGCCTTTCCGGTCCAGATGGACCGGCCGGCCTCGCTGGCATAGAACGCGGCCAGTCCCGCAACATCGTCGCGATGGCCGGGAATGGAACGCGCCGCCGCATCGTTGAGGCGTTGGCGCACGAGCACGACGATCGGATCGGCCTGCTCCTGGGGTGAGACTGCGGCGGCGTTCACCGGCATGCCCGGCGCCAGTGGCGCAGGGGCATCCTTTTCGGGCTGCGCGAGAGGGTCAGGCGTCACCTCGGCCGAAGGCGCGGCATCGAGGTCGAGCGCGCGGTGCGACTTGGCGACCACAGCTTGGCTGGATGCCGGTCCCGGCGCGCTCCACACGAGCATCGCCAGGGCCGCTGCCAGGATCGGTCTCGTGAACATGATCGTCCCTCGAAAGCTCGCAACGCCCCCGAATCCAGTTTCGCTTCGACTCGCCCCCGAAGCAATCGCCAACGGGAAGCGCCCCGCGCATCATCCACGGTGATTTTGGTGAAATCCCGTCGTCCGCTGCGGGTTGCGCACCCGCAGCCTCCCGCACGCGGCCTCTCGGCGCCGCGTTCGGGCTCATACCATCACTTGGGTGCCGACCTCGACGACGCGGTCGCTCGGAATGCGGAAATATTCCGTCGCATCCTCGGCCCGGCCCGCCAGCCAGATGAAGAGGCGCTCCTGCCAGCGCGGCATTTCCGACTTCATCGTCGTCTTCAGGGAGCGGCGCGACAGGAAGAACGAGGTGGCCGATATGTCGATGTTGAGATCCTTGCGCCGGCAGTGCTCGATGATCTTGGGCACGCTCGGCGTCTCCATGAAGCCGTAGTGCGCGACGACGCGGATGAACGTGTCGGCCACGCGCTCGATCTCGATGCGCTCGTGCCGCTGCACGCGCGGCACATCCTCGGTCTTGATGGTCAGGATGATATTGCGCTCGTGCAGCACGCGATTGTGCTTGAGGTTGTGCATGAGCGAGGTCGGCGCCGCGGTCGGGTCCCCGGTCAGGAATATCGCAGTCCCGGACACGCGATGCGGCGGCTTGCTGTCGAGCTTGCGCACCAGCCAGTCGAGCTCCGCTTCGTTCTTGCGGGTGGCCCGGGCCAGGCTCTTGGAGCCGCGCACCCACGTCAGCACGATGAGGCTGAGCAGGGCGGCAATGGACAGCGGCAGCCAGCCTCCCTCCGGGATCTTGAGAACGTTGGCCGTGAGGAATGCCTGCTCGATCAGCAGCAGAGGCACCATCAGCGCTGCCGCCTTCCAAACCGGCCAGTGCCAGCAACGCCACACCACGAAGAACGCCATCAGGCTGTCGATGACCATCGTCGCCGTGACCGAGAGGCCGTAGGCGGCGGCAAGGTCGCTCGAGCTGCGGAAGGTCACCGTCACCATCAGCACGCCGGCAAACAAGAGCTGATTGACGCGCGGCAGATAGATCTGCCCGGCCACCGCCTCCGAGGTGTGGCGGATCTGGAGCCGCGGCAGCAGCCCGAGCTGGATCGCCTGGCGCGTGAAGGAGAAGGCGCCGGTGATCACGGCCTGGCTGGCGATGACGGTCGCCATCGTGGCCAGCACGACCATCGGGATCAGCGCCCAGCTCGGGTAGAGGCGATAGAAGGGGTTCTCGATGGCTTGGGGGTGAGCCAGCAGAAGCGCGCCTTGGCCGAAATAGTTCAGGATCAGCGCCGGCTGGACGACGCTGAGCCATGCGAACTGGATGGGCTTGCGGCCGAAATGGCCGAGATCGGCGTAGAGCGCTTCTGCGCCTGTCGCCACCAGGAAGACCAGGCCCATGACGGCGAGGCCGACGACGCCGTGCGAGGCCACGAAAGAGATGCCGAGGATGGGATTGAGCGCAAGGAATACGCGCGGATCGTCGATGATATGGATCAAGCCTCCGATGGCGAGGGCGACGAACCACACAAGAGTGATCGGGCCGAAAAACTGCGCCACCTTGGCGGTGCCGCGCGACTGCACCATGAAGAGGAGGACAAGGATTGCGACCGTGATCGGCAGCACCCAGTGGCCCAGTTGCGGTGCCACGAGCTTCAGTCCCTCCACCGCCGACAGAACGGAGATGGCCGGCGTTATGACCGCATCGCCATAGAAGAAGGCGGCACCGGCCACGCCGAGTACCAGGATCAGCGATGCACTTCGCTTCGCCACCGACTGGCCGAGCGCCATCAGCGCGAAGGTTCCGCCTTCGCCCTTGTTGTCGGCGTTGAGCAGCACCACGACGTACTTGAGGGTGACGATGAGGAGCAGCGTCCATGTCATCAGCGACAGGATGCCGAGCACTGCGTCGGGGCCGGATGCCCCTTGCGCCGTCGCATGCGACACGGCCTCGCGCAACGCGTACAGCGGGCTGGTGCCGATATCCCCGTACACCACACCGATGGAGCCGAGCGCCAGCGCCCAGAACTGCTTGTCGGTGTGCTCATTCTCGGCGCCTTGGGCGCCGGCAACTGTCTGTGCCATGCGGGAGTGAGATCTTTTCCGACTCGGGCGACGCTGCCGCTCAGAATGGGCGCGGCTTATACACGCGACACCGCCTCCGTGAAAGCCCTACCATCAGAATGGGCCGACCGCGCGGGCCTGCGGACCCCATTCTTCGGGCCATGCTGGAGCAGCATTATGGGATATATATAATGCACACCGTTCAAAACAGCGCTTGTACGCACATGACCGCGTCACTGTGCGCCGCGCCCGGACATGTCGGCCGCGTCTCTACGCCGCGGCGCCCTCCATCTGCTCCAGCTCGTCGATCATGCTTTCGATGACCTGCAGGCCCTTGTCCCAGAATTCGCGCTGGAAGGCGTCGAGACCGAACGGCTTCAGCAGCTCTGAATGGTGCTTGGAGCCCCCCGCCTCGAGCATGCTGAAATACTTCGTGACGAAGCCCGGGTGTGCGTCCCGGTACAAGCCATACAGCGAGTTCACCAGGCAGTCGCCGAACGCATAGGCATAGACGTAGAACGGCGAATGCACAAAATGCGGGATGTAGGCCCAGAAGGTCTCATATCCTTCCTTGAGATCGACGGCAGGCCCGAGGCTTTCCGATTGCACCTCGCGCCAGATCTGCCCCAGCCGCTCCGAGGTGAGCTCGCCGGCGCGGCGCTCCTCGTGCACCTTGCGCTCGAACGAGTAGAAGGCGATCTGGCGCACGACCGTGTTGATCATGTCCTCGACCTTCTGCGCCATCAAAGCCTTCTTCTCCTTGGGGTCCTTGGCCGTCTCGAGCAGCGCGCGGAAGGTGAGCATCTCGCCGAATACGGACGCCGTCTCCGCCAGCGTCAGCGGTGTCTGCGCCAAGAGCGGCCCCTTGGGCGCCGCCAGCACCTGGTGCACGCCGTGGCCCAGCTCGTGCGCCAGCGTCATCACATCGCGCGGCTTGCCCTGGTAGTTCATCAGGATGTAGGGGTGGGCTGACGGCACCGTCGGATGCGAGAACGCGCCCGGCGACTTGCCTTCGCGCACGGGCGCGTCGATCCAGCGGCCGTCGAAGAACCGCTTGGCTATCTTTGCCATGTCGGGCGCGAAGCCGCCGTAGGCCTTCAGCACCATCGCTTGCGCATCCGCCCAGGGGATCACGCGCTCGGGCTTGTCGGGCAGCGGCGCGTTGCGGTCCCAATGCGCCAGCTTGTCCTTGCCGAGCCACCTGGCCTTCATGGCGTAGTAGCGATGCGCGGTCTTGGGATAGGCGGCGCGCACCGCGGCGACGAGCGCCTCGACCACCTCGCGCTCGACGCGATTGGCGAGGTGGCGGCTGTCGGCCACGTCCTTGAACCCGCGCCAGCGGTCGGAGATCTCCTTGTCCTTGGCAAGCGTGTTGGTGATCAGCGTGAAGAGGCGGATGTTCTCCTTGAACACGTCTCCCAGCGCCTCGGCCGCCGCCTGCCGCTTGGCGCCGTCGGGATGCATCAGGAGATTGAGCGTCGGCTCGAGCGCCATCGGCTCCTTCTCGTCGGCAACCTCGAAGCGCAGCGCCGTCATCGTCTCGTTGAACAGCCGGTTCCACGCGCCGCTCGCCGTGATCGCCTTCTCGTGGAATAGACGCTCCAGCCGTTCGTCGAGCTGGTAGGGCTTCTCTTTGCGCAGGTCATCGATCCAGGGCTTGTAGTAGGCAAGCGCCGGCACTCCCAGCGCGCCCGCCAGGTCGGCCTCCTCGATGGTGTTGAGCTCCAGCTCGAAGAAGATGAGCTCGGTCGTGATGGCGGTGATCTTCTCCTGGATGTCGCCGTAGAACTTCGCATTGGCGGGATCGGCGGTGTCGCCGGCATAGAGCAGGCCGGCATACGAGCCGAGCCTGCCGACGGTATCGCTCAGGTTCTCGTAGGCCTTGATGGCTTCGGCCAGCGCCGCTCCGTCCTTGCCGAGCGCCGCGAGCTTGCCCTGGTAGAGACCGCGGATGCGCTTGGCCTCGTCGGCAGCCTTCCCCAGATCCGCCGCCACCTCCTTGGAGTCGGGGCTCGGGTAAAGATCGCACAGGTTCCACTCGGGCATCGGCCCGAGGTCCTGCAACCCCTTCGGCGCCGGTCCCGCTCCGGTCGAGCCCTGGCTCAGCAAGCTCCCATTCCCGCCGTTCATGTGCTGCTCCCGCCAATTTTCGTTAACCGTGCGACGTGCGCGCTAATGTGCGGGCGTCGCGCATGATGTTCAAGGCGTGTTCGGGGTCTCGGCGGCCCGCTCTGGCACGGTCCCCAATGGTGAGAGTCGGCGACACGTCGCAAAAAAGCATCAACCCAAGCCGAAACGAAACGATGCATTTACCGATCTGCGGCACTCTCTAGCCCGTCTGTAAGTCAAGCGTGGCTGGATGTTCGATCTTGGGCCTTTGCCAGGGTCCGTTGGCGCCAGCCTTGTGTGTTTGTCCGCTGTTGAGTCGAGTTACCCGCACATGCCCAAGCTCGTCCTGATTGTCGACGACGACCCCGCCCAGCGCCGCATTCTCGAAGAAACCATCAAGCGTTTCGGCTACGACACCAAGACCGCCCAAGGCGGCGAGCAGGCCCTGCAGATTCTCGAAGGTCCAGACAGCAGCGCCATAGCGCTGGTCCTGCTCGACCTCGTCATGCCCGGCGTGGGCGGCATCGAGGTCCTCAAGCGTGCCGGCGAGAAGCCAGGCATGCCTCCCATCATCGTGCAGACCGCGAACGGCTCCATCGATGCCGCCATCGCGGCCATGCGCGCCGGCGCCGTCGACTTCGTCGTCAAGCCGACCTCGGCCGAGCGGCTGGAGGTGTCGATCAAGAGCGCGCTGAAGATCGAGGCGCTGCAGGGCGAGATCACCCGCATCAAGAAGAAGGCCGAGGGCACGCTCACCTTCGCCGACCTCATCATCCGTGGCCAGGCCATGCAACGCGCCATCGCGCTCGGCCGCCGCGCGGCCACCTCCAACATCCCCGTCCTGATCGAGGGCGAAAGCGGCGTCGGCAAGGAACTGATCGCCCGCGCCATCCAGGGCGAGAGCGATCGCAAGGCCAGGCCGTTCATCACCGTGAACTGCGGCGCCATCCCCGAGAACCTGGTCGAGAGCGTATTGTTCGGCCACGAGCGCGGCTCCTTCACCGGCGCCGTCGACAGGCGCATCGGCAAGTTCCAGGAAGCCGACACCGGCACGCTCTTCCTCGACGAGATCGGCGAGCTTCCGCTCGACGCCCAGGTCAAGCTGCTGCGTGCCTTGCAGGACGGCGAGATCGACCCCGTTGGTGCCAAGAAGCCCGTCAAGGTCAACTTCCGGCTCATCTCGGCGACCAACCGCGACATGATCCAGCTCGTCAAGGACGGCAAGTTCCGCGAGGACCTCTATTACCGCCTCAACGTCTTTCCGATCTGGGTGCCGCCGCTGCGCGAGCGCCTGGAGGACGTTCCCGAGCTCGCCCTGCACTTCCTCGCCCGCTTCGCCGCCGAAGAGGGGCGCCGGGTCAGCGGCATCAGCGAGGAGGCGCTTGAGCTCCTCACCAGCTACTCCTGGCCCGGCAACGTGCGCCAGCTCGAGAACGCGGTGTTCCGCGCCGTCGTGCTTGCCGACGGTTCGCAGCTCACCGTCGCCGAATTCCCGCAGATCGCGGCACACGTAGAGGGCTTCCACGCCGCCATCCCGGCCGCGCCGGCCCAGGTGGAGAAGCATCCCGTCATCGCCGGTCCGGCCATGCTGGGGGCGGAGGATACGATTCCGCAGACCGTGGAGGTGGGCTCGCCCACGGGCAAGGGCGCGCTTGGCATCCCTGCCGTCACCGATGCGGGCGAGATCCGCTCGCTCGAGGCGATGGAGGCGGACATGATCCGTCTCGCGCTCGGCCGCTACCGAGGCCACATGACCGAGGTCGCCAAGCGGCTCGGCATCGGGCGCTCCACGCTCTATCGCAAGATGCGCGAGTTCGGGCTGGAAGAGCGCGTGAGCTGAGCAGAGCGGGCATTTCGCAGGTGCGGCAAGGCGGGAATGCGCTTCGCCGCACCCCAACAATAAATTGGTGCCTCGTCGCCGCCGCATCGCTACTATGGCGGGCCCTTAAGCAAGGAGCGGCGCATGCGGTGCATTCGTTTGCTGGTTCCCTCAGTGCTGGCGCTGGGTTTGCTCGCCGCGCCGGCCCGTGCCACGGAAGGCGCCAAGCCGGCCGCGCAGCCGCCGGCTCCCCTCGATGGCCGCACGGCGAGTGCGCCGCTTCCTGC
>WBUN01000064.1 GCA_008933705.1 Hyphomicrobiaceae bacterium
CTTCTTCATGGAGAACTCGGGGCGGGTGCTGTCGCGCCAGCAGCTGCTCGACGGGGTGTGGGGGCGCGACGTGTTCATCGACGGGCGCACGGTCGACGTGCACGTCGGCCGGCTGCGCAAGGCCCTGATGCACGACAGGGGCCACGATCCGATCCGGACCGTGCGCGGGGCGGGTTATGCCCTCGAGGACCGTCCAAGCAATGCCGGAGCCGGCAACTATCCGGGCGGCGAAGCGGGAGATCGCTGATCGCCCGGTGTGGCGGCGCGATGAGCCCGCCACACCGCTGTCCCCGCTAGTTGCCGTAGAGCTGCCTGGGCAGCCACAGCGCGATTTCCGGGAAGACAATGAGAAGGACCAGGCCGAGCACCTGCAGCACCATGAACTGCAGCATGCCCTTGTAGATATCGGACAGCTCCCACTGCGGCACGACGCCTTTGAGGAAGTAGGCGGACAGCGCCACAGGCGGGGACAGCCATGCCGTCTGCAGGTTGACGGCAACAAGTATCCCGAACCACGTCATGTTGAAGTCGAGCTTCTGCACGAGCGGCAGCAGGAACGGCACGACGATCAGCACGATCGGCACCCACTCCAGCGGCCAGCCGAGCACGAAGATGAGCAGCATGATCAGGCTGAGAATGATGTGGCGCGGCAGGTCGAGACTCAGCAGGTACTCGGTCAGCATGGTCGGCGTGCCGAGCTTGGCGAAGACGGCGCCGAAGAAGTTCGACGCCGCGACCAGGAACAGGATGAGGACCGAGATTTCGAGCGTCTTGACGATCGCATCCTGCAGCGTGGCAAGCGTCAGCCTCCGGTAGGCCAGCGTGAGCAGGAGGGCGCCGAACGCACCGCAGCCGGCTCCTTCGGTGGGCGTCGCAAGGCCGAAGAAGATGCTGCCGAGCGAGGCCAGCACCAGCGCGGACGGCGGCACCAGGCCGGCAAAGAAATCCCGCCACACTTCGAGCTTGGATGTGGCTCTGAGCTCCTGCGGCAGGGGCGGGCCGAGCGAGGGATCGATCCAGCAGCGCATCATCGCGTAGAGGGTAAAAATCAGGGCGAGCAGGATGCCGGGGAGCAGCGCGGCCGCGAACAGCTGCGGCACGGGCACCTCGATGGTCGGCCCCATCACGACCAGCATCACGCTTGGCGGTATGAGGATGCCGAGCGTGCCGCCGGCGGTGATGAGTCCGGACGAGAGCCTGACGTCGTAGCCGGAGCGGATCATGGGCTTGCCGGCCATGATGCCCAGGATGGTCACCGAGGCGCCGACGATGCCGGTTGCCGCTGCGAAGATGGTGGCAACGAACATCACCGCCAGATAGAGCGAGCCGCGCACGTTGGCGAGCAGCTTCTGCACGGAGTCGAACAGGCGCTCCATCAGGTTCGCCTGCTCCATCATGATGCCCATGAAGACGAAGAGCGGCACCGCAGCGAGCGTCTGCTCCATCATCGTCTCGTTGAACTTCAGCGTCAGCAGGTAGAAGACGAGATCGCCGAAGCCCCAGTAGCCGAAGACGATGCCGAGGAAGAGCAGGGTGAAGGAGATGGGAAAGCCGATAAAGATCGCCAGGATCATGCCGCCGACCATGACGAGGCCGATGATTTCGTTGCTCATTGCGGCCACTTCCCGCTGCGCGATGCGTAGATGCACTTGAGGAGTTCTGAGATGCCCTGGATCAGCAGGAACAACACCCCGATCGGAATGCACGACCGTATGGGACCGAGATAGGGCATCCAGGCCGAGTCCATGCCGCGCTCCCAGCGCGTCAGGGCGCTGAAGGCGTATTCGCTCGATACCCAGAGAAACAGTGCGATGGACGGGAAATAGAAGACTACGTAGAGCAGTGCGTCCGTGCGCGCTTGCCGCTTCACCGACCAGTCGCGGTAGAGAAAGTCGGAGCGGATGTGCACGCCTTTCGAGAGGGCATAGGCGGCACCGAGCATGAAGTGCGCGCCGTACAGCATGCGGCTGAGGTCATAGGCCCAGATCGTCGGTGCCAGGAAGTAGTAGCGGGCGATGATCTCGTAGACCATGGAGAAGATCACCGGCACGATCAGCCAGCCGACGATCCGGCCGGTCCACAGGCTGAAGGTGTCGATGACCGTGATGGTCCACGCCATCCAGCGCGGCATGTCGTCCGGCAACTGGCCCGGCGATGCCGACCGCCTTTCCGCGATCGAGGCATCCATGATCTCCGGCGAAGTGCTCAATCCCCCCTCCGTTTGCGTTCCACCGGCTGCTTCCGGCTTCTGTATCCGGCCGGTGAAGCACCGCGACCATCCTCAAGCGAGCAGAGCGGGCAACAGGCCCGCTCTGCCTATCTTGTCCGGCACGATGCCGGCAGCGTTATTTCTTCAGCGTCTTCAGATACTCTTCGGCAACGTTCGCGTTGGTGCGCTGCGCCTGGGCCCAGAAGGGCACCGCGGTGTCCGCGAACGCCTTCATCGATTCCCAGACTTTCTTGAAGAACGGGCTCTCGGCCTTGTACTTCTCCATCACCTTCGACGTCGCCTTCTGGTACTCGACGAAGTAGTCCTTCGGCGTGTCGTGCAACTGGACGCCGTGCTTCTCGGTGAGCTCCTTGAGCGCCTTGCCGTTCTCGGAAATGCGGTAAGCGACCGTCTGCATCAGCGAAGCGTCGGCAGCGACCTCCATCGCCTTCTTCTGCCCCGGCGACATGCCGTCCCACACCTTCTTGTTGATGTAGAGGTCGGCATTGACGATCACCTGGTGAAGGCCCTGCATATAGTAGTGCTTCAGCACCTTGTGGAAGCCGAACGTCATGTCGGGCTTCGGACAGCACCATTCGGCCGCGTCGAGTGCGCCCTTCTCGAGCGCGGGCAGGATGTCGCCGCCGCCCATGGCGACCGCGGCAACGCCCATCTCCTTGTAGCTCTCGGCCGGTATGCCGGGCGGCGTGCGGAACCGCATCTTGCGGAAGTCGTCCATGCTGGTAATCGGCGTCTTGAACCAGCCGAGCGCTTCCGGCCCGACCGGCTGCAGCATGAAGCCCTTCACATTGACCTTCATCTCGGTCCAGAGCTGGTCGTAGAGCTGCTTGCCGCCGCCGTTCAGGTACCAGGACACCCAAGAGATGTTGTCGAGGCCGAGGCCGGCACCGGCAATCGGCGAGCCGAACAGCATGGCGGCGGGATGCTTGCCCGACCAGTAGTGGGTCCAGGCGAAGCCGCCTTCGATCAGGCCCTTGTCGACGGCATCCAACGTCTCGTTGACGCCGACGACGGCGCCGGCCGGCAGCACCTCGAACGTCACGGTGCCGTTGGTAAGCGCTTTCACGTTGTCGGCGAACTGCTCGAGCATCTTCACTTCGTCGGCCGTCTTCGGAATCACGGACTGCACCCGGATCTTGACGGGCTTGTCCTGCGCGGCGGCCGGCACGATGCAGCTCGTCGCGCCGAGCGCGAGAGCCGCGATGCCGCCAACAAGCCATTTGGCTATGGGCATGAGTTCCTCCTTGGCGTGGGCAACGTTGTTCTTGTATTGCGCCCTGGTCTGGACAAAGGATGTCGCCGCTGGGCCGCGCCACGAGCGAGATCCATTCGGCTGGGTCAGCCTCTCATTTTGCGGCATGCCAATCAAGGCGTCGTAGCGCACGCGGCGGCGTCCGGGGGCGCAATGCGAGAACAACATCTGTGCCGAAACAGGCGAATGGTTGGGGGAAGCATTGACCGAAGCACCTTGGATCGTGGGCTATATTCTGGCGCTTGTCGGCATAGCCGCAGGCGCCGCTGCGCAGGCTTCCATCGGCATGGGTCTCAATCTTTTTGCCGTGCCCGTCCTGGCGCTCATCGATCCCGTCTACGTGCCGGGCCCCGTGCTCATGCATTCCTTTCTCCTGGCCGCCGTCGCCAGCTATCGCCTGCGCGGGGACATCAATGTCCGTGAGCTTCGCATTTCGCTGGCGGGCCTTTGCATCGGAACGGCCATGGCGGCGGCACTCTTGCTGAGCGTCAGCTCGCAACAGCTGCCGCGCATATTCGGCGTGGTCATCGTTGCGGCCGTTGCCGTGACCGCTGCGGGCTATCGCGTGGCGCTTTCCGGCCGCGGGCTCATTACGGCGAGCGCGGCGGCGGGCATCATGGGAACCATAGCCGGCGTGCACGGTCCGCCCATCGCGCTGCTCTATCAGCACGAGAGTCCGGCCCGCATCCGCAGCGCCCTGCTGCCTTTCTTTACCGCCGCCAACCTGATCTCGCTGCTGGCGCTTGCCGCCATCGGCATGTTCGGATGGCGCGAGCTTGTCGCAAGCGCCGCACTTCTGCCCGGTCTTGCAGCCGGCTACTTCGCCTCGCCATGGCTCATTCGCGTGATGAGCCCACGGATGATCCGCCTGTGCATCCTGGCGATCTCGGCGGTGAGCGGTCTGCTGCTTGCGATTCGAGGCTGACGCGGACGTCAAGTCGGCCGGCGCAAGAGTGAATTGATCGCTGCGCGGTCTTTGGGACCGCCGCAGGCAATCCGGCAATAATGCTTTGCGCGGGGCCGATCACCCTCGCCCGTTGGTGATTGCAACGAGCTTGTCGAGCGCCCTCTGTGCGGCGCCCGATTCGATGGAGTGGGCGGCGAGCGCCGCGCCGTCGAGAAGGTTGGCCGCCTTGTCCGCGACGATGAGCGCGGCTGCGGCGTTCAGTATGGCGATGTCGCGCAGTGGCGTCCTCTTGCCCGCCAGCACGTCGCGGATGGCTGCGGCATTGACCTGCTCGTCGCCGCCCTTCAGATCCGAAAGTTTGGCGGGCGGCAGGCCGGCGTCGGCAGGCGTGACCTCGAACACGGAGACCTTGCCGTTCTTGACCTCGGCGACGTCGGTGGCGCCGGTCGTCGTCAGCTCGTCGAGGCCGTCGTGACCGTGCACGACCCAGACGTGTTCCGCGCCGAGCTTGTTCAGGACGTGGGCGATCGGCTCCACCCAGTGCCAGGAGAAAACGCCGACCACCTGTCGCTTCACGCCGCCCGGGTTGGAGATCGGCCCCAGCAGGTTGAAGATGGTGCGGATGCCGAGCTCGGCGCGCACGGGCGCCCAGTGCTTCATGGCCGGGTGGTGCATCGGCGCCCACATGAAGCCGACGCCGGCCTCCGCGACGCAGCGCGTGATCACCTCCGGGGGCACATCCAGCTTGACGCCCAGCACGGAAAGCACGTCGGAGGCGCCCGACATCGAGGAAACGCGGCGGTTGCCGTGCTTGGCGACCTTGACGCCAGCGCCAGCCGCAATCAGCGCAGCGCAGGTCGATACGTTATAGGTGCCGTGGCTGTCGCCGCCCGTGCCGACGATGTCGACCGCGCCTTCCGGTATGGTGACCCGATTCATGCGCGAGCGCATCATCTGCGCCGCGCCCGTGATCTCCTCGACCGTCTCGCCGCGCACGCGCAGCGCCATCAGGAACGCGCCCATCTGGGCAGGCGTGGCTTCGCCGGCCGTCATCAGGTCAAGGGCGGTGCGAATCTCGCTCTCGGTCAGCGTGGTGCCGCCCGACACCTTCTGGATCAGCTCGCGCAGTTGCGTGGAGGGCATGGCTGGCTCCTCAGGCGGCGTGGCGCGCGGCGCGCGCGTTGCGCCGGCGCGGGCTCAGCCCGGCAAGCTCGAGAAAGTTTGCGAGCAGGGCGTGACCGTTCTCCGAGGCGATGCTCTCCGGGTGGAACTGGACGCCATGCACGGGATGCGTCTTGTGCTGCAAGCCCATGATCAGGCCATCGGCGGTTTTCGCCGTGATGGTGAGGCAGTCAGGCAGGCCGTCGCGCTCGACGATCAGCGAGTGATAGCGTGTTACCTCGAAGCTCTTGGGCAGGCCCTTGAAGACGCCCTTGCCGGTGTGCGTGATCTTGGAAAGCTTGCCATGCATGGGCACCGGCCCGCGGATCACCTTGCCCCCGTAGACCTGGCCGATCGCCTGATGGCCGAGGCAGACGCCCAGCAGGGGTATCTTGGGTCCCGCCTTCTCGATCAGCTCCAGGCAGATGCCGGCCTCGTTGGGTGTGCACGGGCCGGGCGACAGCACGATGCCTTTGGGCCTGAGCTTGAGGGCCTCGGCAACGGTGATCCTGTCGTTGCGGAAGACCTCGCAGCCGGCACCGAGCTCGCCCAGGTAGTGGACGAGATTGTAGGTGAAGCTGTCGTAGTTATCGATCAGGAGCAGCATGGGGAGGATTTAGGGGAGTGGCACGGTGAAGGTCAAGGCAAGCGCTTGGGCGTCATGAAGCAGGCCAAGCGGCCAGCGCCCGCTTTCACCTGGGACCAGCGTTGCACGTTAAAGGTTATGACGGCGAGCCCGGCGGTCGGGAACTTGGTTGCAAGAGCCTCCAGCATCTTGGCATTTCCGCTGCCCGCCAGCTCGAGCGCGAGCCCGTGCATGCCGGGGTCGTGGCCGACGACGAGCGCGTGCTTGACCTTGGCGTCGATCCTTCGGATGCGGGCGAGCAAAGCCGAAGCGGAGGCCAGGTAGAGGCCGTCCTCGTAGGTGATGGTGGGGCTGTCGGCAAGGCTCGGCAGCACGAGGTCCAGCGTCTGCCGAGCCCGCACGGCCGACGAGCACAGGATCAGCTCCGGCATGAGGCCGTGGGCGGCCATATACGCCCCCATGCGGGGGGCGGCGGCTTCACCCCGCTTGGCCAGCGGGCGGTCGAAATCCTTCAGCCCGACATCGTCCCAGTTGGATTTGGCGTGGCGGAGAAGCGAAAGGGTGAGCATGACCTCAACATAGCCGATGCCGGGGGACTCTTGTAGAATTGGGCAGCCCGTGTCCAGCAAACGGGGGCCGACAGATGGCCGTGACCGTCCCGAGGCTGCTGACGCTCTTCCTCGCCCTTGGCTGCGCGACGGTGGCGGCGCACGTCAACGATCGGGGGATGGACTACAGCCCCTACAAGGACCAACGCGGCATCCCCTGCTGCAACGATACCGACTGCCGGCCGGCGGACGATTACGCCGAGACGACCATCGACGGCCGGCCTGTGGTGCGCCTGCTGATCGACGGGATGTGGATCACGGTCTCGCGCTACTTCGTGGTGGCGGAGGATGCGACCGACGGGCGCGCGCACTGGTGCGGCAAGACGCTGCGCTTCGGAGCAACGGCCGAAGCGAGGCCGGTGCCGACGTGCATCATCCTGCCGCCGCGCAATACGTGAGCTACCTATTGCCGCGCTTGGCGCGCTCGGCGAAGCGCACGGCCTCCTCGGCGGCCTTGAAGAGCGCCTTGGCTTTGAACTCGCATTCCTGCTGCTCGGCCTTGGGATTGGAATCGGCAACCACACCGGCGCCCGCCTGCACGTGGATCATGCCGTCCTTGACCAGCGCCGTGCGCAGCACGATGCAGCTGTCCATCTCGCCGTCGGCGGAGAAATAGCCGACGCAGCCGCCGTAGGGACCCCGCTTCTGCTTCTCCAGCTCGTCGATGATCTGCATGGCGCGCACCTTGGGGGCACCTGAGAGCGTGCCGGCCGGAAAGCCCGCCATCAGCGCATCGATGACATCGTGCTTGTCGTCGATGGTCCCTGTCACGTGGCTGGAGATATGCATGACGTGGCTGTAGCGCTCGATGACGAAGCTCTCCTTGACCCGCACCGAGCCGATCCTGGAGACGCGGCCGACATCGTTGCGCCCCAGATCGAGCAGCATGAGATGCTCGGAGCGCTCCTTGGGATCGGCGAGCAGCTCCTTCTCGAGCGCCAGATCCTCCTCCGGCGTGGTGCCGCGCCGCCGCGTGCCGGCGAGCGGCCTGATCGTCACCTCGCCGTCGCGCACCCGCACCAGAATCTCCGGGCTCGAGCCGACCAGCGCAAATTCGCCGAAGTCGAGGTGGAACAGGAAGGGCGAAGGGTTGGTGCGCCGCAGCGCACGGTACAGTGCGAACGACGGCAGGCTGAAGGGCGCGGAGAAGCGCTGGGAAAGCACGACCTGGAAGATGTCGCCGGCGGCGATGTACTCCTTTGCCCGCGCCACCATGCCCATGAACTCGGCGGGCGATGTGTTGGACACGGGCGCCGGCAGGGCAAGCTGGGCGCCCGACATGCTGGTGGCGTGCGGCAGCGGCTCGTCGAGGGCCGCAACGACGCCGCGCAGGCGCTCCAATGCCGTCGCGTAGGCGGCCTTTGCGTCGATGCCCGCCTGCGGATAGACGGGGGTGACGACGATCATCTCGTCCTTGATGGCGTCGAACACGACCATCACGGTCGGGCGCACGAAGATGCTGTCAGGCACACCCAGGGCGTCGGGGGGCTGGTGCGGCAGGTTCTCGGTCAGCCGCACCGTGTCGTAGCCCATGTAGCCGATGACGCCGGCGGCGATCGGTGGCAGCTCCGCGGGGAGATCGATCCGCGATTGGGCCAGCAGCGCGCGCAGCGATTGAAGCGCGGGCAGCTTCTCCGGCACGAAGGCATCGGGGCGCATCTGCGCGTTGCGGTTGATCTCGGCCTTGTCGCCGAAGGCGCGCCAGATCACGTCGGGTGCGACGCCGATGATGGAATAGCGCCCGCGCACGGCGCCGCCTTCCACCGACTCCAGCAGGCAGCTCATGGGCCGGCCGTCGCTCAGCTTGAGCATGGCCGACACCGGCGTCTCCAGGTCGGCGACAAGGCGCGTCCACACCACCTGGGCGGCCCCCGTGGCATGGCGAGCGGCGAACGCGCTGCGGCTGGGCTCGGCCTCGAAATCCCTGCTGCCCACGTCGAGCTTGGTCATGGTGTCATCCTGCCGGCCAAGCCGGCTAGCCTCATTCGAACCCGAGCTGCTGGGTCTCGCGCTCCGATCCGAGCGCCTGGCGCAGCGCGGTCTCGTTGACCGAGAGGCCGTAGCGCTTCTGCAGCCCGGCCAGGTATTCGGCCAGCGCGTCGCCCTGCATTTGGCGGGTGAGCTCGCTCTTGATGCGCTCGATCTGCTCCGGCTTGGCCGCGGGGGCGGCAACGATGTCGGCGACGCGAAGGATGAGACGGGCCTTGCCGTCGGCGGTCAGCGCAGAAGATGCCCCGCCCTTTGGCAGCGCGAACGCCTGCTGCACGGCGTTCTGCGCCAGGCCTTGCGGCACGGTCGTGCGCGTCACGGGGGCGGTGCGCTCGACCTTGGTGCCCACCTCCTTGGCGACGGCAGCGAGCGTCTCGCCCTTGAGGAGACGCTCCACGAGCTTGGCTGCGTAGGCCGCGACGTCCTTGCGCCGCTCTTGCTCAACCACCAGCTCCTTGACCTCGCCCTTCACCTCCTCGAACGGCTTCTGCTTCTCGGGCGTGACGGCGACCACGTCGACCCAGGCGAAGCCGCCATCACTGAGCTCGGTTGCTTCGGCCTCGACGCCGGCGGCGCCGCCGAAGGCAGCGTCGGCGATCTTGCCCGCCTCGGCTTTCTCGATCGCCGGCTTGCCGTCGCTCGTCTTGCCGGCGCGGTCGATCTCCGCAATCTCGTGGAAGGGGATCCTGAGCTGCTCGGCGATTTCCTTCAGGGGCTTGCCGGCCGAGCGCTCGTCCTCGACCTTGTCGTGCAGGGCCTGGATTTCCTGGGCGACCCTCTCTCCAGCAATGCGATCCTTGATCTCGGCCTTGACCTCGTCGTAGGGGCGCTGCTTGCCGGGCGTGATCTCCGTGACGCGCAGCAGCACAATGGCGAACTGGCCCTCGACGGGCTTGGACAGCTCATCCTTCTTCAGCGCGAATGCGGCGTCGGCGATCTTGGCATCGATCATGTCGCGGCGCGACAGGCTGCCAAGATCGAAATCGCTTTCCTTGAAGCCGAGCTTGGTCGCGGCTTCCTTGAAGTTCTTGGCCTTGGCGAGTTCGGCATAGGCCTTGTCCGCGGCGGCCTTGTCGGGGAACGCGAGCTGCAGCACGTGCCGCTTCTCCGGGATATTGTATTTCTCCTTGTCGGCGTCGTAGGCAGCCTTGACCTCTTCGTCGGTGACGGGCGCGCGCGCCTTGGCGCCCTCGCGCGTCAACAGGAGGACGTTGATCTTGCGCAACTCCGGCTTCACGAACTGCGCCTTGTTCTGCTCGTACTGCTCCTTGAGCTTGGCCTCGTCGGGCTCCGCCGGTTTGATGAGCTTGGCGAAGTCGGGGGCGATGTACTCGATCACGCGCGTCTCTTCGCGGTAGCGATGCAGCAAGTCGATCACAGACTGGGGCGGGGCGACGCCCCCGAGCAGCGTGTCGGTCAGCTGATCGCGCACCTCCTCGCGGCGGCGCTCAGACACAAAGCGTGCTTCCGACATGCCGGCCTGGCGCAGGAAGCTCTGGAACGTGCGGTTCGAGAAGGCGCCGTCGGGACCGTGGAAGGCAGGGTCCGACTTGATGATGTCGGCCAGCGCCTTCTCGGAGATGGACAGCGACAGCTCGCGTGCATGCGTGTCGATGGCGGCCGCGCCGATCAGACGGGAGAGGGCGCGCTGCTCGATGCCGAGCAGCTTGGCCTGCTCGGGCGTCAGCCGGCGGCCGAGGCGGCGCGAGATCGAGGTGAGCTCGTCCTGATAGGCTTGGCGGTATTCGTCGACGGAGATCTCCGTCTTGCCGATCTTGGCGAGCGTGCCGCGGCCGTAGCCGCGGAAGACGTCGGCAACACCCCAGATGGCAAAAGCGATGATCAGCAGGCCAAGCAGAATCTTGGCCAGTAGATTTCCAACGCCTCGCCGCAATTGATCGAGCATCGTGCTTCTTTTCCGGATGTGTTGCCGGGCGATGCCTGCGGACTGCTGCCATGAGGGAGCAGTGTGCTGGCGCCGCCACGGTATGAATGCGCATTTGTGCGCCTTGACGCGGGCGCGCGGCATATTATGAACCCGGGGACGACCCGGCAAGTCAGTGCCTTAGCCGAACGCGGCGCAACATCCAAGGGGGTTCGAGACCATGGCATCGCCTGCGCGAATTGAGCCGCTGGTGGCTGGCAACTGGAAGATGAACGGCCTCACCGCTTCCCTTGCCGAGGCGCGGCGCGTGAGGGATCGGCTCGGGGAGGCGGGGTTTGCGCCGTCGGTAGCGGCCATGATCTGCCCGCCGGCGACCCTGGTCGCAGCCCTGGCAAAGGAGGCTGCCGGCTCCAGGCTCAAGGTCGGCGCCCAGGACTGCCACGCGGCCGCCAGCGGGGCCCACACGGGTGACATTTCTGCAGAGATGCTGAAGGACGTGGGCGCAGAGGCGGTGATCGTCGGCCATTCCGAGCGGCGCGCCGATCACGGTGAGCGCTCCGCCGACGTCAAAGCCAAAGTTCTTGCCGCACGTCGGGCAGGGCTTGCGGCAATCGTGTGCGTCGGCGAGACCGCCGGTGAGCGCCGCTCGGGCCTGACGCTTGCTGTCGTCGGCCGCCAGCTCGCCGCTTCCGTGCCCGACGGCGCCACGGCGCGCGATACGATCATCGCGTATGAGCCGGTGTGGGCGATCGGCACCGGGCTGACCGCGAAGCCCGCCGATGTGGCCGAGGTGCACGCGTTCCTGCGCAAGGCGCTGAGCGAGCGCTTCGCAGCGGAAGGGCAGACCATGCGTCTGCTCTACGGCGGCTCGGTGAAGCCGGACAACGCGCGCGAACTGATGGGCGTGGCCAACGTCAACGGTGCGCTCGTCGGCGGCGCCAGTCTCAAGGCCGACGATTTTCTTGCCATCATCGCCGCGTGCGGTGCTTGACCGCCGTGCCCAAAACCCGGCTTAGTACGGCGACATTCACCCGCACGGACCGCAGCCGACAAGAACGCATGACGCGCAGTGGCTTCACGTTTGTCATCGCCATTCTCCTTCTTGGCGGAGTCGAAGCGCGCGCGGGAATGCTGGACAAGGATGGCTGCACCAAGCTCAAGGATGAGCAGGCACAGCTCGAGCAGGCCGGCGTGCGCACCAGCATGGCCAAGGGGCCCCAGTGGGCGAAGGCGAACCTCGCACCCGACAAGCTTGAGCAGGTGCGCCGGCTGATCGAGGTCGACGAGCAACTCCTGTTCCGATGCCAGGGCCGGCCGCTGGTCAATCTGCCGAACGAGGTCGATGCAGATCCCAAGCCCAAGGCGGATGAGGCCAAGACCGAGCAGACGCCTGCGGCCAACGCGGTGCCTCCCAAGGCTGCCGCCAAGTCGCCGGATGCCGTCAAGAAGGCCGCCCCCGCCAAGAAGGCAGCGGCGCCGGCAGCCGACAAGACCGGCGATGAGGCCAAGCGCGAGCCGGCAGCCAAGAAGGCGCCTGCGGCAGCCAAGACGACGGATGCGCCCGCTAAAGCCAAGGCGGCGAAGGCCAAGCCCAAGGTCGATGATGCGTACCGCCCACCCAACCCGGATTCGACCGCCAACCCCTTCGCCGGTCAGGATTTCCAGCCGGCCAAGAAGTAGGACAAGGGCTTGGCCAGGAAGAGGCTGGTCCAGCCGCGGCGTCTGGTGTAGAAGCGCGCCGACCCCTTAACGCGCAGCCCGCACGGCATAGATATAGAGAGACCCATGATCACCGTTCTCCTGGTTCTGCACATGATGATCGCGGCAGGGCTCGTGGCCGTGGTGCTGCTGCAGCGCTCGGAAGGCGGCGCGCTCGGCATCGGTGGCGGTGGCGGGTTTATGACCGGTCGCGGTGCGGCCAACTTCCTGACGCGAGCGACGGCCGGGCTGGCAGCCGCGTTCTTCGCCACCAGCCTGCTGCTGACCATATTGGCCACGCGTCCCGACCGGTCTCGCTCCATCTTCGAGACGCCGGCGGCCCCCACCAAAGGCCAGACGGCGCCGCAGACCAAGCCGGGCGAGCAGCCGGCGGCACCGGCAACACCGCCCGGTCGCGGCATTCTCGACAAGCTTGGCCCGACCGCTCCGACGACCCGCGTGCCGCAGTCCCAGTAGGCGCACTTGCCGCCTTGCGGGATTGGGTGCCTGGGGGCGCGCCATGCAGATGCGCGGGTCGCTTCGGCAGTCGCGGTGCAACTGCACGGAAGCCATGGGCCACGGGGATAGCGCAGCCAACCCCGCCCCTGCCTCCGCTGCGTGGCTGCACGGGAGCCGTTTCGACCAAGAGGAGCTGCAACGCCGTCTCACGCGGCGCGGCGAAAGGTCGTGGATGGATTGCAGAAATTGCTCTTCGAATCGGAGGCTTCGGATGTATTCTGCAAGCCCATGGCGCGGTACATCTTCATCACCGGCGGCGTGGTCTCATCGCTCGGCAAAGGGCTGGCTTCAGCGGCCCTTGGAGCTCTCCTACAGGCCCGCGGCTACACGGTCAGGCTGAGGAAGCTCGACCCCTATCTCAACGTCGACCCCGGCACGATGAGTCCTTACCAGCACGGTGAGGTGTTCGTGACGGACGACGGGGCCGAGACCGATCTCGACCTCGGCCACTACGAGCGCTTCACCGGCGTGCCGGCGAAGAAATCCGACAACGTCACGACCGGGCGCATCTACCAGGAGATCCTCGCCAAGGAGCGGCGCGGCGACTATCTCGGCGGCACTGTCCAGGTCATCCCGCACGTCACCGACGCCATCAAGCAGTTCGTGCTGTCGGGCAACGACGGCATCGATTTCGTCCTGGTAGAGATCGGCGGCACGGTCGGCGACATCGAGGGCCTGCCCTTCTTCGAGGCCATCCGCCAGCTCGGCAACGAGCTTCCCCGCGGCGATTCCGTCTTCATCCATCTCACGCTGATCCCCTTCATCCCGAGCGCCGGAGAGCTCAAGACCAAGCCGACGCAGCATTCCGTGAAAGAGCTCAGATCGATCGGCATACAACCCGACATCCTGCTCTGCCGCTGCGACCGCGAGGTGCCGCGCTCGGAGCGCAAGAAGATCGCGCTGTTCTGCAACGTGCGCGAGGAGGCAGTGATCCAGGCGCTCGACGTTGCCTCCATCTACGATGTGCCGCTCGCCTATCACCGCGAGGGGCTCGATGCGCAGGTGCTCGCCGCATTCGGCCTCAAGGGCGCGCCGGCCCCGCAGCTCGAGAAGTGGCAGACCATCTCCAGCGCCATCGCCAACCCAGAGGGTGAGGTGACGATTGCCGTCGTCGGCAAGTACACGGGACTCAAGGACGCCTACAAGTCGCTCAACGAGGCGCTGTTCCACGGTGGCATTGCCAACAAGGTGAAGGTGAAGCTCGAGTGGATCGAGAGCGAGATCTTCGAGAGCGAGGACCCGGCACCCCATCTTGAGAACGTGCACGGCATCCTGGTGCCCGGCGGGTTCGGCGAGCGCGGTTCGGAGGGCAAGATTCTCGCGGCCAAGTTCGCGCGCGAGCGCAACGTCCCCTACTTCGGTATCTGCTTTGGCATGCAGATGGCGGTGATCGAGGCGGCGCGCGATCTCGTCGGCATCAAGGGGGCCGGCTCCACCGAGTTCGGCCCGAGCGAGGAGCCTGTCGTCGGCCTCATGACCGAGTGGATGCGCGGCAACGAGCTGGAGAAGCGGCGTGCCAACGGCGATCTCGGCGGCACCATGCGGCTCGGCGCCTACACCGCCGTGCTGGCCAAGGGCAGCCGCGTGGCGAGGATCTACGGCGACATCCAGATCTCCGAGCGCCATCGCCACCGCTATGAGGTCAACACCAAGTATCGCGCGCGCCTGGAGGAGGCCGGCGTGTGCTTTGCCGGCATGTCACCCGACGGCCTGCTGCCCGAGATCATCGAGATTCCCGGCCACCCGTGGTTCATCGGCGTGCAGTTCCACCCGGAGCTGAAGTCGCGTCCCTTTGAGCCGCACCCGCTCTTCAAGTCCTTCATCGCCGCCGCCGTCGAGCAGAGCCGCCTGGTGTGACCGGTGCAGCTCAGCAGGGTGTCGACCGCGCCCTTGTGGAGCTGCGACCTGGGCCCCCGCCTATACGCCTGCGGCGGTGACGGTCGTGGGCACCCCTAATTCTTGAAAAAGTTCCACGGCCACTGGAAGGCCGCGGCCTGCTGCGCCTCCTTCTTGTCCTTCTCCTTCGGGGCGGCCTGCACCTTCTTGACCGGCGCGCGCGGGGCTGCCTGTGCGACCTTGGCGGTGGCAATCGCCGAGCCGCTGCTCCTGGCCGCAAAGGACCTCGGTGCGGCGATCGTAGCGACCGGTGTCTTCGGCCCGGTCTTCCGGCCCTCTCGCGCGGAATCACTGTCGGCCGCAACGAAGCGCGTTCTCACCTGCGCGCGGTTGATCTGCGGCTCCTTCTTCGCCTCGATGCGGGCAAGAGCCGCCCGCTCCCGCGAAGGCTCGAAATATCCGCCCCACGCGAACGCCCCGATGAGCACGCCGAGCGTGACCAGGAAGGTCGCGAGCATCGTTCTGAACACGGTCATGACGCTTACCCCCTCGACGCACGACGCAACACAAACAGCCGGCGGCGGAGCTTCGGCGCCGGCCCGATCTCAGGGTTGTGTTCGATCCCATCGCTAGCGGCAGAATGTGGTGTCTCTGCGGCCACTGGCGGCAGCAGGCTCGATGCCGGCGGGTGGGCAGGGAATGCGCTTGCTTCTGGCTTCATCCCGGCGAAGGTCGGACCGATGCAACCGTCCACGCGTGCTCCTGTTGAGCCGACGCGGCGTTTCGCTTACCCTCCCTTCATGCCCCTCACCCCCATCCACATCATCGGCGGAGGTCTCGCCGGGTCGGAGGCCGCTTGGCAGATCGCCAAGGCCGGCGTGCCGGTCGTGCTGCACGAGATGCGCCCCGTGCGCCAGACGGAAGCGCACAAGACCGACGGGCTTGCCGAGCTCGTGTGCTCCAACTCGTTCCGCTCCGATGATGCTGCCACCAACGCCGTCGGCCTGCTGCATGAGGAGATGCGCCGCGCCGGCTCGCTCATCATGGCGGCCGGCGATGCCCACAAGCTGCCCGCCGGCGGCGCGCTTGCCGTCGACCGCGATCGCTTCTCGGCCGAGATCACGGCCGCGCTCGGCCGGCACCCGCTCGTCACCATCGCGCGGGGCGAGGTGGACGGCCTGCCGCCGCCCGCGTGGGACAGCGTCGTCATCGCCACCGGGCCGCTCACCTCGCCGGCCCTTTCCGCCGCCATCGCCAGGCTCACCGGCGAGACCGAGCTCGCCTTCTTCGATGCCATTGCCCCCATCGTGCATCACGACAGCATCGATGCGGATGTCACCTGGCGTCAGTCGCGCTACGACAAGGCCGGGCCCGGCGGCACCGGCGCCGACTACATCAACTGCCCCATGAGCCGCAGCGAGTACGAGGCCTTCCTCGACGCGCTGCTGGCGGCCGACAAGACCTCCTTCAAGGAGTGGGAAGCCTCTACGCCCTATTTCGACGGCTGCCTGCCGATCGAGGTGATGGCCGAGCGTGGCCGCGACACGCTGCGTTTCGGACCCATGAAGCCGGTCGGGCTCGCCAATCCGCATCGGCCGGGCGAGCGCCTGCACGCGGTGGTGCAGCTCCGGCAGGACAATGCGCTCGGCACGCTGTGGAACATGGTCGGCTTCCAGACCAAGCTCAAGCACGCCGAGCAGGTGCGTGTCTTCCGCATGATCCCGGGGCTTGCCAACGCCGAGTTCGCCCGGTTGGGCGGTCTGCACCGCAACACCTTCCTGAACAGCCCGAAGCTGCTCGACGGCGCGCTGCGGCTCAAAGCGGAGCCGCGGCTGCGCTTTGCCGGCCAGATCACGGGATGCGAGGGCTACGTGGAGAGCGCGGCCATCGGCCTGCTCGCCGGCCGCGCGGCCGCGGCGGAGAAGCTTGGTATGACGTGGGCGCCGCCGCCGCCGACTACAGCCTTCGGCGCGCTGCTCGGACACATCACGGGCGGGCATCTCGCCATCGAGGGAGACGGGCCGCGCTCGTTCCAGCCGATGAACGTCAACTTCGGCCTGTTCCCGCCGCTCGACGCCCCGACGCACGATGCCGACGGCCGCAGGATAAAGGGCAAGGAGCGCGGCGTCGCCCGCAAGAGGGCGCTGTCGGCGCGCGCACTTGCCGATCTCGACCGCTGGCTTGCGTCACCTGCGCGCGCTGCCGCGGAATGAGGGCGCTCCGGGCGCCGCCCTGTCGCCGCGCGGCCACGCCCCGTCGGCGAGCGGGTCGCCGCTGCCGGTTTATGAGGCACGCCTTCCCGTTCTCGCGTACCCTGGAGGCCCAGGGAGATTTCTGACAGGGGAGGCACGCCATGCCGACGTGGGAGCAGATCCAGCCTTATTGGCCCTTCATCGTCATGGGTGTGAACGGCCTCATCGCCGGCTGGCTCGCAGGCCTGCTGATCGGCGGCGGCGGCCTCATCCGCAACCTGATCGTCGGCATCATCGGCGCCTTCGTGGGCGGCGCCCTGGTGCGCATGGAGCTGCTGCAGCTTCCGGTGGCGGTGACCAACATCACCAACGCCATTCCCTACGGCACGCAGATTCTGATCTCGACCATCGGTGCGATCATCGTCATCCTCATCGCCCGCTTCCTCGGCGGCCGAGCCTGATCGCAATCCAGCCTGCAGCGCAAAGCTGTCATCCCGGCGCAGCGCTGGCGCAGCGGGTCTGGAGCCGGTAGTAGAAAGGGCGCGCGCCGCGCGGCCGGTGCCGGCTGCATCGGCGTGCAGCCGTTCCGAACAAATCCGCGGCGGAAGCTGGAGGAAGCAATGTCCCTGTTCGATCTCAGCGGCCGCGTGGCCGTCATCACCGGCGGCAACGGCGGCATCGGTCTCGGCATGGCCAAGGGGCTTGCCGGCGCCGGCGCCGGCATCGTGATCGCAGGCCGCAACCGGGCGAAGTCCGAGACAGCCGCCGCCGAGGTGGCCAAGCTCGGCGTCAAGACCGCCGTTCTTGAAGTGGACGTGGTGCAGGAGGCTTCCTGCCGCAAGCTGATCGAGGACAGCGCCAAGGCCATGGGCCGCGTCGACATCCTGGTCAACAACGCGGGCATCAACATCCGCAAGCTGCCGCAGGATCTGTCCATCGCCGAGTTCCGTCAGGTGATCGACACCAACCTGACCGCCACCATGGTATGCTGCCAGGCAGCATACCCCGTCATGAAGGCGGCCGGTGGGGGCAAGATCATCAACATCGGCTCCATGATGTCGCTGTTCGGCATGGGCGTGGCGACGGCCTACGGCGCCTCCAAGGGCGGGGTGGTGCAGCTCACCAAGGGCCTCGCGATCGCGTGGGCGCCCGACAATATCCAGGTGAATGCCATCCTGCCCGGCTGGATCGACACCGACCTGACCCGGGAAGCCCGCGAGATCGTGAAGGGCCTGCACACCTGGGTCCTGGCGCGCACGCCCGCCCGCCGCTGGGGCGGCCCCGAAGACATGGCCGGCATCGCCGTCTTCCTGGCCAGCAAGGCCTCCGACTTCATCACCGGCACCGCCATCCCGGTCGATGGCGGCTATTCGGTGCAGGGCTGAGCCGGGCTGCTAACTCCGTCTGCCTCCACAAGAATTGGCGCCTGCGGAGATTCCACCGGCGTCTCCACGGGTTGCTGCGGCGGTACTCCCGCCACAGTTTCTCCGCTATGGTCGGGCGTTTTGGGGCTCCGGGGATTGCAGGGAAGAGCGCCGACTTGGGGGTATTTGCGTATGAATGAGAGCAGCCGGGCCGTCATCGACACCGAGACGCCCGTCAACCCCTACAGCCTGCTCGAGGCGGTCAACCGCTCGAGCGACACGGTCAACACGGCCTGGCTGATCTTCCTTGGTCTGATGAGCTACCTGCTCGTCACCGTGGCCGGCATCACGCACAAGGACCTGCTGCTCAATACCGACATCGCGCTTCCCATCCTGCAGGTGAAGATCGACCTGACGCGCTTCTTCCTGTTCGCGCCCATCCTGCTCGTGCTGTTCCACATGGGCGTCATCGGCCAGCTCGTGCTGCTCGCGCGCAAGACGCTGGAGTTCGCCGCCGCCATCCGCATGCTGGAGATCAGCGACCAGCGCACGCACCCGCTCCGGCTCGAGCTCGACAACTTCTTCTTCGTGCAGGCCGTGGCCGGCCCCGAGCGCAGCCGCATCATGAGCATCTTCCTGCACGGCATGTCGTGGCTGACGCTGGTGCTGCTGCCGCTGCTGCTGCTGCTCTACGTGCAGGTGGTCTTCCTGCCCTACCACGACGCCACCATCACCTGGATGCACCGCCTCGCCGTCCTGGCCGATATCGCACTGTTGATCTTCATCGGCGTGTTCCTGCTGAGATCCGAGACGTCGTTCTTCCGCGCCTTCCTCCGCACCAGCCGTCATCACCCGCTGAGCCTGCTGCTGACCGCCGCGGTATTCACCATTGTCGCCGTCTTCTCGCTCTTCATCGCCACCATTCCAGGCGAGGCCGTGGACCGCATCTCGGGTGCCTCGTCCGGGGGCCAGCGCGCGGCAGGACGGGACGGAGGCTTCGTGTTCGGCTACGCGGTGCCGGCGCTCGGCAGTGCCGGCGATGGGGCGGTGCTCGGCCTCTTCCACCGCAATCTCAACGTCACCGATCTCGACCTGGTGGTCGACAAGGATGTGACGCCCGGCGAGCCGACGCTCAACCTGCGCGGGCGCGACCTGCGGTTCGCCAGGCTCGATCGCACCGACCTGCATCAGGCCGACATGACGGGCTCGGAGCTCGACGGGGCGAGCTTCGTCGGCGCCGACCTGCGCAATGTTTGGGTGCAGTGCTCCAACCTCGACGAGCTGTTGCTGACCGACGACCGCCGTGCCGCCAGATGCGCTTCCGCACGCGGGGTCAACTTCTCGAAAGCCCGGCTCGCCGAAGCCAGGATGATCGGCATCGACCTGCGCGGCGCCAGGCTCGAGGAGGCGCAGATGCAAGGCGCCGTCCTGGCGCACGGCCTGATGGCGGGCGCCGACTTTGCGGGCGCGCGCCTCGACAGGGCCGATCTCACGGGCGGCGTCTCGCTGCAGGGCGCCAACTTCCTGCTGGCCTCCCTGCAGGGCGCCGACCTCACGGGCGCCAAGCTGCAGGTGGCCGATTTCAGCAACGCCGGCCTGCAGGGTGCCAATCTCAGCATCGCCAATCTTGAAGGCGCGGTGCTGCGCGACGCCGAGCTGGAGGGCGCCAGCATGCAACTGAGCAAGCTGCACGGCGCCAACTTCAGCGGGGCCAGGATGCAGGGCACCGATCTCGCCGGCGCCTCGGTGTGGCGCACGCAGCCGCCCGCGGGCGAAGGCTCCGCCTTCTCCGACATGTCGCAGATCATCATGCGCGCGCCGAGCGAGGAGGATCTTGCCTCGCTCAAGGCAGCCTATGCGAGCCTCGACAGCAATGCTTTGAGGAAGCGCATCTCCGACGGGCTTTCGCCTTTGCTCGACGCCGGGCAGAACGCGACGTGGGCCAGCTCCACCGACCAGCAGCTCTGGCAGGAGTTCGCCAAGGCGAGCGAGACGGCGCTGGCGGACGCCGCCTACAAGGCGCGGCTCACCGACTATCTCACCAGGCTGATATGCCGCCCCCGCTTCGCCAACGGTGCGGTTGCCACGGGAGTGGCCCGCCGCGCCATGGCGCATGGCTTCAAGGGCGACATGCCGGCCATCTACGACAAGCTGAAGGCGCCCGATTGCCCGGCTGCGCCGGCCATGAGCCCGCGTGTGATGCGCGAGCTGGCTACCGCCGCCGAGGCGGCGCGAGCGCAGTAGTCAAGCGGGGGTTGCTTTGCGGTGCGACGCGCACTAGATTGGAACATAAAGTGAACATCTGCGCGTCGCAAAAGCGTGGACAAGCAACTTGAAGGCAGGCGCGGCCGCGCGCCAGCGGCTAACGTGTCCGCCAAGAATCGCGTGCAACCGCGCCGCAGCGTCGAGCGCGCCGTACGAGCAAGAAGGAGTGCCCCATGGCCGGTTCCGTCAACAAAGTGATCCTGGTCGGCAACCTCGGCAAGGATCCGGAGATCCGCCGCACCCAGGACGGCCGTCCGATTGCCAACCTGCGCGTGGCGACCACCGAGACCTGGCGCGACAAGACCACCGGCGAGCGCCGCGAGAAGACCGAATGGCATTCGGTCGTCATCTTCAACGAAGGCCTGTGCCGCGTGGCCGAGCAGTATTTGAAGAAGGGCTCCAAGGTCTACATCGAGGGTGCGCTGCAGACCCGCAAATGGCAGGGCCAGGACGGGCAGGACCGCTACTCGACCGAGGTGGTGCTGCAGGGCTTCAACAGCACGCTGACGATGCTCGATGGCCGTGGCGGCCAGGGTGCCGGCATGCAGGAGGAGGGGCAGGTCTCCTATTCGAGCAACGGCAACGGCGACAAGCGCAGCGGCAAGGCGGCCGGCGCCAAGGGTGGCTTCGACAAGCAACTCGACGACGAGATTCCATTCTGATCCGGGACGCCCGCCTCGGGCGCAACCGAAGGTCTGAGCCCAGGCCCCGGGAGAGGCGGCGAATGCGGGCGACACACTTCCCACGAGCGTCATTCCGGCATCGTGTCGGCCTCTTCACCTTCGTGCCCGGCCGCATCATGCACGCCGTCGTGTTCGGCGGTTGAAGGTGCTCGCTCGCTATTGCAGCAGGCCATTGTAGTCGAGCCAGATCACCAGCGCGGTGGCAGCCGCGTAGACGACGGAGGCGTTGATGGTGCGCTGCCGGCCTGCCGCCTCCAATGCATTCTCCGGCGGCAGAGCGCGCGTCGCCCACAGCAGATAGGCCGCCTGCGCCACCAGCGACGCCGTGAAGAGCGGCACCGCCCATCGGCTGAGCGCAAGCAGCGCAAGGCCGCCTGCCAGCGTCAGGACGCTGCCGCCGATCATGAAGGTGGCGCGCACGTGCTCTGCAAAAGGGGTGCGCTCGCTGGTCAGCGCCTGCAGGGTCCTGTCGAGGAACATGCTCATGCGCCCGGCGCGCAGGGCGACGATGCCGGCAAGGACGTAGAACGCGCCGACGGCGTAGGCGACCCAATCCATTTCCGGTGGCTCCCCGCTTCTCCTGCCGTGCACCCGCCAATCCAAGTGATCCTGCTCTTAAGTCCGGGCCAAGGGCGAGACCGTCTCCGCCCGCGGCTCGGCCGCGGCCGCCAGGAAAAGCTGGCGGATCTCCGGATAGCGCCGGCGAATGGCCTGCTCCAGCCCGCCCACGATGCCCTCGACCTGCGCCGCGCTGACGCTGTCGACGAAGTCGATGCGCGCGGCGAGCAGCACGTCCTCGGGGCCAAGATGCATGGTGCGGATGGCGTGGACGCGCTTGATCGTGCCGGTGGTGGCGGCTTGCGCCTCAATCAGCCGGCGCACGCCGTCGACCACCTCCGGCGTGGCCGCTTCGCCGATCAGCAGGCTCTTGGTCTCCAGCGTCATGAAGGCGGCCACGCTCGCCAGCACGCCGCCGATAGCGATGGAGGCGACGGCATCCGCCGCCACCCAGCCGAGAAAGTCGGCGGCGAGGTTGCCGGCCAGCGCGATGACGAGCCCGGCGAGCGCCGCCGTGTCCTCGAGCAGCACCGTGAACAGCGCCGGGTCCTTCGAGTGGCGCAGAGCCGCGATCGCTCCTTGCTCGCCGCGCTCCTGGTTGAAGGCCTTGACGGCGATGAAGGTGGAGCCGAGCTCAAAGGCGAGCGCCACGCCGAGCACCACGTAGTTGACGATCGGGCTGGTCACCGCGTGCGGCGTCTGCAGCTTGAGCACGCCTTCGTAGATGGCGACGCCGGCCCCCATCGAGAACAGCAGGATGGCGACCACGAAGCTCCAGAAATAGAGCTCCTTGCCGTAGCCGAAAGGATGCCGCGCATCTGCCGGTCGTCGGGCGCGGCGGATGCCGAGGAGCAGCAGGGCCTGATTGCCCGTGTCGGCGACGGAGTGCAGCGCCTCCGACAGCATGGCGGCTGAGCCGGTGATCCCTGCAGCGACGAACTTGGAGGCGGCGATCAGCCCGTTGAAGCCGAGTGCCGCGAGTACAACTGTTGTGGAGCTGGTGCCTGCCATCGACCTGCTGCGTGCCTGACCATCGGAGCGGCGGCCCCCTCGCCCGAGTCGGGAGCCTCGGATGACTGACTAGCAGATGCCCGCACGCACGCTACTGTTTCTTCGCCGGGCTGGCCTTCTGATAGGCACCGACCGCGCCCAGCATCTCCTTCGTTGCCATCGGCAGGGCGATCGTGGTCCTGCCGTCTGCGGTCGTGATCTTGAGCGCGCCGATGCGCACGCCGATCTTCTTCTCGCCGACGCCGAGGAAGCCGCCCACGCCCAGGATCACGCCCTCCACCTGATTGCCTGTGCCCAGGATCAGATCCTCGATGGTACCGATGGTCTGGTTGTCCTTGTTGACGACCTTGGCACCGAGCCATCGCTCGCGCGCCAGATGCTGGCTGGCGGTCTGGCCCTTGAAGAAGGTATTGGCCGGGATTGCGACCTTCGGAGAGGCATCCTTCCTGTCGTCCGTCTTCTGCGCCAAGGCCGGCGCGGCAAGCGCGAGCAAAGCGAGCAGAGCAACTGCAATCTTGTGCATGAGACATCCCTGGTTGAGCCGCAGGAGAGGTGTCAGCCCCGGCTGCCCACCCCTGAGAGCCGACAGCGATACCGCGGCATCGTGGCAGCTTGCTGAAGGTCTCGGGCAAGCGAAGCGGGCAGGCGCCGCAGTCCCATCCTAATCCATTGAACCAGCGCGTAAAAAAGCCGCTGTAAATCATCATCTCCGAGGCCGTTCGGGATTGCCCTCCGCCCCCCTCTGGGCTATCAACAAACGGCGAGGCGATGCAGTGCTTTCTTGCTCATTTCGTAGCGGCCGGGCCACCCCCGGATTCCGCCTCGATTTCAGGTGCAACCATAGGCATGAACCCAAGTGGCGGACGACGGTAAATCCGCGCGCGGCGGCGCGGGCGACGACAAGGGGCCGAGCGACATCCGGCCCATCTCCATCACCGACGAGATGAAGCGCTCCTACCTCGATTACGCCATGAGCGTGATCGTCTCCCGCGCGCTTCCCGACGTGCGCGACGGCCTCAAGCCCGTGCATCGCCGCATCCTGTTCGGCATGCACGAGCTGGGTGTGGACTGGAACAAGAAATACGTGAAATGCGCCCGCGTCGTCGGCGAGGTGATGGGCAAATACCACCCCCACGGCAACCTTGCCATCTACGACGCGCTGGTGCGCCTGGCGCAGGATTTCTCCATGCGCCTGCCGCTCGTCGACGGGCAGGGCAATTTCGGTTCCATCGACGGCGATCCGCCGGCGGCCGAGCGCTACACCGAGTGCCGCCTCGCCAAAGTCGCCCACGCGCTTCTTGATGATCTCGACAAGGACACCGTCGAATTCCGCGAGAACTACGACGGCTCGCTGAAGGAGCCGTCCGTTCTCCCGGCCAAGTTCCCGAATTTGCTGGTCAACGGCTCGGGCGGCATTGCCGTGGGCATGGCCACCAACATTCCGCCGCACAACCTGGGTGAGGTGATCGATGCCTGCATCGCTCATCTCGACAACCCCGAGATCGGCATCGACGAGCTGTGCCAAATCGTGCCCGGGCCCGATTTCCCGACCGGCGGCCTGATCCTCGGCCGCGGCGGCATCCTGGCCGCCTATCACAAGGGCCGTGGCTCCATCATCATGCGCGCCAGGGTGCACACCGAGGAGATCCGCAAGGACCGCGATGCGCTGATCGTCACCGCCATTCCCTACCAGGTGAACAAGCGCACGCTGATCGAGAAGATCGCCGAGCAGGTGCGCGAGAAGAAGATCGAGGGCATCTCCGACATCTGGGACGAGTCCAACCGCGAAGGCATGCGTATCGTCATCGAGCTGAAGCGCGACGCCATGGCCGACGTGGTGCTGAACCAGCTCTGGCGCTTCTCCGACCTGCAGACGAGCTTCGGCGCCAACATGCTGGCCATCAACGGCGGCCGCCCCGAGCAGCTCAACCTCAAGGACTTCATCTCCGCCTTCACCGCCTTCCGCGAGGAGGTGGTGAGCCGGCGCACCAAGTACCTGCTCGGCAAGTCGCGCGAGCGCGCCCATGTGTTGGTCGGCCTCGCCATTGCGGTGGCCAACATCGACGAGATGATCAAGCTGATCCGCCATGCGCCGAGTCCGACGGAAGCGCGCGAACAGATGATGGCGCGCGACTGGCCGGCCAGGGACATAGGCCCGCTGGTCGAGCTCATTGCCGATCCGCGCCACAAGCTCAGCTCCGCCGGCACTATCCGCCTCTCCGACGAGCAGGCCCGCGCCATCCTCGATCTGCGCCTGCAGAGGCTGACTGCGCTCGGCCGCGACGAGATCGGCGACGAGCTGAAGAAGATCGGCGAGGAGATCAAGGAGTTCCTGGCGATTCTGTCCTCGCGGCTGCGCATCGTCGAGTTGATCAAGAGCGAACTCAACGCCATCAAGAGCGAGTTCGCCACCCCGCGCCAGACCGAGATCGTCGAGATGGAGGGCGAGGTCGAGGACGAGGACCTCATCCAGCGCGAGGACGTGGTCGTCACGGTCAGCCTGCGCGGCTACATCAAGCGCGTGCCGCTGTCGACCTATCGCGCGCAGCGGCGCGGCGGCAAGGGCCGTTCCGGCATGACAACGCGCGAGGAGGACGTCGTCACACAGATCTTCATCGCCTCCACGCACACGCCGGTGCTCTTCTTCTCCTCCCGCGGCATGGTGTATCGTATGAAGGTGTGGCGCCTGCCGGCCGCCACGCCGCAGTCCGTCGGCAAGGCGCTGGTCAACCTGCTGCCGCTTGCAGAAGGCGAGGTCATCACCTCCATCCTGCCCTTGCCGGAGGATGCCAAGACCTGGGGCGCGCTCGAGCTGATGTTTGCGACCCGCAGCGGCAACGTGCGCCGCAACAGCCTGGCCGACTTCGAGAGCATCAACCGCAACGGCAAGATCGCCATGAAGCTCGACGAGGGCGATCGCATCGTGCGCGTTGCGATCTGCGCGGCCCAGGACAACGTGCTGCTGACAACCGCCGAGGGGCGCTGCATCCGCTTCCCCGTCGAGGACGTGCGCGTGTTCAAGGGGCGCGATTCCACCGGCGTGCGCGGCATTCGCCTGGAGGGTGGCGACGAGGTCATCTCCATGGCCATCCTGCGCCACGTCGATGCCACGCCCGGCGAGCGCGAGGCCTATCTCAAGCAGGCGACCGCCGTGCGCCGCGCCCAGGGCGCCGACGTCGCCGAAGGAGCGCCGGAGGTGGAGCCGGAGGCTGAAGGCGAGGGCGCCGAGGCCGTCGACCTGAGCCCCGAGCGCTATGCCGAACTCGGCGCGCGCGAGCAGTTCGTGCTCACCGTCTCCGAGCGCGGCTTCGGCAAGCGGTCGTCGTCGTACGACTACCGCATCTCGGGCCGCGGCGGCAAAGGCATCACCGCCATGATCGTCAACGAGCGCAACGGCCGGCTCGTCGCCTCGTTCCCGATCGAGGACAGCGACCAGATCATGCTGGTCACCGACGGCGGCAAGCTGATCCGCTGCCCGGTGGATGACGTGCGCATCGCCGGCCGCAACACGCAGGGCGTGCGCGTCTTCAAGACCGAGGAGGCCGAGAAGGTGGTATCCGTCGAGCGCATCCCCGAGGAGAACGGGGAAGCCGAGAACGGCAACGGCGAGGCCGACAGCGAGGCCGGCGCATAGGCAGCGGGGTCATGGCGGGGCCAGACCCCGTGGACAGCGTGGGTCACATGGTGAGCATCCACCAGTGTGTCTGATCCCATCGATGCAGGTCCGCGACGAGGGCCGCCTTCACGACCGTTGGCTGGCCGCTACTTCACCGCCTTCATCTTCTCGAACGAGAACACGAAGTCCTGCTTGTCGAGCGGTTTGTGGCAGGTGAAGCAGGCCTTGAGGTTGGCCTTGTCGTTCACGGACTTGTCGGGGTTGAAGACCTGATATTCCCACTCGCCGTTGCGCATGTCGGCGGGATACTCGGCACCCCAGCCCGTGCGCTTCTCCATCACGACGTAGGCGGCGAGCGCGTCCTTGAGGAAGCGGCCGTTGGCATCCTTCTCAGGCTCGCCCGCGGCATTGAGCTTGGCCTTGTAGTTCACCATCGTCAGCACGGTGCCGCTCGGGATCGGCTTGCCGGCTTTCACGGCATCGATGGCGTCCTTGGGTGCATAAAGCTCCCGGTACTGCTTGTTGTCGGCGCGGTCGACGGTGGTGTAGAGGATCCCCTTGGCGTAGTTGTCGGGAAACTTGACCTTGTCGCCGCCGGCCCGCACGGCCACGGTGAGCGAGACGGCCGTCAATGCTGCCAAAGACGCAATGCGAAGTGCCTTCATCGTATCCTCCCTGAATGATGGTTCGGATACGGGCGCGCCGCGGCGCCGGACTTAGGCCGAGCTCCGCCCGCCGATGAACTTTGTGTGATCGCGATCCAACCGCGCCGGGAGCCCTCCGGGAAATCCATGTCCGCCCAGGTTCTTATCGCCTTCATCGCCGCCTGCATCCTGCTGGCGCTGACCCCCGGCCCCAACATGTCGCTGATCATCGCCAACACCCTGCGCGGCGGCCTGGCGGCGGGATTTGCGACGCTCGCCGGCACCACCACCGGCCTTGCGTTGCTGGTGGCCGCGGCGGCGCTCGGCATGACGTCCGTCATGGCCTTCATGTCCGAATGGTTCGATCTGATCCGCTGGGCGGGCGCGCTCTACCTCGTCTATCTCGGCGCACGCCAGCTCTGGCTCTATCGCTGCGGCGCCGGTGGCGGGCGGCTGTCCTTGCCGTCCGTGCGCGGCGCTTACGCCCAGGGCCTCTTCGTCAGCCTGTCGAACCCGAAGGTTCTGCTCTTCCTCGGCGCCTTCCTGCCGCAGTTCGTCGATCCCGCCGCTGACGTGGTCCGCCAACTCGCGGTCCTTGCCGTCGTGTTCGTCCTTGTCCTGGCGGCCGTGGATGCGGTCTACACGCTGGCCGTTGCCCGGGCGCGCATCACCATTGATGCTGCCCGCCTTGGCCGCCTGGACGTGGCCTCCGGCATCATGCTGCTGCTGGGCGGTCTGGCCCTGGCGATCACGCGGCGGCCGTGATAGGTCGTGGGCTCCGTTGGCCGCGGGGGTCAAATCCCGTAGGTATCGGGTTCCACATGGATTGCGTCTTCCACGGGGTCAGCCCCCATCTCTCCTCACACTCCCATGAAACGCATTGGCTTCACCTCCGGCTCCTTCGATCCCGTCACCAAGGGACACACCGACGTCATGGAGCGCGCGGCGCAGATGGTCGACACGCTCGTCATCGGCATCGGCGTGCACCCGGGCAAGACGCCCTTGTTCTCCATCGAGGAGAAGATCGAAATGCTCAGGGTGGAGACGGCCGGTATCGCCAAGCGCAGCGGTTGCAAGATCGAGATTGTGACCTTCGACAACCTCACCGTCGACGCGGCCAGGCAGGCGGGCGCCACCCTGATCTTGCGCGGTCTGCGCGACGGCACCGATCTCGACTACGAGATGCAGATGTCGGGCATGAACGGGGCCATGGCGCCCGATATCCAGACCGTGTTCCTCCCGGCCAGTCCCGGCGTGCGCCACATCACCGCGACGCTGGTGCGCCAGATCGCCCTCATGGGCGGGGACGTGTCCGAGTTCGTCTCGGCCGCTGTTGCCAGGCGGCTCAAGGCCAAGGCCACCAGGAAGAGGTCTTGACGAGCGCCGTTCGTCTCACAAACGCCATATCCGCCGGGCACCTGCGCAGCCGCCCGCATGCCCTTGTGGCGGCAGGGGCCCATTCGTATAGGAGATCCAATGACGCGCTTTCTTGCTGGCCTTGCCTTCGCGCTGTTTCTGGCTATTCCTGCCGCGCATGCTCAGAGCGCGGCGCCCGACCCGCAGAACACGCTCGTCATCGAGCTGAAGAGCGGGCGTGTGCTGATCAAGCTGCGTCCGGATCTCGCGCCCAAGCACGTGGCGCGGGTCAAGCAGCTCACCAAGCAGGGCTTCTACAACGGCCTCATCTTCCATCGCGTTATCGCCGGCTTCATGGCGCAGACCGGCGACCCGACCGGCACCGGCATGGGCGGCTCCAAGCTTCCCGATCTGCCGGCGGAGTTCTCCAAAGAGGTCTACAAGCGCGGCAGCGTCGGCGCCGCGCGCACCGAGGCCCCCAATACCGCCAACAGCCAGTTCTTCATCTGCTTCGGCGATCGCTGCCGTCCGCTGACCAACCAGTATACGCTGTGGGGCGAGGTGATCGAGGGCATGGAGCACGTCGACCGCATCGCCCGTGGCGAGCCGCCGCCGCAGCCCGACAAGATGATCAAGGTCTACCTGCTCGCCGACAAGAAGTGACGCACAGGCAATGGGGAGTAGGCAATAGCGGGCAGGGGCGAGCAGCACAGTCCTCTCCTTCCCGTTTCCCACTCCCCGCTCCCTAAAGAAACGGAGTTTCACGAAATGGCCACCATCAAAGATCCCGAGAACACGCTCATCATGGAGACGACCAAAGGCAAGGTCGTCATCGCATTGCGGCCGGATCTCGCGCCCAAGCACGTGGAGCGCATCAAGACGCTGGCGCGCGATGGCTTCTACGACGGCGTCGTGTTCCACCGTGTCATCGACGGCTTCATGGCGCAGACCGGCTGCCCGCATGGCACCGGCACCGGCGGCTCCAAGCTTCCCAACCTGGCGGCCGAGTTCAACGCCGAGCCGCACGTGCGCGGCGTGTGCTCGATGGCGCGCGCGCAGAACCCCAACAGCGCCAACAGCCAGTTCTTCATCTGCTTTGACGACGCCACCTTCCTCGACAAGCAGTACACGGTGTGGGGCAAGGTCATCGAGGGCATGGAGAACGTCGACAAGATCAAGCGCGGCGAGCCGGTGCAGAACCCCGACAAGATCACCTCGCTCAAGGTGGCAGCGGATGTGAAGTAGAGGCGGCCGGGCCCCCCATCGAGTCCCTGCCCTAGGGGTAGGAGAGAGATGTGGAGGCCAACATGTACTCACGCCTTCTGACTCTGTTCGCTTTGATGGCACTCTTCGCCGCTTCGGCCCACGCGAGTGGCCCGAATTGCACGACGTTCACTCGCGAGGAAGCCAAGCAGATTGCGGATAGCGGGGGATCGAAATGCAGCATCATCTGCAAAGGCTGCGGCTGCAAAGGGGGCCCGGGTTACAGGAATAGAGGGGGACACTGCGTCTCGTACAGGGCACTCATAGCCGACTGCGGCCCGGATCCTCACGACCGTTGCGCCCAGGAGTGCTATCCCGTTGTCGTCGGCTGCCGCAGGCCGGCCTTGCCGAATTGAGGCTATGCAACTGGCGGAGGCGGTGACACCACCTGCAAATGCGCACAGATCTGTTCGACTTCGACCTGCCCGACGACCGCATTGCGCTGCAGCCCGTGAGCCCGCGCGACGCTGCCCGGCTGCTCGTGGTGCGGGCGGCCAGGCGCGTCTTCGACAGGACGTGGGCCAGGAAGGAGGGGATTGCAGAACATCCAACGTCGGGAGT
>WBUN01000065.1 GCA_008933705.1 Hyphomicrobiaceae bacterium
CCGGCTGCTGACCCTGGGGCGCCGCCGCGACGCCCGTGCCAGCGTCACCTTCCTGGTGCCGGCCCTCAACTGCGAGCACTGCGTCGAGGCCATCGCCACCGCGCTCTACCGGCTCGACGGCGTCGAGGCGGTGCACGGCGAGCCCGCAAGCAGGCTGATCAGGGTCGACTACTTCGCCGACCGCGCCGATCCGGCCGGCATCGCCGAGGTCATGGCGCAGCGCGGATTCGAAGGCGCCGCGCAGCCTTGAGCGGCCGCGCGGACGCTGCGATCGATGGAGGTCCATCATGCACACGAGTTGGGTCAGGAACCTGGTGGTCACGGGCGTGGTCGCCGTGGCGATCGGCTGGTTCGTGCTGTCCGCCCGCCAGCAGTCGGGCTTCGTGGTGCCGCCGATCGACGGCTACATGGAGGGCCGGAAGGTGCGGTTCATCCACACCGAGGCCTCCGACCCCGAGGTCGCCGCGCTGCTCACCCGCATGAAGGGTTCGCCGGTGCTGCTCGTCCCCTCGCTGGCCAAGGCGCCGCCGGAGGCGCTGGCCGACGTCTACGTCTTCACCAACGGGGTCAAGGGCGAGGGCCCCTTCAAGTTCCAGTCCGACGTGTTCGACGCGCCACCCCAAACGCCCGGCTACAGCCCGTTGCGTAATGTGGTGCTGGTGTCGTGGGTGAGGCCGGAGGAGGCGCGCGAGCTCAAGAGCGCACGCGAGGTGCAGGAGGCCCAGGCGCGCCAGCAGATCGAGGTCAAGCGACCCGGCGTTGTGGTCAACATGCCGATGATCAGCTGGCCGCCGGATGGGCGGCGCTGAGAAGAATAGGGCTCCACGGTTTCGGCGGTCACGTTTGCCGATTGGGGCGTCGTCCAGTGGCGCATAGCGACGGCTGGATCCGGCCCCGGAGCGGCGACGCCCGTCATTGGTACGAGCTCTGACGTTGTGGTAGCGGTGGGTCCGCCCATTGTGCCGGCTTCCGCCGGACCGGGCAGTGTCCGGCGCTCCTTGTGGCAACTCCGCGCTTGGAGCTCCGGCAGCTTGGTTGGTTCTCGGATGGTGTGGTAGTGGTTTGGGACTGCCATCCCATTGGCGGATCACGCGGCGTCGCCAAGATCATGATTGCCGGGGATGAAGCGCACGGGAAGGCCGAGCGCGCCGTGCAGGCGTTTGGCTTCGGCAAGGTCCTCTGCGCACGCGGCACCATCCAGCGAAATGTCACCGCTGTTCAGGACGAGATCCGGACGCGTCTTGGCGCAGTGGTCGCCGACCTTGAGGAAATTTGCGACAAAGTATGGCTTCTCGCGACCGAGGTGCGTATCTGAGATTTGAGCGATGCGGAACGTCATGGGACCCGCAGAGCCTAGACGCTGAATGTGACAGCCGGTTGAACAAATTCAGCGCATCGGGTGCGCAGCCTTTAATGCCATCTATCGCACGCGGCGGTCGCCGATGGCGCTTTTGGGGGGCCCGACGGTTCTTGCCCGCTCGAGAACGGTGGAGGGCCAGCAATGGTGAAGGGATATCTACGCGAGGTCAGTCAGGTGTCGAACATGAGCAATCGCCCCCTGGTCGCCAGAGCGCTGCAGCTTTCCGAGCGAATCGAGCTGAAAGGCCTGGAGCGTGCCGACCAATTTTCGAGCAACCCGCTGGGATTCAAGGTTGCGGGCGGCGGCACCGTTGTATTGTTCAGGTTCGGCGCGGCGGTCTTCTTCGACATGAACCCCCTTGAGGAGGAAGCCATCGTCGATGGCCTGCAAGGCCGGCTCATCGAACCCCTTGCCGAACGCGAAACCGAGACCGTCCAGATTATCCTGCGGCCAGACGGGGAGGACCAAACGCTGCCAAGCGGCTCGATCGAGCTGAAGAATGCTGCTCCCGAGCGGTTGATGCTCGTGGCCGAGGCCCTGGCCTTGAGCGTGGCGCTGGCCTACGACGAACGCCGCATCGCTCAAGCCTTCGATCGGGTGGAGCCGATCGCATTCAGCCTCAAGAGGCGCAGCCTGCTCGCCCGCAGCCAAGCGGCTCTCATGGAGCAGATCGGCGAGGCGCTGCTCATTCAGCAGCGGTTGGCCGGGCGCGTGGATATGGCCGACCGTCCGGACGTACTTTGGGACCACCCTGCGCTGGAGCGCCTGTGGGCAAAGCTTGCCGACGAATACGATCTCGGGCCGCGGGCCAGGGCCATTCGCCAGAAGCTCGAGGTCATTCGCGAGTCGGCGGACACCATGGGCGATCTCCTGGCCACACGGACCAGCCACCGGCTGGAATGGTACATCATTGCCCTGATTGCCCTCGAAATCCTGCTTGGATTGGCCAACCGGTTTGTCAAATAGCGAGAGGTCGCTGCGGTTGTCTGATAGGCCGCCGCACCGAAGCTTGCGCTCGGCCCCGAGATCCTGCTCCCCCCGCACTCACTGCGCCGGTTTGCCGTCCAGTATCCATGTCGGCGATTCCGGGCGCATATTGTCGAGCGCCTTGATCTGCTCGACGATACGCGCCATCAGACACGTCCGATCGGCGCCGCATCTGGCCCGCTCCTTGACCCAGCTCTCGTGCATGATCTTGACGGAGTTGCTCATCGATGCCGTCCAGCGCACGCGAGCCGCGCGATAGGCTCGGTCGAGTTCCCCGTCCATGATGAGCAAATCCGGGCTGTTGCAGATCGCCACTTCGTCGGCAGCCTGTGCGCGTCTGCAATCGACCGGGTCGGCGCAAACGTCCGTCGAACCGAGCAACAGCATGGCGACGAGCGGCGTGACACTGCCAGCAATGGCGAACGTGCGAGGCATTTCCATCTTGGCGCAGCGCCGAGGCACTTCAGCCTTCCCTGCTCGTCAGGATAGCGGGATTGAGAGAGAACGCCATGCGGAAATCGGCCACGGCCTTGTCCTTATCGCCCAGCGCTTCCTGAGCATGCGCCCCTCTTGGGCATGAGACAGTTGGGGCAGTTCGGGCGCCCGCTCTACCTGCGGCAGGCCTTCGGCGGCTCTTCCCATAGAGCCGCCGCCGTAGACGGCAGCAGCCCACAATCGACTGTATCTCGGCACACACACTATACTTGACTAATATCGTCAAGAATTGTTCTCTTGGAAGGCAATCCAATACCCGGACCTTGGATGCGGGGCCATTGGGGAGAGAATCATGCATGGAAAGCTCGCGCCGCCAGGGCCGCACGCGCCCGACATTGCCGACTATCTGTCCAAGATGTTACCGCGCCCCTCGTCGCGGCGCCTTGCCCTCTGGGAGATCGAGGGCGGCACGCGGTGCTCAATCATCGGCACCTGCCTTTCCGATCATGATCTGCTCACCGCCATCCATAAGAACGAGGTGCAGCTCGATCGCCGCGCCCGGAGCTATGACATCCACAGCCATTGCGTCCGCGCCGCCGGCCAGTGCTCTCCTTTGTCACGCACCCTCACAAAGATGCTCGACCGCCGGTTTGCCGGTGCCATCCGGCTGATAGGCCGGTGCGAGACCGACGGCGAGATGGGCTCGATCTGGAAGCGGCTGTGCGACAACGGACAGATCGCGGCCGGGTATTGGGCTATCATGTCCCATACCCACGTCCCCGATTCGATCAAAGTGCGCGTCTTCGGCGAGGTGCATATGCTCTCGCACCTGAACGGCCATGACGCCAATCAACTCGCCCTGCGCCTTGCCGAAGCCGATCGCAAGAACGCCGACCTCGAAGCTCGCCTGCGACGCTGCGAGCAGGCCAAGCGCGATGCCCTCGCCGAACGCGATGCCGCGCGCGCCGCTCTCGCAGCCACTGCCGCGAGCAGCTCCGTAACTCTCCGGCGCGCAGCGTTCTCCGTCAAAGGCGCGGACGGACGCCTGCAACACAAGCTCGCCAAGTGCGAGCGAGCGCTCCTGTCGGCTCGCGCCAGGGCACGGCACGCCGAGGAGACGATTGGGCGAATGACCGCCCGCCCCCTGCAACCCCGCCGACCCACTGCGAAGGAGACCCGGCTCCCCGACAGGAACGCGCCGTCGCCCATCCCTGCGCCACTGCCGCTTCGGCGCATCCTCTATCTCGGCGGCCGCACCTCTGTCGTTCCGCACCTGCGCGAGGCGGCCGCAGCACGCAAGGCGGCTTTTCTGCACCACGATGGCGGCATTGAGGACGGCCTGCACCGTATTGAGGAGATGATTGAAGGCTGCGATGCGGTCATCTGCCCTGTCGACTGCATCAGCCACGGAGCCTGCCGTATGGCTAAGGCCGCCTGCCAGCGCCTCAACAAGCGCTTCCTGCCGATCGCCACCGCCAGCCGCAGCGGCTTTGAGCGGGCGCTTGATGAGCTCTCTCGCCAAGCCACAGTAACCCGCCTGTCCGCCGACCACAGCCGGGGCCACGTCTGGTGAGTCCGGACGATACGCGGGAGGAATGCGAGGCTTGGCGTAGAGACTACAACGAGGTTGGTCCTCGCAGAGGGGCAGCGCGATCGGCAACAAACTGACCGTCCCGCCGCCGTGCGCCAGTGCCGCCCAACCAGTATGCGATGACTGGATTCTTGCCATATGGACTATGGATTCGGGCAATGCCCTGCCGAGATGCGCATTCCAGTCGATGCGCTCCAGGCACTTCTCGCGCACATTGCGCTCGTCGGCGGCGCAACTTGTGCCGGCGATGAGCAGGGCGACCATCCCTGCCGCCGCGGCGGGCAAGATGCTGCTCCGTGGCCTCTGGGTTCCTGGAGCGGCCATGGCTCCAAACCGGACCCGAGAATTCCGTGCCAATCCCAGTTCGGGCGCCGGCCAAATCAACGCTTTGCGCGCATCCGGCCATGCTGCCGGACGCGATAGTGCCTGACGGGAGACGGCGAAACTCCCCGCATCGCCCAAACGGACGGTTCGACCGTAGTCGCAGGAGCTGAAAGGCCTCGTCACCCTATCAACGAAGGTGGCCCGACGTTTCATCCAGCAAGAGGCTTGTTGCACTGGAGGATGTTTGACTCATCAACGTCGGCTCGGGGCCAAAGGCGAGCTGACGGAATCGTTGCGCGCTGGTCTAGTCGGCACCGCCCAACACGAGAGCAGGCCGACACCGGCGCTAGCTGCTGTCGCCGACACCAATCGTGCGGCGCAGCGTCCGAGCGTTGATCATGATTGCAACGATCGCCTGGGTGGCACTGATCACGGTCAGCATGAGGAACTCGGTATTGTTGAAGATGTCGAGGTTTCTGACGCCAGCCGCACCAAGAGCAAAAAGCAGCACTTGAACAACTGCCATGGCAGCCATCAAGATGGCCTCGATCGTGTTGTCAATTCCCGGATGCGAGACCCTCAACTGCTCGGCCATCGCCATCATTGTGGCGCCGACCATGAGCACCTCCACCCAGGAAAGATGATACTCTCCCCACTGCACCAAGGTCGCCCTTGGATCCGGGAACATGAGCTTGCCGGCTACGTACAGCACCAGGATGTATGCAAAGCCTGGCACGTATTTGAACGGCCTGCCACTCTCGGCACCGGTGAGATATGCAGCGCTCGCGTCATTCGCGCGCGCGCCGTCAGAGCCTCTTGCAGCGATTCTTGCCATTGCTGGCTCCCGCTCAGAGGGCGCCCATCGGGCGGGGATCAACGATGGGGCGCCGCCATCACAGTGAGGAATGCTCCTGGAGCGTGGCCTTGGGCGGCTCCGCCATGAGGAAAGCCGCCGAGGCCGAAATCAACGCCAGTGAACGGATTCCGTTCCGCCAAAGAGAACGAATTGACGCGGAAGCATCGCTTCGGATCATCGCAGTGCGATCGGAATCCATGCCGGGTTCAGATTTGTGATGATCCATGCGCCGCCGAAGGCAATGAGCCCCGCATACACGATCTGCGGCAGCATTGCGATCAGCGCGGAGATGAGTCCGACGATTGCGCCGAGTACGGACTGAACCGCTTTCAACAGGTCCTTTGCGACCTTGTAGAGAAAGTAGGCAAGCGCTGCGATCACGATTACGAAGAGCACTTGCTTCCACAGAGGCAGATTGTTGAACGGCATCTGGAACATCTTCACGACTTGGCCGAATGACCAGTTCCAGATGAACTGCAGTACTTGCCAAATGACTCCGGCGAGACGCTGAGCGACCTGGCTGACTTCATTGAGTACCTGCTGCATAGCTGACGCTCCGTGTGACTGCGCCGGCGGCCGGCTGGTCGCTACTGCATTGGGGGGACGGCATCGTTGATCCTGTCGGCGACAGTGAGAGCCAGGGCAACGACGGCGAGTAGGAACAGAAGACTCAGTGCGAAACCCAGGAACGCCAGGAATCGGTCGGCACGTGCACGATCAATCGGCATGGCTTCTGCCCGGAATTGTCACTTGAGCTACCGGCCGCAACAGACCGCCCAACCACTAACGTCGCTGATCCGCAGGAGGTTCCCGCCGACTGGCCCGCCGCAAGCAGCCATGTCTCTTGTGGGGGCACGAGCGCCGTTGCCCGAGACTGCTGCGCAGCTTGGGGGACCATCATTGCTCGGATGGAGATGGAAGCACCGTGTCGTGGCGCGCCAAGCCCTCTGCATCTCCTACTCCGGCGTGTGGCGGGCTTCCTGTCGGCCTTGCTTGCGGCGACCCTTGGCATCGGCATCCGGAGCTGGCGCGCATCCGGAACGAATGCAGCCCACCGTCATTACCAGGGGGCCGGCCGCGCGGGTCGCCGTGGCCGGCGCTGGCGTCTCATTCGTGGCGGGCCATGGCGAGGACAATACCCCTGACCGGCGTGAGCGAACCGGGCGTCGGCACGTCCGGCATCGTCGAAACCGACATCCCGGCGCGCCTCGACCGCCTGCCCTGGGGGCGGTTCCACACCCTCGTCGTTGTCGCGCTGGGCGTCACCTGGATCCTGGACGGGCTCGAGGTTACGCTCGCCGGCGCAGTAGCCGGCGCGCTCAAGGAGAGCCCCGCGCTTAAGTTCTCGAACACCGACATCGGCCTCGCCAGCAGCGCCTACCTCGCCGGCGCCGTGCTCGGCGCCGTCTTCTTCGGCTGGCTCACCGACCGGCTCGGCCGCAAGAGACTCTTCTTCGTCACCCTCGCCGTCTATTTGACGGCCACAGCGGCCACGGCCTTCTCCTGGAACCTGTGGAGCTTTGTGCTCTTCCGTTTCCTCACCGGGGCCGGCATCGGGGGCGAATACACGGCAATCAACTCGACCATCCAGGAGCTCATCCCCGCGCGCGTGCGGGGCTGGACCGACCTCGTCATCAACGGCAGCTTCTGGATCGGCGCCGCCATCGGCGCTGCCGGCTCGATCGTGCTGCTGGACCCCGCCCTTTTCCCGCCCGACATGGGCTGGCGGCTCGCGTTCGCCATCGGCGCGGCTTTGAGCCTCGTCGTCTTCGTCATGCGGCTGTGGATCCCCGAGAGCCCGCGCTGGCTCGTCACGCACGGCCGGGCGGAGGAGGCGGGGGCGATCGTGGCCGGCATCGAGGAGACCTTCCGCAGCCAACGACACGCGGTCGCGCCGGGGTCGCTCCCGGCGATCCGCCTGCGCGCGCGGTCGCATACGCCGCTCGCCGAGGTGGCCGTCACCCTCTTCCGTGCCCAGCGCCGGCGCACGCTCGTGGGCCTTTCCCTGATGGCCTCCCAGGCCTTCTTCTACAACGCCATCTTCTTCACCTACGCCTTGGTGCTCACCGATTTCTACGGCATCGCAGCGGGCGCGGTCGGCTGGTACATCCTTCCCTTCGCCGCGGGCAATTTTCTGGGCCCGCTGCTGCTCGGCCGCCTGTTCGACACAGTCGGCCGTCGGCCGATGATCACGCTCACTTACGCCCTCTCCGGTGCTTTGCTCGCGGCGACGGGCGCGCTCTTTGCTATGGACCTCGTCTCCGCCTCAACGCTCACGATCTGCTGGAGCGTCATCTTCTTCTTCGCCTCGGCGGCGGCGAGCTCCGCCTACCTGACCGTGAGCGAGACCTTCCCGCTCGAGATCCGCGCGCTGGCGATCGCCTTCTTCTATGCCATCGGTACGGGCGTTGGCGGCGTCATCGGCCCCTGGCTGTTCGGCATGCTGATCGAGACCGGCTCGCGGCTGAGCGTGTTGGGCGGCTATCTCCTTGGTGCGGCTCTGATGCTCGGCGCGGCGTTCGTTGCGGCGCACTGGAGCATCGCTGCCGAGCGCAAGGCCCTGGAAGTGGTGGCCCGGCCGCTCGCCGCCGCTGATTGAGCTTCCATCGGCCCCCGATCGGCTTCGCGCGCACGGCCGTCAAGCTGCCCCAGGCTCACGCGTGCTTGGGATAATCCCAGTGCTGACTACCACCTGCTGTGTGTGAGCGAGACCCGCACCTGCCGGATGGCAGAACGGTCAGTGCCGCTGGTCCCGCCAGAGTCTCTTCAGCAGTGCGATCTCTGGTCCGCTCATGACCGCTGAAGCGTCATCTTTCATGCGGCCGAGTTCGCGCCCGGAAAGAACCGCGAATCTTTCAGTTTGTGGAGAAGTGTGCAACAAAGCGTCGGAAGCTCGATGGAATGCACGCATGACGGCGATGGGCGGGTGTCGATCATGCGGCGTGGCCAGCGGGGGTGGGCCCCGCCAGACTACCGCGGGTGAAAGAAGGAGGGGGGATCGGCGCATGATACTGGGGATATGGGCCGTGATCGCCATCGTGGTGCTGTTGTCGGCTCTGCTCATCTACATGGAGCACGAGTGGGGCTTCTGGCTTGGGGGCTCGACGGCCGTCATTTTGATTATCAGCTACTTCTCAGCCGGGCTGCTCGTGCGCTCGCCGCTCGTCGTTCTGCTGCCTCGGAGTTCGAATTCGACTTTCGACGCCATGGCAATCACCGCGGTTATACTCTTGGCGCTGGCGCTCATCGCGATTGCTTTCCTTGCGGGCCGCCGCAGCGCTTCGCGGAAGAAGCAGTGAAGTCCTGGCGGTGATGAGGCCATGCTCAGGGAGTCCGAGTTCCATCCCGTCGAGCGCACATGGCTCGGACTCACCTTCGTCACGTACCTCTTGGCTCTATTTGCCCTTTGCGCCTCGCGTCCCCGGCTTAGGCGGCGTAGACAGCAGCTGCTTGAGCACGCCATCCACACCACTGCCGCCCTTGCGCGCCGCCGCTCCGACATGCACGACCAGGCGCTCCGCGGTCTTGCGGTCCACGCCAAGTTCATGCTGGACCTCCCTGGCCGACAATCCCCGCCCAATCAAGACGACAGCTGACACCCAAGCGCCGAGATGAACATGCGATCGCTCCAACACGGTGCCTACCGTCACGGTGAACTTGCCGCTGCAATCGTTGCAGTAGTAGAGCCCGTCGGGAGTCGAACTATGCGGCGTCCGCCTGCGGATTGTAGCGATGCGGTCCTTGCTGCTGCCGCAATGCGGGCAGATCGGCCCGTTGGGCCAGCGCAATCGCTCGAGCCTGTTGCGAATACCAGCGGTGGAATCCTCGAGCGTGCTCTTTGCGAACGGTTTGACCGGGCTTCCTGGGCGCTTTCTCCGTACCGAGCGCATGGATTGTCTACGCATCCCCTTCCCCGGCTTGTGCCTCCACTTGCTCGACCTTGCCTCCATCCAAATATCGTGGCGGCTGCTTAGTTGCGATTGATGGGGGGGTGCGGACGGAGCGCACGCGGTCCGAGAGCGCCCTCGTGCTCCGAGTGGTGGATCTCCTCCATCTCCGGAAGTTCGGGAAGCGTCCCAAGGGCTGCACCTGCCTTCTCGCGTTCCATGTGGCGAATGGCGATGTGCATCCAGATGAGGGCCGCCGACACGAGCGCAAACAACAGCATGAAGCAGCTTTGCCGAACGCCCGACAGGTCGGCCAGAATGCCGAAGGCGATCGGCAGCGCGAAACCGCCAAGGCCGCCGATCATCCCGACGAGACCGCCGACGACGGCGACATGTTTGGGATAGTAGACAGGGATATGCTCGAAGACGGCTGCCTGGCCGAACGACATGAAGGCGCCCAGCACGAGAATGGCGGCCGTGAAAGCCACAACGCCGATTTCGGCGTGGAACGCGATCGGCCCTCTTGCGCCGGTCATGACGTAGTCGGCCGCTGGGTAGGACAGCACGAACGTGCAGGCTACGGCCACACTCAATGTCCAGTACATGAGTCGCCGCGCGCCATAATCGCGAACCAGCGCCCCGCCGTAGAACCGGCAAAGACCGGCAGGCAATGAGAAGATGGCGGCGATCGCGCCAGCGGTCTCGATGTCCAGGCGGTACACGTCCATGACATATCGCGGCAGCCACAGGACAAGGGCTACGAAGGCGCCGAAGACAAAGAAGTAGTAGAGCGCGAACCGCCACACCTGCACATTCTTCAGCGGTGCAAGCCGAGAGAGCGGGGCCTCGAGGCTGTCCGCACGTGTCCCGCGTGCGGCGCCGTCCACATGCTCACGCAGCGCAAACCAAAGGAAGGCAGCCGTGGCCAGGAGACCGACGGCCCAGATCTGCGCAACCACCCGCCAGCCGTGAGCGACAAGCAGGGCTGGGGCAAACACATGGGTCACCGCGGCCCCGGCGATGCCGATGCCAAGAACGTCGAAGGCTCGGCTCTGGCGCTCGGTCGGGTACCACTGCGAGACATGGGCGACCGCAGTGACAAAGGCACCGCCGACGATGCCCAGGGCGAAGGCGGCTACAAGCATCAGCGGATAGGTGGCGGCAAATGAAAGCAGGAAGGTTGAGACGGCCCCGACGATCATGACGCCAGCAAACACAAAGCGTACGGCGTACCGCTCGACTGCAACCCCGAGCAGGACACGAGCGACCGATCCGACAAGCATCGGCATGGCGACCAACAGGCCGAACTCGGTACCGGTCAGGCCGAGCTCGCGTTCGATCTGCACACCAATAATCGAGAACAGCGTCCACGCCGCGAAGGACACGGTGTAGGCGGCCGTAGAGAGCCACAGCGCGCGGCTCTCTGCAGCGTGGATTGCGTATGGGGGATTGACCATGGCTCGCCTCCGCCCAAACCCGAGATATGGTTAGGCTTGGCGGAGTCGAAATGACTTAACCGAGGTCAAGGCACCGGCTGCAGTTGCTCCCACTATTCCATATCGGATGGCTCGCCTGACGCCGGCCGTGCAGCCCCGCTTTCCGACTGCAACTGCGAGCCAGCCGCGGCGGCGTGATTTCCAACCTGCCGGCCGAGCGACAGAGACGTCGATAAGGCCGGTGTCCCGTCGTTGCCTCGATCGACGCGTCGGTGCTTGCGAATGCGTTCCTGGCAAGGCGCAGGTTTCGAAATGGGGAGGAAACGAGCAATGACGAGCCCGCGCGATCGTGGTCGGAGCACATCCGTGCCGGATGACACGGGCGTCCTCATCGACCACATCCTGACCAGGTTTCACGAGGCGCATCGGCGCGAGCTGCCCGAGCTCGTCCGCCTGGCCGCCAAAGTCGAGGCTGTCCATTCGGACCATCCGGAGGTGCCGCGCCGTCTTGCCGTCATGCTGGAAGCGCTGCGTCTCGATCTCGAAGAGCACATGCAGAAGGAGGAGGCGATTCTCTTCCCGCTGATGCGGCAAGGGGGCGGACATCCCATGATTGTGCATCCGATCGCGCAGATGCGCCGCGATCATGAGGCGCATTGCGAGCATTTGCGACGCCTCAAGGAAATCGCCAACGACTTCCGCTGGCCTGACGGAGCCTGTCGGTCCTGGCAGGCGCTCTATGCCGGTGCGTCGAAGTTTGTCGACGACTTGATGGAACACACGCACTTGGAGAACAGAGTTCTGTTCCCCAGATTCGAGGATCGGCAAGGGCTTGATGCTCCTTGAAGTGGCACAGGGAGGACGCCGGCGTATCGGCGACCAAAGAATGCGTCGTGCCCAGTGAGAAAGGCTGCAACATCAGGCTGAAGCGGGCCTACGAGGCGTGGTCGCAAAGCGACGGCCAACGCATCCTGGTGGACGGCATTTGGCCGCGCGGCCTGACGAAGGCCGAGCTCCATCTCGATTGCTGGATCAGGGAGATAGCACCGAGCCCGCAGTTGCGCAGGTGGTTCGCCCACGACAGGGCCAAGTGGGACGCGTTCAAGAGACGCTACTTCCGTGAGCTCGACCAGCGCCCGGGACCGGTTGAGGATCTCATTCGCAAGCTCGGTGAAGGACCTCTGACCCTGGTCTATGCAGCCAGCGATGTGCACTGCAACAACGCAGTCGCGCTCAAGGAATACGTCGAGCGGAGGATGGAGGGGGCGGCGCGGAGGACGTGACTCGCTGGGTGATGGAGCGCATATTGCTGGAAATCGCGCGCGCGGCGACCACCGGCTCGGAGAAGCCGGATCGCCGGCCCGGGCTCGGCCGTGAAGGCCGTGTTGTCGGGTGCCCGCGCCACAATCGTGGTGGAGAAGTGATGTTGTCCTATGCGAGGAGCCAGGATGACAGCGTTCTCGGCACTTGTGGATCTTACGTCGAACGCGGCCTTCGCGGTGGATGCGAGCTCGCGCATTGTCGCCTGTAACGCCCGGCTCGCCAGCCTCTTGGGGTACGCGAGGGAGGAGGCGGTGGGTTGCGCTTGCTACGAGGTGTTGCAGGCGAAGCTTCCCAATGGCGAGCCGCTTTGCTCTCCCGGCTGCGAGGGCAGGTACTGCTTCGAGCATCACGCGCCCTTCGCCGTGCAGGAGTGTTCACTGCGCCGCAAGGACGGCCAGTGGCTCGAGGTTGCGATCAGTACTTTGGTTGCCCCCGCCTCGACCGAGGGCTCGGCCGCGGACGCGGCTGCCATCATCTTCCTGCACCGCCGTGGCGAGAAGGAGCGCGTTGCCTGTGCGGATGGCAAGTTGTGCGTTCGCACCCTGGGCAGCTTTGGCCTCTCGTTGGACGGCCGTGGAGTCGCCACGGATCGGTGGCACCGCAAGCAGGCACTCACCCTTCTGAAAGTGCTCGTCACCTGCCGCGGCGAGGCGGTGCGCCGCGAGTACCTTATCGAATGCCTCTGGCCGGATGCGGATGAGCGCAGGGGACGCGAACGACTCAAGGTGACCACGTACTTCCTGCGCGAGCAGCTTCGGTCCGCCGGGTTGAGCCGCAACGCTGTGAGGATTACGGGCACAGGCTATGTGCTGGATCGGAATGCGATCTGGCTCGACTGCGAGGCGTTCGAAGGGTGCTTCGAAAAAGGGCGGCTCCTGCAGCAGCAGGGACGCGCAAGGGAAGCGCTTGCCTGCTTCGAACAAGCGGACCGCCTCTACACGGGCGACTATCTGCCCGACGATCTCTACGCCGACTGGTGCGCCGTGGAGCGCCAGCGCCTGCGAGAGATGTGCCTCGACGCGCTGGGAAGCATGGTCGACCGCTATCTCGACAGCGGCGCCTACGAGCAGGCCTCCGACACGTGCCGCCGTGGTCTTGCGCGCGAACCCTATCGCGAGGGTTTCCATCGCGCGCTGATGATCTGCCTGACGCGCCTCGGCAAGCGGGATCGGGCGGTTGCCCATTATCACCACTGCCGCCAGGTGCTCGCGGCCGAGTTGGGCGTCGAGCCGACGCCGGAGACAGAGCGCGTGTATCGGGAGGTTGTCCTCGGCCGCACACGCGACCGGTCGAAGGGGCGGATGCGGCGTTAGATCGCACGCCGCGGGCGTCGCTGCGGAATCCGCGGCGATCCATCCCTTTGATTTCTCTCGGGGGCCCGGCGCCGCGCAGCGATCGTCTGTTACCCGACTGTTACCGCTACTCGCTACCCGTTGGCTCGATCGGCTTTCCCGTTCGCGCAGGGGGTTTGCCAATGGCCACGACGAGCAAAGCGGCGTCTTTCGTAGCGCGCATTTGGCTCGAAAGCGGGCCGAATGGAGACCCGAGCTGGCGGGGGCACGTTCAACACGTTCAGAGCAGTCGTGCGGCATTCTTCGAGGACTTGCGTGCGTTGCAGACGTTCGTGGAGGGTGTCAGTGGCATCACCGGACCGGCTTTGGGGGCAAAGCGCCGGGGCGGCACGCGCTTGCCGCCGGGCGCCGGACGAGTCCGCAAGACACCTCTCGCGCGATCGAAACGGTAGCGGAGTAGATGATTGGGGGCGGCGATGCGAGACCGGCGTGCCTTGATGGTCCGATCGACGTGCGTCGCAGCGGCGCTGGCGCTCGTTGCGCTCGGCGCCGGGGCAGCGCTCGCGCAAGGGACGCCGGTGCCGCCGAGCTACGCCGAGCCGGCGCGGATCGACAGCCGTCTGGTCGTGTGGATCGCAGCGCAACTGCATCTGATGTTCGCAGCCTTCGTGCTCGCCGTGCCGATGTTCGCCCTCTACATCGAGTGCATGGGCTGGTGGCAGGCCAAGCGCGAGCCGGCGCAGGCGGCGCGCTACGATTGGCTGGCCCATGAGATGGCCCGGCTGCTGCCGCCGGCCTATTCCCTCACCGCCATCACAGGTGCCTTCCTCGGCTTCGCGCTGTTTGCCGCCTATCCCGGGTTCATGGGGTACATGACGAGCATCTTCGGTCCGACGTTCGTCGTCTACCCGCTGTTCTTCGTAGCCGAGACCGTATTCCTCTACCTCTGGTACTACGCCTGGGACCGGCTGCAGGGCGACCGCAAGTGGGTGCATGTCGCCATCGGCGTGCTGCTCAACGTGTTCGGCACGATCGTCATGTTCATCGCCGACGCATGGGCCACGTTCATGATGACGCCTGCCGGCGTCGACCAGAGCGGCAAGCTTGTCAGCCTGTACGCGGCAGTCTGGAACCCCGGCTGGATGCCGCTCAACGTGCATCGGCTGGTGGCAAATATCACCTTCGGCGCGCTGCTGTGCGCTGCGTATGCCGCCTACCGGTTCCTGCTCGCCTCCGACCGCGAGGAGCGCGCCCTTTACGATTGGATGGGCTACACGGGCAACCTCATTGCGCTCTTCACCATGCTGTTCCTGCCCTTCGCGGGCTATTACTTCGGCTTCGAGCTGTTCGCCTTCTCAGCCACCTACGGCGTCACGCTGATGGGCGGCGTTCTGTCGTGGCTGTTCATCATCCAGGCGATCGTCATCGCGTCGTTGTTCATCGGCGCGGCGTACTATTCGTGGCTGGGGTTCCTGCGCATCCCGGGCTCCGAGCCGCAGCAGCGCTGGGTGCCGGTCTTTAACGTCATCCTGATCGCCGGATTCATGGTGTGGGCAACGCCGCACACCATGGCGGCCAGCATCGAGGAGTCGACCGGAGGCTTTCATCCGCTGCTCGGCGCGCTGGGCCTGATGGCGCCGAAGATGATCGCAGTGACCGTGATCCTGCTCGTGCTCTACGTGAGCTATATGCTCTACCGCCGCGCCGGCCTCGTTCCCACCGTGCCGTGGGCGGCGACCGGATCCATCGTGCAGTGGGGGCTGATCGCACTCACCGGTGCCGCAATCATCGGGCTCGGCATCTATGGCTATTTCGCCCCGGCGCATATCCGCATTCTCACCTCGATCTGGCAAATCCTGGCGCTCATCGCCGGCATCATCGCCACCTTCATCATCGATCAGTTCCTTCTCAGGGGCGCGCGCACGGTGGCCGCGGTGCGCTGGGGCACCATGCCGGGCCGCGGCCAATACGTGCTCATCGCGCTCGCCTTCATCATCGTCTGGCTGATGGGACTGATGGGCTATGCGCGCAGCGCCGTGCGGCTCAACTGGCATGTGTTCGGCATCATGGAGGACACGTCGGCGGGGGCCGGGCTGCCGTCGCTTGGCGAGGCGGCCATCGTGGTCACCACGATCACGTTGATCTTCTTCGTGCTGCTCGCGGGCTCGTTCGCAATCTCGGGACTGAGCGCCGGGGCCAAGGGCTCCCACGGCGGCTCCCACGGCACTGGCCGCCTGGCGGCGGCCGGAGAACCGGGGGGGCGGCCATGACGGCGACGCAGACATTGGGGCGGGCTGTCGGCCCACTTGTGCCGGCCTTCGCGGTGCTCGGCTTCTTCGTGTGGTTCTCCAACTGGATACCGCAGACACGCTGGGAGCCGCCGCGCGCACGCACCATCGGCGCGCAGATGAGCCCTGCCGATCTCGCCCGCGTGGGCGCGGGGCTGGTCCGCGAGCGCGGTTGCCTCACCTGCCACACGGTCGAGCCGGGAGCAGGCGTCAAGGGTCAGGGCCGCGGCCCCAACCTCGCCGGCCTCGCCACCCGACGCGCTGCCGGTGTACCCGGAGGACCGCCCAATCTGGTCACCTATCTGACGCAAAGTCTCTATGAGCCGGGCGGCTATCTCGTCGAGGGCTACGCCAACATCATGCCGGCGTCGTATCGCCCACCCTCGAAGCTCACCTACGAAGAGATGACGGCTGTTGTGAACTATCTCATGTCGTTGGGAGGCACGCCGACGGTGAAGGTGGGCGACCTGCCACGCCTGCCGGCGGAGTTGAGCCAGCCGGTAGCTGTTGCGAGTCCTGTTGTCGCCAAGTCGGGGACGAGCGCGACCGCAGCTATGGCGCTGCTTGAGAAACACAACTGCATGACCTGCCACAGCTTGAAGAAGGGCGAGGTTTTGGTAGGGCCGCCCTTCGATCCAGTGGCTCTGCGCGCAAATGCGAAGGCTCGCGGACTCAGTCTCGATGCCTACCTGATGGAATCGATCGTGGCGCCAAGCGCTTTCGTCCAGGGAGACTTCAAGCCGGACCTGATGCCGGAGGACTACGCAAAGGACCTCACGGCAGGCCAACTGCATACCATCGTCATCTACTTGGCAGCGTTGGAGCCCAAGCCATGACCGGGCCATTCAAGCGAAAGCTGCCGCTTCCAATGACCGCCTTCCTCGTTCTTGCTGTTGCCTATGTGCTGCTCAAGCTGGTGCGGCCGGTGATCCCCAGCAGTGTCGTTCTGCTCTACATGGGCTTCGTGCTCACCGGCGTCGTCATCCACATCACTTTGAACGACGATCGCATGCGCCGCTTCCGCGACTTCTTCGTCCCTGGCGCCATGGAGGACAGAAGCTTCAGGTTGCAGCGTTACGGCCTCCTTCTCGTCATCCCCTTGGTGCTTGCATGGGGCGTGTACGACGGGACGCGACCGCGCTATGCCCCGCCCGTCGAGATATTCCAGCGCCATCCGACCGCCGGCGACGAGATACTGGCGCGGATCAAGGTGCCCGACTGGGCGGCAACCCCGGCAAGGTGGAGTGCCGATGTCGTGGCCAGGGGCAAGACCATCTACGCCGCCAACTGCGCCGTCTGCCACGGCGAGCAACTTGATGGCCAGGGACCGGCGGCCGAGGGCTTTCGCTACCCGATCCGGCCCGCCAACTTCCGCGACGCCGGGACGATCGCCCAGCTCACACTTCCTTACGTGTACTGGCGCCTGACGACGGGCGGCATCCAGAACCAGTTCAACAGCGCCATGCCGCGTTGGGTAGCGCCGGCCGGCGGCCACAACGATTCGACCCTGCACAGCAACGACCTGACACCCGACGAGGCGTGGCAGGTGATCGTCTATCTCTACAAAGCGACCGGCTTCCAGCCGCGACAGGAGTCGGAAGTCGTCGACCACCGAACCCATTGAGTAATGGCGATGAGCGATCAATCCGAAAATGGGAAGGCGCAGCCCACAGGCGTAACACGGCGTACGTTGCTGGCCGGGGCGGGCAGCCTGGCCGCCGCTGCGACGGCCGAGGCTGCCGCTGCCGCGGAGCCGCGCCTTCTCGGCAGGGCGCTGGTCCCGGCCACACGCGTGGAGAACCCGCTCGAGTACTATCCTGATCGCGCATGGGAGAAGGTTTATCTCGATCAATACGCCCACGACCGCAGCTTCACCTTCATCTGCGCGCCGAACGACACGCACATGTGCCGGGTGCGCGCCTTCGTACGCAACGGCGTCGTCACCCGGCTGGAGCAGAACTACGACCATCAGCGCTACAAGGACCTTTATGGAAACCAGGCGACGGCGGCCTGGAACCCGCGCATGTGCCTCAAGGGCTTCACCACGCACCGGCGCGTCTACGGGCCCTACCGCGCCAAAGGTCCGATGATCAGGGCGGGCTGGAAGCAGTGGGCGGACGACGGCTTTCCCTCGCTCTCCGATCAGCCCTCGCTGCGCACCAAGTACAAGTTCGATTCCCGCGGCACCGACACCTTCGTCAGGCTCTCGTGGGACGAAGCGACCACCTACCTGGCCAAGGGCTTGGTTGCCATCGCGCGAACCTACAGCGGGGCCGAGGGTCGCCGGCGTCTGATCGAGAAGGACGGCTACGACCAGGAGATGCTCGAGCATTGGGAGGAAGCCGGCACGCGAGTGATGAAGCTCGGCAGCTCGCTGCCGCTGCATGGCGTGATCGGCAAGTTCGGCGTCTTCCGCATGGCGAATCTGCTCGGGCTCCTCGACGCACACGTGCGCGGCGTCGGGGCGGACAAAGCCAAGGGTGCGCGCGAGTGGTCTGAATACACCTGGCGCGGCGATCAGGCGCCGGGGCAGCCGTTCGTGCACGGGCTGCAGACCTCCGACATCGACCTCAACGATCTGCGGTTCACGAAGTTCACCGTGCAGGTCGGCAAGAACCTGATCGAGAACAAGATGCCCGAGGCGCACTGGCTGATCGAGCTCATCGAGCGCGGCGGCCGCATCGCCGTGATCGCGCCGGAATACAACCCCACTGCGACCAAGGCCGACTACTGGATCTCGGTGCGCCCCGGCCTCTCCGATACCGCAATCTTCCTGGGCGTCACCCGGATGCTCATGGAGAAGCGCTGGTACGACGAGGATTTCGTCAAGAAGTTCACCGATTTCCCGCTGCTCGTGCGCACGGACAACCTGAAGCGGCTGAGGCCGCAGGACGTCATCCCCGGCTATCGCAACGCCGACATCTCCAAGGGCCCGAGCTTCACCATCCAGGGCATGACGGCGGAGCAGCGCGAGCGCGTCGGCGACTTCGTCGTCCGCCAAGCCCGCACGGGCCGTCTCGTGCCGATCACCCGCGACGACGTGGGCAAGCACGCGGCCGCCAAGGGCATCGACCCGGTGCTCGAATGGCGCGGCGAGGTGCGGCTGGTCGATGGCAGCACCGTCGAGGCGATGACGGTTTGGGAAATGTACAAGATCCACTTGCGGGACTACGACCTCGACACCGTCGCCGATATCTGCGGAGCGCCGAAGGACCTGATCGAGCAGCTCGCCAAGGACTTCGGGCGGCGATTCTGGGATCCGGACTTCGTCGGCAAGCCGCGCGAGGCCTACCCGATCGCCATTCACTACGGCGAGGGCATCAACCACTATTTCCACGCCACCCTGCACAACCGGGCAACGCTGCTGCCGCTGCTGCTGGTCGGCTCGATCGGCATTCCGGGCTCGGGCGCGCACACGTGGGCCGGCAACTACAAGGGCGCGCTGTTCCAAGGCTCAACGTGGTCCGGGCCCGGCGTCGGCGGCGCGTACGTCAAAGAGGATCCGTTCAATCAGATCCTCGACCCGGCCGCGCCGGTTCGCAAGGAGAACGTCCGCGAGCTGCTGCACGGCGAGGAGATGAGCTACTGGGGCATGGGCGATCGGCCATTCATCGTGGATACGCCGAGCGGCCGCAAGTCCTTCACCGGGAAGACCCACCTGCCCTCGCCCACCAAGGTGATCTGGTACAACAACGCCAACCTGCTCAATCAGGCGAAGTGGATCTATCACCTCCTCGTCAACGTCAATCCCAAGATCGACCTGATCGTCGACCAGCAGGTGGAGTGGACAGGCTCCGCCGAGTACTCCGACGTGGTACTGCCGGCCAACACGTGGCTCGAGTTTCAGACGCTGGAATGCGGAGGCTCGTGCTCCAATCCTTTCCTGCAGCTCTGGGGTGGCAATGGCATCAAGCCGCTGTACGACTCGAAGGACGACGGGATGATCTTTGCCCTCGTCTCGGCGAAGCTCGCCGAGCTGACGGGCGACAAGCGCTTCCGCGACCATTGGAAGTTCATGCTGGAGGGCCGCCCCGAGGTCTATATCGACCGGGTGCTCGCCAACTCCACGACCACCAAGGGATACACGGTCGCCGATATCATGGCGGGAAAGTACGGTGAGCCGGGCGCTGCTCTGATGCTGTTCCGCACCTACCCGCGCGTGGCGTTCTACGAGCAGGTCTACGACAGCATTCCCTTCTACACCGATACCGGCCGGCTGTGCGCCTATGCCGACATTCCCGAAGCGATCGAGTATGGCGAGAACCTGGTCGTCCACCGCGAGGCGCCCGAGGCGACGCCCTATCTGCCCAATGTCATCGTCTCCACCAGCCCCTATATACGGCCGAACAACTACGGCATCGATGCCGCGGCCCTGCAGCGCGAGGTGCTCGACGCCGACCTGCGCGCCGTCGCCAACAACAAGCTCGGCTGGGCCGACGTCAAGAAGACGGTCAACCCCCTTTGGCGCGAGGGCTACACCTTCTACTGCATGACGCCCAAGAGCCGTCACACCACCCACTCCTCGTGGGCGACCGTCGATTGGAACTGGATCTGGAGTACGAATTTCGGCGACCCCTATCGGGCGGACAAGCGCCAGCCCGGCGTCGGCGACTGGCAGGTCCACATGAACCCGGACGCGGCCAAGAAGCTCGGCATCGAGGACGGCGACTACATCTACGTCGATGCCAATCCGGCCGATCGCCCCTACGCCGGCTGGAAGCAGGACGATCCGCGCTACAAGGCGTTCCGGCTGCTGACGCGCGTCAAGTACAATCCCGCCTACCCGCCAAACACGGTGATGACCAAGCACAGCGCCTGGATCGCGACGGAGCGCACCGTCAAGGCGCACGAGACGCGTCCCGACGGCCGCGCGCTCGCGGCCGACACCGGCTACCAGTCGAACTTCCGCTACGGCTCGCACCAGAGCGTCACGCGCGGCTGGGCCCCTCCGATCCACCAGACGGACAGCCTGTTCCACAAGAAGGTGGGGTCAATGGGCTTCGTATTCGGGTTCGACGTCGACAACCACGCGGTCAACACCGTGCCCAAGGAAACCCTGGTGCGCATCACCAAGGGCGAACCCGGGGGCCGCGACGGCCAGGGAGTCTGGGAGCCTGTGCGCAGCGGCTTCACGCCGGGGCATGAGAGCGATGTGATGACGCGCTATCTCGCCGGCGGCCTGACAAAGGTCAAAGGTGCCTGATGAAAACGTTCGAACCAAGCGACCCGCATGAGCTGGTCGGCATCCACCTCGCCGAGGGCGATCCCGACTTCATGGCCGAGTGCCTGGTCGAGGAATACCTGTTGCTCGGCTGGAGCGACCAGCAGCTCATGTCCTTATTTGCGCGGCCTTGCTTCGGCATGACGCACCGCATCTATCGCGACCGCGGCCACCAATACGTCGCGGAACTCATCGCGCATGTACGCGCCAAGTGGACGACGAACGAAACGGATGGCTGTCATGCCTGAGGTCTACAACTGGCAGCTCGGCCGCAAGATGCACTACCCGTATGCGGAGCGGCATCCGCGCTCGCAGTTCGCCTTCGTCTTCAACATCAATCGCTGCATCGCCTGCCAGACCTGCACGATGGCCTGCAAGTCCACTTGGACGTTCTCCAAGGGGCAGGAATACATGTGGTGGAACAATGTCGAGACGAAACCGTACGGCGGCTATCCGCAATCCTGGGACGTGAGGCTGTTGGGGCTGCTCGATGAAACGCACCGAAAGGCCGCCCGCAATGCCCAGTGGGACGCGAGCCAACAGCGCGGCAGTGCCCAGGCCCCATATGGCACCTACGAGGGAATGACGATCTTTGAGGCGGCGCGCAGCGGCGATCGGCGCGACCAGGTGGCGCTCGGCTACGAGCCCACGGATGTGGAATGGCGGTCCCCGAATTTCTACGAAGACACGGCAACGGGATCGGAGGCCGTTCCGGACAAGCTCAGCATGAAGCCGGCCAGCCTGCCGGCGCACGACACCTGGTTCTTCTACCTGCAGCGTCTGTGCAACCACTGCACCTATCCTGCCTGTCTTGCGGCGTGTCCGCGCGGCGCCATCTACAAGCGGCCCGAGGACGGCATCGTGCTGATCGACCAGGGCCGCTGCCGGGGCTACCGCAAGTGCGTCGCGCAGTGCCCCTACAAGAAGCCGATGTTCCGCGCCACCACGCGGGTGAGTGAGAAGTGCATCGCCTGCTACCCGCGCATCGAAGGCAAGGACCCGCTCACCGAAGGCGAGCCGATGGAGACCCGCTGCATGGCGGCCTGCGTCGGCAAGATCCGGCTGCAGGGGCTGGTGCAGGTCGGCGATGACGGGACGTGGAAGGAAGACCGCTATAATCCCCTCTACTACCTGATCAAGACCGAGAAGGTCGCGCTGCCGCTCTATCCGCAGTTCGGCACCGAGCCCAACGGCTACTACATCCCGCCGCGCTGGGTGCCGCGCGCATATCTGCGCCAGATGTTCGGACCCGGCGTCGACGAGGCGATCGAGAAGTACTCCTTCCCCTCGCGCGAGCTGATGGCCGTGCTCCAGCTCTTCCGCGCATCGCAGAAGATCGTCTACCGCTACGAGATCATCGAGGGCGAGAAGATCTTTGAGCGGACGATCAACGGCAAGCCATGGGTGCTCTACAACGACACGGTCGTCGGCTTCAGCAAGAGCGGCAAAGAGGTGGCCCGCGTCACCGTCGAGGAGCCCAAGTACGTTCGACCCGACAGACACTACAACTCGATCTGAGTTCAGTCATGACCGACACGGCAATAGCCGGAGCAACTGCGCGCAGCGAGGTTTATGCCTTCCTGGCATCGGCGTTCGCCGATCCGAACGCCAACACCCTGGCGTCGTTGAGCCGCTTGCTGCCCGTGACGCAGGCCGCTGTCAGCACGATCGGCTCGACCAGAGCCCAGGCGGCGCTCTCCGCCGTGCAGGAGGAGCTCGACCGCTTGCAGGACGGCGAGCTTGCCGCAGCGCATCATAGAGTCTTTGGTCACCTTCTCTCCGGCGATTGCCCGCCCTGTGAAGGCGAGTACGGCAACGCCCACATCTTCCAGAAGACCCAATGCCTCGCCGACAACGCCGGTTTCCTCAAAGCGTTCGGTCTGGAGCCTGCGCCGGGCCTCGCCGACCGGCTCGACCACATCAGCGTCGAGCTCGAGTTCCTGCACGTGCTGGCCGCCAAGGAGGCCTATGCGCTTGCCCGCGGTCACGGCGAGGAACGGGTGGCCATCGTGCGCGACGCCGCGCGCAGGTACCTCAGGGACCACCTGGGCCGCTGGGCGCCGGCGTTCGCTGCCCGGCTCGAGGCAAAGGCGCAAAGCGGCCCCTATGCAGCACTGGCGCGGTTGCTGGCGGCGTTCGTCGCCGAGGATGCATCGAGCTTGGACGTCGCACTAAGTCCGGTGGACGTCCGGCCGGTATCGCCATCCGACGACGAACGGTCGGACTGCGAAGAATGTGCGGCCGCAGCCGCCTCCAGCGCAACGATGCGAGGCCAACCATGAGAGGATCCGCGCAAGAGAGTTCCGCTCCCCGTGTCAGCCGCCGGATGTGGCTGGGCGTCCCGGTTGTGGGCGGCCTTGCCTGGTTGTTGAGCGCAACGCGGCCGGCGTCGGCACAACAGTCGCAGAAGGCCTCGCTGCTGGCGAAGGCGGTGGCGAGCGTGCCCGAGGATCCACAGGATCCGCGTTGGCAGGGCGCCGATTCGCTCGATGTGCCGCTGGCGCCGCAGGCCGTGGTCAAGCCGCGCGTGTTCGAGGCCGGGATCAAGGCGCTGACGGTGCGCGCGCTCTACGACGCGGAGCGCATCGCCATTCTCCTGACGTGGCGTGATGCCAGCAACGACTCGCAGATCGCCAGCCCAGCCACGTTCCGCGACGCCGTCGCGCTCGAGTTCCCCGGCGAACCGGCGGCCGGCATTCCGTACTTTGCCATGGGCGAGCCCGACAAGCCCGTCGTCATCTACCAGTGGAAGGCCGATTGGCAGTTTGCCGACAGGGGCGACGAGGAGGGCCTCCATCCGCAGATGGTGGCCGATTGGTACCCGTTCTCGGGTCGACCCGCCGGCGACATCGCCAAGGCCGCCGACTACGCCAAGGGCGGCGACCGGGCGTTCGTCACATCCTGGCACGCGGGCAACAGCCTGGGCGACCGGGACCTGCAGGCTCGCTCTCCGGTCGAGAAGCTCGAGGCCGAGGGCTTTGGAACACTGACCTCCTTGCCGGCGGACCGGCAGGACGCACGCGGCAGGGCCGGCTGGAAGGACGGGACGTGGTCGCTCGTTCTGACACTTCCGCGGGCGCAGGATCGCTTCTCTTTCGCTCCGGGAATGACGATTCCCATTGCCTTTGCGGCCTGGGATGGCGGCAGGCGCGAACGCGGGGGCGAGAAGGCGGTGTCTACCTGGTATTTCATGAGCCTCGAGAAGCCGATCAGTACACTCGCCTACGTGAGCCCCGTGCTGGCGTTCGTCGCTGCGGCTGCGGTGCAGGCATGGGGCCTGCGCTGGCTGCGGCATCGGGCGGAGCGAGAGTAGGCGAGGTCGAGGATCATGCAGGATGTCGGGCCCTCGAGTGCGGCAACGCCGGCAGCCTCCCCGGCTACCGCGAGCGTGCCCGTTGCGCTGCGCCGCATCCTTGTCGGCCTGGATGCCTCCGATCATGCCGAAAGGGCACTGACGGAAGCAGCGAGACTTGCCGCGACGGCCGGCGGCACCGTTGCCGGTATTCACGCCTACGCCGCCAAGCTGCACGACCATCGCTTCCGCCAGATGGAGGGCGGACTGCCGGAGCGCTACCGGGAGGAAGAGGAGCTGGAGCGTCAGCGCCAGGTTCACGACACCCTCATCACTCGCGGCCTCGGCATCATCGGCGACAGCTACCACGACGCGGCCGAGCAGGCCTGCGTCAAGGCCGGAGTTCCCTATCGGCGGCTTAGCCCCGAGGGCAAGAACTACCGGCGCCTCGCCGAGGCGGCTGCGAGCGGCGAGTTCGACATGATCGTGCTCGGCGCGGTGGGGCTTGGCGCGGTACCTGGCAGCGTCGTCGGCACAGTCTGCGAAAGGGTCACGCGCCGCTCGCCGATCGACGTTCTCGTCATTCGCGACCACCGGCGCTCGCTTGGCGACGGCCCCCTGGTGGTGGGCATCGACGGCTCGCCGCAGTCGTTCGGTGCGCTTAAGACCGCTCTCGACATCGGGCGCAGGCTCGGTGCTCCCGTCCATGCCGTCGCCGCCTATGACCCCTATTTTCACTACGTCGCTTTCCGCCGCATCGCCGGCGGACTGAGCGAAGAGGCCGGACGCATCTTCCGATTCAAGGAGCAGGAGCAGCTGCACGAGGAGATCATCGATGACGGTCTCGCCAAGATCTACCGCTCGCATCTGGAGATCGCCCGCGCCGTGGCGCGGGAGGAGGGGGTGGAGATCGAGGCGGAGCTGCTGGACGGCAAGCCCTTCCAGGCCATCTGCGCCTATCTCGCCAAGGTGCGCGCCGGCCTGTTGCTCGTCGGCAAGACCGGCGTGCACGCCGACGCACAACTGGATATTGGTGGCACCACCGAGAACCTGCTGCGGCTGGCACCGTGCCACGTGTGGATCGGCGCCACGACGCATACGCCGCCGTTCGATGCTGTAGCGCGCGAGACGATCGTGTGGAGCGCGGAGGCCGAGCAGAAGATCGGCCGCGTCCCCGAGACGGTACGCAACATGGTGCGTACGGTCATCCTCCGCTATGCCCAGCAGCAGGGGCACACGGTGGTCACCTCGACGCTGGTCGACGAGGCAACGGCTCGCTTCTGCCCCGGCCACGATAAGGCCCGCCCGCCGGCGCACGATCTGCCCTGGTCCGAGGAGGCCAACGCCATGCTGGCGGCGGATGCCGGCGGTCCCGTAGCCGCGGATGTTCGTCTGCGCGCAGAAAAACGCGCACGCCTGGAGGGTGCAGCCGAGGTGACCGCCGAACATGTTCGGCCTTTCCTCGCCGCCGGCAGGAGTCCATCTCCTCAGTGGTGCGCCGCGGCCCTGGCGCGTCTCAGTCGCGTGCCGGAAATGGGACGCGAAGCGGTGCGTCGGCGTGCCGAGGCGCACGCGCGGCAGGCGGGTCAATCGGAGGTGATGCAGGCAACCGTCGAGGCGGCGATCGAGGAGTCGCGCAGGATCATGGAACAAGCAATGCGTGCCGGTGGGCATCCGCCTGCGCGTCGATCTCCCGGGGAGCCGAATGATCCCTGATGTCGAGCCGCCGTTCCTCGTGGCGCTGAACCTCACGCGTCGATGCAATCTCGCCTGCGCCCACTGCTATCTCGACGCCGGAACCCGCACCGCCGGAGGCCCGGGCGAGCTCCGCACCGAGGAGCTGACGAGCCTGATCGGCCGCATAGCGGCTCTCGGCCGAGAGACCATGCTCGTTCTGACCGGGGGAGAACCGCTTCTCAGGCCAGACCTCGACGCCATCGCCCGCCGCGCCAGCGACCTTGGGCTGATGGTCGTCGTTGGCACCAACGGCACTCTGCTCGATGAGCCGCGTGTCGCCGCTCTGCGAGCGGCTGGCGTCCACGCCGTCGGCATCAGCCTCGATTCGCTTGATCCGGCCTATCATGACCGCTTTCGCCGCCGGCAGGGAGCCTGGCAGGCGGCCACCTCGGGCATCGACGCGTGCCGGCGCGGCGGCTTGATGTTCCAGATCCATTTTACGGTCACCGACGACAACGCCGACGACCTTGACGGCATGATCGATTTCGCGCGCTCGGCCGGCGCGGCGGTGCTGAACGTGTTCTTCTTGGTATGCACGGGACGGGGGCGCTCCCTCTCGAATATCTCCGTTGCTACCTACGAGGACGTGCTGAGGCGCCTGGCAGAGGCGGCTCGTGACGAGACCGACCTTATCGTCCGTGCCCGCTGTGCTCCCCACTTCAAGCGGCTGGCACGCGAGATGCGCCCGCCGCTGCCGATAACGCTCGCCGACGGCTACGAAGCCGGTGGCTGCCTCGCCGGTAGGCGCTACTGCCGGGTCACTCCCGAAGGGGAGGTCACCCCGTGTCCCTACATGGAGGCATCCGCCGGCTCGGTGCGCGACAGAGATTTCACCGAGCTGTGGCGCGGAGCGCCGCTGTTTGCGGCTCTGCGGTCGCCAAAGCTCGAGGGACGCTGCGGACGGTGCGAGTACGCCAGGCTCTGCGGCGGCTGCCGGGCGCGACCCCTTGCCCGCGATGGCAATCTGATGGGCGAGGATTTCCTGTGCGGCTACCAGCCGGCAGGCGGTGCCGTGATCGAGGCGGCGACGACACCGGCCGCGCCGCTGACTTGGGCTGCAGATGCGGAGGCGCGACTGAGCCACGTTCCGGTGGCCGTCCGCGGCTTTGTTCGTCGGCGTGTTGAGACCTACGCTCGCGAGTGTGGTGAGACAACGGTGACGGCGGCGCACCTTGATGTGCTGGCCCGTCGGCGGTTTGCGAGCGCGCACGCCGCTCGACAGCGTCCGGTGGGGACGCCATGATGACCGACGTGGCGGTCATCGGCGGCGGTATCGCCGGGCTCGCCGCGGCGTTCGAGCTCAAGCGACGGGGGCATGACGTCGTCGTGCTCGAGCGGCAGGTCCGCGTCGGCGGTAAAGCTGTCTCCGAATGCTTCGGCGGCTACCTTATGGAGCACGGCCCGAGCTCTGTCGCCGCCGAGGCTCCGATCCAGTCGCTTTCGCGCGATCTCGGCCTCGAGAGCGAGCAGGTCGAGTTGAGCCACGCGGTGCGGCGCCGGTACCTGGTCGCTGATGGCACGTTGTGCGGTATCGGCATCCATCCGGCCGCGTTCCTCACCAGCTCCTACTTGTCGGCGAAGGGGCGTCTGCGCCTGATGGGCGAGATGTTCGTGCGCCGCAGCGAAAGCGAGGGGGAGGAGACCGTCGCCGCTTTCAGCTGCCGCCGGTTCGGCCGCGAGTTCGCGGACCGCGTGATCGATCCTTTGGTCGGCGGCATGTTCGCGGGCACGGCAGCCAAGCTGTCGATGACGGCGACGTTCCCCCGCCTGGTGGCAATGGAGCGGGAGCACGGATCGATCCTCAAGGCCGTGATGCGCGCGCAATGGCGAGGCAAGCCGATGCCGGGACGGCGGCTGCTGTCGTGGCGAAACGGCATTGGGACACTGCCTCGAGCACTGGCCGGACACCTTGGCCAATCGGTCAGAGTGGGTGCCGCCGTGCGCCGCATCATGGCCAATCCGTGGGGATTCCTGATCGACCTCGGTGCGTCCGGTTCGGTGCGAGCGAATGCAGTAGTCCTGGCCACGCCACCGCACGTGGCAGCACAACTGCTCGAGGGTCTCGACCCCGACGCAGCGGGGGCGGCTCACTCGATTGAGGCGCCGCCGCTGGCCGTCGTCTTCCTGGGCTATGCGCGCCATCGGCTTCCACACCCACTCGACGGCCTGGGCTATCTTTCGGCTTCGGCGGAGGCCCGGCCTGTAAACGGCAGTCTGTTCTGCTCGAGCATGTTTCCCGGCCGGGCACCCGAGGGTTTCGCGTCCGTTGCCGTCTATGTTGGCGGTGACCGCGCGCCGGCGTTGGCTCATTTGCCCCGCCGAGATCTGATCGATCTCGCATGCCGGGAGTTGGCCGATCTGCTGGGAGCCAAGGGCGCTCCGGTGGTGGCACGGGTCCGGCATTGGGGGCGCGGCTTGCCGCAGTACCGCAAGGGCCACGGGGCCCTGGTCCGCACACTGGGCGCAGCCAAGTGCCGCCAGCCGGGATTGTTCCTCACGGGCAACTATTTGGCTGGCGTCTCCGTCACGTCCTGCGTCGCGCACGCCGGAGGCACCGCGCGCGAGGCGGATGCCTTCCTTCGCGTCGCGTCGTCCGGGCCAGTCCGTGTCTTGAGGAGCGGAAGGATCTGATTCGCCTCTTGCGCCGGTTGGTCCTTGTTGCGCGCGTCGCGCCGATCGGCAGGGATAGGCTGCCATGGCATCGGTGCGAGATGGCCTCAGCCGTTGGAGCAGCGGTCCGGGGGAGCAGATCACAACGACGCGATGCTGCGCGTGAATGACATCGCGCAACGCAGGGAGGAAGACATGAAGCTGACCGATGCGCTGCGGGGTGAGCATGGCGCGTTCTACGCGCTCTTCGATGAGATCGAGGATATCGCAGCGACGGAAGACGCCATGGCTCAATGGCTCGGTGCGACGACGGTCCTGGAAGCGATGGTGACCTCGCATGAGGCCCTGGAGGAGAGGCTTCTCTTCGCCGCCCTCAAGCCTCACCTCGGCGACAGATCGGGCCCGCTCGCCACGTTGCATACCGAGCACGAAGAGATGGAGCGATTTCTGGCACACATGCTGCAGGAGTCCGATGTCGATCGGGCCATACTATGGATATCCGAGGCTCTTGGCGCCGCCCGCAGCCATTTCAAGAAGGAGGAGCAGATCCTCTTTCCCCTGGCCGAACGCATCCTGGGCGACGAAGTTCTGATCCGGATGGGGAGAGAGTGGGCGGAAGTGCGCCGCGTGACGGTCGACTGAAGCGGTAATGTCCGACAGCAAGGCGCACCGCCACCTTGCGACGGTCGGGCCTCGAACCGGGCTGCCCCCGGCGTGCCGACGGGTGAACGGCGCGGGCCGGTGCCAGCGTCGGTCAAGTGATCCTGAGAGCACCGCACGTCCTCTGCCTGGGCCATGACGCAAGCGATTCTGGGACCGTCGCGCCACCGATCTAGAGCATTTTCAGTCCGACCGGAATCGTAGGGGATTCACAAACGCTGCGAACAGTGATTCTTGTGCTGTCGTCTTTCACAGCGGAGGGCGCCGGCGATGGGCTGGGTTTCGGGGCAGGCTTATT
>WBUN01000132.1 GCA_008933705.1 Hyphomicrobiaceae bacterium
GGATGACATCGTCCGGCACGTCGAAGCTTCGCGCGCGCCGGTGCCGCCGAAATCCCCGAGCCCCGCGCGACCCGTGTCGCCTTCCCCGGCACCGAAGCCCCGGCCAACCGCCCTCATGAAGGAAGCTCGTCGTGATCCCCCGCATCCACAAGCGCGGCACCAACTTCAAGACCGCCCTCACCTACATTCTGCACGACCCGCAGAAGGAGACGGCGGAAAGGGTCGATTGGGCTTTTTCCGTAAATTGTGGGACCGCTGACCTCTCCGAAGCCTGGCGCCCCATGTACGACACATGGGACCGCCGCAATGCCTTGAAGCGCGAGAACGGCATCGATCTGCGCGGGGCCAACAACAAAGCCCCCGTCATGCACTACACGCTGTCCTGGGAGCCCGGCGACAAGCCCTCGAAGCAGCAGATGATGGACGCCGCGTTGAAGAGCTTGAAGGCGCTCGGGCTCGATCAGCATCAGGCCGCCATCGCCGCCCACAACGACAAGGACCACCTGCACGTTCATATCGTCGTCAACACCGTCAATCCGATGACGGGGCGAACGGCCGCCCTCAAATTCCCCGCCCTGGCCTTGCGCAACTTCGCGCGCGAGCACGACCGGCAGCGCGCCGCGTATCAGGTTGAGCGCGATGCCGCAGCGCGCAAGCCGCCGCCCTATTCGCGCAATTCCGAGCTGCGCGAGAAGAGCATGGAGTTGCTGCGGCCGAGAGACATCATCGACCAGATACGACCCGAGAAGCCGCGCCCCGAGCACCGCCGCCGTGCATTGGAACGATCCGATGTCATCAACCGCATGAAGCGGCACCGTGCCGAGCACGATCACGCTCATATGGTCGAACGCGACGCGCTGTGGGCCGTCCATCGCGCCGAGCGCGACGATCTCTACCGCAGATCCACGCAAGCCTGTCACGTCGCGCTCGACTACGTCCGTAGCCGCTTCAAGGGGCCATGGCGCGAACTCTACGAAGCGCAGCGCATCGAATGGAAGCATCTCGAGCGTATCCAGGACAAACCGCTCGAACGCGCCGTTTACGTCCTTGTAAACAGCGAGCGGCTGGCGAACGGCAAGGGCCTCTCGATGAAGCGGAAGGCCGAGTTGATCGCCTCGCCGACCAAGCTGTTCCAGGCCGTCGAACGGGTGCATGCGCGCGAGCGGGCGGGCCTGGCCCAGGTCGAGAAGATCGAGACCCGCGAACGGCTCGATCGCGTCTGGCGGACGCACGAGGTCAGCTTCCAGAACCTGAAAGCCCGCCAGAAATCCGCACGCGACCGGATGCGGGCCGAGCAGCACGCCGAGAACGACCGCGACATCAGCTATTTTCGGGTGGCGCAGGAGTTGGAGGACGAGCGGCGCGGCCTCATTCCCGAACGTCGCGCAGAGCGCGCCGGCCCCTTCGAGGGTGACATTCAGTACGTCAAGCGCATCAGGCGCGAGATCGACGAACACTACCGGCGTCAGCACGGACCCGACAGCGTTCCGTTCATTCCCTGGAAGGAGCGGCCGGCTCCGAAGCCTGAAGCGCAGTTGCCGCCGGAACCCTCGCCCGAGCAAGAAGCACCGCCGGAATCGCCACCTGCCAAACCATGGAGTAGGCGCTCGCAGGAGCGCGACTTCGACAATGAAATGTGATCCCCGATCCGCACGGGCTCGGGATCACTTGAACGTCACGGGTAAGTCCGAACCGGTCAATCCCAAGGATTGCCTGCGCCGCCGACGATCCGCAGCCAACAGCATACCCTTCATCTTTTGGACGGAGCGTGCTGCCCCTCCACCCGAGCCCGAATTGTCACCTCCTGTAACGCCGGGTGACGTGCCGGATTTGACGCCTGTGCAACCATGGAGAAGGCGCTCGCCGGAGCGCGACTTCGACATCGAGCCGCTAACGGGGGCCAGATTAAATTTTCGTAATGTTCTAATTTTTTCTTAAAGCCGCAAACGGTGTCGAAAGACCTGCTCCCTAAACTTCAAATCATCGCCTGCGTACCACGCACCGGGATGGTGCATCCGGGCAAGCCCTCGAGTCCTCCGCTCTGTATCGCGCACCAATGAGAGTCAGGTGATTTGCCCATACACCAAAGAGCTGCACCATGAGACTTGATAATCATCCGCCCAGTCCCCCGCCCGCACCGCCCCCCTTCTCCGATCTACAGTTCCTTTCCATGAAGGAGGTCTGCCGGCTGACCGGCTTCAGCCGCACGCATATCTATCGCCTGGAGCGGGCCGGCGCGTTTCCACGCCGTCGCAAGCTCTCTCTCAACAAGATCGGATTCTTGCGGTCGGAGGTTGAGGCCTGGGTACATAGCCGCCCTCAGCCCGATCTTCCGACCGAAGACGACGCGTGAGGATGCCTTGAAACCCAAACAAGCGCGACATCGCGCCATCGACATCAAGGTCACGCCTAACGACATTGTCCTCTGGAAATGTGCGGCGGCACTCGAGCCGGTGCCGCCCACATGGGCCGGGCCGACATGGGCGGAGCTGTTGACGACGCCCGTCGATCGCGAAACGCAATGGATGACGGTGAAGCTGCCGACGAGCTTCACCGCTCGATACCGCACGCGCGACGACCGCGAGACGTTGTTCTTGATTGTGCCGATGATGATTACGGAGCAAGCGCTTCTGATCCTGGAGAAGCACGGGCTGCAACGGATTCCCGTCAAGTACACGCGCGACCCAGAGCCGGACGGTTACATTCCGTTCTGAACCGTGGCCCTCGCCCTTGAACTAAATATCCCACGGGGGTTCCGGAAGCCACGGCGTCGGCGGTAATGGTTCTTGTCGGCCACTGCCGGGACCGTCAGCGCGGCTTGAGCCGCTTCTTGAGCAACGCCGCCATCGGCGCATGATCCGATTGCATGAAGCCATCGCGTGACGCGTCGTTCCATCGCTTGCGGTCTGTCTCGCGCAGGGTGAGGTCGAAGCCCGCATTGTCGGCCAGCATGCGCAGCCAGAAGCGCTGCGTGCGGCCGTTGCCGTCGATGAAGGGATGCGCGGCGTTGATCTCGCTGACGTAGCGTGCGGCAGCCTCGGCAAACGCGTCGAGCGTCAGGCCGACGAGATAGTCGTCCCGCGCGAGCGCATTGAACTGTTGCTGCATCCAGGGGCCGATATGCTCGGGCACCGCAAACGGGATCGAGCCGCGCCCCGTCGTGTACCGCCGCTCCTTGCCGGCCCAGGAGTAGAGGTCGCGGAACAGCTGGCGGTGAATGGCCCTGAATCCGTCATAGCTGCGGAAGTGCGCGCTGCGGGGGAAGCCCTGCTCGGCACGCTCGGCGGTCAGCTCGCGCTCGATCGCTTCCAGCTCGGCGGCATCGCGAATGCCGAGCTTGTTCACATAGACATTGGTGCCGGGATAATAGACGCGGCGGAAGGCTGCCTTCTCGTGGTCGGAGCGCAGATAGCTCACGAGACCGTCGGCTTGTGACTCTGCTGTCGCGCCGCGACCTGGGATTTCAGGCGCTTGATGCGCTCGCCGACCGGCACGCCCCTCGCCTTCATGTCGGCGACGAAGCGAGTGATATCCGCATCGCGAGAAAGCCCCTCGATATCGGCATCAACGTGGGCCTGCCCGGCACGCCAAGCGGCATCCTCGGCACGGCGGGAGTGCAGGCGGCTCAGTCTATGGCGCTTCGGATTCGACATATGACACCTTACCACAAAGCGCTTGGACCGTTCCAGTTTGCCGCACTCAACCCTCGCCCTTGTTTAAATATCCCACGGGGGTTCGGGGGTGTGAAACCCCCGACGGCGCTTCGCCTTCGCGACAGCGGCGCAATTTGTGTGCGCGTGAGCGCACCGAATTTCCCAGGAGCCCCCTCTCGCTCAAGACTCACCAGAGGATGAGCGCCACCCCCTCCGCCGTCCTCGCTCGCCCTGGCGGGCAGGGCAAGCGAGCGAGAGACGGCTCCAGGGGATGACGATGGCCTCCGCATCTCCGACCACAGGGCAAACCCTCCC
>WBUN01000066.1 GCA_008933705.1 Hyphomicrobiaceae bacterium
CCGCGGGGGTCTTCCCCGTCGGCCGGGGAGAGCGCGCTTGCCGCCGCGCTCAGGCGGGCACAGGAGCGCAAGTAGCCCGCGGCCGGTGGCGCGCCCGCCGGCTCAGTAGCTGCGCGGCATGCCGAGAACGTGCTGGGCTACATAGGCCAGGATCAGATTGGTGGAGATGGGCGCGATCTGATAAAGGCGGGTCTCCCGCCACTTGCGCTCCACCTCGTATTCGCGGGCAAAGGCAAATCCGCCGAACGTCTGCATTGCGGCCTCCCCCGCATGCCAGGACGCGTCGGCCGCCAGCAGCTTCGCCATGTTGGCAGCGGCACCGCAATCCTGGCCCGCATCGAACAGGGCGGCGGCCTTTCTGATCATCAGCTCGGCGGCCTCGGCCTCGCAGTGGGCCCGCGCGATGGGGAACTGCACGCCCTGGTTCTGACCGATGGGACGGCCGAAGACGACACGCTCGCCGGCATAGGCGCTGGCCTTGCGGATGAACCAGCGGGCGTCGCCAAGACATTCGCTGGCAATCAGCGTGCGCTCGGCGTTCATGCCGTCGAGCACGTAACGGAAGCCGCTTCCCTCCTTGCCGATCAGGTTGGCTGCCGGGACGCGCAGCTGATCGAAGAACACCTCGGTCGTGCCGTGGTTGATCATGGCGTCGATCTTGCGGATCTCCATGCCGTTGCCCTTGGCCTCGCGCATATCGACGAGGAAGAGGGAGAGCCCCTCCGTCCGCCGCCGCACGCTCTCCACCGGCGTCGTGCGCGCGAGCAGAAGCATGAGATCTGAGTGAAGCGCGCGCGAGGTCCAGATCTTCTGGCCGGTCACGACATAGAAGGCCCCGTCGCGGACGGCCCTGGTCTTGAGCTGGGTCGTGTCCGAGCCGGTGGTGGGCTCGGTCACACCGAAGGCCTGCAGGCGCAGCTCGCCCGATGCGATCTTCGGCAGGTATCTGCGCTTCTGCTCGACCGATCCGTGCCGCAGCAGCGCGCCCATGATGTACATCTGCGCATGGCAGGCCGCCGCATTGCAGCCGGCCGCGTGTATCTCCTCCAGAACGACCGTGGCGGCCCGAAGCGGCAGGCCGGAGCCGCCATATTCCTCCGGGATCAGCACGCCGAGAAAGCCGCTCTCGGTGAGGGCGGCCACGAACTCGGTGGGATAGGCGGATTCGGCATCGAGCCTGTGCCAGTAGGTGCCGGGAAACCGGTCGCAGATCTTGCGCACGGCATCCCGTATCTCGGCATGATCCTGGCCCAGATCCATGGATACGGCGGCGGAACCCTCGGCGTCGCTCATAGCTCTCCCATCTCTCTGCTTCGTCTCGAACGTGCCGGCAGTATGCCATCACGCCCTCGGTGTCCCCTATGGGGGTTCAGAAGTTCCCCTGCCTTGGCGGCGAGGCTGCGAGGGAACGTCCGAACCATAAACCACACCCGAAATCATAGGAATCGCCTCTCGACCTCACGGGACGCCAGAGGCCCGCTGAAGAGGAAGCCCCCTGGACCTGGGACCGCGGCAAGATTAAATCCCTCTCCATGCCACTGAAAAACACGCGCGAGGTACCGCTCGGCCCGGAGGTGTCGGCGCCGCCTGCCGACGGCACCCCTGCGCCCAGGATCGGCCCCTCGGTCATTACCGGGTACCTGAAGACGCTGCCGAGCTCGCCCGGCGTCTATCGCATGCTGGATGCAGCAGGCAACGTCATCTACGTGGGCAAGGCCCGCAACTTGAAGGCTCGGGTGACCAGCTATGCCCGTTCCGGACAGCATACCAACCGCATCACGCGGATGATCGCCAGCACGGCGGCGATGGAGTTCGTCACCGTCCGCACCGAGGCGGAAGCGCTCCTGCTCGAGGCTAACCTGATCAAGCGCTTCCGCCCGCGCTACAACGTGCTGCTCAGAGACGACAAGTCGTTTCCCTACATCCTGATCGCCCGGGATCATGCGGCACCGCAAATCCTCAAGCATCGCGGCGCACGCAGCCGCAAAGGCGACTACTTCGGCCCGTTTGCCTCGGCCGGCGCCGTCAACCGCACGATCAACATGCTCGAGCGCGCGTTCCTGCTGCGCTCGTGCTCCGACGCCGTGTTCGAGAGCCGCACGCGCCCCTGCCTGCTCTATCAGATCAAGCGCTGCTCGGCGCCATGCACCGGCGAGATCACCATCGAGGAGTACAACGCGCTCGTCGACGAGGCGACCCGCTTCCTTCGCGGCGAAAGCCAGAACGCGCGCCAGATGTACCAGCGGCTGATGGAGGAGGCGGCCGCGAACCTCGACTACGAGCGGGCAGCGAAATACCGCAACCGCTTGTGGGCGCTCGCGCATGTGACCGCCGACCAGAGCATCAACCCCGAGGGCGTGGAGGAGGCCGACGTCTTCGGCGCCTATCAGGAAGCCGGACAAACCTGCATCCAGGTGTTCTTCTTCCGCTCGGGCCAGAACTGGGGCAACCGCCCGTACTTCCCGCGTGCCGACCGCTCGCTGCCGGTGGAGGACGTCCTCGACAGCTTCATTGCCCAGTTCTACGACGACAAGCCCGTGCCGCGCCTGATCCTGCTCTCGCACGACGTGCCGAGCCGGAAGCTGCTCGCCGAGGCTCTGTCGACCAAGGCGGAGCGCAAGATCGAGATCCGCGTGCCCCAGCGCGGCGGCAAGACCGGCATCGTCGAGCACGCCCAACAGAATGCGCGGGAGGCGCTGGGGCGGCGGCTGGCGGAGACGTCGTCGCAGCGGATGCTGCTCGAAGGCGTGAAGGAGCGCTTTGGCCTGGCGCAGACGCCGCGCCGCATCGAGGTGTTCGACAACAGCCACATCCAGGGCGCGCACGCGGTGGGGGCCATGATCGTCGCCGGCGCCGATGGCTTCATGAAGAGCCACTATCGCAAGTTCAACATCAAGTCGGCGGACCTCGCGCCCGGCGACGACTACGCCTTGATGCGGGAGGTGCTGACCCGCAGGTTCAAGCGCCTTGCGCGGGCAGGCGCCCAGCCTTCGGCCGGCGACGAAAACGAACCGCCGCTGGAGGCGGCAGGGGAGCAAACGCGATCCCGCATCGAGCCGCCGAGGCCGCCGTCGCTGCAGGAACGAGGGGCCGATGCGCTGGCATTCGGCACGCTACGCGCGGATGAGACGGCATCTGCGGCAGATGCGGAGGATACGGAGGATGCCAACGGCGCAGAGGAGTTTCCGGAGCATCCGGATCTCGTCCTGATCGACGGAGGGCTCGGACAGCTCGGTGTCGCCAGGCAGGTATTGCAGGAGCTTGCCGTTGAAGACGTCGCCCTGGTGGGCGTCGCCAAAGGCCCCGATCGCGATGCCGGCCGCGAGCACTTCCATATTCCCGGCCGGGACAAGCCCATGATGCTCGAGCCGCGCGACCCGGTCCTCTACTTCGTGCAAAGGCTCAGGGACGAGGCACACCGATTCGCGATCGGGACGCATCGCGCCAAGAGGACCAAGGCCATTGGTGCCAACCCGCTCGACGAGATCCCCGGCATAGGCCCTAGCCGCAAGCGCGCCCTGCTCAAGCACTTCGGCTCGGCCAAGGCCGTTTCACGGGCCGGCACCGAGGACCTGCAGGCCGTCGAGGGCATCAGCGCGCAGATGGCCCGGGCGATCTATGATTTCTTTCATGAGCGACGCGATTGACCGGCTGCGCAGGCGGCCGGAATCATGCGCACAACTGCAGCGGGGTGCCCCATTGACGCTCGCCGACCCAAGTGCTCTTGTCCGCCAAATGGAGCGCGCGATCACAACACCGGGGACCACCAGTCTTCCTAACGTGCTGACGTACGCGCGCATCATCGCCGTGCCTGCCGTCGTTGCCTGCCTTTTCGTCATTCCGGGAGCGGCGGGGCGCTGGTGGGCGCTCGCCATCTACGTCGCCGCCTGCGTCACCGACTGGCTGGACGGCTATCTCGCCCGCGTCTGGCAGCAGCAGTCCACGCTCGGGCGCGTTCTCGACCCGATCGCCGACAAGCTGCTCGTGGGCGCCACGCTGCTGATGCTGACCCACGACAACACCATCCAGGGGATGCAGATCTGGGCGGCCGTCATCATCCTGTGCCGCGAGATCCTGGTGTCCGGCCTGCGGGAGTTCCTGGCCGAGCTCAACGTGAGGGTGCACGTGACTCAGCTCGCCAAGTGGAAGACGACGGTTCAGATGATCGCGCTCGGCGTACTGATCGCCGGACCCGCCGGCGACCAGATCATGCCGGGCGTCACATGGACAGGCCTCGTGCTGCTGTGGGTCGCAGCGCTCCTGACGCTTTGGACCGGCTTCGACTACCTGAAGTCGGCGATCCGCACGGCGATCGAGCGTTGATTGACGCGAAGGCTTAACTCGATGTCGGTGAAGATCCGATATTTCGCCTGGGTGCGCGAGAAGACCGGCAAAGCCGAAGAGGATCTCGACCTGCCGGCCGAGGTGAAGACCGGCGCGGACCTGATCGCCTGGCTGAAGGACCGCGGCCCGGAATACGCCGAGGCGTTCGCCCGACCCGAGGTCATTCGCGTGGCCGTCAACCAGCAGCACGTCAAGGCGACGGCCAGCCTTGCCGGCGCGCGCGAGATCGCCTTCTTCCCCCCGGTGACAGGTGGATAGCATGAGCGTTCGCGTGCAGGTCGAGGACTTCGACATCGGCGCGGAGGTCCGGGCTCTCACCGCGGGACACGCCGACATCGGCGCCGTCGTCACGTTCACCGGCACCGTGCGCGGCGAGAGCGGCGGCAAGCCGCTCTCGCGCATGACGCTCGAGCACTACCCGGGCATGACCGAGCGCGAGATTGCCCGCATCGAGGCCGAGGCGCACACGCGCTGGCCGCTGCAGGCAAGCCTGATCATTCATCGCGTCGGCACGCTGCGCCCGGGCGACAACATCGTGCTGGTCGTCACGGCCTCGGCGCACCGGCATGCGGCGTTTGCGGCCGCCGAGTTCCTGATGGACTACCTGAAGACCCGCGCCCCCTTCTGGAAGAAGGAGGAGGACGCCGGCGGGGCCGGCGCCTGGGTGGACGCGCGCGAGAGCGACGATCACGCGACCAGGCGCTGGCAAGGCGCAACGGGCAAAGGCTAGTTTCCGGTTGAGGTTGAACCGGGAATTCATACGCCACGCCTGTCATCCGGGTCGGAGCGAAGCAGAGAGCCGGGCCCCAGGGCTGCAACACAACCCCTCATTCCGAGCTTGTCGAAGGACGGCTGTGAGGCACCGTTGCGGCCGCGTGGTTCGACAAGCTCACCACGGGGGAAACGTTGTGCTTTCAGCCTGGGTGCCGGATAATTGGCTGGCGCGAAAATTCCGGCATGACAACGGAAGGGTCGGTGATTCCATCCCGATCGGAGGGCGTCCAGAGCAGGATCGCTTCAGATTGAATCGCGGTGCCCGCGGGCATTGGTGCGGCTGAAGCGTGAATCCTGCTCTACTTCCTTAGTGCGAAGGAGACACACGTTCTTGAGGGAAGCAGTTCGCTTCCATTCAAGAACGATCTCGCTCCAGCGCCGCACGCCGGCCGGCGCTCAGTCCTGCAGGGCTTCGAGCTTGTCCTTGGCGGCCGGCACGAGATTGACCGACTCTCCGCAGCCGCACGCGCTCGCCTGGTTTGGATTGCTGAATACGAACTGCGCAGACAGCTTGTCCGTGCGGTAGTCCATCTCCGCCCCGAGCAGATACATGACGGCCTGCGGGTCGATCAGCACCCTGGCGCCGGCGTACTCCACGACCTCGTCGAAAGGCTTCTGCTCGCCGGCCCAATCCATCGTGTACTCCATGCCGGCGCAGCCGCCCTTCTTGACGCCGATGCGCAGACCGACGGCGTTGCCGCCCTTCTCGGCAAGAATGGCCTTGATGCGCTCAGCCGCCCGGTCTGTGAGCTTCATCACCTGGGGTCTGGGTCGTGCACTGCTCATGACATTCGCCTCGGGGCCGTATGCTCGGGTTGCAGATGTCATCTTGGTCCGGCCCCTCCGAATATAAGGCGTTCGTGGCCAAAATCGAGACCTATGCAGTCAACTTAAACGTGTTCTCAACGCCTGCGACGCCAAGGCCCGCCCTTCAAGTCGCGGATGATCTCCCTGGCGGCATTGCGGCCCGGAACCCCCGTAACCCCGCCGCCGGGATGGGCACCGGAACCGCACAGGTACAGCCCCGCCACCGGCATCCGGTAGTCGGCGAAGCCCAGGACGGGGCGCGCGCTGAAGAGCTGGTCGAGGGTGAGCTGGCCGTGGAAGATATCGCCGTCGACGAGGCCAAATCGTCGTTCGAGATCGAGCGGCGAGAGCACCTGGCGGCCGAGAATGCCGGCCTTGAGGTTGGGCGCGTGCTCGTTGACCGTTTCGATGACGAGATCGGCAAACGCCTCCTTCGCGTCGTCCCAGCTTTTCCCATCGGGCAGATGGGGAGCGACGTGCTGCACGAACAGGCTCGCCACGTGGCTGCCGGCGGGAGCCAGCGTGTCATCCAACGTCGAGGGGATGAGCATCTCGACCACCGGCTTCTGCGCCCAGCCTTGCGTGCGCGCATCGAGATAGGCCCTTTCGAGATAGTCGAGGGTCGGACCTATGACGATGCCCGAACCGTGATGGTCCTGTGCGTGCCTGCCGGGCCGGCAGAGGAAATCCGGCAGCTCGGACAGCGCGACGTTCATGCGGAAGGTGCCTGAGCCCGATTGGAGGCCGACAAAGCGGCGGCGGAGCTCGGGCTCGACCGCCCCGTCGGGGACGAGGTCGCGCAGCAGCAGCTTGGGCGGAATGTTCGCGGCCACGGCGCGCGCACGAACGTCCTCGCCTGTGAGGAGCCGCGCGCCTGCGGCCCGGCCATCCTCGACGATGAGGCCCACGACGGGAGCCTCGGTGCGAACGCGCACCCCCCTCGCCTTGGCGGTGCGCCGCATCGCCTGCGTGATGGCGCCCATGCCGCCGACCGCATGGCCCCAGACGCCCACCTTGCCGTTCACCTCGCCGAAGCAGTGGTGCAGCAGCACGTAGGCAGTGCCCGGCGTATATGGGCTCGCGTAGGCGCCGACGATGCCATCGAAGGCAAAGGCGCCCTTGACCACCTCGCTCTCGAACCATTGCGCCAGGAAGTCGGCCGCACTCTTGGTAAAGAGGTCGAGCAGCAGCCGCTTGCCTTCGAGGTCGAGACCGAGCAGGCGCCTGCCGAGGCTCGCGCTGCCGATCAGCTCCAGGATTCCTCCGCCGGCATTGGGCGGCCTTTGCAGCACAAGCTCGCGCAGCAGCGATGCGGCTCGCTCGAGCGCGGCATCGTAGGCAGGCAGGCGCTCCGCGTCCTTGGTCGAGAACGCCGAGATCGCCCGCTGCCGGTTGGCGATCCCATAGGGCATCAGCAGATACCGGCGCGCATCGACCGGCCAGAAGTTGGCCGCGGGCCGCTCGACGATCCTGAGGCCGTGGCGCGCAAGCTCCAGATCGCGGATCACGACCGGATTGAGCAGGCTGACCGTGTACGCCGCAACGGAGTTGCGAAAGCCCGGATGGAACTCCTCGGTCATGGCGGCACCGCCGACGACGCCGTTCTTCTCGAGCACGACGACGTCGAGGCCGGCTCCGGCAAGATAGGCGGCACAGGTCAGGCCGTTGTGCCCGCCCCCGATGATGGCGACGTCGTAAAGATGCTCGCTCATTGCGCATTTGTCCGACGAAACGGCATTGCAGGGCAATCGTTCAAGTCATACGCCAGCCAGAGTGAATGCGGCGTTGAACCGTCGCGTGCAGGGATGGTAGGAGGCACTCAAAGTCCCTGCCGGAGATGCCGATGTCCAAGCCCGCCCTTCTCATGACCGGTCCAATGATGCCGCTGATCGGTGAAGGCGCCGCCAAGGCCTTCGCCGTGCACTGGCTGCACGAGGCCGCTGACCGGGAGGCCCTGCTGCAGAAGATCGCGCCGGAGATCAGCGCCATTTGCACCGGCGGGCATACCGGCGTCAAAACCGACGATGCGTTGATGGCGCGCTTTCCCAAGCTCAGGATCATCGGCAACTTCGGTGTGGGATACGACTCGATCGACGCAGCGGCGGCAGCCCGGCGAGGTGTGATTGTCACCAACACGCCCGACGTGCTCACCGAGGAGGTGGCCGATACGACGCTCGGCCTGTTGCTGACGACGGCGCGCGAGCTCAACAAGGCCGAGCAATGGCTGCGGCAGGGCCGCTGGGCCAAGGACGGCGACTACCGGCTGACGCCCGGGTCGCTGCGCGACCGTTCGGTCGGCATCATCGGCCTCGGCCGCATCGGCAAGGCGATCGCGCGCCGCTGCGAGGCATTCGGGCTGCCGATCAGCTACTACGGGCGGCACAAGCAGCCGGACGTGAGCTACACCTACCATGCGGACCCCATCGCCCTGGCGCGCAACGTGGACACCCTGATCGTCGCTACCCCGGGCGGAGCGGAGACCAAGAACCTGATCAACGCTGCCGTGCTCGAGGCGCTTGGACCCGACGGCATCTTCATCAACATCGCCCGCGGCACCGTGGTCGACGAGCCCGCCCTGATCGATGCCCTGAAGGCGCGCAGGATTCTGGCAGCCGGCCTCGACGTGTTCTGGAACGAGCCCAAGATCGACCCGGCCTTCCTCGAGCTCGACAATGCCGTGCTGCTGCCCCATGTCGGCTCGGCGTCGATCCATACCCGCAATGCCATGGGGCAGCTCGTCGTGGACAATCTGGTTGCCTATGCCACGGGCAAGCCCCCAAAGACGCCGGTGCCCGAGACGCCGTTCAAAGGGTGGTAGAGCGCGCGGGAGGGAGAGCGAGGGGCGGTCAGCCCCAGGTGCACTTGAGGGCCTGGCAGTTACGCCGCGAGCCGTCGATGGTGCAGGCTGAGCGCACGAAGCGGCAGACGCGGCACGTGTACGAGGACAGGCACCCGCGATAGAGGCCGCCGCGAGCGTAGCTGCAGGTGCGAATCGTCTGGCAATCGCGCTGAGAGGCACCGGGTGCAGGCTGAGCCTGCGCGACGCCGGCTGCGGCCAGCGCACCGACGGCGAACAGCCCAACCAGCCAAATGCGCATGCTTCGCATCGGACAGCCCCGGGATGCAGTTCCCCTGTACAGTGTTGCGGAGAACCCTCCACGGGGCAACGCCCGGAAGCGCAAACGGTTCAGCTTCTGTGGGGATCTGTGCCCTTACGGCCACGCTCTGCCGAGGTCTTGTCCCGGCTCAGAAGTGATAGACGCGCACGTGCCGCAGCAACGGGCCGGCCCACTCGAGCACCTCCATGACGCGCATGTCGCTCGCGGGATCCCCGTTGATGCGGCGCACGTACTCGACAGCCGCGCAGTCTCCGTCCTCGATGACGCGGAGGGGGAGGATCTCGAAACGCGAGAATTGCCGCGCCGCACGTTCCGCATAGCGGCGGACGGCCTCGGGCCCGGACAGGCGGCCGTCGGCGTTGTCGGGGAAGGCGCTGCGCACCTTGCTCGATTCATGGATGCCGTCGGGCGCGTAGAGCGCCGCGATGCGCGCGGGGTCGAGAGACTGCCAGGCGTCCCGCCAGGCCGACACCCGGGCGCTTATGATGGCGGATTTCCCGGCAGAAGGCATCCCGCGACCCTCCTTGGGGCCAGGCGCCCTACTCGGCCGCAACCTTCTTGGGCTGGACGTGGGCCGTGTAGTCGTTGATCAGCGTCTCGCAGATCTTGCCGGGCGTGAACTTGAACTCGCCGATCTCCGAGACCGGCGTCACCTCCGCCGCCGTGCCCACCAGGAAGCACTCGGAGAACGAGGCAAGCTCGTCCGGCATGATCGTGCGCTCGATCACCTCAAGGCCGCGCTTCTTGGCGAGCCCGATCACCGTGCGGCGCGTGATGCCGTCGAGGAAGCAGTCGGGCGTCGGCGTGTGCAGCTTGCCGTCCTTGATGAAGAAGATATTGGCGCCCGTGCACTCGGCGACCCGGCCGCGCCAGTCGTACATCAGCGCGTCGGAGTACCCCATCCGCTCGGCCCGATGCTTTTCCAAGGTGCAGATCATGTAGAGGCCGGCCGCCTTGGTCTTGGCAGGGGCGGTGGCCGGATCCGGGCGGCGGTACTGGGCGATGGCCAGACGCAGGCCCTTCAGGCGCTGCTCCATGGGGAAGTACGAGCCCCAGTCCCAAGCCGCCACCGCCAGATGAATCCTGGTGGTCTGCGCCGAGACGCCCATCATCTCGCTGCCGCGCCAGGCGATGGGGCGGACGTAGCAGTCGGTCAGGTTGTTGGCCTTGACCACGTCGCGGCAGGCCTGGTCGATCTCGGCCACGCTGTAGGGAATGGTGAAATCCAGCGTCTTGGCGCCGTCGTAGAGGCGCTGGCTGTGCTGGGTCAGCTCGAAGATCTGCCCGCCGTAGGCCCGCTCGCCCTCGAACACCGCGCTGGCATAGTGCAGCGCATGGGTCAGCACGTGCAGATTGGCCTCGCGCCAGGGCACCAGCTTGCCGTCGTACCAGATGAAGCCGTCGCGGTCGTGGTAAGGGGCTGTGTCGGCCATGCCGTCTCATCCTCCCGGAAGGAAAGCCGAGCGTATCGCGGGGCCCCTGTGAACGCCTCGGCGGCCCCGTCATCGATCGGCGATTTGCCCAGTTTGCGGGCTCTTTCGGCGCTCCGGAGGCCTACCTTGCGCGGCGCCTCAACCCGTAAAATGTCTTGCCAGACCTAACAATCGAGGCCAAATAAGTCAACATGGCTGACATAAATTCCGAGCTCTTGAACAGGCATCAGGCGCCGGCTGAACAAAGGGCGGGCAGACCGGCCGCCGCGCCTCAGTCCGACGCTCAGCTCATCACGTTCGTGGAGCTGCTGTTTTTCGCCTATCGCGATTTCACCCGCGAGGCCGACGCGGTCCTCTCCGAGTTCGGGCTCGGCCGCGCACATCACCGCGTCCTGCATTTCGTCAATCGCCATCCGGGCCTTCGGGTCGCCGATGTGCTGGACATTTTGAAGATCACCAAGCAGAGCCTGGCACGTGTATTGAAGCAGCTCGTCGACGAAGGGTGGATCGTGCAGAAGGCCGGGGCGCTCGACCGCCGGCAGCGGCTGTTGTACGCGAGCGAGAAAGGCAAGGCGCTTTCGGGGCGCCTCGACACCCTGCAGATGCGGAGGGTTGCGCAAGCCCTGGAGGCCGCCGGCCCGGGAAATGACGCCAGCGTGGCGCGCTTCCTGTTCGCCATGATCACCGAAGAGGAGCGTACGCTGGTCGAAGCATTGTTGCCCGGCCCGGTCGAGGCAACGGCCACGCATCGCAAGTGAACGGCGGGCCGACCAGCCACGAAGACGATATGGATCCGCTGCCCGACAATGCCGCGCACATTCTGGTCGTCGACGATGACCAGCGCATCCGCGACCTGCTGGCGCGCTATCTTTTCGAGAACGGCTTTCGCGTGTCGACCGCCACCGATGCTGCGAGCGCACGTGCATCCATGCGCGGCCTGGCCTTCGACGTGGTCATCCTCGACGTGATGATGCCGGGGGAGAGCGGCCTCGAGCTCGCGCGCGAGCTCAAGACGATCTCCAACATCCCGATCTGCATGCTGACGGCCCGCGCCGAGACCGAGCAGCGCATCGAAGGCCTGGAAATCGGCGTCGACGACTATGTCGCCAAGCCTTTCGAGCCGCGCGAGCTTCTGTTGCGCCTCCAGAACATCCTGAAGCGCGGGCGGGGGCCATCCGGTCCGCGCGACGAGATAAAGATGGGGGATTTCACCTTTCATGTCGGGCGCGGTGAGCTCAGGCGGCATGATGAAAGCATCAAGCTGACCGAGCGCGAGCGCGATCTGCTGCGCCTTTTCGCGCAGCGGCCCGGCATGCCGATCGCGCGCCATGAGCTGGCCAGCGACGACTCCACGGGCAGCGAACGCGCCATCGACGTGCAGATCAACAGACTGCGCCGAAAGATCGAGACGGATCCCGCCAATCCCGTCTACCTGCAGACGGTGCGCGGCAAAGGGTACATTCTCCACACCGACTAGAGGTACGCCACGCGTTGGCTTTCAACAGGCATACGCTGATCCCAAGCCAAGAGGCTTGGCGCATGCTCGTCAGCAGGCTGGCATGGCCGCAGGTGACGTGGTCGCGCGTCGCCGCCACGCTCGGCGAGCTGGCCCCGAAGGGACTCTATGCGCGTGCGCTGATCATCATCATCGCGCCGATCGTGCTGCTGGAAAGCGTGGTCGCCTTCACCTTCATGGAGCGGCACTGGAACCAAGTCACCCGGCGGCTGTCCGAGGGCATGGCGCGCGACATCGCCGCGGTGATGGACATCTATGAGACCCAGGCCTTCAACGAGGACTACAGCCGGCTGATCGACGTTGCGCAAAACAGGTTCGGGCTGTCGCTGCAGATCATGCCGTCGGGCAATCTTCCGACCGCCCAGCCCAAGCCTTTCTTCGACCTGCTCGACCGCGCGCTCTCCGACGAGATCCGCGCCAACGTGAAGAAGCCGTTCTGGATCGACACCGTCGGCCAGTCGCGCCACGTCGAAATCCGCGTCAAGCTCGATCAGGCCATCCTGCGCTTCGTGGCGCAGCGCGGGCAGGCCTATGCGTCCAACTCGCACATATTCCTGATGTGGATGGTGGGCACCTCCGTCGTGCTGCTGACCGTGGCGATCCTGTTCCTGCGCAATCAGATCCGTCCCGTCCTGCGGCTCGCCGAGGCGGCCGACGCCTTCGGCAAAGGCCGGCCGGTGCCGCCGGATTTCCGCCCGCGCGGTGCGCGCGAGGTGCGCCAGGCCGCGCAGGCATTCCTGGAAATGCGCGACCGCATCAGGCATCATGTCGACCAGCGCACGACCATGCTGGCCGGCGTCAGCCACGACCTGCGCACCGTTCTGACCCGCTTCAAGCTCGAGCTGGCCTTGCTCGGCGAGAACCCGGAAGTTGCCGCGCTGCAGAACGACGTGAAGGAAATGCAGCACATGCTGGAGGACTATCTGGCGTTCGCCAAGGGCGACGGCGGCGAGGAAGCGGTCCCTACCGACGTGGGCGAGCTGCTGCTCGAGGTGCAGGAGGAAACCGAATACACCGGCACGCCGATCGAGGTGCGCATGCGGCAACCGAGGCACGCTCTCGTGCTTCCGCTGAAGCGTCAGGCTTTCAAGCGCGCCGTGACCAATCTCGTGACCAATGCCATCCGCTTCGGCGATATCGTCATCGTGCGGGCAGCCGCAGACGATGACTGGCTGCACATCGAGGTCGACGACGACGGCCCCGGCATACCGCCGGCCGAGCGGGACAACGTGTTCCGCCCGTTCTACCGGCTCGATCATGCCCGCAACCAGGATACCGGCAATTCGGGGCTCGGCCTTGCGATCGCACGCGACATCGTGCGCGGCCACGGAGGCGACATCACGCTCGGTGTCAGCTCAATGGGCGGGCTCAGGGCGGTCATGCACGTGCCGTTGTAAGGGCACGCTCAGTACAGGCGGCCGCCGTCGGGGACGCGCCGCTCGGGCATGATCAGAACCACCTCGCCGCCGTCGTCCGGAAAGCCCAGCGTCAGCACCTCCGACATCATCTTGCCGATCTGGCGCGGAGGGAAATTCACCACCGCAGCGACCTGTCGGCCCACCAGCTCCTCCGGCTTGTAGTGGACGGTGATCTGCGCCGAGCTCTTCTTGATGCCGAGGCCGGGCCCGAAATCGATCTCCAGCCTGATTGCCGGCTTGCGGGCGCCGGCCAGCGGCTCCGCCGCGACGATCGTGCCGACACGGATGTCGACCTTCAGAAAATCATCAAACGAGATGCGCGGCGCGTTCGAATCCAAGCTTCTGCATCCCACCCTGGGTCAGCGCGGCGCGCCCGCTTCCGGCCCGGCATCCGGCTTCTCGCGTCCGCGCAGCACGGAGCGGATGAAGCCCGGCCCCTCATTGGCCAGGCGATGAAGCACGGAGCCGACGCGCTCGACGCTGCGGATGGTGCGCTCGCCCCGCCGCAGGCGGCGATCCAGCGCCGCCATGGTGCGGGCGAGGCCCGGATCGTCGTCCTTGAGCCACACGGCGAAAACGGCGGCATAGGTCCATGCCAGGCCGGAGATACGCAGCATCCCCGTGCCCCCGTCCGTACCGATGCCGGCCGCCTCCAGCATCCAATGCTGCGAGGAAAGGAACGGTCCGGCAAGCGCGAGATCGGCCGGGCCCGAGGCATGTATCGACTTGAGCGCCGCCTTGTAAGGAGCGAGGACATCGAAGCGCGTCATGACGACGTCGAAGAGTGCGTCGCGCGCATCCTGCCCGGCCGCGCGCCTGGGCGCGCGCTTGAGCACCTCGTCGTCCACGCAGCGCAGGATCGCGGCCAGCATGTCCGCCTTGCCGGCGAACTCTCCCCTGAGCTCGGCAAGCTGCAGCTTTGCAGCCCCGGCGATATCGAGCAGCGTCACGTCAGCCCAGCTCTTGGCCGCCGCGCACTCCATGGCCGCCGAGAGAATGCGGCCCCTGGTTGTGGATTGGTCGAACATCGAAGCCTCCTCCAACCATTACACAGCGCCAGTGTATCAAATCCAGGATGATTATTCCTGCCGCAGGCGTTAACCGAACAAAAAAGAACGGCGGGTGCGCAAGCGCCCGCCGTCCCGATGCCTATCCAGCTTTGTCCGGGGCGAACCTGTCGCCCGGCCCGACTCAGCGGCCGAGGACCGTCACCTGCACGCGGGCGATGCCCTGGGACTGCATGCCGAGCACGCCAGCCGCCGCCTTGGACAGGTCGATGATGCGGCCCGCAACGTAGGGACCACGGTCGTTGATCTTGACCTCCACGGAGCGGCCGTTGCCGAGGTGCGTCACACGCACGCGCGTGCCGAACGGCAACGTCTTGTGCGCGGCAGTCATGGCATTCGGATTGAACCAGCCGCCTGCAGCCACGCGCTGCGGCTGCCAGTAGTACGACGCGACGCCGAGCTGGCCTGACCCGACGGGACCGGCATTGCTGAGGCTCCGCTTTGTCCAGCTCGGCGTGGCAGCCGTGCGTGCGCGACGCGACGCATGGGCGACGTTGCGGCGCGCCTTGCGCGATGCGTACGCGGCCTTGCGGCGCTTCGTGTGCTTGCGCGCAACGCGATGGCTGCGCTTGTAGTGTTTGGCGCTACGCGTGTGCCGACGCTTCACATAGCGCGGCTTGTCGTCGCTGTCGTCGGCATCGTAGGTGCTGCGCACCCGGCCTGGACGATAGTCCTCATCGCTGTCGTTGATGGTGGCGCGAGCAATCCGCTGATACGCGATGCCCGCATCGTTGCTCATCGGCCGGCTGCGCGCGATCGTGTCGCGCCCATCGCGGTGAATCTCAGCCGAAGCAGGAAGTGATGTGCCTGCACCGAGGCCAAGCAGGAGCACAACCGCCAGTACGAAAGATCTCATGACTCTTCTCCTTTGCGCATGACAAATCAGCCCCGGATTAACCCCGACAGCACAGCGACAATTCAGCAACGCGCGATGCGTTCCCGGATTGCGTTCATGTTTTTGTTGAGTGAGAGCGGTGGATTCGCAGTCCGCGTACTGTTCGTCCCGAGGCTGACCGCCGGAACCCCACGATGAAGGCGCCAACTCAGTCGACGCCGCATTCCGGCACGGCGGAAGACATCAGCTCAACAACGGTCCGTCAACCAGAAAATGTGAACCCGATTCATCAGGTTGTCGCAGTTTCCTCATGCGCCGCGCGACCTCGACGCGGTCTCTCGTCGCATGATTATCCGATGTCTGACGAAAAAGGAGCGAGAGCCTGTGAAGCTCCCGCTCGCGACAGGATTCTGCGCGCTGTGCGCGCCCTTACAAGGGACCGGGATAGCCGCCGCCGTCGATCAGCAGGTTCTGTCCCGTGATGTAGCCCGCGTGCACCGAGCACAAGAATGCAACCACCGCGCCGAATTCCTCCGTGGTGCCGAAGCGCTTGGCGGGAATAGCTGCCTTGCGCTCATCGTCGATCACAGTAACAGAAACATTGCGCGCCGCGGCCATCTTCTGCGCCGTGCCGCGCAGCCGGTCGGTATCGAAAGGTCCAGGCAGGATGCCGTTGATGGTGACGTTCGACTTCGCCGCCTTGCGCGCGAGCACGGCGACGGCGCCGGTGAGGCCCAGCCGTGCGCCGTTCGACAGCTCGAGGCTGGCGATCGGGTTCTTGATCGATGCCGAGGTGATGTTGACGATGCGGCCGAAACCGCGGTCCATCATGCCGTAGACCGTTGCACGTATCAGCGCGATGGGCGCAAGCATGTTGCCTTCGACTGCCCTGCGCCAGTCATCGAGACCGAAGTCCTTGAAGTCGCCAGGAGGCGGCCCGCCGGCGTTGTTGATCAGAATGTCGGGATCGGGACAGGCGGCGAGCAAGGCCTTGCGCCCTTCCTCCGTGGTGACGTCGGCCACGACGGGCGTGACCTTGACGCCGATCGCGCCGAGCTCCTTGGCCGTGGCGCCGAGGGCATCCGCGCCGCGCGCACAGATCGTCACATCGACGCCTTCCCGCGCCAGCGCCGTCGCACAGCCCTTGCCGAGCCCCTTGGACGCCGCGCAGACGATCGCCTTCCTGCCCTTGATGCCGAGATCCATGAACGCATCCTCCTGTTGTGCGGCTTCCGGTCTAGAGCGAGATCGTCGATGAGGGAAGCGGTTCGCTTCCATTCAAGAACGTGAATCTCGCTCTGCTCAAGACCATCCGATCGAGATGGAACGCCGATCCTTCCGTTGTCATCCCGGCCGCAGCGCGCGAGCGCACAGAGCCGGGGCCCGGGGCTGCAACACGACCCCCGTCCTGAGCTCGTCGAAGGACGGCTGCGAGGCACCGTTGCGGCCGCGTGGTTCGACAGGCTCACCACGGGGGAAACGGTTGTGCCTTCAGCCGCGGGGCCCCGGATATCTCGCTTGCGCCAGATTCCGGGATGACATTTGGCGTGCGGCGCTCGCAATTCCACTTTCGCTGGAAAGGCCCTGGAGAAGGAGAGCAGGATTGACGCACCGTTGCCCGTGGGGCGGTGCGATTCAATCTGAAGCGATCCTGCTCCACCCGATGCCGATCGTCCGGCGCAACGTGTCGGGAAGGGTGGGCTTGACAGGCCGCCGGTTTGGCGGAAGGTATTGTGCCAAGGGGCCATTCGCGATTGCCCCGTGAGGCGGCAGCCCAAACATCGCGTCCTTTTCCCGCACCAAGGGAGGGCGCACCATGCCGTCAACCACCGAAATCACAGCAGCCCAGCTTGCCCGTCTCGTCGGATTGCCGACCGCGCCCGCCATCATCGACGTGCGCTCCGAGGAGGACTACGCCGCCGATCCTCGCCTGATACCGGGCGCGCATCGCCGCGACGCCAGAGCCGTTGGGTCGTGGGCGGGCCAGTACCGCAACGGCAGCGTCATCCTCGCCTGCCGGAGAGGCCTCAAGCTCAGCCAGGGCGCCGCCGCCTGGATGCGGCACGAGGGCATCGCCGCCCAGACGCTGGAAGGCGGGTTCGAGGCGTGGCGGCTCGCCGGCCAGCCGCTCGTGCGAACGGACAAGATGCCGCCGCGCGACGAGGCCGGGCGGACCGCCTGGGTGACGCGGGCGCGGCCCAAGGTCGACCGCATTGCCTGCCCGTGGCTCGTCAGACGCTTCATCGATCCGCGCGCGGTCTTCCTGTTCGTGGCGCCCTCCGAGGTCGTGGCCGTCGCCGAGCGGTTCGGCGCAGCGCCGTTCGACATCGACGGCGTGTTCTGGAGCCATCGCGGCGAGGCGTGCACGTTCGACACCATGATCGAGGAATTCGCTCTCAAGACCGAGCCGCTGCTGCGCCTTGCAGCGATCGTGCGCGGCGCGGATACCGCCAGACTCGACCTCACGCCGCAGTCGGCCGGCCTGCTGGCCGCCTCGCTCGGCTATTCCCGCATGTACCGCGACGACCTCGAGCAGCTGGAGGCGGCGATGGGGCTCTACGATGCCTTCTATCGCTGGTGCCGCGATGCGGCCGAGGAAACGCACAATTGGCCTTCGACAAAAACGCCGGCGTGAGGAGCAAACAGGGATGGCGGACCATGCAGCGCACCTCTCCGTCGGCAATGAAGACGGACAGGCGCCGACCTACGCCGAGGCGCTCGAAGTGTGGGCAAAGATCGGCTTGCTCTCGTTCGGCGGGCCGGCCGGACAGATCGCGCTCATGCACCGCGTGCTGGTCGATGAGAGGAAATGGATCGACGAAACCCGCTTCCTGCACGCGCTCAACTTCTGCATGCTGCTGCCGGGACCCGAAGCCATGCAGCTTGCCACGTACGTGGGATGGCGGCTGCACGGGGTCAAGGGAGGGCTGACGGCGGGGCTCCTGTTCGTGATCCCGGGCGCGCTTGTCGTTCTCGCCCTGTCGGTGCTCTATGCGGCCTTCGGCAAGCTGCCGGCGGCGGAGGCCGCATTCGTCGGCATCAAGGCGGCCGTGCTCGCCATCGTCGTGGAGGCGCTGCTCAGGATCGCCAGGCGCTCGCTCAAGGACAGCGCCGAGTGGGTGGTTGCCGCGATGGCTTTCGTTGCGATCTTCTTCCTGGCCGTGCCCTTCCCCCTCATCATTCTGGCGGCGGCCCTGGTCGGATATGCCCGCGCGCCTGCGATATTATCCCCGCGTCTCGATGCGCCACCTCGTGGCGGCGGCATGGCGCCAGGCCGCGTGGCGGGAGTGGCGGGGGTGTGGCTCGCCATATGGCTGCTTCCTCTGGGGGCGCTGGCTGCCCTGTTCGGGAGCACGCACGTGCTCTCCCAGATGGCCTATTTCTTCTCCAAGCTCGCCGTCGTCACCTTCGGCGGCGCCTACGCGGTGCTGGCCTACATGGCACAGGATGTGGTGCAGGCCTATCGATGGCTGACCCCCGGCGAGATGCTGGACGGCCTCGGTCTGGCCGAGACGACGCCGGGCCCGCTGATCCTGGTGACCGAGTTCGTCGGCTTCCTTGCCGCGCATCGGCACGGAGGCGGCAACCCATGGCTGCTGGGAACGCTCGGAGCCGTCGTCGCCCTGTGGGCGACGTTCGCGCCGTGCTTTCTGTGGATCTTTGCCGGCGCGCCCTTCATCGAGCGGCTCGAGGCCGAGCCTCGACTCAAATCGGCGCTTGCGTCCGTGACGGCCGCCGTCGTCGGCGTCGTCCTCAATCTGACAGTGTGGTTTGCCGTCCACGTACTGTTCGGAACGGTGACAGAAGAGGTCGCGGGCCCATTCAGGCTGCTGATGCCGCAGCTTGGATCGGTATCGTGGATCGCGCTGATGCTGTCCGCGCTCGCGGTGCTGCTGCTGTTCGCGCTCCACCGGAGCGTTGTCGCGACCCTCGGCATGTGCGCGGCAGCGGCTCTTGTCTGGCACTTCGCCGCATGAAGCTCAGAGCCAGCCCTTGCGCTTGAAGTAGTACCAGGGGAGAAGGGCAGAGACGATCATCAGCCCCAAAGCCCACGGATAGCCCCAAAGCCATTCGATCTCAGGGATGTGCTTGAAATTCATGCCGTAGATGGTGCCGACCAGCGTCGGCGGCATCAGGGCAACCGCCAGCACCGAGAAGATCTTGATGATGGTGTTCTGCTCGTTGTTGATCATGCCGAGAGTGGCATCGAGCAGGAATGTGATCTTGGCCGACAGATAGCCGATGTGATCGGCGAGCGACTGCACATCCCTGTTGGCCGTCTTGACGCGAGCCTTGAGAGCCTTGTCATCGCCGCGCTCACCCATGACATGCCCGAGATAGGTCAGCAGACGGCCGAGGGTCAGCAGACTCTCGCGAGCCCTCGAGGTCAGCTCCCCCTCGCGCCCGATCGATCGGATATTGACGTCGAAACGGCCGGCTCGAGAGCGCTGCCCGCCTTTCACGGAAAAGATGGCCTGAGACAGCGCGTCGACCTCCCCCTGGATGCGCTCCACGCGATCCGCCTCGCGGTCGATAATGGCTTCCAGCAGGCCAACCAGCACCGCCGTGCCCGTCGTGCAACTCGCGTCCTTCTTCTGCACGCGCGACAGGAAGATCGCGAACGCGCGCGGCTCCGCGTATCGCACCGTGATGAGGCGGTCGCCGACCAGAATGAAGGTGACCGGCGCCGAAATCAGCGCATCGCCGTCCTTGTCGTGCTGGTGCAGCACGATGGCAGTCATGCAGTACGCGCCGCCTTCTTGATAAAGCCGGCTCGAAGCTTCGATTTCGGCCATCTCCTCGCGCGTCGGCACCGATATTCCCAGCGCCTGCTCGACGATAAGATCCTCGTCCTTGCTGGGCTTGAAAAGGTCGATCCACACCGTGCTCGGGGTCACCGAGGCAAGGCCTTCCCGCTTGACCAGCACTCCTTCCGCAGCGTCGTACGCGGTGAGCATCCGATGTCCCCGAACTTCCCAGCCCCTATTGCCCGACATCGGGGTCGAGTTGCAAGTCGACCCCTCGAACACCCCTGCATCGGCGGTGCTCGGCGCGCCCTCGAAGGACTTTGGCCCTGCTGATTCACCCGGCCGGCGCTGCGGCGGGTACTTTGGGGCGTCGCGGCCAAAGCAGCACAATGAACCCCAGAACAGCGACGCCGATCAAGCTCGCCGTAATCCACTTCTCGCTCCCGGTACCGAGGATGCGCACGGACCAGTCGTTCACCTGCTCGTAGCGCAGCACGGCGATGGCACCGCCCAGGACACCGGAAATCTGCCCCACCATCTCCAGCTGCTTACCCAACCTGCGCAAGAAATAGAACAGCAAGAGCAGGGCCCAAGGAGCGATCACAAGGCTCAGGCGGAATTGCAGCCCCCCGCCCCAGCGCCCGAACAGCACATTGGCCGTCTGCTGGTAGCCGTAGTCCATGATCGGCCAGAACAGCATGGCGAATGCGCCGATGATCACGCCGCGCTCGATCGCGGGGATCAAGGGCAGATAGTGCTGATCGAGCTTGTCGCGCCACATGGCCAGCAGCAGCCCGATCGCAATCACGATAAGGACGAAGAAGGTCTTGAGGGGGAGGAAGATGGCGTCGAGTGTGCCCGACAGCGAGCGCTGAGCCGGGTCGGCCTGCAAGCGTGCCACCGCATCGGAGAAGCGGGTCTGTGCCTCGCAGCAGGCAGCTGCAGTCAGCCGTGCCTTGGCGGCGAAGCAGTACCGCTCCTTCAGCATCTCGTCCGGCACCTCGAGCATCGGGTCAGGACGGCAATTGCGTGCGAACTTCGACAGCCCGACGCGCTGCTGGGCTGCCTCCCTCAGGTTTGCCAGAGTATCGAGTATAGGCGCGCGTCGGCAGGCGCCGCGGGCGCCTCCGCACCCCTGCGGGTCGCCCTTGTCGACCGCGAGCGCACGTGGGGAAGCTTCCCAGATCGCGCGGGGCTTGGCGTCGAGCCACTGAGCTACGCCGTACGATATCGCCGCCACGGCGAGCAAGCCGGCAAGAAAGCGGTACTTTCCGTACGGCAGGTGGTTCCAGTAGAGATGGGTGAAGACCACGGAGGGGAGGTAGAAGGCAGCCAGGGCAAGCAGGCCGAACACGGGAAAGAAGAAGAACAGGTGACTGTGCGCGACGACCATCGACAGCCAGTCCATCGACTGGAACTCGTTGATCAGGATGCCTGTCGATGCCACAAACGAGGCAGCCAGGAAAACAAAGCAAACGGCAACAAAAATACGCGCGCCGGTCATGATATTTCCCTCGCGTCTTCCTCCACCCACACGGATTATCTCCGGTTGCCGCCGATAAGGCTAGCGTGGCTGGAAAGCACAGGACCCGCGTTGTCCGACAAGCATATGACAAAGCAAAGGGGCCGCCCGAAGACGGCCCCCGTGAGATCGGCGGCAAATGACAGCTTACCCCGGCCCGACCGGCGGGTCCCTGGGCCGCTAACGGTCTTGCTCAGGCCGTGCTGGAGGCTGCTCCAAAGCAGGCGTGATCAAGTCCCAGCGTCATAGCCGATATCAAGATCCCACTCGACATTGGATCACCTCCTTTCCGTTGTTGAACGAGCATCGCGAAACCTATCATAGCCGCGATTCGGAAAAATCAGCAGTTCGCCTAGCTTCAACCGAGGCTTCCGCCCCGGCTGCGATAGGGTCAGTTGGTGCGCGGCGGCAGGCCCGGCGCCGCCTCGAGCTCCAGGTTGAGTTCGGAGGCATCCGAAGGTCGGCGGCAGCGACCGTCGAACTCGGCCCCCTGCTCAATGGCGAGCGACATATGATGGATGTCGCCCTCAACCCGGGCCGACGACTGCAGCGCCACGGTGAGCCCGCGAATGACGCCGGAAATCTTGCCGCGCACAATGACACGCTCGGCCGCTACGGTGCCCGTGACCTTTCCCTTTTCGCCGATGATGACCTCGCTGCCGCGGACGTCGCCTTCGACCTCGCCGTCGACCTGCAACGTACCCTGGCTGATGATCTTCAAGCCTTGTCCGATGATCTTCAGATCATTGCCGATTACCGACTTGGTTGCGGCTTCCGGCGCGCCGGTCCGGCGCTGCGAGACATTGAGAGCGGTGTTGGCATTGGCATTCATGGGCTCGAGCGCCTTGGGCTCGGCCGAAGAGCTACGCGTAAACATCTGTGTGCCCCGATGTGGTCGTTTGAGCGTGGAGTTGGCATGCCATCACCGGGACATGGTGGAATTGTGTCCGTTGCGGCAAGAAGGAGCCGAACCTCGTTCGGCTCCATCTGCGCCCGGCACGACACACCCCGGTGAAATGTTGCGTATTATTCCACGCGATCCTTGCGAAAAGTGTAAGGTTATCGGCACGATTCATTAACATCGTGATTCACGCTCCGGGAGGCGGCCATGCGCCTAGCGAAGGCAATCATCGCTTCGTTGTTCGTGTACGCAGCAGGTGCGAACTCAGCCGTTACGCAGGGGGCGCGGCCGGCCGCCTGCAGCAATCCGAATGCCCTGGGCATTGCGCGAACCGTCGAGATCGATACCAGCGGCGGCCCTGGCTTCGGGTTCGAGCAGTACAAGATGCACGACTTCCTGATGCAGAGGGAGGTGGTGTTCACTTTCGACGATGGTCCGTGGCCGAACAATACTCGGGCCGTGCTGGAGGCCCTCGCGCATCATTGCACCAAGGCGACATTCTTCCCTATTGGCAAGCACGCCTTGTGGCACCCCGAGATTCTGAAGGAAGTCGCTGCGGCCGGCCACACCATCGGCGGCCACACGTGGTCCCACGCCAACATAGGCAAGATGAAGGGCGACAAGGCGACCGAGGAGATCGAGAAAGGGTTCAGCGCCGTGAAGCTGGCTCTGGGCGCTCCTCCCTCGCCGTTCTTCCGTTTCCCGTTCCTGCAAGACCCGAAGGACCAGCTCGCCTACCTCGGCTCGCGCAACATCGCTGTCTTCTCGCATGACCTCGACAGCTTCGATTTCAAGATGCGCAAGCCCGAGGACGTCGTGAAGTCGGTGATGACCAAGCTCGAGCGGAAGGGCAAGGGCATCATTCTGATGCACGACTTCCAGCAGGCCACGGCCAAGGCACTCGGTGACCTCCTGAATGAGTTGAAAGCGAAGGGCTATAAGGTCGTGCACATGAAGGCCAAGACGCCGCTCGCGACGCTGGCTCAATGGGACGATGCCGCAAAGGGCGAGTTGAAGAGCCCCATCGGTACCGACCGGCCGACATCCAGCGTGGTGCGCACGATCGAGGACTCGAGTGCGAAGCCGGTTGCGGCGACGTCGGCGGCACCGGCAAAGAAATAGGCCGCAGCCCCGGAGAGCTGCGGCCGTCAACCCTGCGATGCGCCGCAGCTACCACCTGATGTCGAGATTAACGTAAGGCGCACGCACACGAACCCGGCCGGCGTCGGGATCGACCTTTACGTTCGTGTATGGCGCTTCGATGCGCACTTTGCCTGTATCTTTCTGCACCTGGACTTTGGCGTGGGGCGCTTCGACGCGCACGTCAGGGTCCGTCTCGACATGGGTCACGCTCCGATCGGACCGCGCGCTTCGCCCGCCCTCACCTTGAGCGGAGCGTTTCGCCCCCGCCTGCGCAGGGACGACCGGTCCGGCCTGCTGATCCGGGGTAGCTCCAATCCGGCTCGGCCTGACGCCCGGCGAAGCAACGGCAACACCCGCTGCGGCTACCGCAACCACAACGCCCGCCGTCAACACCTTCAACTTTGCGATCTGCATGCGTGATGTCCTTCTGTTCCACGCCCACTATATGTAACGCTTGAGTTCTGTGTGTGTCCGTCAAACGCGGCGGCATGTCGCGGTGGGGCATCAATCACTTGCATCGACGCGCGCACACAAACGCCACTGCGCAAGGAGCCTTCGTCGAAAGGGATACCCATGCCGCGCGATCGCTGCAATGAATGGGCCGCCGATATCCATCGATTCTGGTTCGAGGAGTTGCGAAGCGAGCAGTGGTTTCGGAAGGACGCCGCACTGGACGACACGATCCGCGTGCGCTTCCTCGGCCACCACGAGTACGCAGCCGGAGCCCACATTAGCGATCTGATGCTGGACGGGCAGGCAACAGTTGCCGCCGTGATCGCGCTTGATCAGTTCCCGCGCAACATGTTTCGGGGAACGCCCCGGGCGTTCGCGACCGACGCCAAGGCGATCGCCCTGGCTCAGGCCGCGATCGATGCGAAACTCGACGCTACGCTCAACAAGAACGAGCGATTATTCCTGTACCTCCCCTTCGAGCATTGCGAAGACGCCGCCGCTCAAGCACGCTCCGTCGCACTGTTCGCCGCGCTGGAAGATCCCGAGCTGCTCAAGTATGCGCAAGCGCACAAGGCCATCATCGACCGGTTCGGGCGCTTCCCGCATCGCAACGCCGTCCTCGGCCGGCCATCGACGCGAGAGGAGGTCGAATTCCTCAATGGCCCAAACAGCTCATTCTGAGGGCACCTCGGTCACGTGGTCCCGGAGACAGAGGCGGGGCGAGTTCCCAGACGGCCTAGCCGTCCAGTTCCCAGCGGCCGTCAGGCAGGCGGCAGGCCACACCCTCGATCTTGCCGGTGTGGGCACCAGCCGTGACGATGAAGACGATGTGCCTGCAGACCCTGCCGGCGCCGTCCTTGAAGGACGATGTCGGCCGGACTATGCCGTTCAGCCGGCCGTGCCGGCGACGCCAGACGTAGGTCGATCCGTCGCCCACTTCCGTGAGCGCAACTCGTATGGCCTCAAGGGCAGCAATTTCATCGTTCTCATCGAGCTCAGCCTTGAGCTCGGCGAACTTGGGACGGGGCCGGTTCTGGAGGGAGTCGCTCGGGGCAGGGCAGGTGCAAGGCGGCGGCTCGGCCGGCTTGTTCTGCTGCGCCGTCGCAGGATCGGCTGGCGAAATCAGAGCGAACACCACTGACCAGGCAACGCTGAGCGCCAAGGACCCGATACCGAATGGCAAACGCATGACCCGTCACTCACAAGCTCGATCTGCGACATGCGGAAACACCGTGTTATGAGTTTGCGCGCACACGGTTAAGGTGGCGTAAAAAGGCGCAAGGCGCGCGACGAGAACCGAGAAATGGCCGAAGAACCCAAATCCGACTACTACACCGGTCCCCAGGCTGGCGATTTTGCCGAGGCAAGCGAGCCCTTTGCCCTGTTCGAGGCGTGGTTCGAGGAGGCCAAGGCGTACGAGCCGAACGACCCGAATGCGATGGCGCTTGCAACCGTCGATACGGAGGGCCTGCCCAATATCCGGATGGTGCTGCTCAAGGGGCTGGATGGGCCGGAGACCGAACCGCGAGGGTTTGTCTTCTATACCAACCTCGAAAGCCCAAAGGGCAAGGAGCTGCTGGCCCAGGGCAAGGCTGCCTTGTGCTTCCACTGGAAGTCGCTGCGCCGGCAGGTACGGGTTCGTGGGCAGGTGCTGCCCGTCACTCCGGAGGAGGCGGATGCCTACTTCGCAACCCGGCCCCGCGGCAGCCGCATCGGCGCCTGGGCCTCGCAGCAGTCCCGGCCGCTCGAAAGCCGCTTTGCCCTGGAAAAGGCCGTCGCGGCGTTCACTGCCCGCTATCCGATCGGACACATTCCGCGCCCTCCCTACTGGTCAGGCTTCCGCATCGTTCCGATCGAGATCGAGTTCTGGGCAGACCGTCCGTTCAGGCTCCACGATCGCGTGGCTTTCCGCCGGTCGCCAGCCGGCCAGGCCTGGACAAAGAGCCGGCTCTATCCCTGAGCTTGCTACCAGGCCCATAGCGGTTTAACGCTTGCGCCATGCCCCACGTCTCCAACGCTGAGCGCAAGACGCTGATCCTGACGGGCGCCTCGCGCGGCATCGGCCACGCCACCGTCAAGCGCTTTGCTTCGGCGGGGTGGCGCGTCATCACCTGCTCTCGCCACGCCTTCCCCGAGAACTGCCCGTGGGAAATGGGCCCGGAGGACCATATCCAGGTCGATCTCTCGGATGCCGCCAACACGCTCCAGGCCATCCCGGAGATGCGGGAGCGGCTCAAGGCGCAGGGCAGCCGCCTCAATGCGCTCGTCAACAACGCCGGCATCTCGCCGAAGGGCGAAGGCGGCGCTCGTCTGGGCACCATCGAGACCACGCTCGAGGACTGGCAGCACGTGTTCCAGGTGAATTTCTTCGCTCCGATCCTGCTCGCCCGCGGCCTGATCGATGAACTCGAGCGCGCCAAGGGCGCGGTGGTCAACGTCACGTCCATCGCCGGCAGCCGAGTGCATCCGTTTGCGGGCGCCGCCTACGCCACCTCGAAGTCGGCCCTTGCGGCCCTTACCCGGGAGATGGCGCATGATTTCGGTCCACGCGGCATCCGCGTCAACGCCATCTCTCCAGGCGAGATCGACACGGCCATCCTGTCGCCCGGCACCGACAAGATCGTGCACGAGCAGATCCCCATGAAGCGCCTCGGAGAACCCGAGGAGGTGGCCAAGGCCATCTACTTCCTCTGCACCGAGCAGTCGAGCTATGTGAACGGTGCGGAGTTGCACATCAATGGCGGTCAACACGTGTGATGCCGGGCGGGACGCCAGTCGCGCTTGCGGCCCGCCCGCCCCGCAGCTATAAGGCCTTCGCATCGGCCGCCATGGCCGACGAGAGTATCTTCTTGCGGCCCGTCTGTGGCGAGCCGAGGTCGGGCGGAGCGTAGCGCAGCCTGGTAGCGCACTTGCTTCGGGAGCAAGGGGTCGGGAGTTCGAATCTCCCCGCTCCGACCAATGCTTTCAACCACGTAGCTTACTGGCGGAACACGGCGAGGGCGGATTGGACGCACCGCGCTTCCAAGGCGCGTATCGGCAGCCCGTCCCACCGCAATCGCTTCCGCCCACCGCGGACACGCTGCCGTCCAGCGAGACGTCGGCGGACCGATGTCGCAACAGCGGCCTGGGGTGTCGGCCAGCCACGGGGCGAGCGTTGTCCCAGCGAAGCTCCATCACGAGGAGGCGAGGCCCGCCCCTGGGCATTCCCCTTCTGGCACAGAATGGGAACTGACCCACGCCTCCACGCGTTTGCCGAGCACAAGGCCAGATGCCATTCTGGAGGCATCCATGTCTGGAGGCATCCATGACACATGAAGACGGCGATCAGGTTCGCGGATCACGAGACGACATGAAGAGCCGCGCGTCGGAGTTCGGCATCGTGCCCGCACTCTTGGCCGCAGTCTTTGTCGCGTTGCTGCTCCTGCTCATCTTCAGCCCGCGCGGCGATACGCCCGCAGGCTCGCGGCAAAGTGGGATCCAGCAGGATCGGCCCGCAACATCGCCTGCACCGGCTACACCGCCATCGCCGACGACGAAGTAGCGGCGCGCCGGGGGCGCGGATGCTGAACGCAAGCAACTCGAGCAGGTTGCGCGACGACTTGCATCGGCAGAGTGACCAGGCCTTTTTCCAGCCTTGCGGTCAAGCCGACGTAGACCTCAGCTTCAGGGTCACGCTGAGAATGACGGCGGTGGGCGGCTCCGAGCCCTCGCTATGACGCATTGGCCCTTCCCTCTCGGCGATTGGCTGAAGCATGATCGCCTTCTTTGTTTCGCCCGTGAGCGGTGTCCACCGGGACAGCTTGAGGGCCCTTTCCACCGAATAGCCTTGCTCCAGCAGGCCGGGATGGAAGGGGATAGGTACCATACTATTGACCTGCAGGATGATCGTGGCCCTTTCGAAACGCCCAGCGTTGGTTCCGACAACCTGAACGGTCCCTACGTAGGATTCTTCGGGACCGCTGCCCACAGGCCTGAAGGTGCACAACATGCTCAGAACGCTTCGTGCTCCACGTGCCCCCTGCGAAAAGTCATCTTCTGAATGCGTGGTGCCGCCTTCGGAGGTGCTGCACGTCAGCACGCCGATATTGGCCAACCCACCTCCGCCGGGAAGTGCGGCGCCAAATGCCAGAAGTATGGCGAGACTTACGGTTGCGGGCAGGGGCATATGGGTCTCGTCCTGCTGCGCGGGCTACGACAGATCAATGCACAACCGGCATGGGAGTTCCAATCGCCCCCGCCCGTCGAGGCGAAACCCGGACAAAATGAATGCGGGGAGGAGAACAGGGAACCGGCGTGGGACCGACGGGTTGTCCGCTGGCAGGCTGATCGGGCAACGTCGTGAGAAACTGCAGCCACTGGAAGCATCCGGAGAAGGATGATGTGAGGGCATGGACCGTCATCGGCCTGCTCTGCCTCGCTACGGCACCTGCAATCTGGGCACCCGTCGCCCCCATTGTCCTGCATGACGGATAACGCACGCCCACACCGTGGCGGTGACCTGGCAATCCGTTGGTCGCCAATGTCGTCCTATGCTGCGCGATCGCTCACGCCCGTGGCACCTGAATGCTTGGCGCAATGCGCACAGCAGTACATCCTGCCCTGGGCCTCGATTCCGTGCCCGATGATCCGGCAATCGCAGTGTGCGCATCGCGGCGCCATTGCTTGAATGGCGCACTCGAAGCTGTCGAATGTCATCGTCCGACCGAGCTGTGTGACATTGAAAGCCTTGTCATAGTCATTTCCGCAAACCTCACATCGAGCCATGACAAATCCTCCCTGTGTGCATGTTGCGGTGATGCGTCACCGTGAGCCTACCTGCAACAACGAAGGAAGTCTTGCCGATGAGAGGTCAACGTTGCTGAGCACCCGGGAGCCTTCCCTGCCAACAACACGCTCGGGAGCGGCCTCACGAGAACGCCGAGCAAGGCCGCGAAGGCCCCAAGTATTCTCTCTCCTGCCTCCCAATATTCCTTGGCGACTTTGTACAGCGCCCGAATGACGCCGCCGATGACGAGGACGAGCAGCATTTGCTAGAACTGCTGCATTACCCTCACTCCGCGGCCTTTGCTGCCTGTCCAAGCGCCCATCGCTGAAAGCGTAAACGCTGCCAGGCGGCGTGAGGTTCCCCATCGACCGCCAGGAAGGCTGCACGCATGGATGCTTGGCGCGCGATGTTATCCACCAACATTTATGTGACGAAACCGGAGCGCAACGGCACCGTTGACCTGCCGGCCAGATGCGGAGCTGGCTCGTCGGGGCTAGGCTGAATCGACATTCAGCGCATCCATAGCATGGCTCCAGCGAGGCAGAGAAAGGCGAGGAAGTGGCAGGCTCGGCGGTCGTAGCGCGTGGCGAGGCGTCGAAAGTGCTTCAATTTGTTGAAGC